>CAZWFX010000050.1:0-12174 GCA_964633425.1 uncultured Candidatus Saccharibacteria bacterium
GTAGTACGTCTACCAATTTCGCCACCTGCGCGACGCGTGCATCATAGCAGAGCCGGAAAAAATCGCGAGCACAGCCTTTCCCTTGCTATCATTCCTGTATGAATCCGCTCGATCCTGCCGGAGCACCGCCTTCTGTGTCGCCCCTGCATACGCTGCCGAACTATGTGTTCGCGGTAGTCGCTGTCGGCGTGCTTCTGTTTGCAGCAGGAGTGTTCGGTATCGTTCGGAACGAACGACGTATAAGTGCTCCTCGGAAACCGACAGAACGTTTTTCGACTTCCATACAAACTGTCGCGCAGCCGGCACCGAAGTGGATTCGCTATGCAGACCTTACGGTCCCTCCGGGTATGGGCGTATACACAGAGTGCGGCGAATCGGACTGCGGAGAAACCACTGTTATCACATACGACGGAGTACCGCCGCCCGGACTTATCCGAACGGAACTTTCTACCGGTCCCACGTGGCCCGATATGAAGCTCACTGCGCTCACGCGCTCTCCGAAACTGACGTACTTACCACATGGTGCCGATACCGAGACGTTCGAGGTCACGCCATCCGGTTCCTACGCCAGGGACAAAAACCGTGTGTACTTCCGGGACTGTCTGACATACGCCTGCGGGTACAACCCGCTCACGGGGCTTGATCCGGCATCGTTCGATCCCGACGGCTACGCGCCGATTCATTGATGCGTTTGCTATCATCTCGGTACACATGATTCGCAAATACCTGCCGAAAAGCACCGAAGAGCTCATTCATTGGTACGAACGCTACCTTTCTCCGGTCGCCCTTGTGGTCGGATTCTTGCTCGATAACTACGTCCTTCTCAATCGTGTCGATGTAATTTTCGGCAACATTTTGTTGCTCTCGTATCTGGTGTTTGCGCTCGTCGCGATCATCGCGATTAACTACATCGAATCCGGAAGGGCACAGAATCGACTGCTGCTTTGGGTGGCGCCGTTTTTGCCCGTTGTGATCCAGCTGTTCTTCGGCGCTCTCTTCTCCGGCTACCTGAGCCTGTATAGCCGCAGTGCCGGCATTGCGCTGTCGTGGGTCTTCGTGCTTGTTCTTGCGTTCTTATTGATCGGCAACGAGCGGTTCCGCTCGTTGTACCAAAGACTACCGTTCCAAATCTCGATTTACTTTACGGCACTGTATTCGTTTCTGATTTTTTTCTTGCCGCTCGTGTTCAAAATGATCGGCCCGTACATGTTTCTTTTCTCGGGCGTGCTCAGCGTGCTCATCATCGTTTTGATTCTCGGTTTCATGCAAGTGCTCGTTCCTGAACGGGTGCGTGACGCGCGTCCGACACTCCGTCGCTCGCTCGGCACGCTCGTTATCGTGTTTAACCTGTTGTATTTCACGAACCTGATTCCGCCGCTTCCGCTCGCATTAAAGGAGGGAGGGGTCTATCATGCTGTGTCACGTACCGAAAGCACATACACCTTAGAGGGTGAGCGAAAAACGTGGCCGGTGCGATACCTCAGTACGCCTGCGACAGTTCACTTGGCCGACGGCGAGAAGGTGTTTGTATTCACGGCTGTATTCGCTCCGTCGGGACTCTCAACACTGTTGCGTCACCAATGGCAGTACTTTAACGATGTGACGAACGTATGGGAGACACGCTCCGATGTGCGGTTCACGATCCACGGGGGACGAGACGGGGGATTCCGCGGGTACTCCGAAAAGTATGACCCCGAGCCGGGTTCGTGGCGGGTGAATGTGCTGACGGAACACGGCCAGATCGTGGGTCGTATACGATTTACCGTCGTGCGGACAGCGGGCGGCGTGCCGTTGATCGAGGAGACACGCTAGCCAATCTCGCCAATACGCCGCGATTCTGCTATAACTCATTCTGTTTGCCGATGGCGGCTATGGTGTAACGGTTAACACTAGGGTTTGTGGAGCCCTCGATTCGGGTTCGATTCCCGATAGTCGCCCAAAAACAATGGAAGAAACGCGCAGCGTTTCTGTAATCTGCTTTTTGGAGCAGACTATCGGGAATCGAAAGCGAGCGTCGCGGGACCCGCCAGCAGGCGGGACGACGCGAGCAGGGCCGAGAGGAGAAATGATGCGACGGCATCCTATTTCGAGCTCTTGGCCTATTCCTCGATAGTCGCCCAAAAACAATGGAAGAAACGCGCAGCGTCTGCAAATTCTATGTTTGCGGACAACCAAATCCATAAAGTGCTACGCTGTAGCAACATGATTAAGAAGGCCGTACAGGTAGTTTTGTTCGTACTGATTGCGGTATATATCGGTCTATTGTGTCTGTATACCTACAATGTTTCATACACAGAATCTAAATTTGCACGCCTGAGCGCGCCGCAAACGACACAGTTCATTTCGGTCGGCGATGAGCGCTACGCGTATAGCGAGATCAATAACGGTTCGGATACCACCGTCATTTTCGTCGGCGGTCTTTCATCGTGGAACGGCACATGGCAGCGAGTCATCGATGTACAAAATGCGCGAAGTGCACAATACAATTACGTTGCACTCGACCTTCCTCCGTTCGGCTACAGCACGCCGTCGCCAGGCCGGGACTATTTCCGAGACACGCAGGCCGCCCGCATCAAAGCGTTCGCGGATGCAAAAAAATTCGATCGACTCATTCTTGTGGGGCACTCATACGGAGGGGGTCCGATGACTGAATACGCAATGCTGAACCCGGAAAAGGTACAAAAACTTATCCTGATTGACGCCGTGTTGAACATCGGAGAAGACAAACGTGTCCCGATGTTCTCGCTTGTGCAGATAGGGCCGCTTCGCGTGTTTGTCGTCGGGCTTCTGATTCATAGCGATTCGATCGTGCTCTCGCGACTCAAGTCGTTCGTCCATGTGACCGACCACATCGATAGTGATCTCGCACATCTCTATACGCGCTACTTCAACCTCCGTTACGTGACGGAGCGGCTTACTGACTGGGTTCGCGATTACACACTCGACCCGCTCGTATACAAAAGTACTGATATCGCATCATATAAGATACTGCCGTTCCCGGTGCGCGTGATCTGGGGCGAGGAAGACACTCTGACCCCCATCTCTGGTGCACAGGCGCTGTTACCGGTCATTCCCGATATCCGGCTCACTGCGCTCAAAAATGTCGGCCACATACCGATGATCGAAGATTACGCAGCGTTCGACGCGGCACTTGCCGATGCGCTCGATAAGTAGGCTAGAATATTTGTATGAAGATCGCACAATATGTAGCTGCATTTCTCAGCGCCCTTTTTATCGGAATCGTACTGATCGAGCGTGTGCCGGGTGTACTCGTTGACACGTCAGTCGCTCACGAGTGGCTCATGTTCGGGCTGTTCAAGATATCGCTTATCGACGATGTAACGCATGCCCTCTCAGGTATCGCGGGCGTTATTGCCCTCATCGCGGGGCCGCGATGGACGGTCAAATACATCATGACTATCGGCGGATACTACGCGCTCGACGCGCTGTTTACCGTAGTCTACGGGGTATTGATCGGACAGGGGGTGGTGCAGAACATTCTTCTGAACGGCCCCCATATCGGCATTACCGTGTTGGTAATCATTGCGCTGCATTACTCCGTGAAAAGGATCGCGCTTTCGAACGAATAGCATGACGCGGCTGCGCTCATACCTGCACGCCGTATCGCGACACATAACCCGCAGACGCGTACTCGCTGCATGTGCCGTATTGCTCGCACTTCCGTTCGTGGCACTGCTTTTTCTTATAATCAGTGTTCACGGGGATCCGACCCCGGATAAACTTGCGCGCGAGGCAGAAAACACAAAGCAGAACATTGTCACCGATGTAACCGAGCTCTATCCGGTGCATGTACAGGGGATCGTCGTGCCGCATACAACAGAAGAGATCGTTGAGGCTGTCAAAACACATGACCACGTCTCCATCGGCGGCGGGCGTAACTCAATGGGGGGCGAGACAGCGTCGCCCCGGGCGGTGCAGATCGATATGCGTGAGTTCAACAAGATACTGACCATCTCGACGACAAGTAAAGAGGTGACCGTGCAGGCAGGCGCCCGGTGGCGTGACATTCAGGATGCGATCGACCCGTACGGACTATCGATCATGATCATGCAGACCTATTCGAATTTCACAGTCGGAGGGTCGCTTTCGGTCAACGTGCACGGGCGGTACATCGGTTTAGGGCCGATCATTCTCAGTGTAAAGAGTTTCAAAATAGTTCTCGCCGACGGATCGGTGGTCGAAGCGTCGCCCACCAGCCATGCGGATATTTTTTACAGCGCGATCGGCGGTATGGGAGGGATCGGCGTCATTACGGATGTGACGCTCAAGCTCGCCGACAATGTGAATGTCGAACGAGCCCAGACTAAGATCAATACCGAGGATTATCTCGCGTACTTCAAAAACCACGTCCGTTCAAATCCCGATGTTCTATTTGAGAACGGCGATATGTATCCGCCGGCATTCAAGCACGTGTCTGTTGTTACCTGGTCCAAGACCGACCAGTCACCGACTGTTCCCGGCCGACTCATTCCGCGCAAACAGGACTATTGGAAGGAGCGTGTGGCATGGGTCGTTATGAGTGAATGGCCGTTCGGTAACCTCATTCGCGAGTACGTGCTCGAACCGTATATCTATGCTGAACACCTGATACATACCCGCAATTTCGAGGCGAGTTACGATATCGCCGAGCTCGAGCCGAAGGATCGCGGAGGTAGCTCGTATGTGCTCCAGGAATATTTTGTGCCGGTCGACCGGTTCGACGAGTGGGTACCCAAAATGAAAAAGGTCTTTATAGACAACGACGTGAACATTCTCAACGTCTCAATCCGCCACGCATTGCCTGATCCGGGAGCAAAGCTCGCATGGGCACGCACCGAAAGTTTTGCGTTCGTCGTGTATTACAAGCAGGGGACCGACGAAGCGTCGCGACGCCATGTGGGTGAGTGGACACGTCAGATGATCGACGAGGTGCTGTCGGTGGGAGGAACATACTATTTGCCGTATCAGCCGTGGGCGACCGACGATCAGTTACATCGAGCATATCCGAATGCGGTGCAGTACTTTGAAATTAAGAGCGCGTACGACCCGACGGACAAGTTCACTAACTCGTTGTGGGACAAATACTACAGCTCAGAGAAGCTTCGCTATTACAAAGATAAGCAGCGCATTAGATCGGTTGCGAGCACAACGCCGGAGTACTATCGCCCGTATGACAATGCGTATCTGTCGTTACCGGAGTGGTACATCGTATACAGTGCGGACGAATACGCCACGGTGCTCAGTGACTCCCTGCCGTCGCGTTTCCCGTACTCCGCGTCGAATCGCGAATATTGGCGGCAGTTCGATGCGGTAACAGCTCTGGTTGCAGAGAGTCCGCACAACAATGACGATTACATCACCGTACTGAAAGTCATCGGATGGAGTTTTAGCGTGGAGAATACGGTCAAGAATGTATACGAAAATACACTCGGTCGACTATCGGAAAGGCTGGCAGGGAACACCCGTGTGCCCGAAGATGAGTTTGCCGCACAGACCGCACGGGCGTATGCGGACTTCATTTATCCGTACCCGTGGTACGACTTCCCGTACACGACGTATCTGAAAGATTTGTGGCGCGTGCAAGCAGATCGCGATTACACCGTCGGACAAAATATCCGTCGCGTCGAGCGAAAGTCGTTTCTGACGCTCGAATACAGTATTAAGGCTGTCTACGCGGCGCTCATCCGTGCCGCGACCCATGCAAAGTTCGGCGTTCAGGATGATGTCGTCTATGCGATCATTTCCCGCGACGGTGTTCATACTGAACTCATCTCCGCCCCGCATTATCACTCGTTCACCGTACGGCTCCTCGAGATCCTCGACGAGGAGCGGCTGAATGCACGGTTCGCTGTCGAGGACATATCCGGCAACGACTCGATCACACTCACGTATCGTGACGCCGTCGGTGCGGTGCCGCCCGAGCGGGCGCGCGAGATCATGCGTGACGCAGAGATCGTGTCAGTCACCGATGGCGCGGAGGTCATCAAAGACAGGATCACGGTTGAGACCGACGTCCACGACCTTGCCGACGTGTACCGCTCGCTCGCTCGCCAGGGAGTACGTATCGACCACTTCTACGATTACTAAATAAAATATCGAAAGACGGTATGGACATTGCACTTGTGATACCGGCGTACAACGAAAAAGAGTTCATCGGACCGTGTCTTGAGTCCGTACTCACATACGGTACGGGGAGATTCAAAGAGATCGTAGTTGTCGATAACGCATCGACGGATGGTACGGGCTCGATCGCGTCGAGGTACGAGGGGGTTCGTGTTGTGAGGGAAGAGCGCAAGGGTCTCACGCGGGCACGGCAGACCGGGCTCGAGGCAACAACTGCGTCGTATGTCGCGTATATGGACGGCGACTCAAGGCTCGATCCGGCCTGGTGCGAAAAAGCAAAAGCGCTGATTTCGCGGCATCCCGACGCTGTTTCGTGGAGCGGTCCTGTGTACTACTACGACGCGCCGAGCATGGCGTGGAACGCAACGCTTGCCGTGGGATGGTGGCTCACGGCTCCGGTCATGTACCGGCTTGTCGGCTACATGCTGCTCGGCGGAAACTTCATCGTTTCGCGCAGCGCAATGAATGCGATCGGTGGGTTTGATCCGAACGTGCAGTTTTACGGTGAGGATATGACACTGGCGAAGCGACTGAGCGAAAAGGGAAAGACCATTTTCAATATGAGGTTTTCAGGACTGACTTCGGCGCGACGTTTCGTGAAGGAGGGGTATTTCCGCACGAATATGCACTATGTTATGAACTACGCGTGGCCGGTTTTGTTCGGTCGGCCATATCACCAGCGATACACCGATATTCGCTGATTAGATTGTATGACGCCCACAATGCGCGCGTTTATCGCAACGTACTGCTTTGCGGCCTGCGGTGCGTGGTCCCTCCTCTTTCACGCTACCGACCTGGCCCTCATCGTCCCGCAGACGATCTTTTATACCGCGCTCACTATGAATACATATTTCTCAATACGCTTCTTCAGCGCGTTTGCTCCCGCATCTCTATTTCAGAGTGTACTCGATGGCGCGCTTCTGTGTTTGTATCTTGTGCTTGCGGTATCACTCGGCACATCGGTTCTTTTTCCGTACTGCGTGGTTGTTATTTTCACACTTGCACCGATCAAATACCTGCACATGCTTGGGAAGACTCCGTACGATCGCACGGTACGCAAAAAAATCGCAATCGATCTAGCCGGAACACTCCTTGGCGTCTGTGTCCTCGGCATCGCGCTCGCAGGTGGCGCACTGATCGCAGCCTGGACCCTTGCACTACTGTTCTTGCTCGCCAATTTCTATCTAATGTTCATTCGGCCGATGTACCGGCACGAATAGTCACGCGTCTTTATAGGACGCCGGGAAGCGTGCGGTACAGCCGCTCCCATGTGCGGGCGACCCCCGCAGGTTCATGGTGCCGAGAGAATGCGATTGCCGCGGCGCTCATCGAGTTGTTGAGTTCTGTGTCAGCGACAAGTCGTGATACTCGGTCAGAGAACGTGGTGTGGTCGTCGCTGTCGACCACGTAGCCGGTCACTTCGTTGTTGATGTTCTCTGGAATGCCTCCCGCTCGGGCGCCGACTACCGGTACGCCGCAGAGGTTTGCCTGGAGAATCGTCATCGGCTGAGCTTCGGAGCGACTGGTGATGAGCATGACACTGCATGCATTGATCGCGCTCACCAATGGTTCTCCCGAGAGACGGCCCATAAAGAACGTGTGTTCGGCAACGCCGAGCGTGCGTGCGAGCGCTTCCAGGTGATTGCGTTCGGGTCCGTCACCGACGATGACGAGTGATGCATTCGTGCGCTTGTGCACATCCGCAAAGATCGAGAGTGCGGCGTCAAGATTTTTTTCTTTTGCGAGCCGACCGAACACAAGCACGGCCTTGTGGGCAATACCGATCCGCTCGCGGAGGTCCTGCTTGTCTTCCACGTGCCTGAATAACAGGTCATCGACGGCGTTTGAAACTACGGTTGTCCGTACGTTGCGCAAGCCGGCGTGCAGCAGTAGATCCATAGACTGCGATGAGACGGCGGTCACAATCGTGAAGCCGCCGAAGAACCACGCAACAAAGCGGAGTATGAGATACCGGAATGGTTTTACATCGATGCCGAAGTAGTGCAAATAGTCGACGGGGGAGCCATGGATGGTAGCGACTGAAGGTATAGTGTGTTTTCGAGCTGTGTAACGCGCCAAAAGTCCGATTGTGCCGAACGAGTGCACGTGGATGACATCGGGCTTGTATTCGAGTATGGCGCGGCGTATCCCGAACGGAGACACCACACAAAATGTGCCGCCGTACAACTCCAGCGAGCGGAATCGCGTGACCGTAGGATCGGGAGTTTCGCCCCGCATATGTGCCGCGAAAATACGCACATCGTGACCGAGTGAGCGCAGGCCGCGTGCCTGCAATAACACGGAATCCGCAACGCCTCCGAGTTGGGGCGCATACATATCAGTACAGATCGCGATTTTCATACGGTTTCGTCCTGCTAGGGAAGCGTGGGAAATGATTTTCGCATGTACCACATGATCGTGACATACGCGGATATCAGCAATGCAAGTCCGGCGACGCCGTATTCAATAATGCGGACGATTTCTCCCGCTGCGATGAGTGACGCTCCGAAGTAGAAACCTGCGGTCATGATGACGATGTAGTGTGCGAATGATATCGAGATCGAGTACCCGTAAAACCGGCTCGCGGACATCCGCATCAGTCCTGCCATGAAGAGAAACGCCGACGATATGCCGTAGGCGAACTTGCTCATCAGCATGGTTTTACCCGGGTGTTCCTGCCAGAGCGACTGCGCATCGGTAAAATGCGCCTCGGTGACACCGATGCGCGCCGCGAGTCGCTTCACGAACGGTCGGTCGCTCCAGAATCGTCCGAGCGTATAGAAGAGGGTGTCGGGGATGATATCGCCGATAACAAGAATGATCAGCGTAAGCGGTGCCGAAAGGTATCCGAGCGAGATGAGGACGCCGCATGCGAATGCGAGCATTGGTCCTTCGACGATTGCGAGCGGCAAGAGTACCCAGTAGCGATAAGTGAGGAGAATACTGATGAGCGCCGCCGGATCCATGGGGGCAGTATACCTATTTGTCGCTCGCAAGGCGCTGCACGTATACTCAGCGCATGAGCTCCACCGCCACCATCCGCGAGTGGTTTGATCCGCGTCGTATCGGTGCCGAGTATGCCGCCGCCTTCCGCACTCCCGGGTATACGGCGCTCCTGCTTATATCGATTGTTGTGCTGTGCGGGGCCCTCTATGTGAACTTCTGGGCGATAGACCAGGCGACCGCGGAGGCGGGTGCGCACGTCACCGATCTTATCCTTTCAAACTTTCCCGCGCGCGAGGTCGACGGACTCTTCGTCAACGGCACGTTCACAGTCCTCGTTCTTGCGGTCCTTATAGTGCTGGCGCGACCACGAAGTATTCCGTTCGTCGTGCATGGGGTGACGCTTTTCATTCTCGTCCGATCCGGCTTCACGTTGCTCACGCATCTCGGTCCGCCGGAAGCGCACTACGCGAGCGACTTCGGAGCCACTATTACCGATGCGTTTTTCGGTTCCGACCAGTTCTTTTCGGGGCATGCCGGGATGACGTTTTTGGGAGCCCTCGCATACTGGCGGATTACATGGATACGAACATTCTTTCTCGCTTCATTGCTGTACTTCGTTGTGATTGTGCTCCTCGGGCACATTCACTACTCGATCGACGTAGCGTCCGCATTTTGCATCACATACTGTATCTACAAAGCTGCGCTTTGGGCGTTCGAGCGCGAGCACGAGCTCTTTCTGATCGATACCGGGGGACCCCGTGCCGGCTGATATACTCGATGTTATGGATCAGGATCTCAAGAATCGAATCGACGCAGTGGAGAAGAAGATTGATGCCGTATACGTCTCTGTCGAAAAAACCCGCAAATATTTTTTGACGGTGCTTATTGTTTCTGCGATCGCATTCGTACTGCCTCTGGTAGGGCTATTCTTTGCCATACCGTCCTTCCTCTCGAGCTATAGCGACGTCTCAGCGATGTACGACCTGTAAGGAACGTCGTTCCGCTCCGTCTGGTGATATTATGTGTGCAATTAATCGTCTTTTCATATTGTTATGAACCCCACGGAACAGGACATCGCACGAACGACTTACCGGATGAAAATGGCAGGAGGCCTTGCGCTTATCATGCTGTCGTTGTTTCTGATCGCGTCGACTATATATGTGTTCAAGAGTATGCGGTACGTGGGCAGCGGTGTCTCCGCAAGCAATACGATCAGTATTACGGGCGAGGGCGAGGTATTCGCAGTTCCCGACACCGCAACCTTCTCGGTAACGGTTCAGGAGCGAGCCAAAGATGTCGCGACAGCACAGACTGCCGCAACAAAGAAGAACAACGATATCATCGCGTATCTGAAGAGCGAGGGTGTAGAGGACAAGGATATTCAGACCGCTGACTACAATGTGAACCCGCAGTACGAATACTCAAATGGGGCGTGCACATCCGGCTACTGTCAGCCGGGTAAGCAGACGCTTGTCGGCTTCGAGGTCACGCAAACACTTTCCGTAAAAGTGAAGGATACCGATAAGGCGGGGGATCTTCTGTCCGGTGTCGGTTCAAAGGGGGCCTCATCGGTTTCGGGCCTGTCGTTTACCATCGATGACCAGGATCAGCTTGAAGCAGATGCACGTAACAAAGCGATTACGGATGCGCGTGAAAAGGCCGATAAGCTCGCGTCATCGCTCGGTGTCTCTATCGTCCGAATCGTCGGATTCAGCGAGAATACCGCGCAGCCCTATTATGCGCGGGGTGCGATGATGGCTATGGATGCGGGGAACTTCGCGAAGACAGAAGCCGCTCCTTCACCTGAACTTCCCGTAGGTCAGAACAAAATAACTTCTAACGTGAGCATCACGTACGAGATCCGATAAATATATGAGCACTGTAGAACGTAAGCGCGCTGCACAGGCGGCGCGACTGTTAAAGCTTGCTGCCAGCTCGACGAGGGCTTCAATCCTTTTCGTGTTGTCACGACACAAGCAGCTTGCTGTGCAGGATATTGCAGGGGAGCTTGACATGACTCACTCCGCGGTAAGCCACCAGCTTGCGGTGCTTGCGGGTGCGGATATCGTCGTGTCCCAGAAATCAGGGCGAATGATGTGCTATGCGATCTCGAAGAATCCGCAGGCAAAAGCGCTCGTGAAATTTCTCACAACGGTCAAATAGACGGTTCAGGCGGCCCGAAAGGGCCGCCTTGACTTCACGTCTCCGAAAGGTATTATTCAATAAACGCCGCCCGGCGTTTTAAAAATGCCTAAAAAGCACATTATTTAAGCCAAAAACTGTATGTCCGTATTCAGCTACTTTCAGGAAACACAGGCAGAACTTCGCCATGTCGCGTGGCCGACGCGCACCCAGACCATTGTCTATACGGTGCTCGTGATTGCGATCTCGCTTTTCATTGCGCTCTACTTGGGTCTGTTTGACTTCATCTTTACCTCTACGCTCGCTCGACTTGCCGGCGTGCAGCGTGCGCCGATCGAGGTACAGCAGGAGGCTACTCCGGTCGCTACTTCCACATCCACGTCTACTCCGATTGATCTCTCGCTTCCGGGGGACAATTAGCACGAAGCTACAAACCTTTAATCAGTAATCATTTTTTCGTCATGGCAAAACAGACATACGGAACAGAGAGGCAGTGGTATGCAGTACACACGTACTCCGGCTACGAAGATGCGGTTGCACGCAACTTGCGTCAGCGAGTCGAATCATTCGGCATGGGGGACCGCATTTTTAACGTAGTCGTACCGACTGAAAAGAAGATCAAGATCAAGAACGGTCGTCGCACCGAGACCAAAGAAAAGATCTTTCCTGGCTATGTGCTCGTGGACATGGTCGCGACCGACGACGCGTGGAGCGTTGTGCGCAATACGCCGCAGGTCACCGGATTCGTGGGCACTGCGAATCAGGCGGTACCGCTCGAACCGTCAGAGGTTGAAAAGATCCTCAAGCGAACAGATGGCGATGTCGTCCGACATGCGATTGACCTCGGCGAGGGAGACGCGGTTGTCATCATCGATGGTCCGTTCAAGGATCTCGAGGGAAAGGTGGGTGAGATCGACGAAGAGCGCGGAAAGGTGAAGGTGCTCGTCCCGATGTTCGGTCGAG
>CAZWFX010000051.1:0-11664 GCA_964633425.1 uncultured Candidatus Saccharibacteria bacterium
CAAGTCTTTCATATGTCTATCTCCCTGAAATTAGTTTTGCGGCATCCCGTGCGTGCTGGCTGCAACGGGCTATTCCTGTGGCGGCAAGCATCATCTTCGGCGACCACTTGCTACTGCTTGGCCGTAGCATCAGCGGGGTCACTCCCTGCCGCTTGCAGTGCTCCTCCAATAACCCCGTGTCACGCTTGACGCTCCCGACGTTCTGGGCGATCTTGAGAGATGCAGCATGATTCTGACCACGATCAAAAACGGGGCGGTTTATCCGAGCGTCTTCGATCCAGATCCGTGTGTGCGCTACTCCATACTGCTTCACTAAATCCTCGATAATGTCCATAGCATCATACAGCGATTTAGTAGCTACCTGCATCTGCTGGTTATCTACTCTCCATGCTATCCCTGTGCGTGTGCCGGGGTCTATCCCGATCACCAGCTTGGCCGCTGGCTTGGCGTTCGCTCTGTCGGCAGAGGTGCGTATCTCTGGCTTGTAGTTTGGTGGCTCAATCGCCACTATCATACCTGGCTTTTTCATAGTGCTATCCTGTGTGTGTCATGTCGAAGAGTGATCCTTGCGTCCCCACCACGTAGTCCGGCTCTTCCAGATGCGGCTTGGAGAGTATTGGTGATGCTGGTAGCATCGGGAGCAGCTGTTGCCCTGCTATCTGGTATCGCATCCCCCAGCCGTTCAGCCCGAACAGCATCATGTTGATGCTTGTCATCAGTGTGCAATCGCGAGAGATGTCTTGGCCAAAAAACTGCACCATCCCCAGTGTCAGCATCCATCGGGGGAACTCCGCTGCGGCGGCCAGCATCATCCCGCCACTACCGACGCAGGGGTCATGTATCTTGATCGGCTCGAAGTGCTGCCACGGTAGCATATTCTCGGCGATCCATCGCCCGTTCTCTGCGTTGATCCATCCCTCTCTCTCAGGCACAAGGAGCGAGTGTATCGGGTGCTCCCGTAGTGCTTGCTCCATCCGTCGGTACACCTCTGCGGGTGCATCTGCTACGGTGGTCTTGGCGATCAGCACGCACGCATCCCACGGCGTGAAATACTGGCCAACCGCCTCGTTCGCACCCGCAAACCCCTCGTAGAGCGGGCCGAGTATGTCGCAGATGTCATCTTGATCTGGGATGTCCAGCAGTAGTGTGTACGCGCGTGCCAGATGCTGGAAGTTGTCGCCGTACCGCTGCACGATTCGCGCCCACTCCTCTGCAATCTCTGGCGGGTCTTGGGCCATCCTGCCTGTCTCTCGCATCGCTTCGGCGTGGACTGGCAGCATTCGTAGCGATGCTTCGGCGATGAAGAGCCAATCGCTCCACACAGCACTCGGTTGGTGTCCCGCGTACACCACCTGCTGGAGTTCTTTGGTGATGTCGCGGCTAATCGCTTGTCTCTGCGTCGGTGATGTCATGCTCTTTTTTGTCAGGGGGTTGCTCGAAATAGTCTTCCCAAATCAGGCTCCACGCCGTCTCGATGTATCGCGTGGCTGCCTCTATGACCTCGTTGGAGGTGGGGCAGGTGATCCGCTTGATGCGGCGATCAACCTCTGCCTCGACCGTCCAGTAGTCGCCTCTCGCGATGTCCCAGTGGCGACCGCCACGTATCCACCCGATCTGCACTGCTCCGACGTAGGCAGTGAGGTCAGTGCGGAACCGGTCGAAGCTGCCCTCGTACCGGACTGGGGGACTTGGGGGGATGGTCTGCGGTTCCATTTTGATTGAATTAGAATGGGCGTTCAATGATTGCTGGTAACTCGGTGTCACGGATGATGTGATTGGCGAACATGGTTCGCTCCTTCAAAAATGTGGCCGGGAACGACCCCGTCTCTCCTTGCCGATGCTTAGCAAGAATGATCTCTGCAAGGCCGTCAGTGCCGTACACTGTGCCATTGATCTCGTGAGTAGTCTCGTGGTAGTACTCGGGGCGATAGACCATCACCACTGCGTCCGAATCCTGCTCCAGACTGCCACTCTCCCGAAGATCCGTGAGCAATGGCCGCTTGTCATGGCGACCGGAGATCCGGCTCAGTTGGCTCAGTGCGACAACGGGAACATCCAACTCCTTGGCCATCGCTTTTAGCCCGCGTGAGATCGCTCCAATCTCAAGGTCTTTCCGCTCCGACTTGGGACCGGTCACAAATTGCAGGTAGTCAACTACCACCAACGCCAGCCCATGCCGCCGCTGTTCAGCACGAGCGCGTGAGCGGATGTCGAGCATGGTCATCATCGAAGCGTCCTCAATCGCCAGTGGTAGCGTCTTGATCTCCTCTATCGCCTCACGTGCTGCTTTCCATGCCTGAGGCTCCAGCCGTCCAAATCGCAGGTCGTGCAGCGGGATGCCGCTGTACATGGCCGCCAGTCGGAGTAGTAGAGATTCAGCGGACATCTCCAGCGAGATGTACAGCACGCGACCACCAGCACGAGCGACATGATGGGTAGTGGTCATTGCCAGCGCGCTCTTCCCCATCGAGGTTGCTCCGGCGTACAGAATCAGATCACCCTTCTGCAATCCGCCCATCAGTTTGTCAAGCCGATCCAACCCTGTTGGAACACCGATGATGGTGGACTCCATTTCGGTGCGCCCGCTGGCCAGCATCTGCTGGTATCGAGCATACCGCCCCTGCAACTCCTCCAGCACTACTCCCGATAGCATGGCCACGCTTGGGCTCTTCGGACGCACCATCTCGGTGTGCAACTGCTGGAACTCTTGGTCGGCACGTTCAAGCTCCTCATACGCATCCGCGTCAGAACTTTCACATCGAGCCGCCACGCCTTTGCCGTACGCTGCCAACTGCCGACGAACGCTCTGATCCTTAACCAGCATGGCCGATTTCATCACCATCTCTGCGGTGTGGTAGGCCGTCTGGGATAGATTGACCAACAACGCCGAACCGCCCTCCATCTTCGACAGCATCCCATCGCGTCGAAGTTGCTCGTGTACTGTGACCGTATCAATCCCCGTTCCCGATGCGGCCAGCGTCAGCATCGCGTCGTAGATCATCCGATACGACGAGCGCGAAAAATCTTGGGAACCTCGGAGTACTTCCCTCACATCCCAAATCAATTTCCCGTTCACGAGGAGTATCCCCAGGACGTTCTTTTCGCTATCGGTCGAATATTCTCGTTCGGTCACTGCTGTGCAGGTTTGTAGATCATTGTCCAGCCATCTGGTGCTGGCCCTGTTGTTGGTGTTCGGTATCGCATCCCATCGGGAGATTTCCATGCCTCCAGCATCTGCTTGATTCGCGGCTCCCTCTCCTGTCTTCGTCGGACATCCTCCTCGGTCATCCAGCCCTGACTGCGTGGTTGCCCACGAGCCGATGGTGTAGTCATCAATCCGGCCACGTGGCGTACTAAACTGGCAGCGGAGTGGTGGGCACTCATCGCCATCACCTCGATGGCCGAAATCACCTCCTCCGGCGAGTAGCCGTTGTAGAGCCGTGCATCACCCGGTATCCGCGCACCTTGCGGCGTGCCGCGTGGCATCAGTAGCAGACGGATCGTTTGCATCATCGGAGCGTCCGGCGGCTGGCCCTTCCATCGCAGGTAGGCGTCCCGGACGGGGAGCGTTTCGGGTGTCCAGCCGGAAAGGTCTTCGGGGATTTCCTGAATCCCCTCGCGCGTGTATTTATTATTATTCTTATCTGTAGTCTGACGCGCGCGATCTATATAATCTGTGCTTGTCCCAAACTTGTCCCAAACTTGTCCCAAACTTGTCCCAAGATTCTCGGAATCTTGCTCGAAATCCCCGTTTTTTGTCCCAAACTTGTCCCAAACTTGTCCCACTTTTGTCCCACCCTCTGTTTCCGGTTTCTGCTCCGAGCCACCCTCTGGATTGACCTCGTGAAGGAATCTTTCCACGTTACTTTTCGACCATCCCCACCGCTTGGCGTAGTCCCGTATCGTGCGGTGGGCATCCTTGTCGGCATGAAAAATTATGTCGGCCATCGCCAGCTCCTTATCGAACTTTTTGCCCGACCCGATAGCCATCTCCAGCAGCTTCGCAAGCACTGCGATTGGTACAGGAGCCCAGTGTCCTTTGTCGCGGATCGTCTGAAGGAGATCGGCCATGCGGTCGGTTGGGATAGAATCGTCATCGGTAGGTTTTTTGTGCGGAGGAGGCTGGAGTCGAACCAGCAGCTGGATTGTGATGCCGTCGGCGTAGCATCCCCCAGTCCGCAGAGGTTATGAGCCTCTGATAGCACCGGCTATCGCCCCTCCAGTGGCATCCCTTGGGATCGAACCAAGGCCGCAGCCCATTTTCCCTTTGCTGCGTGAGTGCCTGTCACTGATGCCAAAGCCGGATGTTCGCAGTCGCCGTCCGGCGCGACGTCCTCTCATCCCTGCTTACACAGATTCCCTTTCAGCGGCCTCTACTGCCATAGATTCCCGAATCTCGTCCCTGCGTGTGGCCAATGCCCCTTGTAATACCTTAGCGGTGTCGCCATCCAGCAATGCCATGTCAATCACCCCGACCTGTTCAATCAGATGCTCCCATTCCTCCGTAGTCCACCCATGCCGTTTGCGCAGCACTTGAAAGTTTATGTGCCATCCGATTCGATGGAAATGCCGCTCCGACATCTTCGCGATGTCAACCAACTCGACGGTTCGCAGTATTTTTTTCCACTCTTCCTCGGTGACCCCATACACCTCGCAGGATGTCTTCAACTGTATGATCCAGCAGCATGTTTGGACCTCATCGGCATTCATCCCCGCCACATCAGCTGCCCGCCCCTCCGATATCCATGTAGCAGTTCTTAGCTGCTGGGTCTTCCAATTCTCCGCTCCGTACAATTCCTTCCCCAGCCGGTGGAAAAGGGCTGTCTGCTCCGATGTCGGCATCTTCGGCTGCTCGGGAATTGGTGCAATTGGCACTGATGGCTTCGTGGGCGGGGTGACCACCTTCGGTTTTGGTGGAACCGAAGGTGGTGGTGGCTCGTCATGGAGTTCATCTTCATCCCCTACGATCTCCACATCATGCTCCTCAACGCTTTGGGATAGCTGTCGCTGGGCGGGTGCGGCAATTTGCCGACTCTTCCCTGCGGAAAGCTGCTGGAAGTAGCTTTCGCTTGGCACTGCCTGCATCCGCCACACTGGGAACGTTTTTTTGGCTGCGCCGCTACTGCTGGCCATGTGGATAGATATGCTGAAGAGCATCTGGTGAACATCGGGATGATTTGGCATGGCCTGAGCAAGCGACCTGATACGCCATAACTCGCTGTAAATTGAGACGATGTTGTTGTAGGAGCCGGTCCGCATCACGTAGATGCACGGGCTAATGATCTGGCCGGTCTCAGGGTGTGCTACCATCACGTACAGCCGTCCACGTGTCACACAACGATCCTTGCTGTCGGCAGGTAGCCCGGTGCAGACACACGCGGAAACTTCTCCCTCGCCGTACTGCGTCCCGCCAACTCGCTCGGTGATGCGGTGGGTGCACTCACGGCCATCGCACAGCCGCTTGGCTGTCTTTCCGCCCCACGCCCCCTTGTAGCAGTCGAATACCTCCTCCAGCGTTCCCGGCACGTACACCAGCAACTCCTTCGGCTCATCACCATAGATTGCTGCCAATTCCGGGAATGCCGTAATATTCCAATGATCCAATTTTTGGGGATAGCCCTGAGCGTTGCGCGAACCACAAGTGATTGCTCCACGTTGATCGGGGATCAACCGAGGTTTCAGGTCGTGTATCATGCAGTCCTCCCGAATGCTTGCAGGACGATGGTGATGAATGAGCGGTCGGAGTGTTGGGCGTAATTGATGCCAACAATTACCGCGATTACCAATAGTGCCAGCACCAATCCGATGCCAGCGATGACGATGAATTGGATGGCCCATGCGGTCAGATTGTCCAGCGTCCGTGCCCTGCGGTTTTCGCGAGCAACTGCAATGCGGTCGTTCTCGGTGATACGGCGGATAGATTCATACTGTTGAAGGTCTGCGGCCTTGAACGGCGTTAGGTATGTGTGTGGCATCAGACCATCACCTCCCCACCCGTTGGGCCCTCAAAATTCTTGCTGGCTTCTGCCAGCGAAGTGCCGCTCTCATGGGCGATATGCCGGATGCTGAAGCTCAATGACGCACCTTCGGCAGCGTTACCAACAGCAGTTGCCAATGCGTTGGCGGTTATCACCTCGTGAGCGTCCATCAACATGTCCGAGAGAGTGGAGACCCCATCCAGAATATCTTGGAGTGCATAGTTGTAGCTTACGGCTGGGTTTTCCTCTAACGGGTCGTAGCGTAGTCGAACGATGTGGTAGCGTAGGCTGCGGTCAACCCATTCGCGTAGTGCGTCTAATCGGTCCGCAGCTTGGCTGCGGAACTGGGCCTGATTGCGTGATGTGAACCGCTTGTGTAGCTGACCCATCACCGCAGGATCGTTTGGTGTGATCCACTGCTCGCCGCCTGCCAACGCCGCCAATGCCTGTTTTAGGTCTGCAATGCTTTGCTGTGCCGGCTTTTCTTGCTTTTCCATAAGGTTTCCCCTATATTTATGTGTGTTTGTTATCTGCCTCGTGTCCGGTGTCAGCCGTCACGGGGCGTTTTTTTATCGTCTGGTTAGTCGTGTCAAGAAGGTGTCGCCGCTCTCCATCGGCACTCGCCGCCGGGCATCCTTTTCTTTCCGCACTTCACGCGCTACACGCTCCAATCCTTTGTCCATCTGGTCATCCGTCAGAAGCCGTTGGCTCCGTATGTTCGTCGGGTCTTTGGGGATGCTCTCAACCCACCCCTGCTTCACCCAATCCAGCAATCGGTGGTAGGCCATCCGTCGGCGTGTCGCCATTTCCTTGATGGTGTACAGTTCCATGCTACACCCCCCCCGCCAGCAACCCCAGCAGGAACGCCAGCAGTAGCACGGCGACTTGCAACGCAGGATGATCCAGCACACTCGCTTCCAATTCGGCCATGCGAGCGTGAAGCGAAAGGTTCCGCTCGGCAAGGCGACGGTGGCTCTCCAGTGCTACCTGCCGAACGTCCTCGATCTGGGATCGCATCTTCTGAAGCTCCAGTTCGCAGATTTGTGGTGGTGGCATGGTCACAGGCACGAAGGTCACGGTGCAACACAGCGCGCCATCGGCCTGCACGGATAGCTGCTCGATCGGGTGATAGAGGATCATGCGGCCATCCCCCCATTTGAAGCGATTACCGTCGTAACCTCTTCTGGTAGTGGCTCGCCCAACATGATTCGCATCCCTATCTCTGCCGCCAAAAGAATTGCTGGCCCGGGCTTCCGTTGGAAGAAGCGGGGCATGAACCGTTCCAAGAGCGCGAACTGTTCCTCGGATAGGTTCGGAGTGCTAATCCGCACTGGTTTCGTTGAAACTTGGTTGTCCATGTTGCGTTGCGTTGTTCGTTTTTAGTAGGTTTGCACGGCTCGTGCGAAACTTTTGCAAAGATACGCACGTTTTATGCCTCATGTCAAGCGTTTTCTGCACATTGCGTGCAAGTAGGTGCATTTTTGTGGGTGATGACCAAGAAAAACTGGATGTTGCTGGTATTCTTGAGCGGGTAGCCATGTTCTACCGGCTTGAGAGCGATGCAGATATTGCAAGGTTCTTGGGATTCAAGGGATCGAGTGGTATTGGTAACTGGCGGCGCGAACAGCGGATCAACTTGGATGTGATAGTACAGTCATGCCGGCAAGCGAACCATCTTGGCCAGATACCGAGCTTGCACTGGATTATCCAAGGTGTGGGGTCACGAGAAATCGAAGACCAAACCAGCCTCCTGAGTGAATTCGTGATAAGTTTCCGTGGCCATGTCGTGAGTTTAGACCTGCTACGCGAGATGATGATGCAGCAACCCACTGTCAGGGTTGAACACAGAGGCCCCGGCAAATTTTGTGGCGACCACTACGGCAAGGACTACACTGAGGCCGAGATTGCCAAGCTATCCAACGGGATGGGGCTATCGGTGCGATTATACTGCGGAGGGTGGCGGTGCAAGCACTACTGGGAGCCGGTGCTATAATCGTGGCGGCCAGCCGCCAAAGGCCGCCGCTGGTGGCGGTTTGGGGCGCAAGAGGTATGTACGCGGTGGGGTGGCGATAAAAAGCGATTGTAGGGCATTTATGGGGCAAAAGCAAAAAGGCCACCCGATTGGGGTGGCCTTTTGCGTTAAGTCTCTTTTTTGGCCGCCCGCCATCGGCGCAGCCGCTCGGCTGCGGTCATCGCCTTGCCTGTCGGCTCCGGCCCCGTGGGCTTGCGCACGTACACGGCCAGTGCCTCCATCGCCCGCGCAAAGCTGTTGCTGCGGCGTATCTCGTCATACTCCTCTGGGGTCAGCAGCTTGCGGCTCATGGCTGCACCTCCACAAAGAATTGCATGGCCAGCAGCCGCAGGTCAATCTCCAGCAGAGCCTCCGCCGCTGGTTGACGCTGGCGTAGCCACTCCCACACCCGCTCCTCGATGCCCTCCCACGTATCCCACTGGATAAGCGGCTCAGGCTCCCAGTACTCGAATCGGGCGTGTGTCGTGCCAAGCCTTGCGCCAAGCGCGATGCGGTAGCGGCCTGCGCCATGCGGTGGTATGATGATCTTGCCGTCGGTCAGTGCCACCGCGTCCTTGTCCCGCAGCTTGACGGTGTAGCTGGTGTAGTCACCCCAACGCGACCCGATACGGATGTGCGGCGCGATGGAGAGCAGATGGTTGTGTAGCTTGACAAGGTCGTAATGCTTCGCGCCCGGAGTGACCCGGGCGCGGAGTTGTGCGATTCGCTGCTGGTAGTCGGTCATTCGGCCACCTCTGCGGGTGCGTGGCCCTCCAGTAGGCGAATCGCCTGCCGAACGTCATCCGGGGTGACGGGCTTGCCGCGATACTCTGGGTTGGTCACGTAGTCCCAATCCCCGGCGGCGTTAAAAGGGCGGCCTGTCCATGCAGGGATTCCCTGCCTTGGTAGGCCAGTCACGACCGATACGGCTTCAAGGTGCTTGGGATACCGCTCCTGTACGTAGGCGTACACGTCGGCGGCTGCCGAGGCAAGGGTCTTGGTGCAGCCCTCCTCGGCACCGAAGGTCATATCCTCGCAGATGCTGAAAAGCAGACCCGGGAGAAGGTTGGGCCGCTCAAAATTTGTCCGCTCGGCATCCACCGCGCTTGGATAGTGCTGCATCAGATAGCTGTAGATCGTGTAGCCGTCACAGACCCAGAGTGGTGTGCTTGCGTGTGCCATAGTGCTGTAGATCGTGTCGCCGTCATAGACCCAGAGTGGTGTGCTTGCGTGTGCCATAGTAGTGTCTCCTAAAAAAATTGGTTGGTAGTGTGGGGGCGGTTGCCCGCCCCCCGTTGTTGCGTTTTAGATGAGCGGCATGATCTCGGCGATCATCCCCACAGCGTAGGTGTCATCGGCTTGCTCTGCCGCCCACACAGGGACATCGTCCCACTCGCTCTGCAGGGCATTCAGGTGCATCGCATCGGCGGTGATGACTATGATGCCGCGGACTCTGACGATGCCCTCGACGAGGTAGGATAGGCTGCGCAAACCGAATTTATCAGCGATGGAGAGCGGATCGATCTGGTAGATGATCTCGGTGGCGGTCTCGGTGCGGATGTGCTTGGCCTTCAAGCCACCCTCGCGGGTGTGACCCATGAAGGGCAGGTGGTGGGATATCTGATCATCGCAGCTCAGCCAAGGCTTGCTCGTCGGAGTCTCTCTCTTGGGGATGATGACGGTGACTGAGGTGCTGGTGAGCGTCATGACTACGCCGTGACTCTTGGCTGCATGCTCTTGCTTGGTGGTGGTCTTCATCTCGGTATCTCCATGCCCTGTGAGCCGGGCTTGCTATCCGGTGACTGCCGGACTCAGTGGCGATCAGTGATGAGCACTCGCTCGGCTGATCTGGGTGCAAATATACTGCCGGGGGAAACGGGGATGCAAGCGAAATCTTCGTTTCAGCAAAAAAAGTTTTTGCGAAAAAAAAACGGGGGGCGGTTGCCCGCCCCCCGTTTGCGTTATCGGGCGATTTCCTTCAAGGCTGTCTCGAGTAGCGTGCCAAGCTCTTGGGCATCGCGGCGGTCAAGGGCCACCTGAATCTTATGCTCCACGCTATCCCAGTATCCCAGGGTGGCAAGCAGTGTAGTCATCTCTGCGGCGAGTCGGGAAAGCTGCATGTGGGTGGTGTCGGTGAGCATCTCCTTACGCCAGTTGAAGGTGGCGATGGCATCGAAGAGTCCCAACTTCGCGCGGAAGTTCATGTCTTCGATCGTGTGTTCGTCAGTGAAAGTGACCATCTGTGGTATCTCCGCCGAGTACGTCCGGCTTACGCTGGCAAAATATCTGTGCCAGACAGCGATCAAGCATTCGCTTTATCTGAATGCAAGTTAACACCTTTGAAACGGGGATGCAAGCGAAATCTTCGTTTCAACAAAAAAAAGTTTTTGCGGGGCTGTGGACACCCTACAGCGGGACGCGATCCACCCCCTCAACATCCACGGCGGCCTTGATCCCCACCAACGCCGCCGCCAGCCGTGTGCGTAGTAGCCCGATCTGTGTGGTCATCGCAGTGCGTGCCGCGCTTGGCAGGATGCCGTACAGCTGCGACGCCGCCAGAGCTTGCGCGGTGGCGGCATCCAGCCCATGCGATTGCAGTAGCTCCGTCATCTCACTCAGTGCCTTGCGCAGTAGCTCCCCCAGCCGCCGCTCTCGTGCATCGGCGACGCGCTCGGTGCGATCCACCACTGGCAACCCTGTGTCGCGATCCACCGCCCCTGTGTAGTCTCGGATCAGCTGTGCAATCATCGTAGTAGCACCTCCCCGTCTAACGCGTTGTAGTAGCGATTTGCCGACGCTGCCGACCACTGCGCGGCGAGCGCGATAGTCAGGTCGGAAGTGAAGGTGAGCGACGTAATCTCACCCCCTTTTTTGCCGCTGGCGTAGATGTCTGCGCCGATCACCTCGTTGAGCGCGGCAGGATGCCATTCGGCTGCCATGCCATACGCATAGTCCCACCCCGCTACCCACAAGCTACTGCCGTGCCGTACCATCAGGACGCGATACGGGATGTGGGTGTATCCACTGCCGCCGATCGTCGCGCTGCCGAGTGTGTGGTACGATGACCCTGCTTTGATCTTGGTGGTAAGTGTGGGGCTGCCACCGTCAAGATTGCGCCACTCCACCCGCCCGCGTAGCTCGATGTAGTGGCCATCGGCCAGCGTGTTGGCGGGGATAGTCGCCTCGATGACCGATACCTCGCTGGCGGTGTTGGAGCAGTTGCGCACGGTGGTGGTCAGCACCCGCGTCACTCCCAGCGATGCAAGCGGGATAGCACTAACTGGGATCGTATCGGACGACCCCAGCTCGGTGATAATCCCGCTGGCGAGTTTTAGCGGCTTGACCTCTGCCATAGCTACGCCCTCACGATGATCGTGCCAGGCTCAAAAGATAGCTCGGTGGCAGAGAGGGCCACGCCCACCTTTTGGACTATCTGACCGCTACCCGTGGGCGGTGTGGTGGTGATACCGCCCGCAGTAGTGGCGAGGTAGTAGGTGGCTCCAATCGTTAGGCTAGATAGCCCCGTGATAGTCCCCTCAAAGTTGATCGTCCCCGTCGCACTACTGGCGATTGAAGAGGGCGCGAATCCGACCGCGCTCTTGCTCGATGTAGTAGCGTCAGCCTTGCGCACCTTTGCGCCGCTGCTGTCGTGGACGTTGACGATGTCCCCCGCAC
>CAZWFX010000052.1:0-11167 GCA_964633425.1 uncultured Candidatus Saccharibacteria bacterium
ATGTTGGGATCGTCGTATCAATCGGGTCCGCTGTTTTGACCTCCGGGTACGGCGACGCCCACTCCGATTGCACCGGTGTCCCAGCACGTGCGATCCGCCGTTCCAGCTCCTCGAGCCGCAGACGCAGCGGATCGCCGAGCTCGGGGGTTACGACCGTGTAGCCCTCGTCGTCGTGACCGATGGACACAGACTGGACCCGCTGGCCGTCCATCGAATCCAGCAACCAGAACCCGCCGCCCGGCTGCTGCGCACCATCCCACACATGCCCCGTCACCGCCGTCGTCCCCCTGGTGCCGTTGTACGCCTCCAACAACGCCTCACCGAGAGCTACGGCGTCGTCCCGGCTCGCCAACCCACGAACCTCGATGTACCGCTCGCGGCCGCCAGCGGTCTCAGGGACGGCCACGAACCCGTCACGCCATCGGATCAGCACCGTGTCGATGTGCCCGAACATCAGACGATCCCACCGCCAGGGAAATCCAGTGTGAGCACAGCCCGCCGCAACGGGCCGATCTGTTCACCCAACTGCATCGACACATGAGCCGCCCCAGACTTCGAGCCGAGCGTCACCGTTCTCGTCCCGGTTCCGGTCGCCACCGGCCCCGACACGTTCGCCTCCAGATAGTCGACGTTCACCATCAGCCCGGCAGGCACAGAGGCCGTAGCCGCACCGGTGCGGTCCACCGTGCAATCAATGACCATCGGCAACTGGAACGCCGTAGCGTCATAACGTCTCGGCATCCCAACCCGCCCCGCCACGCCTGGGTTCAACACGTCAGTACCCCGATGCGTCGCACCTTGCCGCAGCGGCGACACGTCGATAACCGCCCACGCCGGACACATCAACGACACCGACCCGACGAACAACTCGCCCTGGGCCTTCCACGCCGCAACCTCCGTGGCGTTCACGCCACACCCCCAAGCCACATAGCCGTCTTCATCGACCTCACAATGTCGGTCGCCGCACCGACGCCACCCTTCCCGCCGTTGATGTTGATGTCACCGAACGTGATACCCGCACCAAGCCCGGCCTCCTGCTCCCGGGTGCGCACCGTCTCCCCCGCCTGCAACAACGCCAACACCTCCTGCCCCGGCCTGCCAGGCACCACACCGCCCGCGTGAAACTCGGGGATGTTCGGCGTGTCCAACGTGACCGACGGCAACTGCTTACCCATGATCTCGCCGCCACCGATCGTGAAACTCAGGTTGTTCCACTGGCGGATCACCCAGTTCACCGCAGACTTGAACGCATCCTTGATCCCGTTGAACATGCCGACGAAATGCGCCGAGATCCGCCCCGGCAACGCCTGCCAGAACCCGACGAACTCGTCGAACCGATCAGAGAACCACGTCGAAACACCGTTCCACGCGCTCTTCAACACCGACCCGACCACCTCGGCCACCACGCCCACAGCGGACCGCACCAGCTCCGCCGCACCCTTGATGATCCCGAGGATGGCGTTCCACGCCCCGTGAACCACCTGCTTCAGCCCCTCCCACACGTTCGCCCAATCACCCTTGATCAGCGACGTGACCGTCTTGATGATCCCCTGAATGACGTTCATCACGCCCTCGATGATCTGACGGATGTTCGGCCAGATCCGGCGCACCAACTCCAGAATGTTGTTGCCGAAGTTGTCCCACAGCGTGGTCACCACCGACACCAGCCCGCCGATAACCGTCTTCACGGTCTGCGCACCCTTGGTGATGATCGCCGAAACCGTCGGCCAGTTCTGTCGCACGAACCCGACCCACGCCTGAAACGCAGTGGTGACCGCACCGAACACCTTCGTAGCGGTCGCCGAGATGGCAGGCCCGTTCGCCTGCCACCAGGCGCTAATGGACTCGAACCCTTGGCGCATCATCGGGATGGCCTTGTCGATCAACGGCCCCGCCTTGTCGATCAGCGACCCGATCACCGGCAACAACTTGTTCAGCGCCGGCAACAACGCCTGGCCGACCTTCAGTTTCAGGTCCTCAATCCGGGCCGCGAAAATCCGCTGCTGGTTTGCTGCGCCCGTCGACGTGCGAGCGAAATCCCCCTGGGCGTTCGCGCTGCGCTCCAGAATCAACGCATAGGACGCCTGCGCTTTCTGAGCGGGGGTGAGCACCGACTTACCGTCAGCGATCCCCATCTCCAACGCCTTCGCCTTCAGGCTCGCATCGTCGAGAGCGATGCCGAAACGCTTCAGCGGCTCGGTCTCACCGGTCAGACCAGACCGCAACGCGGCGAGCGCATCCTCGGGGCTGGTGTTGTTGAACGATGCGAGATCCGACGCCAACTGGACCATGTTCATCGACATGTCGGCCGATGCGTCAGCGGTCAACCCGAACGACGTGAGCAGGTTCCCGTAGTCGCCCGCGGCCTGCACCGCCTGCGCCTTCGACTGCCCGAACCCGACCGCTGCACTAGCCGCCCAGTCCTCAATCTTCTTCGCCTGAGCCCCGCCGAACACAGCGTCGATCTTGCTGACCGACTCCTGGTAGTCGTTGGCCGAATCCAGCGCCGCCTTGGCGCCCAGCGCAGCGGCACCGAACGCAGCCCCACCGAGAACAGCCGCACCTTTCAGCGCCGTCTTGAACGACGCCCCGACCTTCCCAGCGTGCTTCGAGAACGCCCGCTCAGTGCGGGCCGCACCCTCCTCACCGGCGTCCCCGAGCTCCTTGGCGACAGTGGACTTCACGCCCCGCATCGAAGGCACCAGAGATACGTAAGCGGTTGCTAGCTCAGTCGCCATCACTGTTCCTTCCCGCTAGTCGTGCCAACAGTTCGCCCCGGTCCGCTCCACGCTTCGGCGTGAACGGCGTGGGGATACGTTTCGGTGGCGTGTTGCCAGCCTTCTTCGGGTCTGAGCGCTGCCAGTTCGCCACATGCAACGCATCGACCGCCAGAGCCAACAGTTGCTCAGCGGGTCCCCACAAGGCTTGCTCCCCCGCTTGGGCCCGCACCGTCGCGGCGTCCCTCGGCAGATGCTCCAACAGCACCCGCAGACGGCCCCACCGCAACCTCGGCCCCGTCAACTCGGCCCACAAGTCCAAGCCGTAGAACCGCAACAGATCGGCCTCCACGGCCCCACCGTGTTCCGTCAGGAACTCGATGAGGCCCCGGATTCCCCCGCCGACGCACCCTGCTCGGCCTGCTCGGCCTCGAGCGCCTCAGCGAGAATCATGCCGAGGATCATCGCTGACCCACCATCAGCGACGAACGCCTCGTAGTCGGCCTCACCCATCATGAGCTTGGCCTGCTCCACCTCGTCGTCAGACGCGACAAACGCCCGGTAGTCGTCGTCACTCAACAACTGTGGTGGCCGGATCAGCCACGTCTCAGACGTGCCCTGGACCGGGACACACCCCTCCCGCTCCTGGCGGTCGAGGAAGTCCCGCAGATTGACGGGTGGATGCTTGTGACGTTTGGACATGAGCGGGGTTCTCCATTGCTTGAGCGGGTTGGGGTTGTTGGTCCGGTCAGCACCCGCTCGGAAACTGACCGGACCAACAACTCAGGTCGGGTCCTGCTGTGCGTCGTTCGACAACTCGATCTCGTACACACCGTTGGCATCGAAATACTCAGCGATCACGAACTCGACCCCGGCCATGTCATCGGGAGCGTCCTGGAGGGTGGTGCGCTCCACAACCTCACCACGGGGGATCACCCGGCGGCGCTTCGTCGTGCCGTCGTGCTGCTCGATCACGAAAGCCCGCTGATCGGAGGTCGGGGCCTTCTTGTTCGTGGTCGTCACGCCGGACGTGAACGACGCAGACGACCCAGGGAACCGCAAGGCCCTCACCGTCTTGTTGTCCTCCACGGCCACGACCTTGATCGTCGGCTTGTGCTTCGAGGTGACGGTACGCACGAACAGCACGCTGTCAGGACCCTGAGCGAACAGGTCCGTGGAATCCTGCTCGTAGTCGTCTTCAGGGCCGTCCTCAGACAGCAGCCCGAGCGACTTGAACGCGACGTTCAACGCCGTGGAAACATCGGTCGGTGCGGTGGTCCCGACAGGTGCCACGAACACCTCGGCACCCAACCAGACTCGGGGGTTGGCAACGTTACCCATCGGTGGGCTCCTTCTTGGTTGGTTTGGTGAGCGGGCTGGCGGCAACGGGCCGAGCTCGGCCGTCACCGATCAACTGACGGCCAAGGTCAGCGTCGACTTCGATCTCATCGTCGGGTCCATGCCCGTCGAACGGATATGCAAGAGCTATGCGCATCGGCACGGCCTCCTTGTGTGATGTGGTCATGCCCCGCGCACCCGGACCGTGAAGGTCTGGGTATACCGGGCCTGGTCTGACTCTGGGTCGGGCAACCTGCCAGGGCCTGACACTTCGGTAACCCGGTACACGGTCACGCCGCCAACAACGGTCGCCGTAGCCTGCCTGAGCGCCCTACGGCAAAGCTGGGCCAGATCGTGAGCGTCTGCCTCCGTGGTGGCCCAGGACTCCACGACGATCGTCGCACCATCGGACACCAGATTCTCAGCAGGGCCGCCGGTGCGTTCGACCCGCACAAACGTCGACGGCCGAGGGTTAGGGACCCGTGCGTGAACTGGCTCGGCCAGTGCAGCGGCCAACACCTGGCACACCACGCTCGTCGTGTCTCCGAACAGCACAGCGTCAGCCACGGCCAGCATCCAAAGAACGCACAAGGGTCCGGTGCTTCGCTTCTGACCTCATGGCCCTGGGCGTGGCGGTGAGGACAACGACACGGGCACGACGGTCCCTGCGTTGACTCACACGGGCCACGAACCCATCCCCCGCCGCAGCCGCTATCGCCTCACCTCTGCGGTGCAGATCAGCCACCACGCCATCGGACGTCAAAATCGCATGTATGCCCGACTCGTTCAGTTTGACGGTGGTCTTGTTCGACGCCATCAACCGTCCACCTTCCGGGCTGTGATCTTCACCCCGGCCTCCCAGCCGCTGAACGGGGACCGCCACACCTCGGGGCTACCGACAACCTCGTAGACCAGGCCACGGATCACCAGACGATCCGACGGGAGAACATCAGCACCCACCGCCGCGTACACGTCCACCACATCCACCACAGCCGACCGACCGTCGTTGTTCTCTGCCGAGGTGGCCGGCGCGACAGCGCACCCGGTGAGCACCGACGCGGCACTCACAGTGGACCAGTCGGCCAAGGTGTCGCCGTAGCGGTCCACGTCCGAACCGGGGCGCAACACCTCCACACGTTCCCCCTGTGGTAGCGGGATCACGTTTCCGCCGGTGGAGTCGTGTCGATCGTGAACGCCTTCTGCCCTGACACGCCGAGCAGCTTCTTCTCCTGGCGGGTCAGGTAGATGTCTCCGAGCGGGTTGGTGTAGGTCGCACCCTGAGAGAACGGGCCGACCGTCTGCTGAAGCTGTGACACGCCGCCCGTGTCGTTCCCGATGAGCGCACGCTTCGCCACCCAACAGGCCACCATCCGTGGCACATCAGCGTCGAGAGTGTCAGCAATGATCCGGTCATCCACGTCAGGGACAACCATGCGGATCACCGCCGACGCATCCTCGAGGGCAGCCAACGCCCTGCCCAACTCGTCGCCACAGAGAGGCCGCCACCTAGCGGCCAGATCGTCTACAGACGCAAACGGTGCAGCCATGACGGCCCCTCTGTGCTCGACTAGCCCGGGTCAGGCAGCGTCGGTGTAGGCGACGAAGGCGTTCGGGTTACCAACGACGAACCCGTAGTACGCCTCGATCAGAAGCACCACAAGGTTCTCCTGGAAGGCGTGACGGACCACGCTGTTTTCGTCGGTGAAGGAAGCCACGTCGGACACCTTCATGGTGATCTCCATGCCCTGGCCCCAAGCGCACTGCGACCAGTCGCCACCGATGGCCCGAAGCTTCGTGTCGACCCCGGTCGCCTGAGCGACAGTGACCTTGGGGCTGGTGCCACCGGTCAGCAGCGCACCGTCAGCGGACAGCGGAGCCGAAGCGGAGCCGACCACGCCGAGGGTGATCGTGTAGGGGCCACCAGCGGAACCGGTGACGGTAGCGGCCGACAGCTCGGACCGGATCGCACGTACTGCGGTCTGCACAGCAGAGGCGGCGGCGTTGTAGGCGATCGCAGCCGAAGTGGAGCCACCCCACGACAGGGTGAAGGTGCCACCGGTCGGGGTGCCCGAGATGGTCACCACCTGAACCAGGTTGCCGCCACGGGTGTACGCACCCGACACACCACGGCCATAGAAGGCGGGGTAGCCGATCAGGTCGCCACCGGCCATGCCGAGGGTCGGGGAATCTACCCACACCGGACGGCCCGTGGTGTCGGCCTGGAGCTTCAGGGTCGGCTTCAGACGGGGGTCGGAAGCGAACCCGGTGAACTCGTAGCCGGAGTCGGTGACGAGCTTCTCGCCTCCGACCAGATCGGCGTACATGCCACCAGCGGATGCAGTAGCGGTACCGAGCTCGATGCTGTTGCCGGTTTCGAGCAGGTAGTCACCGAACGGGCCAGCAGCCCCGGTGCGGAGATCCTTGCCGTGGATGGCGGCATGGTCGAACGCCCGGGCGATAGCGACCGGGAGGTCCTGCTGCAACTGGTCGTAGAGGCCAGCGGCGTTCGTGGTCGCAACCTCCTGCGACACGGGCAGCAGCAGCGCGACCTTCTTGCCCTGCATCTGCTTGATCCCGACAGCCGACGAGGACACCGGCTTAGCGGCACCCTCAGCGACCCACCCTGCGGTGGGAACGTCCATCGGGACAGGCACCGAGGTCTGCGCGGTCAACGACAGCGGCACCCGACGGGCGAGCTGCATGACCGCAGACGACTCCGCAGCCTTGGCGAAGATCGGGGCGGTAACGATCTCGGGCAGAAGACCCGAGGGGACATTCGACGAGGTAGTAGCCATGACGGCTCCCTTCTTTCTGGGCTAACGCCCGCGTTGTTTGGTGAGGTGTGCCGCGAACACCTGGGCGGGGCCGCCCAACCCGGAGGTCGACGCCCCTGGGTCTTCGCTCGGCACGTAGGGGCCGACCGACGCGGCGGGCCCCTGGTCAGCTATCAGCGCCCGGATGGCGGAAGCGTGCGCCTCCAGTTCCTCAAGCGTCGAACCTGCCAGCACATGGGCGGGGATGTTGGTGGCGGTCGACACCTCCGATTTCCACGCATCCAACTGGCGTTGCGCAGCCAGCGCAGCCGACTCGGCCTCAGCCGCTTCGGCACGTTCCAAAGCCTTCTGGAGATCCGACTTAGCGGCCTCCTCCAACTCTGTGAGACGCTCAGCCGCCCCCTTGTTCGCCTTGGCTCGTTCCTCCCACTTGCGGGCCTCGGCCTTCCAGTCCGTTTCCGGCTTCGGGCTCGGCGTAGCGGTGGGGGGTGGCTCCGCCTCAACGGAGGGGGTCGGTTCGTCTGACATGGCTGATTCCTCCCGTGCGGGAAATGAGGCCACACACAGCGCGTGGCCGTTGACTGGCACCCGTGCGGGTGTCAGAGAGCTTCAGAGCGGTCCGCCTTGTACTGGCGGTACAACTCCCGCGGGTCATACCCGTCAGGCAGCGGGTCGCCGCGCCAGAACGGGGTAGCAACACAGTCACAGTGACCGTGAAACCGGTGGGCGTCTCCGCCAGCATCGAACCGGCTCGAATACACCGGCCCTCGGCTGGCGAGCATCACACAGAACCTGCACGTGTGAGCACCCTTGGGCACTCTCGCCCACGTCGGTTTCGCTGGGTCCCGAGAGACGTTCAGTGCCACAGTGTCCCGGCCCGGCTGCTTCACGTACCCGTCGACAGCGTTCGCCAGGAAAGCCAACGTCTGCTGAGGGTTGTCGGTGAACAGGTGTCGGGCACCGAACCGGACCCTCGACGTGACCGCCACCTCCGCTACAGGTTCGGCCAGCAGCGGGGAGAACGACCCGCTGACAGACTCGGCCCGCAACGTCTCATACCACTCCGCTGCCACCGTGGCGGCCGCCGTGCCGTACTTGTCGGTCAACACCGGCAGGTACCGCAGGAGAACATCCCTCGCCTTCTCAGGCTTCGTGAGGTCCAGCGTCCCCCACAGATTCTCGAGATCCTTAGCTGCCCGATCAGATAGCACCGTGTTCGCCTGGTGGAACCGTGCAACCTCTGCACGAGACGCCATCAGGCACCGATCAGCGCATCAATGGTCGACGCCCCCTCATTACGTCGCCACTCGGACCGCAACCTGACGATCTCGTCCGCCGTGTACCCGAGCCGCTCCAACGCCACATCGGTCTTGGCTAGCTCAGGGATCGCCGCAACCTGCTTCACCATCGCATCAGCGGCAGACACCACCGACGGCGTGGCAGGAGACGCCCAGCGGGCACGCAGCCCCGAATAGGCGTCCCGTGCAGCATCGGACCCGTCGAGGATCAACAGGGCGTTCACCATTGCCCGCTGCCATGCCGGGCCGAGGCTGGTTGTCTCCCAATGCTGGATCTCCACCACTAGCTCTTCCTTGGCCGCGTAGATCGCCTCAGCGCTGGACGGGTTGTCCTGCACCACACCGAGCGACCCCACGGGCAGCGAGGTTTCAGCAGCGAACATCGACGCCAACGACCGGATCTGCGCTAGGTGAGGTTCCATCGACTGCTGGGAGAACTGGCCCACGGTCGGCGTGTTCCCGTCCTCGTCACGACCGATAGCGAACAGGCGGCCAAGCACCGCCTGCCACGCAGGGATCGGTGCCCCGTCCGCATCGAAGAATGCACCCTCGTCGGCCCCCAGGACGTACCGCTGAGGTGCCGAATAGAACTCGGCTGACACCTCGGTACGCAGCAGTGTCCGCACCGCCGAATCGGTGAGGGCCATCACCGGCTTCGAGATCCGGGCAGACCCAAACGGGCGATCCAACGACGCCCGGTAAGTGAGCGGCTCCACCGGCACACCCAACACATGGTTAGCGGTCCGCACATCCCACACCGCACCAGAACGCTTCATGATGATCGCCTGGTTAGGGACGTACAGCACCATGTCGTCGGGCACCCCGACCGAATCACACGACCGGATCGTCAACGCAGACGACAAGCACCGGCGACGGCGATCCCACACACCCGACGCTGACTCCGCCGAGAACGTCGACACAACAGCCTCAGGGTCACCCGCTGCCACGTCGCCCCGCACAACCGCAACGAACGCCGTCGAATGGATCAGCGCAGACGTGTGCGCCTGGGACGACTCGGACGACAACCGGTTCTCGTCCCACACCTGGGACACGCCCAGCGAACCCACGTCACCGCTCGGAGACGTGAAACCGTCGAGCACGGTCCGACGGGCCATCGAGTCCACAGCCTTCGCAGGCCAACCGACCACGGTCTCCACTGAACGCATCTGAGGTGGGATCGAGATCCCCAGATCCTTCAACCCGGCCTCGGCGTCGTAGTACGACCTCCGTAGCTGGTTGCCGACTTGCTTCGCCACGATCGTCCCGACCAGCTGGGTCAACAACGCCTGGTGCTCCGACGACAACCCTGGCACCAGCGGTGCCACAGCAACGTTCATTGTTGTCACTGCATCACCACCATTCTCGACTTGCGGCCAGGCTTACGTGTACTGGTCAACGCCCCGTAGTGGGCCAACGTCACGGCCACCAGAGGCGAAATGTCGGCACCGGTCGAGCGGCGGTTCCACGACCACCCGCCAGCGTTACCGACCGCCCGCTTGGTGGCGTTCGCCACCGACTCACTCAACACGTGCTGACCGAAATGGGTCATCGTCCCGTCACGCACAGCATCCACGAACATCCCGCACGCACGGACCATCTCAGACGTGTTCGTCACCGTCACCTTCACCCGGGTATCCGCCAGCGACGGAAGCAAGGACATCGCCGGGGACTGAGCGTCGATCACCACAGCAGAAGTGTTCGGCCACCGCTCATCCAACCAGCCAGCCACCCAACCAACGCCACCCGACGTGGGCTCGCACTTGGCGACCTCGCAATGGACGATCCCATCGACCACACGGGCCACCGCCACCGCCACCATCGACCTGTCCGGCGGCATGTCCACAGCGAACGCCACAGCACCATCGGTGGGCGGCGCAACCTGCACCAGCTCACCCCACCTCGCACTAGAGATCACCGTCGAATGGGAGTCCTCAGCCCACCGACCCAACCGTTCACGACAGAACCCGTCCGGCGACATCGCACCCAGCTCGTCATCCACCACCGACACCGACAACCGGCCACCCAGCGCCGGGTTTGTCGCCGCCCACAGGGAACGATCCGTCGGATCAACGACACCCTTCACCGACCACTCATGCCAGCACAACCGCTTGTCCGACCCAGCACACCCGGCATCCCTGGTGCGAGTGAACACCTCACCCGGTGACGCGGGCCCCGGAGGGGTCCCGACCATCATCACCTGGGGGTCACCCAACGGACTCGCAGAGATCGTCGGCAACAACGCCTCAAGTTGCTCGTCGGTCAACTCCTGCGCCTCATCGAGCACCAGCACATCCACCGTGTAGCCACGGCCCGACCCCCTCGACCTCGCAACGAACTCCACCGAACCGCCGTTGGTGAGCACGATCGCCTCCTGGCCGTTCGTGCGTCGAATCTCCTTCACCAGAGCAGCCAGCTCAGGGAAGTTCGGGTCCTCGAAGAACGACGCCAACCGCAGAAACGCCTTGCGAGCTGTCTTCACCTCATGGGCCGTGTGCAAGAACCGTTCACCGAGGACCACGGTCCCGAACAGTTCCCGGATCTCGATGCAACCGTTCTTCCCGTTCTGGCGAGGCACCGCCAGGCCGCACCGGCCAGCAGCCCAGCGGCCATCGGCCCGCCGACCCATCCAGCCCTCGAGAACATGATGCTGCCAGCCGTCGGGCGTCAGCCCGTAACGTGCCGCCAGAAACGCAGCATCGTCGACCTCTGAGGACGACGCCTTCGGGACCGACTCAACCCGCGGTCTTTGCCCCCCTAGAAGACCTGCGCTGCCTGAGCTCATCTAAAGCCGTCCCTACCTGCGCAGGCCCCTGCGCCGCGTCGATCTGGGCCAACACGTCCACCAGTTGCCGAGACAACGCCGCCACGTCACGGGCAGAGTCAGACGACACGATCGTCTGAGCCAGCAGGTCCCGCAGGTCACGCAACGCCGCCACACGGTCACCTGACCTGCACGAATCACTCAGCCCAGCCACACCGCGTCCCTTCACAAACAGCGATAGGCCAGTGTGGACCCATCTATCGGGGGGATATTGGCGCT
>CAZWFX010000053.1:0-11091 GCA_964633425.1 uncultured Candidatus Saccharibacteria bacterium
GACCTTTTGAAATGGGCAACGGGTTGGAGTTTTCCAATTCAACAAATTTCTCGATTCGAGATGATTGAGCGCACATACGGGGGCGCGGCAGGTCAGGTAAGCGCACTCGACCAACTGCGCGCGCAGTTGGCGGTGCTTACAGAGGAACGCAATTTGCTCTTGAACGCGGTGCAAGGGCAAATGGGAAGTGATTTGCGTGAGTGGCAAGAAAAAGCACGTAAACCTAAAACGCGTCAACCCAAAACGCGTCATATCTGCGTTTGGACATCGCCGCGACACATTGTCAATCATTCCAAAATTTTGTTGGATGGCGTTGATATTACGCATCGCTGTTTTGCCGCAGACGAGGAAAGCGGCACAGCATGGTGCTGGAAACAGGATGCGGATGGAAGATTTGTGTTGGTAAATTGGGGAAAACCGGCGACTGAGGTATTGCGCGGCAAGGTTGAAATTGTTGTTGACGAATCATTTACGACGGATGCGCCAAACGGTTGGGTCGGCAGCGCGTCGGTCGGGAGGGCAGAATTATGATAACGGCAGGATCCGAATTAGACGCATTGATTGCGAAACATGTGATGGGGCTTGAGACACGCACGTTTGCGGACGAAGGGCAACCGACTGTGCAGGCGGCGAATGGGACACGCCGTAATTTGTTCCTGTAGATGTGGATAGACTGCAAAATTGCGGTATATCTCATAGTTAGAACGCCTCAGGTGAATTATGGATAGACGCGAAAGAATGTTGAGAGGAGCGCATGGTTTTGATTTGCACTGGTGGATTTTTGATGTGTCATTCTCTGTTCTTCATCTCCGAGAAATACAATCTCCGCGCTGGCTTGCGTTATTGCTCTGCAAGTTTGGCAAACACGCATGGTGGATTGACAGCGAAATTTTCAAGTTTCCCGCAACGTATAAGTGTGCAAAATGCGGCGTTCTAACAAAGCGTGCACTGGACGAAAAGCCGTCCAGCGTCAATCCAAAATAAGTTACTCGCGGCTTTTCGCCAGTAACGCGAACCGTTGTGCTGTCGCGCGCGCGTGAAACGATACATCGAAACGCGCACGAAATGAGGAAACATGATTGACAACCAACTCTTGACCGTGTTTGTGGCATTGTTGACATTGACCAGCGTGATTTTGTATTTTATTGCCAATCACTTTTCGCGCGAATTGACAAACTCCCAAGCCGCCGAAAAACGCGCCTTAAGCAATGCCGACCATTGGCGCAGCATGTGGGAACGTGAACGCACCGAAAACAAAAAAATGACCGAACGCATTGCAGAGCAAGAGCGCGCAATTATGTATCTTGTAGACTGCGACGATACCGGCGTTGTCGGCGTGCGCGTTAAAGTGATTACCAAAACAAGCGAGTAACGCCATGAAAACCAAACCACGGAAAACGCCCAAACACCGAACGCGCATACAATACAGTACGCCGCGCGTCGCGTTGGCGACCGACCTCGAAAACTTTTTCCAGATCGCCGCGCGCATCCTGAACCAACCCGCGCCCTAAGACACCATGCCAAACCGTGTAGCCATTTACGCCCGCGTCAGCACCGACGAACAGGCCGAAGAAGGACACAGCATTGACGCCCAAATTCGCTTGTGCCGTGAATTTTGCGCGCTCAAAGGTTGGAGCGTCGTCGGCGAATACATTGACGCAGGCGTGAGCGGCACCACCACCCGCCGCCCCGAATTTCAACGAATGCTGCTGGATGCCCACAACGGCAAAATTGATTTGATTCTCGTGCACAAGCTGGACAGGTTTTCCCGTTCGCTCGTTGACACCCTCACCACCCTCGCGCACCTGTCACAGCGCGGCATCACGTTTTGCAGCGTGACCGAATCGCAATTCGATTTTTCCACCGTCATGGGCAAAATCATTCTCGCCGTGCTCGCCGGGCTTGCGGAAATGTTTATCGAAAACTTGCGCGCCGAAACCAAAAAAGGCAAACGCGAACGCGCGCACAAGGGTTTCTACAACGGCGTCGTGCCGTTCGGGTATCAGGCCGTGAGCAAAGCCGACGGCGGCATTCCGATTCCGCACCCGCAAAACGCAGACGCCTATCGCCGCATCATCGGCGAACTGGCGCGCGGGCAGTCCGCCGCCGCAATTGCCAAAGCACTGAACGCCGACGGCATCCGCACCACCGGCAACCGCGGCGCAAATCTTTTCACCGGCGACAGCATTATTGACATTGCGCGTAATCGCTTTCATTTGGGCCAAGTGTCGTATAAAGAGGTTTGGCGCGAGGGCAGGCACGCGCCCTTGATTGACCTTGACACGTGGGAACTCGCGCAAAAACAAATGCGCCAACGCGCGGCGGTGCGCGACACGGGCAAGCACTCCACCGCGCGCGAATATCCCCTGCGCAAAATCATTTATTGCGCCGACTGCGGCACGGCGCTGCGCGGGCAGGCGTCCCACGGCGTGCGCCATTACAAAGACATGCAAGCCGCGCGCAAGCTGTGTCAGGCCGCACAGCTGGTCAATGCCGCCAACATCGAAAACCAACTCGGCGCCTATTTCGACGCGCTCACCTTGCCCGAGGATTGGCGCGAGCAAATTCTCGCCCGCCACACGCACACCGACCGCGCGCACGTGCAAAACAAACGCCGCGCGCTGCAGGGACAATTGACCCGCGCGCGCGAACTTTACATCGCCGGCGATCTGGACCGTGCCGCGTGGCTGTCCAAAAAGCAAACGCTCGAAGGCGCGCTCGCCGCATTGCCCGTCACCACCGAAGCGCCAACGTACGACAACGCCGCCGCGCTCTTGCAATCTATCGGCTCGCTGTGGCACGCCGCAAACCCGCGCAATCAGGCCGACCTCGCCGCGTCAATGCTGGCGCGCGTATATGTGCACCACAACAAAATCGTGGCCATTGAACCCCGCGCCGCATTTGCAGATCTATTCGCAATTCTGCAAAACGAAAAGCCGCCGTCTGAAATATCAGACGACGGCTTTCGGAACGCATTGGCGGGAGCGACGGGCGTCAATCCGTCGAACGCGTTCCGTTTGTCGTTTCGCGCCAAAGACCTCGAACCTATTCTCGTTATCACTCGCTCGGATATTTTAGCCGCGAAATGATTGACAGCGGCGCGAATGGGGTGTATTATAACCGCATACAAGATAAACGAACGGCGGGCCGATTGCGACGGCACGCCGTTCTGACTCACAACCGACGGCAGTCGTCAATTGTGCGCTGTGTATATTATAGCGCGAATCGTTACATTTGACCATTGCCGTCCTGAAAAGGACGGTTTTTTTATGGACGAACAACTCACCCCCACCACCGCACGCTCTACCGGCGAAAAAGTTATCATCGGCGCACTTGTGTTTCTCGGCGTCGCGGTCATGGTTGGCATTCAATCGCTGTTTTTGACGCACGTCGCCGCGGCCCTGCCCGCCGATTCGACGTGGCGTTACATCACAATTCTTTGTTTTATGGCCCCGCCGTTTATGGTCGGCGCGCTCATGATTTTCAAACTTAACTATTCGCGCAGCTCTGCGCAGGATTGGATTTTGACGCTCGGCATGGGCATTGAACTATTGTTTTTTGCAATCAACGTCATTGTTGCAGTCAATGCGTCTGCGATTGAGGACACGCTCATCGGTTTTGTCGGTTTGATTTTGGGCGGCCTTGCCGGGCTTGTCTCTGTCGGCACGGTTGCGTTCGCACTTTCGGCAGACCCGGTGCGCGCGGTCCACAAGCAGAGCATTATTAACCACCTTGATACCATTAGCGCGCTGCACACCCAAAACCGCAAAAACCTCGCCGCCGCGATGCAATCCGACCGCGTACGCGCCCGCACCGAAAACGCCGCCGAAATTTTCGTGATGAACATGATGGGGCAATTACTCGGGCAACAATTGACCGGCGACGCAGACCGCCGAGAGGTCAAACAAGTGGCATCTATCGCACCAACTCCGCAGCCCGCGCGCGTCTTGAACGATGCCGCGCCGACCGTCAATTTTGACACAGCGCACACCGCGACGACACAGAACACGCGTTCTAATGACCCGTTGTCCGACCTCACGCCCGAGGAACGCGAATTGTTGGCCGCAATCATTGCCAAGACGCGCGGCACGGACCCAAAAGCATAGACCGCACCGAACCGCTTGATGCGCCCGCCGCGTCGAGTGCGGCACAAGTCATAGACGCGGCGGGCATCGGTAGTGGGCATTCAATGCCCACTACCGCCGAAACGCCCGCATCGGTAGTGGGCATGGATGAAATCGGTAGTGGGCATTTGCCAAATCACGCGCCGCGCGTAGTGGGCAATGTGCGCAGACTTAAAAAGGGTTGGATTGAATACCGCAACCCACACCCCGAAAGCGGCAAAACCCGCTGGCGCATTGACAGGCAATGGCATTATGCCTGTGGGCAGGATGGATGCCCACACAACGGCGTACAAAATCACAAACACGGCACGCACCGCAAAGACGTGCCGAGCATGAGCGAGGAAAATTATGTCAACTGGAAATCTGCCCGCGTTGCCGCTCGCGCCGAACGTCGAGAACGTCGCAAACGCACCGGCACAATTCGCCGCGTACCTGTTGACGCTGCCTAACGTGCGCGAGGTCAAAGCCGCAATCAATGCCGTTTTGCTCGAAGTCGAATGCACCGCGCGCAATGAGTTTGACGGCGTGATGGAAATGTCCGGCGAAGAGCTGGACAGCGGGACTTGGTTTTTAATTCGTGTGTCCGACCTTCCCGCGCCCGACGCGCGCGGCGGGTTGGTATCGTTTCAACGCAAAGCCACAACCTGAACATGATCGCCGTTATTGTAATTTTGGGCACTGCTTATATCGCCGCATGTTTCTATTTGCCGGTCGCCCGGGCGTTGGAAATGTGCGGCGGCACGCGCGGCGCATGGCTGCGTTTGCCGGTCAAGTGGCGTTTGCGCAGTGCGCGCCTGATAAAGTATTTTCGATAGGGCATGGGCAACTAGCCAAGTGGCAAAGGCGCTGCTAATTCCTTTAACGCAGAATTTGCGGGTTCGAGTCCCGCGTTGCCCACACCGCGCATTCGCCGCAGGATGCAAAACGTTCCGGGCGGATGCGCGGCATAATCAATATAGATTCTAACCGTCAATAAGGACAGTTATTCACTCTTGACCATAAAATGAATACTTTGACCAACTCCAACCAATCTTTGAAACGGTTGCCCGCACGCGCGGTCAAATATGTGCGCGCGTCGAAAGCACAAAACACGCTCAAGGCGTACGCGTCGGCATGGCGCGATTTTGTTTTTTATTGCGAGCACACGGCGCGCGCGCGGTCGCTCCCTGCCCTGTCGGAAACGGTGTGCGAGTATATCGCCTATCTTGCCGACGGGCGTGCCAAAGTCTCGACGATTGACCAGCGCATTGCGGCGATTGCGTACATGCACACGTCGCAAAATCTTGACGACCCGACGCGGCACGCGATGGTGCGCGAAACAATGGCGGGCATCCGGCGCGCGCTCGGGACCGCACCGGCGCAAAAAGAGCCGCTGCTGCGTGATGACGCGCGTCACCTGGCGCTCATTCTCGGCGATGATGTGCGCGGCTTGCGGGACGCGGCGCTGGTGCTGTTGGGGTTTGCGGGCGCGTTTCGGGAATCTGAATTGACGGCGTTGGAGTTTGGCGATCTGAAATTTGCGAGCGACGAATTGATTGTGCGCGTGCGTAAATCGAAAACCGACCAAGAGGGCGAGGGGCGTTACAAGCGCATTCCGGTGTTGTCGGATGACAATGCGCTGCTGTGTCCGGTGCGCGCGCTGCAGGCGTATCTTGCCGCGGCCGAAATTTCAAGCGGCGCGGTGTTTCGCAAGGTGGACCGCTGGGGTAAAGTGTGGGACAAGCCGCTGCGCCCGGCGGCAGTGGCGTACATTCTCAAGCGCGCCATTTCCAACGCGGGAATGGATGCGGCGCAATTCGCCGGTCACAGCTTGCGCGCGGGTTTTGTGACGCAGGCCGCGCAGGATGCGGTGCCGCTGCACGAAATCCAAGACGTGACGTGGCATCGGTCGTCTGACATGGTGCGGCGATACATTCGCAATCAAGGCATCAGCGGGCAAAAGACCATCAAAAAGGTTTTGGAGGGTTGACGCACAAAACCGCCTCGATTTGAGGCGGTTTTTTATTTCATCAATTCTACAAGTTTTTTTGTGTGTTTTGAGTCTATTTTATAGGTGTTTTTTAATACGTCTGTTTTACTTGCGCTTGACCATATGTATATCAGTATGATATACTACAAACAATCAAGACAAGAAAACTGGAGCAAATAAAATGTCAAATATCCAATCAATCAAGGTTCTGCGAAACAAATATCAAATCACCGTATATATCAACCTTGAAAACAATCGCTTTGAAACATACACCAAAGAAATCGCAACGGGTAAACGCACATTTACAGGAACACACGAATTGCTTGAAAAAGCAAAACAAATTGCAATGGTAAACGGCAAATGGCAAAACTGGAATGCTCCACGCAAAGAATCCACTATGTTTGTTCATGCCGTCCGCTGCCCCGATTGCGGTTCTTATACCTGCGGCGCAAATTGCCAATCAAATCATTGGAACAACTAATGAAACAACTAACAACTATTAGACTTTCCGAGACCGCGCAACAAAACATTTCTGCAATTCGAAAAGCATCCGGCGTACAATCTCAATCTGCAATCATTGAATTGTCGCTTGCCGCACTCGCAAGGGGATTAACCAAAATGTTTCAACAAATTCTCGACAAATACAACGCCAAATTTTCTTATGACGAAATCGCCAAAACTTGGTGCCTGTACGGCACGACGCCCGACGGCGTAGCGTGGGAAACCGACGATTATGACGCCGAAACACGCGAGCAAGCCGAAAACGACGCCGCCGAATATCTCGAAACAAATAACGCCGACTAAAATTGAAAGGAACAAAGCGAAATGAAAACCGCATATAAAATCAGCGATACAGCAAACAATCAAAACAGTTGAATATCGCTACAAGTAAAAATCACACCGCCTCCCAGTGAGGCGGTTTTTTTATCCCACACTATCCCCCACATATCCCTCACCCGGTTCAATCCAATACACAAACGTGTAATGCCCGCCTGATGTGCGCAGACGCGCCTCGCGCAAAATGTTTTGGTCGCGCAGGTCGGACAGTTGGCGGCGCATCACGTCGGTGCTGACGCCTGCCTGTTCTGCCAGTTCGCGCATCGTGAGCGCGCCGGGCGGACGTTCGTCCAAGAGCGGCGACACGTTGCGGCGCACCAACGCCAGCAGCGGCGGCGGGGCGTTTGGCGTTATTTCTTTTTTGACTGCCACAGTTGATACTCCATTTCCGCAGGGACCAGATGCACCGGCACGTACGCCGCGCCGCGTTCGAGCATGAGCACCGCGCCCTGCGCCATTTCGGTATGCGTCGAGTGCCGCAGGTTGGCATACGCGAACCGCTGCGGGTCGGCGCCGCATCCGCTTTCGATGGCGTACAGGCCGTTGATAAACGTTTTGCCCGCCTTGTGCGTGTGCGCCTGAATGACATTTTTTTGAAACTTGAGCGCGAGCGTTTGCGCGATGCGCGCGGGAATCATGGAATTGTTGCGAGCGTGTTCCAACTGCCAGTTGTGCGAGGCATAGCACCAATAGTATTCGCTCACGGTCACTTTGCGGCGAAACAGTTCCATTGTTTCGGGCGAAACGGCCATGCGCAAGGCTTTTTGATTGGTGATTTTACGATTGAGGGCGCGGGCGGGGCGGTCGTCATGGTTGCCCATGAAATAGTAGATCTTGTCGAACGGTTCGAGAAAGCCTGGGAGAAATTCGTCTATCTCGGTCAATTCGGTTTCGGCGTCCGTGTCCGCGCCGGGGAACGGGGAGAATGCTTCAAAGTGCATGGCATCGCCGCCCCACACGCATTGACGCACATGGTACGCGCGAGCGATGGTGAAACACTGATTGATAAAGGCGGCGTCGTGAAACGGAATCTCGAAATCCGAGAGAAACAAAAACGAGCCGGTGACGGTCAGGGCATTGTTGTAACGCGGGCGTATAGATTCTAAAACGGTTTGCAGAATCGGTGCCGCTGTTTTACGCATAGACCTCCTAACTAAAAATGCGGTCGAGAAATAAAAAGACCACGAACGCAAACGCATTAAAGCAGCTGATGGCGAGGACAAACCACAGCAGCACGTTGTTGCGCTCGGTCAGTTTGAGCAAGCCCGCATCGTGCGCGCGCGAGCCGTCGGGATTTTCGCCATACAGGTCGAGACGGATGCGGTTCAACATGGCCCGGTAGGGTGACAATTCGTCTATCATGGTGCGGCGCACTTCATCGCGCACGATGCCGCGTACATCTTCTTTTTCGGTTTCGGTCATCATTCGGCCCCCGCCACAAAAATCAAATAAAATATAATGCCCGAAATCGTAAGCGAAATGAGCAGCAGGGCAAGGTATATTTTGGTCAAGTCTTTTTTATTCATTGCAAACTCGCATTGTCGGCTTGCGCGCGATACGTTTTGCCCGCGTACGTGCCGGTGAAAAAACAAAACGACACAAACCGCGCAGGCGGCGGCGCGTCGGCGTGAAAGGTTAAATGCTGCCATGTCGCATTTGGTTTCCCTTCGTTCGATGCGATCATTTCCGTCCAGAGCGGGCGTTTTGCGCTGTCAAGCCAGCGCACGCCGACAAACACATAGCCGTTTGCGGTGCGTTTGGCCCACACGTCGGCGGCCCCGTTGACGCGCGGCGCGCCGTTCAAAGCGACGGCCTCGGAACACAAGTCCGCGCCGCGTGTGCCTGCGCCCGCGCGGTTGTCAACGTTTAACTGCGCGACCTGTCGCTCTACGCTCCAGCCCGGGTCGGCGTGCCAGTGCGCGAGGCCTTGCGCAAAATCGCCGTTGATTAAAAGTCCGAGCAACACTAAAAACATATACATGATGCAATGCTCCTAACCGCGATAACTCATCAAGTCCCACGTGCCATTGGTGGAATTGTAGACAAACAGCGCGCAGCCCGCATTCGTGGTGGCGGGACTGGAACCGTCAAACGTGCGAATGGCCGCGTAACCGGCGGGCGCGGCCCCTGCGTTGGCGATGGTCATGTTGTTGGCGCTCTCGTTAATGAGATAAAGCCACTGCCCGTCCGTGCCGGTCACAATCGAGCGCAGCGTCCAGTTGCCTGTGCTTTTCACACGTACAAAGTTTGTGTAAAAGGGCGAGCCGCCCGAACCAAACCCGGTCGAATCCAAATCTTGATTTGCGCCGGTTGCGCCCGTGACGGTCAAGGGTTTGGTGGCAAACCCCGCGTCATTTTCGGCGCGAATCTGGTTGCCGCTGAAATGAATGTATTCGGTGGTTGCGGTGCGCGTGGTCATGCCGCCGCTTTGCGTCTTGATGTTGGCGGTCGCCGCGGCATTGTCGCCGAATAAAATATCACCGGCGACCAAACTTTCGCCGTTGCGCGTCACGGCTTTGGAAACAAAGAACGCGACCAGATTCCACGAGCCGTCATAGAGCCGCAGGCCGTTGTCATCGCTCACCAACGCGCCGCCGCCCGCGTACAATAAATTTGCCGCAAGCTGCTTGATAAAAGCGGCATTGATTTGCCCCTCGGGACCAATCGGGAAAAATCCCGTATCGTCCTCGGCAAATGTCAGCGTCTGGTTGGTGTATGCGGTGCGCGTGCCGCTCACGTCTTTTGTCCAACTCGCGCGAAAACCGCCCGTGTATGCGCTCCAATCCACCGCCGTCCCGCTGTCGTCAATGGTGCGCTGTATCACCTTGCCTTGAAACGGGTCGAGTTCGTATTCGTCGGGGTCAATGGTGGCCCATGCGCCGTTATTGCCCTGCAAGGTGAAATTGGTGGTCGTCAGCGCGGTGTTGGGCACAATGAGCGAACCCGCCGCCGGCGTGAAACTCGGCAGAGTGGCGGTGTTGCGCGAACGCATCAAACGATAAACAACGGTATCATCCATAGTTATACTCGCAAGCCGCGCGCCCGGCGTCGCGCGCGCGCCAAAAGCCGCGTGTCATCCTCGACTTCGGGCGGCGGAATGGTGAGCGTGTCGTTGATGGCGTCATAGGTGGTTTGAGATATAAACTGTGCGCGCGGGCGTGACAGCACGTCCGATTCAATCGTCGTGTTTTCGAGCGCATCTTCGCGCACCAAGTAACCGCCCGCGCGCACAAAATAGAGCGGCAAAGTGGCGTGATTGAGGTCGTAGGCGCGGTGATCGTTGGCGTTCAAGTAATATTTGGGCGACGTGGCGCGCACGTCCAGATACGGAACGCGGTTTTCCCAAATTTGGAACGTCAAGCGTTTGCCCGCGCTGTTGCCGTTTGAAATCACGTCGGCGATATAATCGCTAATCCACGCGGGCGTGGCGTTGGTGTTGTATTGGATGCTGCGCCCGGTGGTCGTGAGATTGGCGAGCGCGGTGGCGGACGTGTCAATATACTGCGCCTTGCTGCCCGTCGTGAGCGCGCCCGACACTATCGTTTCAATCGCTGTGGCGGTGGTGTATTTGACCGTTTGCTTGCGCCACTGCAGGGTTGAGTGAAAGCCCCAACACGTAAGCGTCACCGATACGTTTTGCGGCACGCCGCGCTTTGTCAGGTCGCCCAAATTCCACGAGGCATGACGCGCGCGAATGGCATCCGCGAGCGCAATGTCACCCGCGGCGCTGGCGACCGTTGACGAAATAATGCCGTCGCCGCTTTTGTCTATCCACTCCTCTTTGATGCCCCAGCGCGTCTGCGTTTCGGCGTTGGCGTCCACATCGCTTTCGTTGCGCTGGACGCGGCCATAGGCGGTCCCGCCGCCCGTTGCGCCGGTGGTGTATTCCACAAACGCGCGATTGAAAAAGGCGTCAATGCTGCGCATGTCGTTGATGCTGCCATACTGGACATTGATTTCGGCTACATAGCCCTCATACGCAATCGCGCCGCTTGCGTCCGCGGCGGTGATGCGTTTCATAAACCAGTCGCGCCAAATTTCTTCGACCAACTGCGGCGGCACGTTATCAAGCGTGACGGTGGCATCACCAAACCCGCCGAACGCGTACGTCGAAAAACTCGCGTCCGTAATGTCGAATTTATCCAACGCGCGAAACCACGG
>CAZWFX010000054.1:0-10725 GCA_964633425.1 uncultured Candidatus Saccharibacteria bacterium
CAAGGCGAGCCTGCCACGGCGTCGTTCTTGATGTACCCTACGTTCGACATGAGTTACATCGGCATGTCGTGGGACAGGCTACCCAAGAAGGAAATTCCAGAAGACTGGACACGGTACGCTGCGATTGACCCTGGCTATGGTGTGACCGCTGTAGTATTCTTTGCAGTTCCACCGCCCAGTTCATCGTATGGCGACATTGTTGTGGCGTACGACGAGTTGTACATTACGAAGTGTACCAGTGAGAAGTTCGCTGAAGCGATGGCGTTGAAGATGGGGAAGTTTGAGTTCCAGGCGTTCTTAATCGACGACAAGCAGGCGGCTAAGACGGAAACGACGGGCAAGACGATCAAGCAGCAGTTGGCAGAAGCGTTGAGGGAGCGAAATGTTAGCAGTGTGTGCGGTGGGTTTATTCCTGGCGAAGTGGATAACGAAGCTGGCTGCCATGCTGTGCGGGATGCGTTGAGGCCACGATCTGGGCTGGGTCCGAAGTATAGGATTATGGAAGCTGCTTGTCCGAACCTTGAGCGTAACTTCCAGAAGCTGCGTCGTAAGCGAATTAGGGGTGCGTCAGGCGACTGGGTGTATAAGGATGTGCCCGCTGACAACCAAGACGACCATGCGTTCGACTGCTTCAGATATATGGTGTGTTTTGACCCAAGGTGGGTGGAGCCTACTCCTAGGACTCCCCCTAAGCCGTGGGCTTTGTTACGATATGAGCTGAAGCAAAAGAAGAACGGGGGCAACAAGCGTTGTGTAACGCTCGGCCCGCCGCAAAAACGGAGGTAGTTATGGCCTGGGAAGCTCCGAAGGTGTTTGTTGGTCAAGAAGTGTTGTTCTATCCGAACGCGATTAGGCGGTTGGAAGACGCACAGCGTGCCACGGTGGGTCGGATTTGGGACAACAACCGAGGCATTCAGCTGCGATTGTCTGGTGGCGGTGTTACTCGTGTGAGTACGCAATGTGTTCGTCATATTGACGATCCCTACTTTGAGACGCACGTGGAAGCTGGTCGATCTGATGGTGCGTGGGACTTAACGCCCTACACGCTGTATACTGAGGCTAGGATCAAATCTTTGGAAGAGAAGATTGAGAGCCTAGAAGCGATTATCGACGGCTTGCACAGTGAGGCTTAAGTAGAGAGGGAAGCCAAGGATGGCGACAAACGACCAGTACGATCTTTGGGAGCACCCTCTCGCACCGTATGCGGCAGGCTGGTGTCGGCTCATCGCACGGGCGATGGAACACAAGAAGACGGAGTTCCAAGACGACGCCGACGACATTATGGTGTTCTTCAACGGCACCAGAAGTGACTTCTTCTCGTCCACGTACGCCCAGGGTGCACAGGGTTATGCGAAGAACGACGGCGAAGTTCCGCAGCCTGACTTCCAGATGATTCTGATGAAGGTGGCCGAAGCGTTACAGCTGTTCGGCCCTTCTCTGTACAGCACGGACCCGGTGATCGAGGTTAATCCGACCAAGCAACCGATCATGCCACCTGAGGCGTTTGGCATTACGCCGCAGATGATGCAGCCGCCACCGCAGCCACCTGTCCCGCAAGGCCAGGAACCTCCACCACCGCCACCACCGCATCCTGCCGTTCAGCAGTACCAGGCTTACTTAGAGTCGATGGGTACTCGTACGAACGTCAAGAAAGCGGCCTGTGCGGTCCTAGGAGCGATTCTGAACTACTCTCAGCGGGAATACGACTCAAAGACCCATGCTCGCAAGGCGGTCGATGAGGCGATGCTCAGCGGCCTTGGAGTGCGGTGGACAGAAGTTCACACGCCACCTGGTTCCAGCTACAAGGCGGTATGTTCGACATACGATTCGGTGAAGCGTCTGGCGTTGGACCCTGACGCCTGCAACGAAGACGAGATTATGTGGATTGCTCGTCAGCGGATCGCTCCGTACCAGGACGTAGAAGATCGGTTCGAGCTAGAACGCGACACGCTGAAAGACTACGCCCAGATGGAGTCGGGTTTCTCCCAGGAGATGAGCTACCAGAAGGCTCACAAGGCTGACGGTCGGTCAAACGACTTGATGTGCTACTGGGACTTGTACAGCAAAATGGGCATCGGGGACAAAATCCCTGAAGTGAAGAAGAATATTTCCATCAAGCTTCCCGACCTGGGGAAGTATTGCTACTTGGCGGTGGCTGACAAGGTGCCGTTCTTCCTGAACGCATCGTCAGACTTCCTGGCCAAGAACGACGAGCAGGAAGTGTTCAAGCGTCTTCAGTGGCCAGTACCGTTCTGGGCTGACGGCAGAACGAACGGGTGGCCGTTTACGGGTCTGTCGTTCCATAAGATTCCAGGCCACATTTGGCCGATGAGTCACTTCAAGCCCGGCATGGGTGAGTTGAAGTGGCTTACATGGGCGATGAGCTTCCTGGCGAACAAGGTCAGGACAAGCTGCGGTACGATCATTGGGGTCGTGAAGGCGGCTGGCGAAGACTTGAAGAAGGCGTTGGAAGCCAACCAAGACAACAAGATCGTCGAGCTTGAGCAACTGACTGGCAAGAACATCAATGAGTTGGTGAGCTTCCTTCAACAGCCACCGTTTCATGGTGACATTTGGAAGGTTGTTGAGGCGGTGTTTGACCTGTGGGACAAGCGTATTGGTTTGTCCGAGCTTATGTACGGCATGAGCGACACGCAAGATCGCTCGGCTACAGAAACAACGGTCAAGCAGACGAACGCTACGGCTCGTGTCAGCGACATGCGTGCTCAGGTAGAAGACTGGGCGACGATGATTGCTCGCAAGGAAGCGATTGCGTTGCGTTGGTTGATGGGGCCAGAAGACGTTCAAGGTATTCTGGGTCCAGAGGCGACACAAGTTTACACCGAACAAGTGATGACGACGGACTTAGAAAACTTGGTAAGGGAATACCAGTTTTCTATTGTTGCTGGTTCGACACGGCTTCAAGACCGTCAGGTGAAGATCAACAACCTGAATGCGTTCCTTGGCAGCTTTGGTTCGGTGCTGACGAACTTTGCTGGTCAGGGGATTGTGCAGCCGATCAACGCCATCATGAAGAAGTGGGGCGAGCTATTCGACACGGACACTGATGAGTGGCTGGTTGAAATTCCGCCACCGCAGCCGCCACCGCCTGACCCACGCATCGAGCTTGAGATGCAGAAGATGCAGGCTGAGATTCAGAAGATGCAGCTTGATTCCCAAATCACCATGCAGCAGACGCAGATGGAAATGCAGATGCGTGAGCGTGAGATGGAAATGAAGCAGATGGAGATGGAAGCCAAGCTTCAGCTGGAAGAAGCTAAGGCCAATCTTGAGCTACAGATCGAGGAACGCCGTGCTGAGCTTGAAATGCAGATTGAACGCATGAAAGCCGAGCAGGAAATCCAGCTTGAGCGTGAGAAGGCGATGGCTCAGATGCAGATTGAGCAGCAGAAGGCGGCTCAGTCGGCTGACGTTGAACGTGACAAGGCTGCGGTACAGCTGGAAACTGAGGAAGTGAAGGCGGCTACACAGATTCAGACGGCCCAGCAGAAGGCTGAAACGGATCAGCAAGTTGCCACACAGAAAGCTCAGACGGACTCGGCGATTGCTAAGCAGAAAGCCGACAGTGATATCGCCGTTGCCAAGGAGAAAGGCAAGGTCGATAATGAGGTAGCCAAGGAACGGGTGAAGATCGAGGCCAAGAAGGCTCAGCAGAAACCCAAGCCTAAGAGTTCGTAATGGTCGGCATTCGGATGTTTGAGTCGTGTGTCAAGCAGGGTCTTGGTTGGTGGAACGGTCTAGCTAGAGTGATGGTTGAGTTCGACATTGATTCTCAGGCAGTGAAGGTGGCAGTTTGCTTCAACGGCCTTGAGATGATTGTGACTGACACGGTCACACGGATGGAGCTTTGCCAATCTCTGCCAGGCCCGCTGTTTGAGACTATCGGCAAGCGGGCGGCTGGTTGCATGAACGAGTATTCGGAACGGAGGTTTGGTTATGTCCCGAACAAAGCACGTTGATTACCCACTGGTGAGCATGGACCCGCAGCAGCAGGCCGATTACATCGAGATGCGAGCGTGCGGCATGGGACACGCCTGTGCGGAAATGCTCGCTTTACAGCAACCACCCAGCTTGCAGGGCACTGATTCGATCTTCATGGCTGGCCAAGTGAGCGGCAACCAGTTTGAGAAATCACCCTGGTTAGGCAAGGCGTACAAGCAGATTAGTGAGAAACTGGCCCCTGGGTGTACGTCGGGTGCTGTGTACAAGTCGCAGTTGGCTCGGTTTGCTGGCGACCCGCTCGCTTGGGTACGTGGTACAGCTGACGTGAAGAAAGCTGCAGCCATTAAGGGCGTGGATGTGGATGGCGTATCGGTGAGCCATGTGTCGCCAGTGAGGGAAAAGCCACCAGTTCCGCTGGCAGATGATATACTACAAGCTCGTGTGAAGCTTGAGATGCTGAAGAACCCGAAGCAGCGTAAGGAAGAAGCTGTCGAGAAGGTTCTTTACACGCATACCCCGCACTGGAAGCGTGGGTTGATTAAGGAACACCTGAAGACAAGGAAGTCTAAAGATGGCAAACCCAAACGCATCAACGGCTAACACATCCGTCGCCGTCGTACGCAAGCACACTGCGTTCTCTCTGGCTGCCGACACTGCCGAATCAACGACCGGGATCATTGATTTCCGGGCGTGGTCTGGCGGCATGTTCGAGGTTAATGGTGCGTCTACAACAACCATTACTTGGCATGTGAAGATCGACCATCCATCGGCTTCGATTGAGCCAGCGTTTAACTCTGCTGGTGTCGCTATCACTCAGACGGTAGCTGACAACCAAGTGTATGAGATTCCGGCTGCGTTGTTTGGTGCCGACTTCCTCTACCCTGTTGTGAACGCTGCTGGAACGCTTTACGTCAGCTTGAAGGGGTAACACATGAGAATGTTACGTCCTTCGTCGTACGCACGACCTGAGTTTCCGCTCACCAACACGTCAGCATCTGCCTTGAAGGCACGGTGGTCGGCTACCGATAGCGTTCTAACCGCCAACATTGACGGTACGGGTGCTCGACCTACCGACGGTGGTGCGGTAGGTCGTATTTCCGACCTGACTGGCAATGGGTACTACCTTACGTCCAGCAGTGAAGGTGCCAACGTCCGCCCCTTGTGGTATCAGGACGGGTTTAATTTGGGCCGGGCTAGCATTCACGCCAACCTGACGACCCAAGACTGCTTCAACAACACCACGCTTGCTGCTGACGTGTTTACTGGCACGAACCCATCGTTCACCGTCATCATGTTGTACAGCAGGTGGCTTGAGAACTTCGGTTCGTCTGCGACCTGTTACATCTGGGGGGTGATTAAGAACGGCGGCACGATTGCGGCCAGTGCTGGCAATCCATTTTTTGGCACACGCAACGACAACGGGTTGTATAACGCCATTCGGCCGATTGCCGTAGCGGCGTATGGCACTGATGCTTCCACGTCACCTTCGACCACATCGAGCACGTGGGACGACAATGCACTTGGCGGTTCGCCGTTTGGTTGCGGGGCTGGTTCGTCGTCGATTATCTGCATGTCTCGTGTGGAGAACGGCCAGACGGTCAAACTGTACCAGAACGGACACTTAATCCAGTCGATGAGTAAAACGTCTGGTGCGTACACGTTCGCCAGTGGCGATTACGTGTCGTTCTTCAAGATGTTTAACGGCACGACTCGAACGGGCAACCTTGGCGGTCATATCTACGAAGCCTGTGTGTTCAACGACGATCTGTCTGACGCCGACCGTCAGAAGATCGAAGAATACTACATGGGCTTGGTGGGCATGGAGTACACACGCACAGACGTGACGCTGCGGCCACGCTTGTGGTTCTTCGGGCACAGTATGTTCATTGGCACTGCGATTGGTAGCGAGCAATCCCATGCTACGCCTGTGTATCGCATTGCCCAAGGCAGCCATATTCCGATTGCGTATCGACAGATCGTTTCCAACCAAAGCTTTGGTGGTCAGCACTTTACAGCTGTTGGTGCCACAAACGATGCGTTTGACTCGCTGGATGTGAAGGACGGCACAGTACCCGACCTAAAGTCCGCCGATGTTATTGTTCATCGTGGCATTACAAACGACTGCTCGGAAGACGACAGTAGTAATGCTGCCATTGAGACGCTGTTCGACACGGAATTAACTTCGTTCAAGACGTTCATTACCAACGCTTTGGCGAAGGTGGCGTTCTTCATCGAACTGTTTGATCCTCCGCAAGGCAATGGAACGCTTACGACGAACGGTGGTGGTGTCACTCAGGCTACGTTAGATATTCGTAACCACGGGCTAGCTTACTGGCGTACGATTTCCCGTGCTTGGTTGGGCAGGTATCACCGCTGCACGTGGAGTGATAGTTATGCTTTGCTGGCTGACGGGAACGGAGACTTGGTTGATTACGCCGAGTCAACGGACGGCATTCACTTAACGAAGGCTGGATACAGGACAGAAACTGTTGTGCTGGGCAAGGCGATTACTCATCTTACGAGCTACAACCCAGCGACAGTGACTGGTGCTGTGGCGTGGTGGGGCGGTGGTGAGCAATCTACTGCATTGACTGACGGTGCTACAATTAGTCCGATTTCTGACTGGGCTGCGTCACTCGATGCCAGTGAAGCAACGAATCCGCCTGCGTTTAAGGTTGGTACGGCAGCGACGAACTACAAGGCGTACGTGCTGTACGACGGAGCGACAACAAACAACGATCTGTCAACGTTCACAGAAACGCCGCTGACGGCTTGGACGATTGTGTACTCGACAACGGGTGTCACGTACGCCACGGTGAACCCGATCCTTGCTGACGCCGGAAGCGCGTCTGTTATTCGCCTTCCAAGCTCGACAACGACAGTAGTTGTGGATACGGCTGGTGGAACGATCACGTTTACCCACGCTGCCCGCACTGACGGTGACGTGGAGATGATTACGAGTGACGGCAAGCACTACTTGAACGGCGTGCTGTCTACTTCGTCAGGCACGATCACTCAGAACCTGACGATTGACACGATTGGCCGCAGTACAGCGACGTTCTGTGGTGGAATCATTAACTTGTGGGTGAATAACACGGTATTGTCTGCGACGAACCGCCGCTCGTGTGGTGAGTTCTTTGCTTATCAAACAGGAAAGACTTGGGTGACGCAATGAGGCTGTCGGAACTAACGAACTACGATGACATTAAACTTGTTGGTGGCGGTGAGGTTATTTACCACGACCTGCCTGGTAAAGTTACTGTTCCGTGCGTGAACTTTGGTGACAAAAGCGTAGCCATTCAGGGCCAGATCGGTGGCAGGATTGGCAACAGTCGTGCTGGCTCGGTGTTTGTGCCGAAAGAAAGCGGAGTGTTGTTTCAGTTCGGCAAGGGTCGTCAGTCTGGCGTCAGTAACATCGAGTTCAGCTATGCAACAGATATTGATATTACGGCCATTAAGTGCCTTGACGGTCAAACTTTTACAGTCGATGGGTGTGGATTCGACTACTGTGACGTGGGTGTCGATATCGACACGAATGGCCGAAGGATTTTGGCTAGCAGCGTACGCGATGGATGGTTTAATTACTGCCGTATCGGCGTGCGGATAGACTGCGGCAGCTTGGCACGCAACAGCAGTGCTGGGATTGTGCTCGACAGGCTGAACTTCACAGGCGGCGACATTGCCATTGAGGTTCTTCAGGCATCGCATACAATGACAATTCGAGACAGTGTGATTCAAGCCCAGAAGAAGGCAGGCTTAGTGCTGCGTGCTGGCAATCACGTGCTCGACAACTTGTATGTGGAAACGAAGAACACGGGCGGCACGCCTTCGTTGCTAGTTCCTAGCCTTGTTGTGCTTGGAAACGCGAAGGTGGTGATGCGAGGCGGGTTGTATCACGGCGTGTTCTTCGAGAACCCGGCCAACGTGACAGGTGACTGGACGGATTTGCGTCCTGGTGCTACGGCACGCATGGACATGAACCATATGCGTTTACTTGGGGTTATCTAAGGCAACCGATTTGAAGAGGTTGTCAAGCGTTTTGTGAAAGGGTGCTAAAATGGCCGACATTACCAACGCTCAAGCAGTGCGATTCGTCAACGAGAACGCTCGCCCGCTGGCTGACCTGATCGAGTCGGTGCGTCGCACGGCCGAGCAATTTGCGATCAACATTGTGGCGTTCGAGGCAGCAACGAGTGGCAACGCGAACGGCGATGTGGTGATTGACGGGGCTGCGACTGATGGACGAACCATCGCGACAAAGGGCAAGGTGGCGGCGCTGAAGTATGTGGCCGAACAGCTTGTCGCGTGTCTCAATCAAGATGACCGCGAAGTTTTGGTCCACGACTTAGTGACGAACGGTCAACCACGGTTTTAGGATAGGCAATGGCCTGGACAGAACGATATTGCCGAGCAGATGCGGCGGGAGGTGGTGACGGAACGACCAACACCAACTCCGGCGCTAACGGTGCGTGGACGCTCGCGGAAGCGATCGCCAACGTGGCCGCCGGTCATCGCGTCAACGTCAAGGCCGGAACCTACGCCAACACGACGACGAATCGCACGTTTTCGACTGCGGGTACGGCTGCCTCGCCGATTTGGTGGCGCGGATTCAATTCGGCGATTGGCGATCTTGATACCGATTGGTCAACTGCGCCACCGCTCATCACGTTCACGACGGGCCAATTGACATTGAGCGGTGGGCATAACGTCTACTCGAATCTGTCGATCACGAGCCAAGCGACGGCGGCGAGTGGCGCTGTGGTCGCATCGGGCGGCGTGTGGCTTGACCGCGTGAGAATTGAGAACACGGCGGCCAATTCGGCGTCACGCGCCATTTCGTTCACCGGCGGGTTGCTCAATCGACTTACGCGATGCTGGCTCAAGGCGACGACGACTGCCGATGCCGTCGCCCACATGAACAACAATGCCAGCAACTACGTGACGATGCAGTCGGTTTACATGACCGGTGGCGTGGTGTGTTTAAAAAGCGTTTGCACGGTTCTTCACGACATGACGTTGGTGAACTGTCATTTGATTTCACCAGCGACGTATGGCGTTCACTTTACGACAGCGGCAGGCAGCACAAGCGGATATTCGTTCAAACTGCTTGGGTGCAATGTCTACAACCCAAGCAGCGACGGAATTCGCATCGACTTACTGCCCACAATCGGATCGCTCATCGCCAATACGATTTTCAGCAATTGCGGCGGGTATGGCATCAATAACAACTCGGGCGCGAATGCGAGTCAGATTAGCCGCTTGGCGAATGACTTCTATTCATGCACGAGTGGCAATGAAAACGGATTCGGCAATCATCCAGCGTTTGCCGGTGTGACGGAATCAAGCAGCCCGTTCACGAATGCTGGCGGAGGCGATTTCTCGCTTGTGACGGGCGCTAGTGCGATCGCCGGAGGATCGCCGGGGAACATTGAGAATACGAGTCTTGTTGGGTACATGGACTGCGGGGCGTTGCAAAAGCAATCGAGCACCACTGGCGGCTTCGTTATCGGGGGATAGTTAAATGGCCGACAATCTTACAACCCAAAGCTCAACGCTGGCGACTATCCCGGCTTCTTCTGTCATTAGCACGGAAGAAGTCACGACGCTCAACGGCGGTGCTGTTTCTGCTCAGCACATTCAGCGTATTGCGGCTGCGATTCGCACGGCTGATGGTACGGCTGTAGACTTGCCAGGCAGTACAGCTGACGGCTTGTTGGTGAACTTGGGTGCCAACAACGACGTTACGGTTACATCTGGCACGATTACGCTTGGGGCTGGTACGGCTGCGTATGGAAAGTTGGCGGCGAACAGTGGCGTTGACATTGGCGACGTTGACGTAACTAGCGTGCCTGCCGATCCGTTTGGCGTTAATGCTGACGCTGCGAGTGCGACAGGCTCGATTAGTGCCAAGTTGAGATTCATTGCCTCGACAGGCATTCCAATCACTGGAACGGTGACTGTTGGTTCCCATGCTGTGACGAACGCGGGCACGTTTGCTGTGCAGCCAGCTGGCTCTGTGGCTCATGACGCATCGGCAACTAGCGTTAATCCTGTACTCGTTGGTGGTTACGCATCGGCTGCTGCACCTAGTGCTGTTAGTGCTGATGGCGATGCTGTACGTGCATGGTACAATCGTCTCGGCATACAGGCCGTGATGATTATATCTTCTGATGGTATTACTGAGCTTGGGTTTAGTGCTAGCGGTCGAGTTGAAGTCGAAGCATCGCTAGCCGCTGCGACAAGTGGCGGATATACAGCAAACAGCTATCTGTCTGTCGGGACAAGTGACGACTCAACGGTCATTAGTAACACTGCGTGCCAGCTGGCTTGGTTTTATGCCACAAACACAAATGCCGCTGTCCGGTATGTTAAGATTTACAACAAAGCAACGTCGCCTGGCACTGGTGACACTCCGATCCTTAGGTTAGCGATTCCTGGTAACACGGCAGGTGCCGGTGGAACTGCCTCTATTCCTCTCGGGTTGGTTTTCAGCACTGGCCTGTCATTTAGAATGGTGACTGGCGTTGCCGACAACGACGGAACTGACGTGGCGGCGAATGAAATCATCCTTAACTATGCGTACAAATAATGCTTCTCCTGCTGCACGGAGCGTCTAGTGGTGGCGGTGGCGGGCCTGCGACTGTGGATTCGGAGGGCGACCCCAACGAGTACAGCCGCCAGCAGGCTTCTGATATCACGTACATGCGGCAGCAGGAGACCTCAACTGTCATTTCTCGTGTACAATCTACGGAGGTAACTTAC
>CAZWFX010000055.1:0-10655 GCA_964633425.1 uncultured Candidatus Saccharibacteria bacterium
TTGCGCCAACGGTAAAGCCTTCGCCCATGTCAGAAGGGGGTCGTGCGGGTCAACGTTTTGAGCTTCAAGTTCCAGAAGAACGGGTTGCTCGTGTCGATGTCGACAAGCTGGTAGTAGTGCGTGCCGTTCGCACCGGTCACGACGTAGTAAAACTCCGTGCCGGCCACCGTCGTCGGGTTGAGCGAGGACAACGCGTTGCCGCCCTTCGGATGCGGGGGAACGATGTTACGCACCACGAGGTTGGTGTCGTCATCTTCCTTGACGCTCGGGCGCGGCAAGATCGTGTAGTCCGAGGTAGTGGCTGCGCCAGTTCCGACTTCGCCGCTGCTCCACACGGCCGTCCGCACAACAACGGTGTACGGGTAGACGTCGAAGATGCCGCCCTCGCTCGTTGGGCTGGGCAGCTTCATGAGCGGCCCAACGACGTTCTTGAGCAAGTCCGTGCGGAACGACATTAGTAGAGCGACACGGTTTGCCCGGCGCCTTGGCGCGAGCGGAAGCGGTTCTCGATGCCGAGCATGGAGGCCAGTTCGTCGCGAGCCCGATCGCGCTGTTTGTAGAGCACGTCGATCTGCGACGAACCGCCACCACTTCCGCCACCGTAGAATTCGATGACGTCGACACGCTTGATGCCCGCCGTGCCGGGGGCCGCGGTGATCTGTGCGTTGATGGCGCGAAGGCGTGTGAGCTGCTCACGAATGAGCGTCTCGCCGCCTTCCACCGTGACAGGGTAGGTCCCCGAATGCGCGAGGGTCAGGAGCACCGTCAAGGACGTGCCCGAAACGTTCTGCGCTGTTACGACCTCTTGCCTGTCGTCCACGTCGACCACAACGCGGTTCCCGGAAGCGAAGCCGGTGCCGCTTGCCAGCGTGAGGGTTACAGGCGTGGCGCTCGTCGCGGCAGTCACGGTTGTGCTGCTCGTCGTCGAGGCGCCACCCTGCATGTAGGGCTGGATGATCTGGTCAAACAAAGCTGTGAAGCCGATATAGGGAAGCGCGCCGATCGTGAGTACGTTGTACCCAAGCTCGGCTTTGATGCGCATCACTTCGGAGTCACTCAGGGCCATGGTTTGACCTAGTAGTTGGTCGTGGTGCGGTAGTTGTACGAGCCCGAATATTGGTCACCAGCGCCCGCGGTTTGCACCCCGGTCACCAGCACCAAACGAGCGTATTGCTTCCCGTACACACACGATGGCGCGTCGAAGCAGCGCGACACGGCCGCCGCCGTGCCCGTCGTCAAGGTGACGTTCGCGGCGCTGTTCATCGTAACGCAATCGACCCAGGTCGAATCGTCGTCGCACACCTGCCACTTGGCGACGTAGGTGATGCCCGACGTCGCGGCGGTACAGGTCAGGTTTGCGCTCAGTGTGCCGGTCTCGACGCTTTCGGCGACGATGGACACCGAAGGCAAGGCCACCGTGGTTCCAGATGCACCAACGATCGCCGTCGTCGCAAGCGAACGCTGGTTTTGCAGCATGACGTTGTTGAGTCCCATGTGCTTTGGTCCTTTCCTGTTACGCCGCTCTTACGAGCTGCGCACGCTCCGGCCGAAGCGGGAATCGAGCACGCTGAAGCCACAGAACCACAACCAGATCGCGAGCAAGGTTTGCTCGTAGTTGTCGTTGGTGCTAGTGAAGCAGCGCGGCATGCCGCCCGCGCCAACGCCGACCATGCCCGGGCCGAACGCGTGACCGTACTGGATGGGCACCGAATTGGAATTCGCGGTCAGCGAAAGCGTGGTGCTCTCGAAGATGTCGAACTTGGAAACGCTGCCGCGGTACTGCTTGCGAAGCACCGGGTTCATCTCCGTGTCGAAGGTGCGCACGAGGCGTTGGTACATGGGGTCCTTGTCGAGCTGCTCCAATTGGAGGCTCGTCAGAACCATCATGTACCGACCGTTCGCGAAGGTCGGGATGTTGGCGGTCGACAGACTGGTGCGCGTCGACAGGATTTGGTTGAACGAGAACGGGCGGTCGCCGACCTGGGTCGAATCGTTCACCGCGGTCATGCCCTTGGGGTAGATGGCGGTGCCGGCAAGGTCGTACAGATCGACCATGATCTTGTCGATCGTCTTCTCGAAGTCGCGCTTGAAGAACAGGTTGCGAACCTCCTTCAAGTTGTGAACGCCGCGGTTGATGTCGAAGTTCTCGATGCCGTAAGGTTCGACGGCGGCGAGCGTGTTGTCGTAGGGGCCGCCGATGCGCTCGATGGTCACCTTGACCTGCGTTGCGTCCACGTTGACCGGCGTGGTTCCGATGGTGGTGCCCACCGGAATCTTGCGGCTTGCGTGCGTGTAGGTCGAGTCGGTGAACTGCGGACGGTTGATCTGGACGGTGTGACCCTGGTGCTCCTTCCCAAGCTCAAGAACGACGGTGACGGCGTCCTTGTAGTAGGGATCGGCAACCTGCAACTGCATCTCGGGCAGGGTGATGTAGCTGGGCCCGGTGCCTTCCACGCCGCGACCGGGGATGCCCGGCGCATTGACGTCCAGCTCGGCACTGAGTGCCTGCTTGAGCATGGCAGCGTAGAAGAACTGCGGTTGCGGCTCCTGCAAGAGCTGCATGGACACGGTGTCCTTGAACTCCGCAGCAAAATTGGCGCGAGAGATGTTACCCATTTGATTGTCCCTTCACGCCCGCGCCAAGTCTTGCCATGTCAGGCAGTCGCGCGGGCTCGTTGTGCCGCCTTGATGGCAGCTTCGTGTTGTCTGAAGTAATCCGCCGCGCGCATCTCGTTTAGCTTCATGAGCGCTTCGAACGTCGCGAGGTGGTTGGTTGAAACGGGGGCCGTTCCAGGTGGCGCAGCGTTCGCGGCGGAGGTCGACGCGGGCGCGGCAAGGGGTGTCTTTTTGGCAGCTTCCGCCGCGGCTTCGGCAGCCGCTTTCGCGTCCGCTTCCGCCTTGATTTTGGCGGCTTCCACAGCCGCCTTTTCGGCCGACGCCTTGGCCTGTTCAGCCGACTGCCACGTAGGACGCAGCGTCTCGATGGCAGTCAGTTGCTTGGCCGGACTGTCGCCCGCAAGCTTGATGACCGCGGCGCGCTGCTCCTCCGAAAGCACCGTCAATTCGGCTTGCGCGCGAAGTGCGACGGCGCCCTTGTATTCGTCCAGCTCTGCGGCCTTCGCCTTGAGCGCGTCACGCTCGGAGGTAAGGCGTTCGACCTCGCTGCGCTTGGCGTCCTCCGCGGCCTTGTGGGCAGCGGCAAGGGCCTTGGCTTCGGCGACGGTCATGCCCAGCTCTTTGGCGATCTCCGCTTCCTTTGCGGCGGCGGCTTCGCGTGCGGCCTTGGCGCGCGTTTCGTCGAGTCGCTCTTTGAGCTTGTCGGACGTCATGCGGACCAGATTCGGGTCCTCTTGCTGCGCGGGTGCGGGGGCCTGGGCAGGCGGCGCAGCGGGCGGATTCTGGACGGTACTCGGCGTCTCCGCGGGAGTGCCCGCGGCGTTGGATTCTGACATGATTTCTCCTACTCGCGATATCGCTCGCAAGGGGCGCTTGGAGGGTGCGGCTCTTGTCGTGTGTCAGCAGTCGAGCGCCGCGAGCCCAACTGCTTTGGAAATCAGCTTTCGACGTAGGTGACGAACAGCACGATGGGCTCGTTCATGGTGCCGAGTGCGGCGCCCGCGTGTTCGGTGGTCATGTTCGAACCGGTCAGCTCGCAGGTGATGTCGTTGGTCGAAATAGCGACGGTCTTCGCGCCGATCTTGGTGCCAGCCTCATCACCGGGGGCCGCGAAGCACGCGTCCAGCAGGGTGATGGTCTTGCCGTTTTTCAAGCTGGTTGCGATGGTGCCGGAAGCCCCGCCCACGCCGGTAAATTGGGCGTTGTCGCTTTGCACGTAGGTACCGCTGAAGTACCCGCGAACAAAGCAGCCAAAGATGTTGTTGCCCGACCCGTTGGGTCGCGCTCCATGCGGGGCGATGTGGCCCCACGCGTTCATACTGGTTGCCTCAAGAAGAGCCATGATGTTCCTCGATGGCGCACGTCGCGCCGTTCATGTTTTGGGTTGAGTGCCCGAGCTACCGGGCGGCGAGCGTTCCGAAGATGCGAATCACGACCGGGGCACCAGCCGACGTGCCGGCGCCCGCGACGAGCACAAGGCGCAGCCGATCGCCGAACTCGCCACCAACGATGCTATTGGCAGCCAACACTGGCGTCGCAGTCGAAGCGGTCCCCGTTCCGACTGTGGTGAGTGTCAATTGCTGCGCGGCGCGCGATACGCTCCACACGGTAGTCGATGCCGCCGCGCCCCCGGCGAGCTGCGGGAAGTGCGCGTAGTCCACCCAATTGGTGCCCGTGTCGTCGACACACGCTTGCAGGTAAACATCGAGATTCCCGCCCGTTGCCCCCTGTAACGTGGCGACGATGGTGATGGAATCGAACTGATTCAGCTCGATGGCTGTTTCCTTGTCCGTGCCGACGAACGTGCTCGCGCTCGATGGCGACGTTGCCGTGATAAGGCGCCCCTCGCTCACCGGTTCCTCCGACGGAAGGAGGGCGAGCCCGACGCGAACGGCAAGGTTTCAGAGCCGACAGCGGGCGCCTCGGGCTGCACTTCGGGCTCGTCTTGCGGGGCGGGCACAACCGGCGCGGCGTCAACCGTCACAGCGACCCAAGAGGCCTCGCCGCAAGCGGGGCAATGCGGCGCAGCGTCTTCGGAGACGCCGCCGCACACTTCACATTTTTTCATGAGTGACCTTGCTTTGCGAACGGAATGACAGGCGCCAACGGTTCGGCAGCGTCGATCATTCTGCGCAGCAACGCGGCCTCGGATTCGAGCGCTCGCAGTTGTTCGATTTGCTCACTGACCACAACGAGCCGGGCCTTGGCGATGGCAAGAACGTCGACCGGTTCGGCGACTGCTTTGCGGGCCGGCAACACAACCGCGGAGCGCGGAGCCGGCGCGGCTACCTCGGCGACGTCAAGATCGTTTTCTGACTCGGTCTCGACGGCAGATTCAACGAGGTAGAGTGGGCTACCGTCGGCACCTTCCGAAACGACCTTGACGGGCTCCGGTTGAAGGCCACCGTCACAGCGTGGGCACTTGTGCCGCACGCCGTGCTGTTGGCTGAGCTGCGCGTACGGCTGGACGTCGACCTGGCAGACTTGGCAAAACATGCCGCGCCTACCAGTTGGTTACGGTCACAGAGAGCGTGGACGTGTCTTGGTTTTGGAGCGTGCCCGCTTCGATAACGGAATTGATCACGATGTTCGCGGTCCCCGGGATGCCCGCGACGCGCGTTGCTACCGGACAGGCGTACATGACGGTTCCGGTCAAGGTCCCGCCTGCCGTGTCGCGGTCGATGTGAACCGTGCTCGCGGTGGTCGACAGAAGGAAAAGCGCTTCGTCGGGCGTCGCGGTGGAACCAAACCCGATCTTGTAGGTGCCCGCGGCGAGCGTGATGGTCTTCTTGTAAACGCGTGGATAGAACACCGGGTCATCGGTACCCACAACCTTGGTGCCCGTGCACGTCGCTTTCCAACTGGACAGCGCGTACTCGGTTCCCTCCGAAACCTCGATGACGAAACCATTGGGGATGGTCGACGCAGCGGCCCACCATGTGGGGCGGGTTAGGGGTGCGGTGCCGGCCGCCACCGTGCCCACCACCCAAGGGCCGTTCTGGTGTGTCGTGGTCTGCGCGGTAAGAAGCACGACCTCGCCCGCGGCGTAGGTGACGCCGTTCTGCGCGGTTCCGCCCGACACGCCGACGAAGGCCGACGTGGACATGTTCGACAGGCACACGCCGCGCGCGCGACCTGGCACCGCGGACGGTTGCACAAGGGCGATGGTGGTGCCGGCCTGCAACGCGTTGATGTCCGTCGTCGCTTCCGTCGCGAGCGTGATGACGGCGTTGGCGATACGCGGGTCGTAGTCGCCCTTGGTGGCAAGGTTGGTAGCAACCTCCGTTGCGAAACCACCCAAGGATGCAGATGTGGGAACCGAAATCGTAGAGGCCATGGTCCTATCCCTCGTGCGCCGTAAGCGCCCAATGTTTTTGTTGTGCTTGCAACGTCACGCGGCGTATTCGGCGCCCGCGTAGAGAATCGATCCGAAGTAGTGCGACTGGCACCGACAGCCGGGGTGCGGCATGCCAGGCTCTAGGCCGTTCCAATCAAAACCAACGGGGCGCGTCTTGCCGACGCGGACCGAGCACACGACACAGATGTGCCGGTCGAGCGTGCCGTCCCATATCTTGACCAGTAGCGGCAGCCACGCGGTGCCCTTGTATTCGCCGCGAAGGTCCCGCTCATTGCGGGCGCGCTGTTGACTGAATTGCTGCGATGTCTCCGTGGTGACGAAGGTGTCAACGCGGTAGGTGAGCGCCGCAATGATGGCGGACAGCGTCGAACGCTCGGGCGTCGTCGCGAGCCGAATCATGTCGTCGGCGTAGTTGTTCGCGATCTCGGTTGCTGCGTCGTAATCGTCCGCGTCAACCGTTGGCATGTCGAACGAAACGTCCGGCATCCACACGCCACTTGACGCAAGCGAGGACCGCACGGCACCAAGCTCGACCTGCATGGCCGTGTTGCCCGCACGTCGCGCCGTGACTCGCGTGGCAACGATGATGTTGGGAAGGTCGTGCCGAATCTGTTGCGCTGCGGTGATGGGGTCCGACGTGCGGGCCAGCGTGTTGCGGATGGTCGCTCGCGCTGCCTTGCCGGCTGCGTCTTCGACCTGAAGCATACGGGCCGCGGTTGCCAGGTGGGCCCGTCGTTCTTGGGGCGTCACCTTGGGATCGGGCATGGCCTACTTCTTTTCGGTGGGGGCCTCGACGTGCGCACCGATCATCCAACCGAGCTTTGCGATCGAGCGCTGCACATCGACGAGCACGTCCACCGTCGCGATGTCCTCGGCGTTGTCGGGGACGATTGCCGATTCTTGCGCCGCCTTGACGGTACCCGCGCACCGGTCACGCAGGAGCGCGCAAAGGGTCAAGCCGTCGCTCACGCCGCGCGGGAAGACCGACAAGGGGCTTTCCTGTGCAACTGCTTCGGTGGTCAGGTCGGGCGTCGCGCCCAGCATGGCCATGTGCTCGGCAACGGCGTCCGCTTGCGCGCTGGCCGTTTCGTAGAGGGTGCCGAACAACGGGTGAAGCTGCGCGAAGTGTTGCCCGCGCACGCACCAATGGGCCGCGCGCGCGCCTTGGGCAAGGTCGACGAGCGCAGCGAGCACGGGCAGCAGCGCCTCCGCCGATGCCTCGCGGGCCGCGTCGTCGAATGGTGCAACGGAGGGAAGAATCAAGCGGCGGCCTTCATGCGTTTGCGGAGCTTGCCGCGCTCGGCGAGAGCCTTGGGCGCCTTGACGGGCGGTGCCTTTTTGGCGACCGGCACCTTCGCGGAAGCAGGCTCGGCGTCGTCGTCTTCCGCGTCCGTTTCAGGCTTGCCTTCGCCGGGCGCCGTGCCCAACATGCCAGCGGCCTTCATAAGCGCCGCGGTTGCAGCCGCCGTCGATTCGTCTTCGTCTTCCAAGGCGTCGAGGTACTGCGTGGCGTCTTTGATTCCGTAGTACGGCGCGAGCTTTTGGATTGCCGTCTGGCGTGTAATGAGCTTTGCCTGGTAGTCCGCGCGCACGGTCTCCGACGTCTGCTTTGCGTCGGCGTCCGTCTGGGCAAACCAAGGGCCCCACGCGAGCTTCATCGTCGGGTTGAACCAACGCGTGGTGCCGTCGTCGAGGTCTTGCATGAAGCGCTCAAGAATGGCGCGCGCCTTGTCGAGACCCGCGAGGTAGAGGCCCTTCTGCATGTGCAGCGCGATGCGGAGCAACATGTTGATCACGGGCTTCATGCAGTTGTCGCCGAAGTCCGAACGAATGCGCGAGCAACGGTCAATCTGCTTGCGGTGCAACCATTCGAGCGCGCGGCCCGAGATGTCCGAACCGATCTTCATCTTGTCGAGGTCGATCGCGACGTAGGCCAACGCCTCTTTGATCATCGCTTCGATGTTGCGCGCGTTGTCCTCGCTCGGCTTCATCGCGTCGCCGGGCAGGGTCAGGTAATCCACCTTGGTTTCATGATGCCGGTAGCGATTGATGACGCCGGGGCCACGCTTGCGCGCGGGCCTTCCGTCCGCGCTGCCACCGCTGCGCCACTGCTTGTTTTCGAGCGGGTCGCCGGGCAGGTAGATCATTGACGCTTGCCGACCCATCGGGGCCGGATTCTCGTCGTCGTCCACGCCGATTTCGAGCATCTGCGGGTCGGCGCAGTACAGGCAAGCGCGGTGCTTTTGCGAAAGCGAGAAGTTGAGCGCGTCGATCTCGTCAAGCAGGCGCTCATGGATCGCGCAGCCATCGATCTCTGCGACCGTCGACTTACCCGGCATGAACTTGTACCAAACGACCGGGCAGAAGCCGAAGCCGTGCGCCTGCGTTTTGGTTTCGTCAACGATCCAGGCGTCGGGCTCCGCCATCTTGTCGGAGGCCATGGCAGGCAAGTAAACCGTGTCGGTCATCGTGTCGATGACGCGCCGATAGAGCATGCAGCGGCAACTCCACTGCTTCTTATTTTCGTCGAAGTAGTCCTCGATGTACGGATACCGGATTTCGAGGCGCGTCACTTCGCTCGGGCGCGTCGCGTCGAAGGTGGGCTTGCAGTGCTTCGCCAGCACCGTCTCGATGTCAAGCTTGCCGTCGATGACGCGGCACACGGCAACGGACGTGCGACTGTGCTGCGCCGTTTCGAGTAGCTCCGTGAAGACGGTTTGGCAGCGCGCTTGCTCTTGAACCTCTTTGAGAAAGCGGTCGAGAATCTCGCTATCCTCTTGGTTCAAACCGAAGCGGTCATCGAAGGCGCTGTCGTCCTCGCCTGGGTGCGTCGTCGCCACCGGGTAGCGACCGTCGCCAAGCACCAAATCGCAGTTGCTCGCGATGGCCGATGCAACCACCGGGTGAACGATGATTGGGGCTTTCTCATGCAGGGGCACGTCGTCATTCCAAAACGACGCGCGGCCCTCGTATTGGGAGCCCTTGGCGTAACGCTCCAAGCGGTCGATGCGCCAAAAGCGTGGGTCAAGGTTCGCTTGCAGAATTGCCTCGGCGCGCTCGCGCGCTCTATGGTCAACCTGCATGAACTACCAGCCTGCACCAGCTTCGGTGCGCGTGCGGGAGGGGCCGCCGAAGCGGGAAAAGATAGCGTAGCGGAGGGCGTCCATCGCGTGATTGTTCTTGTCTTCGATGCGCTCCAAAAACACGTCTTCGTTCTTGGAATCGCGCACGTAGCGATACTGACTCATCTCGCGAATCAGGTTCTTACAGCGGGCCGAAACGTAAAGCTGCGCGTAGCGCTTTTCGTCGTCGTCATTGCCATCGAGGCGACGAATCGCAAGGCGGTCGGCGACGGCCGAAACGCCGTCCTCAATCGCGTTGTTGACGTCCTCAACGCGGATGCCAGCGTAACGCCGAAGCGCTTGCACGCGGTCTGGGCGGGACGGGTCGAGATACCCGCGCATCGGGAGACCCCGATACGCGGGGCGATTGACGATCTCTTTGGCTCGTTCAATCCACCAAGACTCAAGCTGCTGGTCGGCGTAGACCTCTTCCAACACATGGCACGTTGCATCGCGGCCATGTCCGGCAACGCCGATGACCTCGAATACGCCAGGGTCGTTGTAGCCGTGGTCGCCACCCACAAGAATCTCCGTCCAGCGTGTCTTTGGGTCGGGCTCGCGCACGTGAAAGCGCTCGTCCCACATGGGATAAACAAGCCCTTCCGCCGTGTCAAACGAGCACTCCCATTCCCGCTGAAACAGTGCCAGCTTGCCGCGGGCTTCAAGGTCGGCCCTGACGCGCGCGACGTGTGCCGCGTTGACCGTTTCGGGCGCGTCGCGGTAGGTGGCGTGAAACGAGAAACGAAACTTAAGGTCGGCGACGCGGTTCGCGTATTCCTCGGGGACATCCTGTCCAACGGCAAGCGCCTTGCGAACGACGTTGCCGGCCTGCCCGTTCTTGTGCGAATGGTAGAGCAGGCCATACCGACCGCGGCGCGGTGTGCCGCCTAAGCCCAGCTCACGAAGCGACCAGTTCTCAGAAAACCAGGGCGCAACGATGGCGTCGATGACGTCGATGTCGATGTCATCACACTCGTCAACCTCGACATGATCCATGCGAAGCCCGCGATTCGCGTTGGCCTCCAACATGCCGAGCATTTGCAGGGTAGAGCCGCCCGGGAAGCTTACCTTCCACTCGGACCGATTGACCTTGCCACCAAGGCAAGACCAGGGCCCTGTCAGTTCTGCAACAAGCTTGTCCGCGTGCACCTTCTTGCACGCATTGAACGTGGGCATAAGGAGCGCACAACGAATGCCGGGGAGGTCCGCGCCCTTGCGGCGTCGCCCGTCGTACCGCGCGATCTTGCGGTACATGGTCGAGCGCTGGTCGTACGACTTGCCAACGCCGCGGCCCCATTCGCGGGACACCGTCGGGCCTTCCGTCTCGAACGCCATCGCGGCAAGCGACTGCGGACGGTTCAGCCGAATGGGCTCAAGGCTCACTCTGCGTTTGCCTTCGGAATCGTGGGGCCGACTTCGTCAACGAACTCTTGTGCGGATAGCTTCAGCTCGACCACCATGCGGCGGGATTCTTCACCACCACCGGCTTCCTTCAGCCGCGCATCGCGCTCGATTGTGCTCCGCTCGTCCGAGTCAACCACGCCGCTCATGACGCGCAC
>CAZWFX010000056.1:0-10632 GCA_964633425.1 uncultured Candidatus Saccharibacteria bacterium
ACCCAATCGTTGTCGGTCGCGACGGGCCTGTCGCAGCGCTCGCATCGCTCACCCACGGGGCACCTCCGCATCCGCGAGAATCTCAGCCAGTCGCGCCGCCTCTGCGCGGTGCTCCGACGCCAGCGCATGCGCCTCCGCGGCGCGCTGGTCTGCCGACACGGCAAGGCTCTCTCGGTCGGCCACGCGGGCCCGCAGCCGAGTGGCGAGTGTGTCGCGCAGGGCCGCGATCGCTTCCGCGTCGTCGGCCCCGACGCCGTGGACGTACCGCGACGGGTACCCGTAGCTCATGGGGTCGACACGCGGCGATCCGCCCACGAGGAGCGTGGCGGTACTCCAGCCTCGCCGCGGACCTCGCTCGCCCGCGCCACGGTAGGCAGCGACAGAGACGCCTGCCGCGTCTGGGGTGGGCGCGTAGCTGAGGGCTACCGCCAGGGTGCGGATGGCAGTCAGATCACCCACGGGGCACCTCCGCCTCGCTCAGCGCGGCCCCGATCACGCTCCACGCTGTGGCGCGCGAGGCGTCCCAGCGCGTGTCCCCCTCGGCCCCCGAGGCGACGCCGCGTGCGCGCGCATGACCCTGGCAGGCGGGCGAGGACACCAGACCCTCGGCCTCTTGGAGGCACGCCGGGTTGAACCGCGTCAGATCCTCGCAACGGTGGAGGACCGACGGGTGGTTGGTCGCGTGGACCTTCACCGCCAGGGGCCAGTGGTCGATGGCCTCGACGACCTCGGCCCCTGCGTCGGTCGCCCCGAGCGTGAAGCCTCCCGCGCCGGCGAAGTAGTCAACGGCTCGCATCGGACACCTCAGCACCGACGCGCCGGAACTCGATGCGCCACACCCAGGGGTTCTTCGCCACGTCACACCGCCTTCGCGGTCGGCTGCGAGGCGCTCACGGGCCCGGCCTCGGCCCACCCGTCCACGCGACGGCGGGCGCTCTCGGCCGAGAGCCGGGTGCCGCGCTCGTCGGCGGGCGAGAGAGCGCACAGGCGCTCGGCGGCGAGGTGCAGGTAGCTCGTCCCCGCGAGCGCGCGGCCGTGCAGGCGGACGCTGTTTTCCAGGGCGCGCACGGCGCCCTTGGTCGACAGGTGCCAGCGGATGCCCTCCTCGTCCGCGGCCCAGGTGGGGACCGCGGCGAGGGCCCGCGCTCCCGCGAACGGAGCGCTCTCCGGGGCGGCGCCGGTCGCGTTGGTGTTCGCCGACGCCTGCGGGGCCGGGGCTCCGCCGCCGCGGGGGCCGTCGGGGGGAGGCGTGCGCCGGGCGTCCTCCTCGGCGATGGCCTTCTTCAGCCACACCTTGGCGTTGGCCATCTTGCCCACCTCTTCGATGCGCTTGCAGAGGGCCTTCCACGCGGTCTCGCGGTGCCGCGGGTCCAGCGCCCCCAAGGCCTCGCGGTGCTTCATCCAGACCGCCACGCCCTCGCCCGGCAGTTCGATCTCTGCGACCCGCGCGAAGAAGGCCTGGAGGGCCTCGGGGTCCTGCTCGGGGGCGGGTTCGGGCTCGAGCGCCGCGCCGTCGAGCTCCGCGTGCGGCTGCTCGATGTTCTCGGGCTTGCCGTCACGGTCGATCTCCGCGGCCTCGTCCGGGTCGTACACGCCCGCCACCAGGTCCGGGTACACCGAGCGGGCGAGCGCCGAGGCGCACCGGGCCCGGAGCATCGCCGCGGGGTGCGCGCGCCAGGTCTGCGAGCTCGCGAGGCCCGCGGCCTGGGCCTGGGCGATCGTCCAGGTGAGGCGCGAGGGGGCAGGGTGCCCGCGGCGCTGGGTCTCGTAGGTGGCGCGCTCGGGCGTGGTTTCGACGCACCTCATCCACTCGCAGACCGGCGAGCGCACGCAGAGGGCCACCGTGAAGTCGGCGGTGAGGCTCAGCTTGCCCTTCACGATCGACACCGACCGCAGGGCCTGCATGGGCTTCGCGCCCAGCTCGGCACCCGCGAGCATCACCGCGAAGGCGGCCTCGACGGTCCTGACGTCCGGAGGGCACACGCCGGCCTTAAAGACCCGCTGCGCGATCTCCCAGAGTTCGGAGGTGCTCATCCCACCCTCCGCGGCCCGCAGGCCTCCAGGGCCTCGGTCAGAAGGTCCCCGGCGGCGTGCGCGGCGAGGCACTGGTCAGGGGTCGCGTCCGGGTGCTCGCCCGCGCGGGTCGCGACGAGGTGCGCGACCTCGAGCAGCGCTCGCAGGCCCATGCGCGAGAGGGCGCTCACGAGGAGCGCGCGGGCGTCGGCAGAGCGCTCGGACGCCGGAGTGGTCACGAGGTGCAGGTGTGGTCTCATCGTCGTTGTCCTTTCGGGTGCTGGTGCCCTGGTGGCGGTCGGGGCTTTGCGCTCAGGGGTAGGGGGTGAGCGCGCTCCGACGGCCACCGCGACGTCAGCGCCCCTCCATCGCGTCGAGCGCGGCGAAGCGGTTGGGGGTGCGGGAGAGGGCGAAAAGCTCTTCGGCCTGGGCGCGGTAGAGCGTCTCCCAGACCTCGCGGCCCTGGCTGGTGCGATAGAGTTTGCGCAGGTTACACAGCACACCAGTGCGCCAGAGGTCTCGGGAGTTCGGCTCAGGTCGCGTGAGGTCCGGCCACAGGTGCGTCGGGTACGCGCACCAGTGCGCCCGGTCCTCGGCGAGGGCACACGCGGCACGCAGCAGCATCTGGCGCGTGTTGGCGCCCGTGAGCGGTGCGCCGCGGTCGACGGCGCTCGAAACCGCGTTGATCGCCCCTGCGAGGTCCGCGCCCGACCGCTCGCCCAGGCACCAGCCCTCCAGCACCTCGCAGTAGTGCGCCACGCGCTCCACCTCGTGCCCGCCGTGCCCCGCAGCCTCGGCCTCAACGCACAGCCCCCGCAGGACGCGCGCCTCGGCCCGCAGGCGAACCGACAGCCCACGGCGCGTCGCCGAGAGGCGACGGAGAGCGGCGGGGATCACCGCGCCCCCGCGGCGTCACGGACCAACAGGTCCAGCGCGCCCGCGCGGTCGTAGACGCGGCGCGAGTGCGGGTCCCGCCAGTACGCACCGAGCGGGTCGACGCGCGTCCACTCCTCGGCCACGAGCGCGCGGTCCTCGGCCTCCTCGGCGAGCGCGGTGGCGGCGGTCTCGCGGTCCTCGTCGGAGCACGGGCACACGCCGTCCACGGGCTGGAAGACCTCTTGGCAGAGCGGGCACAGGACCGAGGGCGCGCAGGAGGGGCAGCGGCCCTTCCAGTCGAGCGTGATCGCGGGCGTCGGGGTCGTGCAGCAGGCGCAACGCACGGGCTCAGGACGGGCCGCGGCGAGGCGCCACAGGCCGCACGCCGCGCACGTGCACCGCACGTCGTGGTCCTGGGCGTCGACGAGGGGCGGGACGAAGGAGAAGGCGGTCGCGAGGAGGGACTGCATGGCGGCTCCGCCCGCCCGGCGTGGGTGCCGGTGGGGTAGGAGCATTCTAGTCACGCGCTTGAATGAGTCAAGCGCATTGCGACTGAATCGCCGCGGTGGTGACTAACCGCGCGAGAGCGCTACGGTTTTGCCCATCGTAAGGCGCCACAGAATGCTGGTCGACGTGACCTCGACGCCCTCTTTCCGCAGGGCGGCGCCCGCGTCGAGCCACTGCCGCGCGGCGGCCACGAGGTCGTACTCCTCGCGCAGGCGGAAGTGCATCCCGCGCACGATCCGCAGCACGGCCTCGAGGTCGCGGGGCTGGTGGCGGTCGGGGTCGAAGGCGCGCCCGAGGGCCAGCTCGAGCGCCGACACCTCGTCGGGGTCGATGGACGCCACGGCCTTCGGGAGCTGGGGCTCGTCGCGCTCCAGAGCCACCTCGCCCTCGGGGACCGCCAGGGCCTCCAGGGTCGTCTTGAGGGTGATCGCGATGCGCCGGGCCGCGGTGTCGTCCAGGTCTGCCTCGCCGCGCTCGAAGCGACTGAGCTTGGACTGCGACACGTTCGCGGCGGCGGCGAGCTCGTCCTGAGAGAGCCCGAGGGCGAGCCTGCGGGCGCGTACGCGCGCGGGGACTGGTTTAGTCACCCCTCGACGATGCCCCAGGTCTGCCCGGGACTCACCCGTTGACTGAACTGTGCTTGACTCATTCAGTTGCGTGTGCATACTGGCTCCCCATGCAGTCAGTCGAGATTCCCCCGCCGCTTCACCCCCTGCGCGAGATCCGTCTGCGCCGCGGCATCTCGCAGGACCGTCTGGCCGAGCTGTCGGGCCTTTCGCAGTCGCGCGTGTCGCGCCTCGAGCGCGGCGCCGCCCCCGAGGACGACGAGGCCCAGCGCCTCGCGAAGGCCCTCGGTGTGGCCGCCGCGGTGCTCTTCCCGCCGGACTCCAACGACGTCGCGGACCTCGCGGCCACGGGGACGTGAGCCGTGGGCGGCGTCTCCCTCCCCCTCGTGAGCGACCTCCTGGACGAGGTCCAGCGGCAGAACGAGACCTACGCCGCGTGTGAGCCGCTCGGGGCCCTCGGGTGGACGGCGGTGCTCTCGGAAGAGACGGGCACCTTCGCCGCCGCCGTGCTGCACCGCAAGATGCTGCCCGCGGGCACGGTGCGGGTGCACCTGCTCCGGGTCGCGGCGGCTGCGCTGCGGGCCGTGGCCTTCTTCGACGGCGGGGAGGGCTGACGTGGACCCGCGCACCGAAGCCCTCGACGCCCTGGCCTGCACGGCCGTGGGCCTCGCCCGGCGGTACGTCGAGGCGGCCAAGGCGGACCCGCTGACCCGCGCCACGATCCTGCGCGCGGCGGAGACCGTGGCGCACTCGTACCGCGCGCTCGCCGAGGCGATGCAGCTGCCGGGCGCCGGGACCGTGGGCGCCGACGTGCTGGACCTTCGTCCGGTGCGCGTGGCCGAGCGGGCCCACGAGCTCACCGGGCACCAGCCCATCGAGGCGCGGTGATGGACCTCTTGACCGACGAGCAGGCGCGTCACGCGCTCGCGAGCCTGCACGCGACGGCGTGGGCCTCGATCGAGCTGCGCCCCGGCGCGCGCGCAGAGGTCGACGTGGCGATCGCCACGCTGTGGAGCCTGGTGCCCTGCGCGGGGCGCCTCGCGGACGCGAGCGGGCGCGTGCTCTCGCACCGCGACGAGGCCCACGAGATCGCGGGCCAGGTCGCCGCGCTGTGCGACCGCGGCGGGTGGACCGAGCGGCGCCTCGCGCGCGCCGCGTTGGACCACCTGCGTTTCGGACTTGGAGGGCTGCACCGTGAGGCGTGATGCGTCGCGGACGGAGCGTCCGGTTACGGCGATCGTGCGCCGCTGGGCCGCGCACCTGACGATCTCCATGCTCGTGGGCGTGGCGCACCTCGTGACGTGCGCCGCCGAGGAGCTGGCTCTCCCGGAGAGCTGGGGCGCGGGGGTCGACGACCTCATCGGCGCCGTCGCGCGCTGGGGGTACCGATGATGGCGCTGCACATCATCTGCCTCGCGGCGTCGGTCGCGGTGGTGGTCTCGCTCGTCGCGGCGGCCGTCGCGCTCGCGGGGCACCTCCTGGAGGACGTGGACACCCTGGGGCTGCGCTGCATCCACTGCGGCGGGCCCGTGTGCGCGGGGCAGTGCCCCTGCGGGAGGGCCCGTGGATGAGTGCGACAGCTGCGAGGGTCTCGTGGAGATCTACGGCCGCGCGGTGCCGTGCCGGTGGTGCGCGCCGGAGCGCTGGGCGAAGGGCGGCGAGCCGATGAGCAACCGCCCTGCGTGCGCCTGCGGGCGCCCCCTCTACGGTCGACCGCCGCGAGACCCGGTGATGGCGAAGAAGTGCGGCGTCTGCCGCGCACTCGCCGATGACCCCTCGCTCAAGAGGATGCGCCCGGCCCCGGCCCCCGCGGCGGTGAAGCCCTTGGACCTGGGTGCGTGCTCCTTCGCCGGCTGCAGGTGTGCGGCCTCGGAGACCGACGGCGACGGCGAGGCCTGGTGCCACGAGCACGGCCGCGCGGTCATCGCACCGACGCCGACGCCGGTACCGCCGAAGAGCAAGGACGCCGGGGCCCTTTTGCTCGTGCGCCGGGCCCTGGACCTCGTGGAGCTGGCCGGAGGCATCGAGGCCCTGGACGCCTTGGTGCGCGAGCACCGCGGGCTGCGGAGGGGGGCATGAAGCCCTGGACGCCCAAGGAAGACGCGGCGGTCCTGAAGTGGCGCAAGCCCCTCGCGGGGCTCGTGACGAAGCTGGGCCGGGGTTATTCGGCCATCGTCCGCCGCGCCCAGAAGATCGGCGCCAAGCGCCGCCGCCGGACGCACTGGACCCCGAAGGAGGACAAGATCCTCGCCGTCGAGTGGGGCGAGGTGAGCTTGCGCGAACTGCGCTCGAAGCTCCCCGGCCGCTCGTCGCAGGCGATCCGACAGCGCGCGACGAAGATGCGCCTCGGCGCCGTGCCGCAGGGGTGGGTGTCGCGTAACGCAGCGGCGAAGCGGCTGGGCATCGACGTTTCGCAGCTGGACGCCCTTCTGCGGCGCCACAACCTGAAGGCTCGCCGCTGGTACGCCTGCTCTTCCGCCCAGCACCCCACCAAGTTCGTGCAGCTCGACGCCGTCATCGAGGCCTTTTCCTCGGAGCTTCGCGAGTTCGAGCGAGTGAGCGCGATCGCGCGCAGGCACGGGCTTGATCACGACACGCTGTTGCGCTGGCTCAAGCAGGACGGAGCTGAGATGCTGCACACCGAGCGGACCTCGCCGTACCTGGTCAGGTCGCAGGAGGCCGTTCGGGTGATGTCCTCCAGGGGCTGGGCGCGCGGCCGCAGGCCCGTGGAGACCGCGGCGCGAGAGCTTGGCATCTCCGTGCGCGTGCTGTGGGGCGCCCTCGAAAGGTCCGGGCTGCTGCCCGAGGTCTCGGGGCCCAAGCGGCCGCGTTTCGTGTCGCTGCCCACCGCGCGGAGGGCTCTTGGGATGCGCGTGTTCGCCGGGCCGTGTCGCGTCGGCGCTCGTGCGGTTCAGCGGAGGGCCGCATGAGCCGCCCCCGGTACAGCGCCGCGACCCGCAACGTGCTCGCCCGCGCGATGGCGCCCGAGGACGCCGCGGTGTTCCTCGGCGCGAACCCCGCGAAGAGCGGGGCGGCGGTCGCCGCGGGGCGCCTCGCGGACAGCGTGGGGAGGTCCCTTGAGGGGTGGCTGAACGACCAGCACCTGGCGGCGCGCATCGCGGGGCTTGCGAACGTGCGGAAGGTGGGGGCGCCCGTCTTGGTGAACCGGGACGGCAAGCCCTACGAGTGGGCGGGCCGCGGCCCCGCGGACTACGTGGGCGCCCTGAAGGGCGGGCGCGCGGTCGCGATCGAAGCGAAGAGCACCGAGGGGCGCTTCTCGCGCAGGGAGGTGCCCCAGCACCAGCAAGACGACCTGGAGCGCACGGCGAAGTGCGGCGGGCTCGCGCTGCTGGTGCTCGAGCTCCGCGACGAGCGGAGGATCTACGTGTCGGAGTGGATGCACGTGCCGTGGCGCGTGACCGGCGCGCGCGTCGGCGGTGTGCTGCAGACCCGCGCGACCGTCGGGGCCGAAGAGCTCACCGGGTGCGAGGTGCCCTCCGAGGGCCTGTACCTCGGGCGGTGGTTGCCGTGAGCGACCGGGAGCACGCGCGCCAGGACGCGGCCGATGTCCTGTGGGGCCTGGTCGAGCGGCACGAGACCTTGGCCCTTTTGGACCGGTGCGGGGGCGCTGAGCGGCGCGCCGAGGCGCATGACCGGGCGGCCGTGGAACTCACGCGCCTCGCGCGGGAGGTGGAACATGCTCGGCGGTAGCTGGCGCGAGAGGGCCCTTTACCTCGGGTGGACGCGGAGCGAGGTCGACGCGCTCGCCTGGAACGAGGCGAGCGCGATGCCTGCGCGGTGGGTGGGCGTCGACCTCGACGAGAAGTTCTTCACCGTGAAGACCCTGGGGCCCTCGGTCTGCCACGTGCGCGGGAGCGTGATCGCGGGCCCGCCGAAGGTCGCGGGGGCTCCGGTCGTCACCGAGGTGCCCTCGGCGGTTCCCGTCGAGCCCGAGGGCGTCGAGCCCCTGAAGGTGGCCCTCTTGGACCTGGAGACCACGGGCCTTCGTCCGTGCCGCGTCGTCGAGATCGGCGTGTGGGTGTGCGAGCTGCCGAGCGGGCGCCTTGGGGCGGGGGCGTCGAGGTTGGTGAACCCCGACCAGCGCATCCCGCAGGAGGCCCAGCGGATCCACGGGATCACGGACCGGATGGTCTCGCCCTGCCCCGTGTTCGAGGTCGTGTGGCCCCGGATGTGCGCCTGGGTCGACGCGCAGGCGCCTGCCTACGTGGTGGCGCACAACGCGGACCGCTTCGACCGGGCCGTCCTCGAGGACGAGTGCGCGCGGCTCGGCCTCGAGCTGCCCCGCTGGGCCTGGGTGGACTCGCTCCCGTGGATCAAGCAGCTGCGCCCCGGCCTCGGCAGCTACGCCCTCGGGTCGCTGGCCCGCGCGGCCTCGGTCCTCTCCGGGGACCACCGGGTGCGCGGGGACGTGGTGGCCCTGGCGGGCGTGCTGCGGTGGGCCCTCGGGGGCCGGGACCCGCGCCTCGCGGCGCCGAGGGTCGTGCGGTGGGGTGACGAGCGGGCAGAGACGACGGCGCCGGCGCAGCAGCTGGCCTTGGGAGTCGGCTGATGGCGGACGGGCATGGATCGAATCGTGGCGCTCGGGACCCCTTCGCGGGGCTCGACGCCCGCGCGTGCGCGGAGGTGCTCCGGCACAAGGGGTGGCCCGTGCGCGTCGACGGCGCGGACCTGGTGGTGGACCTCGGCGAGGTGGTGGCCGTGGTCACCACAGGGCGCGTGGGGTCGCAGACCCTGGAGCGCCTCACGGGCGCCCACGGCGCGCTGCCCGAGGCCCCGGCGCACAAGGCCTTCGCCGAGGACGGCGAGGGGCGCGTGGTGCGCTACTTCCGGGCGCCTGCGGGCGGGGTGCCCTCGGCCACGAACCTGCACGGGGTCGCGCCCGGGGTGAGCGTGCGGGGCGCGGGGTGCGTCGAGCGGATCCCGCCGAGCGTCGAGCGCCAAGTGTTGCTTCGGTGGATGAGCTCTTCTCACCCGGCGACCACGCCCCTCGGCGAGCTGCCCCGGTGGATCGCCGAGATGGCCCGCGACCCGGCGTCGGCGTCGAAGGCGTGGGACTATGTGCGGCCGAGCGCCGACGCGACCAGGGCCCTGGATGCGTGGGAAAAAGACCTGACCCGGGCGCGGGGCCGAACGGTCAACACCTTCGGCAACGTGATGAAGATCTTCCGCGGGGCCCCCTGCTACGCCGGGCGCTTCCGGCTGAACCGGATGACCCAGCAGGTGGAGTTCGAGGGCAAAGCTCTTCCGGAGGGGCGCATCGGCACGTTCCGCGAGCAGATCGAGGACGCGCCCTGGGGCGGCTTCGCGCCCTCGGAGGCCTCGGTGATGCAGGCGGTTCGGTCGCTCGCCGAGGAGCAGGCCTACCACCCGGTGCAGGACTACCTCAGGGGCCTGCGGTGGGACGGCGTCGAGCGCCTCACCTACGTCGCGCGCGGGCTGCTCGGCGCCGAGGGCGAGCTCGCCGCGAAGATGGTCCGCCGGTGGTTCGTCTCGGCGGTGGCGCGCGCCCTGCGGCCCGGGTGCCAGGTCGACACGGCCCTGGTGCTCGTGGGCCCGCAGGGGTGGCGCAAGAGCAGCTTCTTCCGGGCCCTCGCGGGCGAGTGGTTCGCCGACACCGAGGTGCGCATCGGCGACAAGGACGGCTACCAGCAGATCCACGCGGCGTGGATCACCGAGTGGGGGGAGATCGATCGGGTGACCGGCGCGCGGCACGCGGGCGAGGTCAAGGCCTTCATCTCCCGGCGCGAAGACCTGTTTCGCCCGCCCTACGGCCGCACGACGGCCAACTTTCCCAGGAGCTGCGTGATCGTCGGGAGCACGAACGACGACCAGTTCCTCACGGACCCCACGGGCTCGCGGCGCTTCTGGTGCTTGCGGGTCGCGACCCCCATCGACGCCTCGGCGGTCGCCCGGGACCGGGACCAGCTGTGGGCCGAGGCCGTGGCGGCGCTCGAGGCCGGCGAGCCTTGGTGGCTCTCGGCCGACGAGGACCAGGAACGCGAGGAGTGCGCGAAGGAGCACGCCGTGGAAGACCCGTGGCTCGCGCCGCTCGAGGAGTGGATTCGGGGCCTGGACCGCGAGGAGGTGACGGCCGCCGAAGCCCTGTGCGAGATGGGGCTGCCGCGGAAAGAGCAGAACAAGGCGAACTGCGCGCGCGCCGGGCATGTTCTTCGTGTCCTCGGCCTGGACCGTCGTAAGCACAGACCCCTGCGGAACGGACGGCGCGGGGCCCCGACCTGGTGCTGGTTTCGTCCTGCGGCGTGGGCTGTCACCGAAGGGGGTGGCGATGAAACGCCTTTCTGACAGCGGTTGTTCCCTTGTTCCCTCCGCGGCGAGGGTGAGGGAACAGCAAAGGGAACAGCCAAAACAAGGGGTTGTTCCCTTGTTCCCTTGCGTCTCGTGCGTACACGCGAGGGGCGAGGTGCTCGTGGCGGCGCAGCACACGAATTGCCCAAGGCCAGCTCCTCGACTTTTGAGGGAACAGAGGGAACAAGGGAACAACCGCTGTAGGGAAGGTGTTTCGGTGTTCCCTCGGTTGTTCCCTCTGTTTCGGGTGAGGGAACAAGCCGCCGGTCGGGCTCGTGTCACCGGGGCGGGGCCTTGAGCGCCGTGGTGGTCCGCCTCGCCGTGCTCGGGCCCTGCGTACCCT
>CAZWFX010000057.1:0-10545 GCA_964633425.1 uncultured Candidatus Saccharibacteria bacterium
CGCCCTTGAGCCGCTTCATGTGCTTCACGCACATGCGGTCGGTCGTCCCGTGGATCCGGTGCGGGGCGATCACTTGCGCTCCGAGTCGATGAGGAAGTCCCAGAACGTCATCTGGGGGCCGTGCTTCTTGCGATAGACGGTGAACTGGCACGACACCACCCCGACACACAGGGCCATGACGACGAGAGCCATAACGGCGGTGATGGCGTAGTCGACGAACGACTTGGCCTTGCCCTCGTCGAAACGATTCCGGTTGAAGTTGTGTGTTCCCACGCCTACCCCCCTCCCGCGCGAAGGGCGGCGCGGGCGTTGACGTACCACTCGAACGGCACGTCGAGGCGGGACGGGCGACGCGGGTAGCGCGACTCGTCGCCAAGGTCCGCGAAGCGCCGCAACGCCTCCTCCGCCCGATCGATCCGCGCCATCAACGCGGTGTACGCGGCGAGCGGCAGCCAGCGCCCCTCGGCCGCATCCTCGGCGCCACGGTGCGCGGGGTTCTCGGACCACCCGTCCTGAAACGGGCGGTAGCCGTACTCCTTCCACAGCACCACCGGCTCGACGCTCGCGGGGGGCGTCACGACGCGCTCCCGAGGACGCGGGAGACAACGCCATCCACGCGCTCCATGTCGTACTCGGGGCGCCCATCGTCGCCCATGCCGAGGTACACGGCAACGCCAGCCGTCTCCATGACCGCCTCCCGCACCTTCGCCTCGACGAGCGCCCGCACGGCGCGGGCCGTTTCGCGCGTCTGCTGGCGACCATCGGGGCCGAGGCGGTCCCACGGCGTCTCGCGGAAACCGGGCGTGCCGCGAGGGTGAGCGGCCTGTGCCGTCTCGTACAGCCACTCGGCCAGCGCCTCCACCTCGCACGACGCGGGCAGGCTCACGGGGGCGGTCACTTGGCACCTCGATGCGCGTAGCGCCAGTCGCGGCGACCCATCTCGTACTGTCGCAGGTACGTTCGCTTCGTCCACGGGCAGGTCGACGGCGCGTCGCCGCTCTCCGTCTCGTTCTGCTCGTGGGACCAGCCGAGGTTCCACGCCGTCGTCTTGCGCTCGTGGCGACGACCGCACGGGCCGACGAATCGCGCGTCGGGGAACCACGACAGGTACGCCCACTTGCGGCGCTCGTTGCGCTTGTCGAGTCGCATGGTGAAGCGGCTCACTTCCCACCTCCCATGTGCTGACGCAGCCGCCCCGAGGCGTAGCCCCAGGTGTAGCCGACGCCGAACGAGATGAGCGAGAGCAGGATGAACCCGAGCACGATGAGGTAGGTCACGCCTTCACCTCGTCCAGCGCGAGCAGGGCGGCGCGCAAGTCTGCCACTTCGCCGCACGCATCCCACGGGCCGGAATGCCCCGCGAGGTGCGACAGTAGTGCTTCGCTCGCCTCCACGACGGCCGCAAGTCGCGCGGCGGAGTTGCGGAGGAGGACGTAGAGTGCTGCGTCATACTCCCCGTGCTTCGACCCGAAGTAGTGAGGCGGGCCGACGTAGTTGGGCGACTGGCACCGCTGCGAGGCGTTCCAGATGTACGCGACCTGCTCTTGCCCATCGGCGTCGATGCGGAATCCGCCGAGGTCGAACACGTCGATACCCGTGGGATGTTCGGCGTGAACCGTGAGCGGCCCCGGCGTCGCCTTGGCGTCCAGCGCGCGCAGGGTGGGAAGGAAGGGGGGCATGGAGAACTCCAAGGGTGTTGACGGGAAGAGGCGAGCCGGAAAGTCGCGGGTGAAAAGGGGATGGTGAGGAGGGGCGACTTTTACTCGTGCGCGAAACCGGCCCGCGCAAGGGGGGTTAGAGGAACGGGTTGCTGTCTCGCTTCGCGGCCACGGCGGGGCGCATCTTGGCGAGCGCCGCGTCCATGTCCGCGAGGAACTTCTTGAGCACGGGGACGAACGCCGCGCGATACGACTCGTCGGGGAGCACGCGCACCACGACGGGCGGGATCACGGGGTTGAACGACAGGAGGTCCCACCACGCGCGCCCCGTCACGAGCAGCGACACCTGGACCTGCGAGCGGTACGCCGCGACGAGGCTGTCGGGGTCCATGCTGTACGCGACGTGGGTGTGAGCTGCGGGGCACTTGATCTCCAAGCCCCCGTCCGCGCCGACCAGCCCGTCCGGCGAGCACCCCAGGCGCCCGTCGTCCGTCGTGATGAACCCGACCTGCTCGACGTCGCAGTCCTTCTCCCACTCGTACCACTTGCGGGCCTCGGGCTCCAAGTCGGTGCCGCGCTCCATGTACTGCGAGGACACGTCGTCAAGGGGTTCCCCGAGGATCGTCTCCGCGATGAGCCGCGCCATGTAGCCGGCGGCCTGCGCCGAGGGCTTGAGCGTCTTGGGGGAGAGGAGGGAGTCCGCGCCGCTGGCCGTCACGACGCCGAGGCGGGCGCGCTTCCACTCCTCGGTTCCCTGCTGGCAGTCGACGAGGATCACTTGCGCTTCCCTTCCAGCATCTTGACCGCCTCGTGGAACCGGGCGGCTGGCATGTCCGCGAGGGACGCGATGCCGAAGAACTTGAGGAACCGCTCCCGGTCAGCGCCGACCTCCTCGGCCAGCGCGCGGAGGTTGGCGGCCTGCTCCTCGGTCACGCGGTCGGGGCCGCCGACCGAGGGCGCCGCACCGTGGACGATCTGCGCCATGTCGGCGCCGTCCACGTCGCTGTCCGCCGTCGTCAGCCCGAGCGCCTGGACGAGCGACTGCCGCTTCGCGTAGGTGAGCGTCGATGCGTACTGCTGCGCCTCGCTCATCATGTCGGTCCCGCCCTTCGCGGGGAGCCCGAACTTCGCGGAGACGTTGTGCCCCGAGACGTGCGAGACGAGGCACGTCACGACCATCATCCCGTCGACGATGGCCGACTCCCACGAGTAGGACAGGCCGTAGCGCCCGAGGATGGGGTTGATCGTGCGGGCGATCTGCCCGAGGCTCGCGTGGCTGTACGACGTGCGCCGCCCCGCCTTGGTCACGAAGTCGACGACCTGATCGTGCTTGATCGGGGGGCACTCGCCCTGGAAGTGCGCGAAGGCGGCGCGGAAGTCGCCCTCGGCCGCGCGCTTCTCGATGCGCTCTTGGAGGTCGAGGATGCCGCGCATCTGCTCGATGCTGGCGCCCTTGTCCACCGCGAGGCGCAGGATCTCGCCCACGTTGGCGGGGTTGACGGGCGCCATCGTGGCGTCCTGCTTGCGAACGATATCGGTGCTCACTTGGCCTTCTCCTTGTTGTTCCGCTTCACCGTGTAAACCACTTGCCCTCTCGCCCCGAGGACGACCGCGCCGGGCCCGTAGAGCCGCGCGATGCGACGTGCCGCGCTCATCGTGGCGGGCGGGGTGCTCGTCGGCGTCACGTCGCGGTCCTGGCTGTCGCGGATCGAGTAGGTGAGGGGGGTCATGACGCGGCCTAGAACAGTTCGCCCGTCATGTGCCGGGTCGCGTTCTCGCAGTTCTTGACCATCTGCGCGAAGTAGGACGCCTTCAACTCGCACGCGATGGCCCTACGCCCCATCTGGATCGCCTTGTACGGCTCGGACCCGATGCCGCCGAACGGGGACAGCACCACGTCGCCCGGGTTGCTCCACAGGTCGATGGCGCGGTGGATCACCTGGAGCTGGAGCGGGCAGACGTGGCGCTCGTCGTCGTGCTCGCGGGCACCATCGCGCGTGAGCGTGTCGGACTGGTCGATGTCCATCCACACCGGGGATGCGTACCGTTGCCAGATGTTGATGGAGTCGCGGTACTCGTCTCCGGTCAGGAAGTCGCGCGAGTCCGTGCCGACGTACTCCACCAGCGGCCCGCTCACGGGTTCGTCGTTCACGCCCGGCTTCCGCATCGTGACGAGGTAGTCAGGGATGCCCTGCCTCGACATACACGAGTCCTTCATGATCGTCTTGTGAAGCAGCCCGAGCGCCTTCGTGCGTTGCATCGCGGTCACGGGGTCCTTCCAGATCGTGACCGATGAATGGAAGATCCACCCGGCAGCCTGGAACGCCCGGATCATGTCGCCGCGGAAGTCGCGCAGGCCGATGTACCCGTCCCGCTCCTTCGACGTGGGCATGTCCATACAGTGGAAGGACAGGAGACGACCGGGCTTCGTGATGCGGTAAAGCTCCGGGGCGAGCCACGCGAAGTGTGCGAGGAACTCGGCATCGTCGCGCACGTTGCCGAGGTCGCGCGGCGAGTTGGAGTAGGTGTAGAGCGACGCGAACGGCGGGGAGAACACCGAGAATCCGACCGACGCATCCGGCAGGCCCTTGAGCACTTCGCAGGAATCGCCGTGGTAAAGCGCGTATCGCTCCGTGACGACCTGATCGAGACACTTCACCGGGTTCATACGTTCTCCGTTGCGAGCCACGCGGGCACGCGCACTTCCTGGGTCGGGTTGTACGTGTTCTGGACGCGGCGCTGTGCGCCGATGTTGGACCGAACGGCCTCGCGCGTGGCCTCCGCGACCTCCTCGGCCATGACGCGGGCGGCATCTTCCTTCCGTTCGAGGTTCGCCACGACGGCGCCCTCGGCCTCGGACGTGAAGATGTGGACGTGGACGGGTTGCGTCTGCCCGAACCGCCAGCAACGGCGCACGGCCTGGTAGTACGCCTCCCATGAGTCCGTCACGCCGACGAACGCCATGCGGGAAGCGTGCTGCCAGTTGAGGCCGAACCCGGCGATCTTGGGCTTCGTGACGATGGATCGGACGACGCCCCGCGCGAACTGATCGAGGTGCTTCTCCTTCACGTCCTGATCGTCGGACCCGGTGACCTCGACGGCGGAGGGGATCGCCTCGGCCAGCGCCTTCGACTCGTCGTTGAGGTCGCACCAGATGACCCACGGATGCGGGTCTGCGTTCACGATGCCGGCGCACAAGGCGACCCGGCGATCCATGGACGCGCGGCGGGCGGCCCGGCGCTCTTGTAGCGTCAACGCCTCGTCCGCGAACAGTTGGCCCTCGGCCACGGCGGATTCGCAGACGTGGTGATGGATCTTGAGCGGAGGCAAGACGTACCGTGACCCGTCGTAGCCGAGGTCTGCCGGGTTGCGGACCATCGCGCCCCACGACGCGACCCACGTCCAGAACGGCGCGCGGGCGTGGCCTTTCAGCCTCCACTTCTGCGTCTCGCCCCCGTCGTGGCAGAAATACTCCGCGAGCATTTCGGCCCGCGAGCAGACGCCGAGGAACTCCGCGTGCGTCCCGAGCTCGGAGTAGTCGTTCGGGCTCGGGGTGGCCGTGGCGCACAGGCGGAACGGCGTCCGCGCGAAGGACTCCATGAGCACGCCGAGCGTCTTGGCGTCGTGGTGCTTGATGATGGACGACTCGTCCAGCACGATCCCGACGAACGCGGACGGGTCGAATCGGTGGAGCCGGTCGTAGTTCGTGACCGCGATGAACGTGGCGTCGGTCACGTCTGACTGGTCGCGCACGCGGTGGACCCCGACGATGCCGACGTCGTGAGCCTCGCGCACGGTCTGATCGGCCACGGCCAGCGGGGCGAGGATGAGCACCCTCCCGCCCGTGTGGATGCCGACTTGCCGCGCCCACTCCAACTCCATGCGCGTCTTGCCGAGGCCTGTCGACGCGAAGATGGCAGCCCGGCCACGGCGCAGCGCCCACGCGGTCAGGTCCCGCTGGAAGTCGAACAGCCACGGCCGGTCGACGACGGCGCCAGGGATGCCGACCGCGTCGAAGAATCGCTGCTTCGACTCGACGAACGATTCGTAGGTGCTCATCGCCCCACCCCCACCCTCTCCCACGTCTCGCGCCACGCCTTGAACCGGGCCCATCGCGCGTGCTGGCACTCGTCGCAGACGCATTGCTCGTCAATCGAGCCGTCCTCGCACCCGTCGTGGAACAACTCCACCTCGCCCCGCTCGCAGGCGCACTCGACGGCGTGGCGCGCGTCGTCGGCGTCGCGGGCCACGTACTCGATGCGCGCGGTGGTCCCGTCGCGCAAGGGGCGGGACTCGCGCAGGTGGTAGTGGGTCACGCGAACACCGCGACGACGAGCGCGAGCAGCGCCGCCCCCACGATGGCCCAGCCCGCGACGCCGCTACCGGGCGCGGTGCCGTCCTCGCGCCACGCCGTACCGTCCCCGACCGTTTCGATGCGGTCCATTACGCACCCCCCTTCGTCGCGGCGGGGCGGGAGAGGGCGAGGGCGCGGGCGCACAGCACCTTGAGCCATTCGCCCGAGTTCTCGGATTCGTCCCACCCGTGGCGCTTGAACACGTCGGGCCACACCCCGCCCTTCTCGTAGCAGTAGGCGTGATCGCACTCCGCGTAGGCGAGCAGCGCCTTGAACGCCTCCCCCCTCGCGTCGGGCGCCTCGGGGGTGGGAGGGGCGCAGGGCTCCCACTTGGGCATGTACGCGCCGCCGCATTCATCAGCAGTGGAGAGATTCCACACGTCGCCGTCGTCGTTGACGATGCGCGGGCGGGGATGTTCACCAGCAAGCCACTCGGTCACCTTGTAGACCTTGCCGACGGTGACGTGCGTGACGTTGGATGGCCCCGTCACCCTCACATGCGTCGGCCGCTTCGCCTCGACGGGAGCCGCCACGGGCGCAGCGGGGATGCCGGCCGCCTCGCGCTCGGCAGGCGTCGCGGGGCGGAGCGACGGGTCGCACCACACCTCGTCATCGGAAGCGTACGACCACCGCTTGTCGCACGGGGTCATCTTGACGTGCTGGCCGGCCACGTTGGTCACGCGGTAGACGCAAACGCACGCGCCCCACGTCACATAGTCCCCTACCTTGGGCACATACGCCACGGGCGCAGCGGCGGGGGGCGGGGCGAGGGCGGGCCTTGACGCGAGCGCCGCGAGGAGGGCGTCGGCTAACACGACGCCGCGCGATGCGACGTCCTCGTTGAACCCGTAGCCCTGTGCCAGCGCCAGCGCGAAGTCCCGCGCCAACTCGTCTCGGTCAAGCGTCACGAGGCACCTCCCGATGCCGTGGCTAGAACCGCTCGGGCCTGCGCGAACGTCACCCGCTTCGGCGCGTTGGCGAGGAGCAAGTCCTTGACCGCCTTGAACCGGGCCGCGTAGTCCCGCTCCGCGTCGCGCCGCTGGTCCTCGTCGGTGATGGCGACGATCTGGACGGATCGCACGCGCTTCCCGCCGTGGCGCTTGACGCAGTTCTTGTCCTTCACGGGGACGACGTAGCCCGCGTAGACGTCCTGAACGGCGTCCCGCGCGACCATGTGACATACGTACTCTCGATCCACGTCCCACCTCCCGCCCCGTAGGGCTACGCCACGTCCCGCGGCGTCACCTCGTAGACCACGTACCCACCGACCTCGATGCGCGCCGGGATACCCACCCGACGCGCCCACGTCTCGGCGTTGCGAACCGCCTCGCCGATGCCGAGCACGTTCCGCACCGTGCCCCACGACACGCCCGTCCACGTCTTGAGCGTGTAGACGGTCACGGGCGCACCGCCTGTACCGGGTTCGTCGCGTACGACTCGGCCAGCCGCGACAGCCGCAACTCCTCGAGCGGCGTCAGGTGGACGTCCCGCCCGCCCTCGTCGACCACCGCGACGATCTCGGCCGTCGCGTCACCGCTCGCGTCGGCGGGGTGCCACTCGTACGAGACGAGCACGGGCAGCTCGTAGTCGCACCCGAGCGGGTGCTGCGAGTGGCGGGAGAGCACGGCGGGGAAGGTGCTCATGCGATCCTCCGCGGCGTCGTCGGGCACCCGCGGCGCGCATCGGTGAGCCACGCGGCGAGGATCGACCGCACGTAGACGGCGCGGGTCGTCGGGTAGCGGCGGGCGCGAGCGACGCCCGGGTCGGTGTCGATCAGGGTGTCGAAGGACCGAAGCGAGACGCCGAGGAACGCAGCGGCCTGTGCTCGCGTCATGCCCTCGGGCTCGATGGTGTCGGTGTGCTTCACGCGACACCTCGCTGGCCCTTGCGGACGAGCGCGCGAACGGTCGCGGCGTCGTAGCGCCACTGGCGCATCCCGGGGATGCGGACAACGGCGCCGTGGAGCGAGCCGCCCCGCTTCGTCCAGTTGCGAAGGGTCTGCGTCGTGACGCCGAACAACTCGGCCACTTCGCCGGGCCTGAGGAGGAGCCGCGTCGGTTGCGTGCGCTTCATGCCCGGGAGTATAGCCAAACTTGGCTATGTGGCAACATTTTTAGGACTAGGAAGCCAAGATGTGCGCTCGCGGTCGCCTAACCCCTTGCGCTAGGCGGGGTTCGGTCGCCTAATCCCGGGCGTGACCACCAAGAGAACGGAGCGCGATTGGCGCGCGAAAGTCCGCGCCGAACTCGCCACGAGGGGATGGAAGGCCATCGACCTCGGGCGAAAGATGGGCATGGAGCACCCGGAGCACGCGGCGCGCTGGATACGCGCCAAGGCGCCAACGGAGCCCCTGTGGCCCGTTGTCGTGGCGATGGCCGACGTGCTGTCGGTGAGCCTCGACTGGATCGCGGGGCGCATCCCCGGGCCCGACGTGGAGTGGACCGACGAGGACCGGGCGAACGCGCTCAAGTCCCTCAGCCCGTCCTCCGCAAAGGTCGTGCGCGTGCTCGGCCAGCCCGGCGGCGCTGCGCACCTCGAACAAGCAGCCGACCAGTACCTCGCCCTGCGCAAATCGCTAGGACGATGAGCACGCGCGAGGCCTCGGCCTTTCGCGCTGCCGCCTCCCCTACCACCTGTCGTGCCCGCACGGGGCGACCTTTCCCGGCCTATGACCCCCGGCACACCGGGGGGGCGGGGCTTTCGGCCCCGAAGGCGTGCGGAATATGCCCGACCGGGGGGACAACCGCAATAGACTCGCTTCGATACGATTCGATACGAAAGGGGCGACCCGTGAGCATGCTTCTACGGCTGATCGGATGGGCCTTCATGGCGGTCTGGATCGGGAGCATCGTCCAGACCGGGGTGGGGGGGTGGAAGGGGTCGGGGCCGGGCGGGGCCGCGCTGGGGGCTGTCGCCGGGGCCATCGGCGCCTGGTTGTTCGTCCTCATCGCCGGGGTGGCGTTCGTGCTCGCCAAGGCGCTTTCGCCACGCCCCCAGGTGGTCTACGTCACCCGCCGGCCGGGGCGCCACCGAGCGCATCGCTGATCCCCCGGACGGCGTCGAGCGACCTCGCGTCCTCGGGGTGGACGTACCGCAGCGTCGCGGTCGACCCCGGGGCGTGACCGAGGAGGACGCGGATCGTGGGGAGCGGGACGCCTCGGGCCGCGAGCATCGACGCGAACGTATGCCGTAGCCGGTGCCAGCCGTCGCCCTTCCCCCGGGGCACGCCCGCCGCCGTATGGAGCGCGTCGAACCGTTCCCGTAGCGTCCGCATCGGGGGGAGGGCGCACACCGTCGGCCCCTTCCGCGGCGCGCGCTTGAGCACCTCGACGACGACGGCCGCCAGCGGCACCCGGTATCGCTCGCCCGTCTTGCGCCTGCCCGCGGGCCGGTGGAGCGTCCCGGCCGCCAGGTCGACCTCATCCCACCGGAGCGTGCGCAGGTCGCCCAGGCCCAGCCCCGCGCCCGCCGCGAGGGCCACGGCCGGCTCGAGGTCCGTCCCGCGCGCGGCGGTCAGGAGTGCCGTCACTTGCGCCGGGGTGATGGTGTTCCTATCCACCAGCCGAATCGGGGGGCGCTCGATGCCGCGCACCTCTTCGACGAGCCCCGCCGGTACGAGCTGCCCGGCCCGCTTCGCCCACGCCAGCATCGTGCCTAGGCTGACGAGGAACGCCTGGACGCTGCGGGGCTTCCACTTCGGGTGCGCCGCGACCCATACCTCGACGTGCCGGGCCGTCAGGCGCGCAACGGGGACGTCGGGATGGGCACGCAGGAACGGACCGACCTTGCCCCGGTAGTAGTCCTCCGTCGACTCCCCCACGTGCCCGCGCGCCCTGCGGTCGCTGATCCATGCGTCGAGCAGGTCGTCCCCGGTCAGTTGCGGGAGCCGTGGCGCCCGCCGCTCCACCTCGGCCTCGATGCGGGCCTTCTCCAGCCGCGCCACGTGGGGATCGTCGGTGCCGAGCGCGAGTGCCTTCTCCACCCCGGTCTTGGGGTCGTTCCATCGCACGGTCGCCGTCTTGCGCGGCCCGCGCCCTCGCCATACGATCCACGCCATGGGGCGACCTCCACCGGGGGGCGCGACAGTCTAACGGTTCCCCGTGGAACTGTCACGGGCCTTGACAGTCGACGTAAGTCCTTGCCAGCAAACGCGCGCCGAAGTGACGGAATGGCAGACGTACGGGTTTCAAAAGCGTGCGGCGCGTCGTGACGTAAGACGATGGCGCACATGTGCTTACACCCGAAACGTACACACCGCGCCGCGCCGAATCTGCGCACGGGAGCGCACCGTAGCGCACCGTATATAGGGTGTGACAGTCGGCGGCGGGCCTGACTGTCGCGGGTGCGACAGTCGCGGGGCCCCCGGCACCGGGTAGACCGCCGACGGCCGGGTGCGTAGGCTTCTCCGCGTGCCCCGCCCCCACACCGCGTTCGGCCGGCGACTGCGCCGGCTGATGGACGCGCGCCGAGTGTCGAATCGTGCCCTTGCTCGGATGTGCGGCGTGTCGGAGGGCGCCGTGCGTCGGTGGCTCGA
>CAZWFX010000058.1:0-10520 GCA_964633425.1 uncultured Candidatus Saccharibacteria bacterium
TGCCGATCACCGGGACGATGCTGCCGACCACGGCGCCGATGGCCGTGCCGGCGTTTACGGTGCCGTTGCCGCTGCCGCCGAAGGCCGCGTAGCCGCCGCTGATGTCGCGCCCGCCGTAGATGCCGACCGCGGCGCCGGCTGCTGCACTGGCCGCGCTGCCGAACGTCGACGCGGTGCCGGCGCCGTTGGCGCCGACCCTCCCGGCTGCCGCACCGTACCCAGAAGCTCCGGCCTGCGCCTCGATCAACGCCGCGTTCGTGGAGTACCCGCCGTACTGCGCGAGGCCTGCCTGTACGGCTGTGCTCTGCGCGGCAGCGCCCACCCCGGAGAAACCCGACGCGAAGCCCTCGTAGATCTTCTGCCCGGCGCTGAACAGCGTCGCGCCCTGCGCCACCTGCCCGAAAGCGGACTGGCCCACGGCGTCGGCCGCGAAGGCGCTGGTGCCACCGCCGCCCGTGATGCCAGCCACCACGCCCGCGATGGGCCGCACGAGCGGCTCCAGCAGCGGCCGCAACACGAGGTTGCGGAACAGCCCCTTGATGTAGTCCGCCGCGCTCTTGCCGCCCTGGATCAGCGCGTCGGTCAGGCCCTGGCTCAGGTTGTCATAGCTGCGCAGGTATGCGTCCTCGAACGCCTTCGCCGACTTCGCCGCGGCATCCTGCGACCGCTTGTCGGCCAGCGCCGACAGCAGCCGCTCGCGCGCAGCGATCTCGGCATTGATGTCGGCCAGCCGCGCCGGGTCGCCCTCGGCGCCCGCGGCCTTCTCGCGCAGCCGCGCGATCGCGACCTGCTCGATCGCCTCGGCCAGGCTGATGTTCGCCGCCGCCGCGATCTCCGCTGCCTGCACCTCGTCGGCGACCTTCTGCGTGCGCTCGTCGATCCCCGCGAGCACCTTCTGCCGCGCCTCGAATTCGCGCGCGATGTTGTCGATCTGCTGCTGCACCGCCTTCGCCTCGGCGTCGGCGTACTCCTGCTCGGCCTTCACCTGCTTCTGCAGCTCGTCGATGCGCTCCTGCGTGCTCACGCGCTGCGCGATCTCGGCCGCGATGACCCGGCGCTGCGCGAAGGTCAGCTTGTCGGCCTTGTCCGCGAACTGGTCGATCAGGCGGATCTGCAGCTTCCGCGCTTCGCTGACCTTGCCGCCGGTGCGCAGCTCCTCCTCCTGGGCCTGCTCCAGCTTGCGCAGGTCGCGGATGATGTCGCCGTACGGGCTCTCGACCGGCTTCGTGATCGCCTTGTTCGCGTCCTCGATCGCCTTCTTCGCCTCCTGCGCCGCAGCGCGCGCGGCGATTGCGCCCTCGGTCTGGTTCAGCAGCGAGCGGTTGATGGCCGAGCGCTGGCCGATGAGCGAGCCTACAGCGCCCTCTGCGGAGGAGACACCGGCGCCGCCAGTGAGCGCGAGGTTCCCGGCCTGGGGAGCGTTGCGGAGTCCCTCGACACGACGGCGCTGCGACTCGATCTGCGCATTGACGCCGGCGAGCCGCTCCTCGAGCGACTGCTCGCGCCCGATGTTCAGCATCGCGTCCCAGGCCGCTCTCGCGGCGCCGGTGACGGCACGCCAGCTGCGCTCGATCGTGCCCAGGCGCTGTTCCAGCTGCCCGGTGCGGCCGATCAGCGCGTCGGCGTAGGTGGTCTGCGCCAGCGCGGCCGCCTCGGCGCTCTTGCCCTGATCGACCAGTGCGCGGATCTGCCGGTAGATGCTGGCCGACAGGAAGTTCTCGGCCTCGTTAAGTTTCTCGACCGCCTTGACCGGGTCGCGGCCGAGGTCCGCGAACTTTCGCGCGGTCTCGCTGGCCGCCGGCCCGCCGACGCGCGCCAGTCCGACCGCAGCCTGCGTGGCCTTGCCCAGCAGCGAGGCGGCGACATCGCCAGAGGCGGCCAGCTGCGCAAGCACCGCGGCCGCGTCGCCCTGCGTGCCGGCGACCTGTGCCTGCGCCTTCGCGAGCTCCTTCAGGTAGCCGGTCGTCGTGCCGGCGGCGTTGCCGGACAAGATCAGCGCGCGGGCATAGGCCTCGGTCTCCGCGTGGCCCTTCTGGAACGCGACCGCGGCCAGCGCGGCAGCGGCGGCCAGGCCGCCCACCGCAGCGATGGTCGGGCTGATGCGAGCGCCGAGGCCCTCGAAGCCGCCGAAGGCGATGCCGAGCTGGCTGACGCGCTGGGTGATGCCGCCCAGGGCACCGCCGCCGATGTCGACGGCGCGCAGTGCGTCGCCGAAGTTGCGCGACAGCAGCCGCGCCTGCCGCGACGTGATCTCGGTCGCATCGCCCAGCCTGCCGACGCTCGCCGCGGCCGCGTCCTGCGCCGCCTTCGCCGCGTTCAGCCTCGCGATCAGCGGCCCGTACACCTGCTCGCTGATGCCCTGCTGCTGCGCCTGCCACTTGCGGTACTCCGCGCGCGACAGCGTCAGCGCAGCGATCTCGCGCTCGATGGCCGTGGTGAAGCGCTTCGACGCCGCCTCGGTCTTCGCCGCTGCAGCGCCTGCGCCGTCTCCGACCGAGCTCGCGGCCTGACCGGCGCGGCCAGCCGATGCGACGGTGCTACGCTCGAAGGCCTCAGACGCCTTCGTCATGCGGTCCAGCGCAGCGACGAAGCCCGACCCGTCGGCCGATACTTCGAGCGCGCTGGAACCTGCTACATCGTCGGCCATCGTGTCAGTCCTCTTTCGCGTTCAGCACCTTCAGCGCGGCGTTTTCGAGCCAGCGCAGTGTGTGGAAGACATCGGGCATGTCCTCGGGCGGGATCTGGATGCCGGCCCACTGGATCACCGTCGGCAAGACGGCGTAGTTCAGGCCCAGGTATCCGCCCATCGGCGCGCATTGCCACTGCGTGCCAAGCAGCTGGAAGACCTGGACTGCCTTGACGTTCTCGGGCCACACCTCGACGGGTGGCTGCGCCGCGTACGCGGATAGCGGGATGCCCAGCGACGCCGCCTGGTCGGCGGTCGGCAGCCGCTGGTACAGGCGCTCCGCTACCGCTTCGAGTTTCCCAGGCGGCCATTCGCCAGCGCCTCGCGATACGCGGTGCTGATCCGGTTGGCCGCCGCGCCGTGCATGTCGCACAGCTGCTGCAGGTTCTCGGCGTTGAACTCGAAGCCGTCGATGTTCCAGCCCTCGGCGATTTCGAGCAGGCCCTCGACGCTGTCGGCGATCTCCTGCACGGCGTCGTCAAGGTACTTGCCGGTCGGGAAGAGCGGCTCGTCCTCGACCTCATCGCCGCGCGCCCTGGCGGCCTCGCGTTCGGCGTCGCGTCGCTTGCGCTCGGCGGCCTCGGCCTCGAAGCGCACTCGGAGTCGCGCCACGCGCTCGTCGGCGAGCTCGCCGAGTTGCTTTCGCGTGCGGTGCCGGAACACGAACTCGATGTGCAGCGTGTCGCCGCTCGCGGTCGGGATCTCGACCGGAGCGGCGAAGGTGATCGGGCCGGTGGGGAATAGGTCGACCTTGACCTTCACCGGCGTTTGCTTTGCGGCCATGTTGTGCTTTCTGTTTGGGTGGGGGTTCAGGGCCCGCGGCGATCAGGCCGCGTAAGTCGTCGGCTCGGCGCGCACGGCCATCGTCAGCGCGTTGACCTGCACCTGGCCCTTCGTCACGGTCGGAACCACGTCGAACGACGCCAGCGCGAGGAAGTACGTGACCGAGCTGTCCGGGAACGTGATGCGGAACGGGATCTCCTGCCGGTTCTCGCTGGCCAGCTTCAGGCCGGCGAAGTGCGTCGCCGTCGGCCCCTGGAAGGCGACGCCGCAGGTGTAGCGCCGCGGCGTGCGAGAGGTCGGAAACTCGTACTGGTCATCCGAGTCGAGGAACTCCTCGGTGACGAACTGCTGCTCGCCGCCCTGGCCGGCGAAGTCCTTCACGTAGGGGATCTGCACCCAGAAGCCCGAGGAAATCTCCTGGATGGTTCCGGTACCGGAACCGGCCGGGAAGCGCGTCGTGCTGGAGGTGTCGATGCCCTCCCACGTCACGTTGTTGTCGGTGTCGACGTTCTTCGCGCGGGCGATGCGCTTGTTCGCCTTCAGCCAGCCGCTGTTGATCAGAAAGATGTCGTCTTCGACGATGTTGTGGCCGGACGCGAGGACCGAGATGGCCTCGGTCTCGTTGCTGACGGAGTTGATGGTCTTGGCGGAACCGAGGGAGGCATACGGGTAGTACGCCAGGGTCGAACCGTCTGGAAGTTGGATTGCCATGATGGGGGCCTCTTCAATGCAAAAAGCCCGCGAGGCGGGCATGTGGTGGAACCCCTCGCGGGGCAACGAAAAGGGCCGCCCCGTTGCCGGTGGCGGCCCTTGTTCAGATCGCGTCGCTGGGTCTAGTCAGCCAGCCAGACGCTGAAGTCCTGCCGTGCGCCGAACAGCTGCACGGACTGGTCATAGATCGCGGTCAGCGCACCGATCGCGGTCGCCTGTAGCGCCGGCGTGCCGAGGATCTCGACCTCGATCGCGCGCATCAGGTCGTTCGCCTCCCGCCGCGTCGCCGCCCAGGTGTTGATCTGCATGCGCGCGTTCCGCATGCCCGGGTGTCCGCCTTCGAGGAACGAGATCACCTGCCCGCCGACTTGCTGCCAGGTGATGAACGGCAGCGTCTTGCTCGCGCCGACGGGACGGAAGTCCGTCCAGACGCGGCCGCCGCAGAGGCCGCGCAGACGCTCGCCGATGACCGCCTCGAAGCTCATCTCAGGCCCACCCCGTGTTCGACTCGCGCAACGCCTGCGTGTACCGCTCGCGCATCGCCTCCAGCGCCTTCTCGCCCGTCGCGTCGAGCGTGGGCCGGATGAACGGATGCGCCGGCACGAAGACCGGCTCGGGCAGCGGCCTGTCCTTCAGCGTCTTCAGCTGCCCGTCGATCATCACCACCGCGTACGGCTGCCAGTGCCCGAACTCGACGAGGTGCCAGTGCGGCGCCTTGCTCTTGTTCGGACCCACGACGTAGACCTGTTTGTCCTCGTCCGACCTGCGCTCGAGGTGGAACTGGTAGATCGAGTCGCGCAGCACGCCCTCGGCCACCGGCACGCGCTGCAGCATCTCGTCATAGAACACCTGCGCGCCGGCCTGCGCGGCGGGCCGCAGCGCCTCCTTCGCGCTCTCGCCCAGCGCCTTGACCTTCTCGGCCAGCGAGCCACGGAAGCGCGCCGAGACGAAGCCGTTCTTGCCGCGGTAGGTCTGCACGCTCACGCCGGCCACCTGTAGCGCTTGAGGGCGAACGCGAGCACGCTCTCGCGCCCGGCCAGGATCTCCGCGTCGCTGCGCTCGAAGCAGCGGAAGCCGTGCGACGCCATCCAGTCGAGGAAGCCATCCTCGGTCCAGTACGTGAGGTGCTCCCCGGGCCGGTAGTGCTTCGACAGCCTGATGGCGCCCAGCGCGTAGACGATCGGCACGCTGACGAACAGCCAGCCATGCAGCCGGATGTGGCGCAGGTAGTGCTCGGGCTCGTGCAGGTGCTCGATCACGTCCCACATGGTCACGCCGGCGAAGCCATCGAGCGTCTCGGCCCAGCGACCGCGCTCGTGCAGCCACGCGACCGCCGCCGGATTCACGTCGCGCCCCCAGGTGTTCGGGCGGCGCGCGATGAAGTCTCCGGCGCCGATGCCGATGTCGAGCACAGGCGCCGCGCCGATGTGACGGGCGACCAGCGCGATGCGGGCGGCGTTGATCGCCTCCACCATTTCGGCCGGGTGGCTGCCGGTCTTCGAGAAGTAGGCCGCGTCATACGCCACGCTGTGCGCCCGGTCGCGCTGGTACGCGACGCCGTGGTCGCGGCACAGCATCAGGTCGCCGTCCGGATCGGCCGGAAAACTGGCGATGAGGCGGTCGAGGCTCACGCCACCCCGCCGGCCTGCCAGTAGGCAAGGCAGTCGAACTGCGCCCGCAGGATCTCGTTCTGCGGCAGCCCGTTGACCAGGTTCCACACCGCCGGCTGCAGCGGCCAGTACTCGTGCAGCAGCACGCGGCCGCAGCGCTTGACCAGCGAGAAGTCGTCGTGCGTGTCGTTCAGGTGGTCGCCGTCCTGATAGCAGAAGTCGAAGTCGAGCTTGCCGATAACCGCGGCCTTCTCGGCGTTGTTGGCGCAGTCGAAAAAGCGGATGTTGCGGATGCCGAGCGCCTTCACGATGTCGTGCTTCAGCAGCTCGCCCGGCTTGTCGTCGACGCTGACGCAGATCACGCGGTCGAAGTACTGCGCGAGCACGATCGCCGACATGCCGTTGTACGTGCCGACCTCCAGGCACGTCATGCGGCGCCTCGGAAGCTGCGCATGCACGCGCTTCAGGAACGCCTCGAACTCCATCATGATCGAGCAGCGGCGGAACGCCTCCGCGCCGAACTGCTGCAGCACCTGATTGAGCGCCGGGTTCGCCAGCGCCCCGAACTGCACATCACCGATCACCTTTTCCGCCACGTTCATGCCCCTTTGATTCCGACGACGGCGAACGACCATGCGAGGTCGCGCTCCGAGTGAATGACATCGACGAATCCGAGGTCGCGCACGATGCGCGCCATGTCCTCGGGTCGCCACGAGTGCCGATGCTTGCGGCAGTGCTGCGGCAGCCAGTACGTCATGTCCGGATGCGGCAGGTACAGGAACAGCGTGCCGCCGGGCGCGAGCCGCTCCCGCCAGTGCTGGAGCGCGCCGACCGGGTCGGCCAGGTGCTCAAGGCAGTGGCTGCTGAAGATGTAGGGCCAGCCTGCGCCGTCGTGCTCAGGCAGCGCCATCGCGTCACCGCCCAGCGCCATGTCGATGCCGAGCGCGCCAGACAGCGGCCACTTCCCGCAGCCCACGTCGAGCCCGGTGCCGATGCAGAACCGCCGCGCGGCCGGCTCGATGAACCGCGCCGCGTTGCCCTGCGTGATGTAGGTCGGGTACCGCTCGCCGCGGTACTCGAATGTCACTTCCACGGCATGCCCTCCAGCACGCGGGCCAGCGCGCGATCGACGGTGATCGGGTGCCGATGCATGTTCCATCGCAGCCACGCCGCCTCGATCTGCGGCACGTGGCCGATCGGGTCGTCAGGTCGGCCTGGCTTCCAGCGGTCGGTGACGTTGTGCCGGCCCGATGTGAAAAAGTCGAAGCCGGTCATGTAGACGCTGGCGGGCGCGTAGGACAGCACGTCCAGCAGCGCCGCGAAGCCTGTCGTCGGCACGTGACCGCCGAGCAGGTGGAAGTGCGCCATGAACTCGTCGACGGTCGGCACGTAGGTGTCGCAGAACCACCAGCCATCGCGCGCCTCGTAGATGTAGCGGAAGTCGATCCCGTGCACCTTGTTCATGCGCTCGTGCCACCGCGACTCGATCGGCTTTGCGTTCGGGCACTTGCACATGCACAGCGCGACGCCCTCTGTCTGCAAGTCGCCGGCGGTCTTCTTGATGGACGAGCCGTAGAACGAGTAATGCACGTCCGTCCGCCGGCCGGTGGATTCGTCGATCAGCCGGTGGTTGTTCACACGGATCACCACGTCGTACGAGTCGATCAGACCGGGGTCGTTGCCCAGCACGCCGGGCCCGCTGCCGACCAGCGCGATGCGCTTCCCGGCCAGGCGCGCGGCCACTGCACCGCGGTCAACGAACATCGAGCAGCACCTCCTCGTCGATCACCGCGCGGCTCGACGCCTTGTGCAGCACCTTCCGCGGCGTGATCGACGCGATGAACGGCTGCCCGTCGTTCAGCCCTCGCCGCGACCAGACGAAGGTCGCCGGCTTGTCCAGCGACTCGGCCAGCGGCACGAGGAAACTGACGTAGCCGAGGCACCGATCGGCCACCGACACCGCGTCGATGGTCTCGGCCACCGTCGTGCGGTTCGCCAGGTCCAGGTCGATGCCGCGCAGGTCGAACAGCGGCCGGCCAGCGCCGATCTGCACCACCTTCGACGCGCTGCCGTCCCGGTCGATCAGCGCCTGGATCGCGCGGCAGTCCGGGAGGAGCGTCCTGCCGAAGCCGTCCGTGCGGCCCATCGGCGTGCGGGGCATCTGCACGATCAGCACCGGCCGCCCGCCGCTCGTCACCTCGTCGGCCAGGCGCGGATTCGTCATCGTCCAGTCGAGGCGCAGCTCGGCCGGGCCATCGATCCCTGCGCGCTGGCACACGTCCTCGAACTGCGTCGTGTCGAGTCGCTTCTTCCCCATCACGTAGTGCGCCACGATGTCAACGCGGCGCGTGAACGGGATCACCTCGACGCGTTCGCCCAGCGGCCGCCACACGTCGGGCCAGTCCGACGCCACGCGCATGCGCAGCCCGCCGTGCATCAGCAGGTGACGTACCGCCGCCTGCAGATAGAGCGAGTCGCCGAACCCGCGCCCGCATCTGATGCTCTTCATCGCAGCGCGTCCTCCAGCGTGACCCGCGGAAAGCACGTGAGGGCGGTCTCGCGCGACGCGTTCACCACCGGCACGCGCCGCGCCTCGGCCCACGCGGCGAGCTTGCCGAACAGCTTCGGCCAGCTGGGCATCGACACCGCATTCCCCAGCGACCGCGGATGGTCCCCGTGCCAGTGCGTGCGGCCGCCGGTCTTCTGGCAGTCGAACCCGAGCATCACCACCTTCGACGCGCCCGTCACGACGGCCAGCGACACCGCCGCCGTGCCGCTGTTGCCGAACGACTGGATCCAGTCCTCGCGGTGCAGCGCCGTCTCCACGCCCCAGCGCGTCGCCGCTCCCTTCGGGCAGAAGGTCAGCGTGCGGCCGGCGAAGGTCTCGCGCACCTCGCGCGAGTGCACCTGCCACCACCGGCAGTCGAACGCGACCAGCGCGTCGGCCCACGGGCAGAGGCGGAACGTCGTGTTCGTCACGATCGTCGGATGCCCGGCAGCGCGCACGGTCGCCGCGTCCTCCTCGGTCAGCGACGGGCCGCTGGCGATGCAGACGACGGTGCGGCCGAGCCATCGCCCCTCCCAGTCAGCCCGCGCGGGCATCCGCGCCACTCGAGCACATCAGCGTTATCCAGCGGATCCCGCTCGTGTTGTCAGGCACCACCGCCTCGATCGTGTAGACCGTGCCGCGGTGCACTGCCCGCATGTCCAGCGCGACGATGTCGGGCCGGTAGCGCATGCGGATCCGCGTCGTGACCTTCGACTGCGCCGTCGCCGCGGCGATGAGCTCGCCCCCGGACATCGGCATGATCTCGGCCGGCAGCGCCTGCCAGATCGGCGTCCACGTCTCGACGCGCATGCCGTCGGAGTCGTCGACCGTCTCGACCGACTCGATCGTGACGCGGTGGCGCAGCCGGCCCGGGTTCATGCCATCCCCAGGCGCACCCGATGCGGCCGCAGCAGCGCGCTGACGCCCAGCGGCAGGCTCTGCATCGCCTTTTCGGTCGTCTCGCTGCGCTGCTCGTACAGGTGCCCGATCAGCAGCAGCATCGCCGACTTGAACGTCGCGGGCAGCGGGTCAGCCCCGTCGCTCTCGTCACCGTAACCGGCCAGGTAGCGCACTTTGAGCGCGTTCGTCGCGGCCGTGACGGTCGGCCACGCCGTCGCGACCGGCTTTAGCTCGGCCGGCAGCGTGTAGTCGTCGAGCACGAAGTCGGCGTCGTCGAGCTCGTCGTCGGACCCGTCGCCCCACGACACCCGGACCACGTCGATCACCGGGCCCATCGGCAACTCGATCGCGGCGCCCGAGGCGGGGAACTCGTCGAGGGCGATCTCCAGCACGCGCACCGCCAGCGACAGCCCGAGGAAGGCCTCGCAGTGCTCGCGCGCAGTGGTGATCCAGCCCTCGAGCTTCGCGTCGTCCACCGGGTCGATCTCGCTGTCGGCGTAGCGCGGCGCCTCGATGTGCGCGCGCGCCTCGTCCACCGTGATCGGCTCGACATCCGGCGCGGTGATGATCTTCGGCCGCTTCACTTGCCGCCCTTCACGACGAGGTGCCAGTCGTCATGTGCGCCCTTCGGCGCCTCGCGCGTGTCGCGAACGGCACGCCAGATCGACCCGCCGTAGGTGACGAGGTCGCCCTCCTCGTACGGCTGGCCACTGCGGAAGATGCCCTGGTAGACCGGCAGGCCGCGCAGCGCCTGCGCCTTGCGCACCGTCCGGCTGCCGCTGGTGAACGTCACCACCAGCGTGCGGCCGTTCTCGACCTCGAAGGCGAGGTCGTCCGGCGTCCAGCCGTCGCGGCCATCCTGACCGTCGCGACCGTCCCTGCCGTCCTCGCCCGGCGTGCCAGGCCGGCCCGGCAGACCGTCGCGGCCCGGCGGCACCAGCAGCGCCGCCTTCGCCTGCCACTCCGGCGCGACCGCCTCCAGCCGCGCCGCGACAGCCTTCTCGATCAGCCCCGGCATCGCATCGGCCACCGCGCGCTCGACGCACGTCCGCACGTGCTCCGGGTCGGCATCCCTGCCGGCCGGGCCCTGCTCGCCACGCTCACCTGGCGCGCCGTCCTTCCCGTCGCGGCCCGGTGCGCCATCCTTGCCCTGCAGCCCCTGCTCGCCACGCGGGCCCGGCTCGCCATCCTTGCCCTGCAGCCCCTGCTCGCCACGCGGGCCCGGTGCGCCATCCTTCCCGGGCTTGCCGTCGACCCCGTCGCGACCGTCTCGGCCATCCTT
>CAZWFX010000059.1:0-10255 GCA_964633425.1 uncultured Candidatus Saccharibacteria bacterium
CCCTGCGTCTGCATGACGTTGCCCAGGTTCACACTGGTGAACTTCGGCAAGAGCTTTTCAGCATCCAGCGCTTTCGACGCGGCCCACTGCCTGATCTGCTCAGGTGTCTGGAGTTGCGCGATTTGCTGCTCGTCAGAACTGGAGTCAAGGTCTCCGAATCCAAGTTGCTTGGCGATGAGCTTTGACTGCTGGATAGCCGCCATCGCGTTTTCTCGCGTCGGGTTCGCCATCACACCACCGGCCAACTGTTTCGACATGTTCAGCATCTTGGCGAAGGATTCGACCTTGGCCTTTTGTGCATCAGCGCCTTGCTTGCTAATCTCAGCCGCCGTCTTTTGACGGGTCAGCAATCCGCCCTCCAGCTTGTCGGCTTCGTCAAAGTAAGCACCACCACGCAATGCCTTGATTCGCTCTTCATCGGTCGCGTTCGGCATGCCAGACAGAAGGCCACGCAGAGCATTGGAGCGCTCCACGCGACGGCGGTACTCGTCGGCCTTGAGTCCGCCAAGTTCCTGCTGTTGCCGAAGTCCCTGGATCTGCATCACGTCGGCGACGTTCTTCAGCGGGTTGATCGGCTCCGGCGTGCGGATCATCCCGTAGATGCTGGTGTCAATTGCCATTGTTTACCCCACAGTTCAAAGGCCGAGCGAGCTTTGCCCGCCGCTCAACATGCCCGTCTGTCCGTTGTTAAACAGAGACTTGAGCAGGTTAGCCTGTTGCCATGAATTGATGCCGTTGGTCAGCGATCCAGACAGCGCATTGCTGCCAGCAATCGTTGCTGCGCCAGATGCGTTCGCCGCCCCCGTCAGGTTGTTTCCGACGTTGGTTGCATAGTTGCTATTCAGGCTGTTGATTTGTCCCGTGGCCGTCCGCCCAACCCCTGCGATGGACTGGAGCGGGTTCAGTTTGACCTGCTGGCCTTGCCGAAATCGGTTGTAAGCGGTCCCATACTCTTGCGCGGCAGTATCCTGACCGAAACGGGTGATTGCCTTCAGAGTCGCGCCGCTGTTGAGTCCACCACGCGCCGCCGCGCTTCGTTCGATGGCCTTCATCCCTTCGGACATGCGGAAGTCATAGCCGGGGTCCGCCTTGAAATCAGACATGGTGAAATCTCGCGTGAGATCACCGTAACCCGGCCCGCCTGGTTGTTGCGTGTTCGATACCGCCGCACCCGCGTTCTCCGCCATGCGTTGGCGGATCGCGGCGTCAAGTCCGGCTTCATCAACAGTAGATGTTCCCGTCTGACCAGTCAGCCCGCGAATGAATCCGACTGTCCCGTCGTTGGATTCCGCCTGTCCTGCGACCGGACCTCCTTGGCCTTGCGTCGTGAACTTGGACAACAGTTCCTTGCGGATGGCGTCATACGACTGATCCGAAGGGGTAGCAGTAACGACTCCAGTGTTAGGGACACCAACCCCGTACATGAGTTGATTCAGCGCGTTCAATCCGGCTTGCCGGAAAGGGGCCTGGAGTTCGATGTTCTTATCGAACATCTCTTTCTGGAGCTTGTTCGATTCCTGCGCCGCTGCGAGTTGAGCAGATGCAGTGGACGATGCCGCGTCCTGCCCCATCATCCCGCCCAACAGGGATGCCCCTACTGAAAGAAAAGCGTCAAGCATGTTTGTTACCTCGGAATTGCAGAGACAGTCGGTGCCGTCGTGTAGGTGATGCGCAGCCTGTCGCCGGGTGACAAAACATGCTCCCGGTAGAAGTTACCCGCTTGAATCCATGTGATGCCGTCGCGTGTTGTCTCCACCTTGTTACACCCACCGCCCGAGACAATCACGCCAACGGTGTAGCTTTGCGAATTGGTGTAGGTGTATGGAGAACCCGTCAACGAAATAGACGCTGCGCCGGTTTCATACGATGGAGACGTTCCACCGACACGCGCCAGAAGTCCAGACAGGACCGAATAACCATAACGAGTCAGGTTCCCGAGTCTGTCAGTGAACGCCTGATTCAATCGTGGTTGGTCAATCGGGTTCATGAAAGCTCGATCTGCGCGTCAACGAAAACCCGCTTCACCGGATCGCTGATGCTGACTTCATAAACCATGTTTTCAGCCATTCCCAGGCGACGGAAGACAGACCGATCGGCGTATCTGCCGACTTTCCCAATCTTGGCCGTCTTGATCGTGCCCCAGGTATTACCGCCGTCTTTCGATGTCCTAAGCATGATTTCGGGGTCTGATCCTTGGCCGGAAGTCAGTCCAACACCATGCTCCATCACGACCTGCAGCTCGCTGTGGAAAACATACTTTTCGTTGTTTGACAGGATAGGCGCAGACCGCAATGCCACGATTGGGTCTCCCGCATCTGTATAGACATCGGGGTCAAGTTCGTAAATCTTGCCGTTCGTGTGGTCGCCAATCATCAACTTCCCGAAGCAATACGCAAAGCAGTTTGCCCGGTGACGGTGGAACGCTCCAACAGAGAAATACGCCCACTCGATCCATGCCTTTGTCGCGCAGTCATAGACCCACGTCACATCAGCAGTGGGGAACGTCAGCACGTAGAAAGCATGTCCGAACAGGTTGAACGCGAATCCAATCGCGTCACTCACCGTGCTGTACGTGCTCAGTTGGTACTCAATCGCGTGCGTGCTGATCCTGACAGGCTGGAACTGTTCAATCCGATAGATCGCAAGTGCCCCGCGCTGATCGTTTCCGATGAAGAAAAGCGAGTTGTCCAGCTTGGTCGCCGAAGCAAATGCAGCGCACCCAGTCTCGATGAATGAGCCCTGAATCCGCTCGAAAGGGAAATCAGCCGCGCCAGTGTTTGACCACGCCTCGATAGACGACTCACCCAACAGGTACAGGTTTCGCTGAATGCTGAACGCAGCAACGAGATCATCGGGGATTCCCTCTGCCGATGCGAAGTCCAGAGCATCCCAAGAGGTCGCGTCGTTGGTGGCACTCACATAGAATTTTTGAGTGCCGTACTCAACGATGATGAAGTATCCATCCTGAAACGTGACGGACTTCGTACCGTTCGGGAAGTCTGGATCAGTGATCTGTGCGAACGTGTTTGACGCCAGCGTGAGGGTGTACCCATACTGACCGTCAACCAGCATCAACTGTGTCCCGCAGTCCTCCATGTCCACGAAACCAGAGGATGTCCCGATAGTCCCGCGCAGAGTGGCTGACATGCTGGACGAGATTTCGTACAGACCCGATCCAACGACAAAGAAGCATCTTCCCTGAACCTCACGCGCCCCGCGTACTGGTCCTGTCGTAGGAGTTACCAACGTGGTCAGGCCCGGCATTCCGTACAGTGCAAGCGGGGTCTTTCCATTGGCCTGGTCGATTTCCAGATACAGATTCACGCACCTTTGCGAATTGACGGCGCGTGATCTGCCTTGGTAGCCGGGACCAATGAAGCCGGGGAACTTCATGCGCAACCATCCTCGTTCGGGCCGAAGTACTCAACACTGCGTTGCGGGTTGGCGTTCTGCGCGATCTGCACGGCCTCGTTTCGCTTCACCCGCATGTCAGGGGGTACGTCTTTTTGAAACGGCCCGCACAGGTCGATAGCCAACTGAACACACAGGGCGCGATACCACTCTTGCGAGTAGTCCGCCGTGTCGCTGGTGGCCGTGAAGTCCTCAGGGGGAGACAGATAGACCAGAGAGACGACCTTGGTAACGTCGTTCGGAGACCGATTCAGATAGATGGTCCCGTTGGTCAGTTGGGGCTCATAGTAAATCTGGTCAGGTGTCCCGGTCGCGGTTTTGTTGGTGATGGCTTCGTACTGATCCAACGTAAGACTTACGTCCATCGGGGTGTCTTGAGCATCCGTCGTCCGCATGTTTGCGGTCAGAATCTCCATGGGTCTGCGTGCCTTCGTGGTGTACACAAAGACCCGAGCGCCCTGCGCCACATTGGCTGTGAGTGTGGCCGTAAGTGCCACAGTAGATCCTGACGGCGCACCGTTTACCGTGGTCCACTGGAGCGCACCTGTCACCAGTTCAACCCCGATGTAGTTCGTCGTCGCAATCCCCGAGATTGACGAAACGGTGAGACTTGATCCACCAGAGTTAGATGCCGCTGTCGTGGTCGTGGTCACGTAGCTACCGGCTGCAACGTTGTCACCAGACGGCCCGATGGAGTAACTGACCTGATTCTTTTGCAGAAACAGATAGGCACGCTTGCGCGCCCACATCTTCAGGCCTGGTGCAAAGTCAATCGCGCCAGCCCATTGCTTCACGATCATGTTGAGCTTACGACGGGCCAGCACGTAATCATCAGCCGTCGCGGTCTCGCCGGACGCCAGAACGCCGATCTCCTGAAGTGCGTCGGTAATGATGTCGTTTTCGTTGACCGAAAACGTGACTACGCCTGAAGACGCCATAGCGAATCCTCAATCTGTTTAACGGCATCCCATGCGGGCTCAATGCCGATGTTTGCCTGACACAGAGCAACCCCGGTGGATTCCTCTCGCGTGCAGTGGTCGAACCCGTAATGCATCTGATGACACGGGTAACAATGGGTGTTGACCGGCTCCATAGCCCATGTGTTTTTCCAGTACTTCGTCAGGTTGTTGGCCGACGAGTGAGACAGGAAAATGATCTTGGGTACATCCATGTGACCGGCAGCGTTCAGGACTCCGGTCTCAGGACCAATCACAAGGTCTGCGACATCCAGCAGCGCAAGGGTTTCACGAATGCTGTACTTGCCGGATTTCTTGATCACGCGGGTTTCGTTTTCCCATCCGCACTCCAGCATTTCCGACAAGGTATCCCCGAGCGTCACAATGCGGCAGTCTGGATAGGTGATCAGCATGCGGGCGAACAGTTGATCCATCCACGGCCACACCTTGTGGACACTTGACCCGGACAGGGCATACAGGATCAACTTGTTTCCACCGATGCGAGCACGCTCCGCAGTGGCCCATTTCCGCTCGTCCTCAGTCGGGTAGAACTTCGGTTTCGGCGGCATCGGGACTTCGGCCAGGTCGTGGGCGAACTCAAAGTAGTTCGCGTCCATGTACTTGGCACGGACCGACTGCGGCCAGCGATGATTGGTACGTCCCGGAAGACCCAACCATGAACCCTCGACGGATTCAGACAAGTTGATCCAGCGGTCGTACTTCGGAGCCTCCCAGTCCCAAAAGTCGGCAAGTTCATGATTGGGAACCTGATCAGTCCCCTGAATGTAGAACTCGTCGATATTCGGATCAAACTTGACGACATCACGACCGCGAGCCGTGGTGTACACCGTCACATGGAAACCCTGCTCTTTCAGGCCCGGCAGGATGGACGACATCTGGATAAGATCACCAAATGCCCCATAACGAATCACAGCGGCTTTTTTGGCCGGACGCGGGTCTTTGTGTGACCTGAAGTGCTTTCCGTCGGTGCGTTTTTTGTACACCTGAAAAAAGCTGTACTCCATGCCTCCATTGCGGTCCTCGTTCCTGACCAGATCCCATCCGCCGATTTCCTGCATGGCCGACTCAATGTCAGCGGGCAGAAAGTCATGCTTGTGGTCCGGGTTGGCCCCTTCTTTCCCGATGTTCGGATAGAAGTCCTTATGAGGGAGGTACAGGATCAGAAACCCGTTCGGCTTGATGACCCGCCACCACTCTTTGAGGGCGGACCGATAGTCCGCGATGTGCTCTAGAAGGTGAGACGAGAAAACAAAATCGACGGAAGCGGACCCGAACAGGGAGAGCTTGGAGCAATCGTCAACATGCACATCGGGCTTGATGGGGATGTTGAACATGGCTGTATCGGCGCAGTTGTCAACGCCGATGAAGTGGGCAAAGGGCTTGTTGGGTCCACATCCCAGGTCAAGTCCGCGCCCAACGGTGTAGCGCACCAACTCCCAACGAATCTTTGCGGACTCGCTGCCTTGAGGATCGTCAATCCGCCACATTGATCAGTCATCCGTGCAGGGTTCATGGCTCAGGCTCCCGTCTTCGCACACAAAGGTTTGTGCGCGGCCCCATCCTTGAGTCATCGGGGTTTGTGTTGACTTGATGAAAACCTGTGTGTCCGCGTTGCTGTCCAGCTTGTCAAAGCCGCGATTCAGCATCGCCTCTGATGGCGTGTCTGCAAGTTTCATGATGGCCCCTATACGTAGGTTGACGGGTAAGAGAGTGGGGTTGCCTTTGCGCAAGCAACGTCCAGTTCGTGAACAAGGCTCAGTCCCTGCTCACAGATGTCGCAGTACGCCTGAAGCGTCTTGCGGAAGGCGTCTATCGCCTCATGCGTTTCCCGGCTGTCGATGAAGTCAGCCATGTGGTGAAGCCTGTCCCAGTGAACATCCCCGAGTAGCTGAGACTTGTTGATGGTCTCGCCCCAGTAGGTGTGCATGCACTTCGAGATCATGTTTCCGCTCAGGTATCGGAAGAACTCAGGAGGCAACTTGTTGGGGACAATCCCCATGTCACGCAGGACCATGAGTCCGTCAACGGTCGCCGCGTACTTCATCGAGGTTCCGCCATCCAGCCATCGCTGCATGGTTTCCTGCGTCTGTTCATGGTCCTGTAGATCGACACACGGCGTATCAACCAACATTGCCGGACGGTCGTGGAAAGCCTCAAGAGCCGCGAGTGAATGGACATACGCCGCACGGCTGTACACATCCATCCTGTCTGACTCCAGAGCCTTGACCATGGGCTCAGTTCTGAAGATGTTGCAACTGATGAACCCGGTCATATCGATGAAGCCGACGCCTTCACACAATTGCATCAGCGTTCCGGGGAAGATGCTTCGTTCCGCCGATGCTCTTGTTTTTTCGGTGACGTGGATAAATTCAACGTCTGACTTAAGCAACGGAATCAGGCTACGCGCATCAAGCATCAAATCATCGTCGCCGAATGTCCATGTCCACTTTTGATCTGACATGGAGACCGCTTGCCCGTAACTACGCTCAAACGGTAGATGTTGTTTGCCAGTGATGTAACTCACCGGATACAACTTTGCCAAATCGGCCAACACATCTGCTGTGTGGTCGGCGGAGGCGTTGTTGTAAATCTTGATGTTCATCGGAAGGCCGTTGATGGCCTTGCCGATGGACTCGACGCAGATCCGTAGCTTTTCGGCGCGGTTCCACGTCGGGATGCAGACGGATAGCATCAGACAGTGACCGATGCGCCCGGAGTGACAGACAGTTCGTAGCACACGGCAGAGACACCCACGGTGTCAGCGCCGTTGTTGGCAATCAGCAGATCGCCCTGAGCAAGTGCCGTGCTGGCAAGGCTCAGATTGGTGGTGACACCGATGCCAGAAGTGCCCAGGACGACAGACGCCAGAGAACTGGTCGTCACGCCGGTGACCTTGCTGATCTGGATGGTGCAGTTGCCAGTCCCGGTGCCAGCCGTCACGACCGTGACCTGTGCCGAGCGGGCAATCATCGCCGTGAACGCGGCGAAGCGGCCCGACACGGTGCCGTTACCGGCAGTCGTGGTGTGAGAACTTGCCACGCGGGAGGTGTACGCCGGATGGTCGTATGCGAGTTGAGTAGTAGCCATGTTTGCTTTCTGTGCCCGGTGCGCCTCTCACACCTTGCTTTGTCTGGCAGCGGGAGAAGGCCCGATCCGCCAATGAAGAATGGTTACGCCGCAGAGTCCCACTTCACGACACGCGCCTCAGTGGCAGCGGTCTGGACCAGACCGAAACCATTCAGTGAGTACCACGCGACGCCCTTCGAACGCCCGTAATCGGTCGGGATCTTGGCGCGCATTTCCTCTGGTACTGCGATGCCTTCTGCAACGGTGTCCTCACCGAAGAAAAAGATCCAGTCGCTGGCCGCGTTGTCCCAGGCATCGGCAACACCCGTGAAGGCGTTCCATGTGGTCGAATTTGCCGCGCCACCCTTCGGGATGTTGGTCTGTTCGACGTAGCGAACGTTCTCGTAGCGACCGACTTCGCCGTTCATGATCATGTTGAGACCCATTTCCGTGTACTGGTGGATGGACTCAAGGTTGTTCTTGAACGTGCGCAGCGTGGTCGGCCAGGCGATGGCGTAGTAGTCATCACCACGGTACGCCGGGATGTTGCGTTCCTTCATCGTGTCAACAATGGCCTTGGCGTGGCTGTTGTTGTATGCGATATTGTTGGTCAGCGTGGCGGTGCCGTTGGTCGTCAGCGTGATCGCGCTGGTGGACGTGCCGCCAGTCGGGACGACACGCAGCGGGGTGCGGTTGAACTGCGCATGCGCAGCAGCATCCATCACCTTCGTTGCGTCGTTCTTCAGGGCGCGCATGATCGGGTCTTTCACCGAAAACTGACCCAGGTCTTCCAGCTTGCCGCTGTAGGGTACGCTGTTGCCGTATTCAGTGATCGTCAGGGTGCCCTGCGTGATCGTGAACTGGGTTTCCGGCATCGTGTTGGTTTCCGTCAGGGTATTGCCCCCGGTCGCCACGTTCGACACCACGTCCCAGGTGAACGTTTCACCCTTCTTTTTGCCTTGCTGGCTGGCGTCCTTCACGTCAGCGAACTGACGGAATTTGACGGACGGCTGCAATGCTTGTCGCAGTTCCTTGGAGAGATTCAGCGAATAGAAATATCCGCCCAGGCTGTTTACAGCCCAAAGTTGAGCCATGGCTTAACTCCTTGCTTGAAGTTGACGACCCTGAGAGCGCTGTTGGCGCATCTGCTCAATCTCTTGAGCAAGGGTCAAGGGTTTTTCTTCGGTCTTTGCCGGTGCCCGAGCGCTTGCGCCCTGAACAACAGTCAAGTCCCGTTTCCTTTCGGTCTTGTCGGCTGTGACCGGAGTGAATCCGCCTTTCCATTTCCTGATTTCCTCGCCATGCTTGCGATAGGCCTCCCAAGGGTCGCCCAAAGGCTCCCCAAGAGCGCTGACCGTCGCCAGTCTCTCGTCTTCACGAGATGCGGCAAGCTTCATCAGGTTTGGATCTGCGGCGATGTCCGGAAACTCCGCCTTGAACCGTGCGGCAGCAGTCTGAGCGCTGGACTCGTAGAGCTTGCGTTCAGTGATCCTTGCTACCGTTTCTTCAAGCATCGCCGGATCAAGTCCTTTGGTAGCTTGTTGTCCCTGAGCGTCCGGGGATGGCTCAGGATCGCCCTGCACGGGCTGATTCTGTTTTGCTGCTTGGCGGGCCTGCTGGAGTAGCAGACTGGCCTCGCGTAGCCGCGCATCAGCGGCTGATTCTTTCTGGAGCGTCCTGCGTCCAGCCTCAAGAACCTTGTCAATGGGGACTTCGATGCGTTGACCATCAACAACTAGAGCCTCCATCTTGATCGGCTCTTGGACGACAGGCTCTGCGACTGGTGCAGGTTCCTCAACTGGCTTGACTTCAGCCGGAACCATCGGCGTTGTCTCGCCAGTGTCCTCATTGAAATGAGCCAGATCCGGCGCAGTGCGGTCGTGGACTGCCTGACCGATTTGGGCTATGGCAGCATCACGCGGATTCGGCGCACGCTCCACGCCCTCGACTGAATCGTCTTGGGTAGTGAGATCACTCATTGGTTTTCCTGTTCCATCGCGGCCTCTGCCGCATTTCCTGCTTGCACGATCTCAGCCAGCCAGGCCCTTACAGACCTTGCCCGCCAGACTTGCGCTTGCAGTTCTTGGACGCGCAACACGCGCCACGCCGACACCTCGGAAAGTTTCTCCAGTGCCTCGCGTTCCTCAAGCTCTGCCCGCCCCACTAGGTAGCGGCCAAGCTCTGTACTAAGAAACTCTTGAGCATCACGCCCAAGAATTGCCTCTGCCATCAGTTCATCGTTCAAAGCATCGCGACGAGTAACATCGCCGCCCGTTGTTGGTTGTTTCGCCGGATCTGCTGATCGACCATGGCCTGAAGCTCGGCTTCAATCTGCATGACTTCATTCATGGTCCACTGAGCACGAATCTGCGCCGTCAGTGCTTGGGACTTGTACAGGTCCATCTGCACCTTGAGAGCGCTGATTTCCTGCGCGATCTGAGCCGATTGGTACTCTTGGGAAACCTCTGCGCTGCGCAGTTCCCGACGCGCTTCAATGCGCCTGATTTCGGCTTGCGTTTCCTCGCGTCGGGCCTCTATCTGCTGGACTTCGGCTTGAGCCTGTTCAGCCTCTTCGCGCTTGATCTTCTGTTGCTCGACAAGCCTGCGTCTGCGGAATACCCGACGCCTTGTGCCGTCAGCGCCGTTCTGTGTCTCTTCGTCGCCTACCTGAACACTGATCGCCGCGCTATCGTCCTGCTCGGTCCACGCAAGTGACGATGCAGACGCGGCAGCAATCGCAATCGCTGCAGCGTCGTCGGCTTCTGTCCATGAGATCGCGGCAGTGGACGATGAAGACCCTG
>CAZWFX010000060.1:0-5529 GCA_964633425.1 uncultured Candidatus Saccharibacteria bacterium
ATAACTATGAATCATCAAAACCTCTTAGGTCGCCTTTGGCAGGTGCCGTCACGCATCCAGTGAGAAAAACCGGTACGAAAGCACACTGTTTGACGAGCCCCGCGGGGGCGGGGCGAGGAGTTTGTGCTTTCAGGTTTTTCGAGCTGAGATGCGTAGGCAACTGCCAACCAGCGACGATTTTTTGCTCCACTTTTTTCTAAAAAAAGTGGAAAGAAAGACGCAATGATCTGATCATTATCCGAAGCATCCAATGAGAACAATCCTAAAAAGAGCTATGTATCAATGAAGAAACAATGACAGCCTAAAGTCTCCCTTCAAAAAACTCCCTTTCTCTGCTATACTATCTAGAAAACATGCAAAAATTTACGTCCCGTCTTTCCTTCGGCAAAATTCGATCCATCCTCCCGACGATCTCGATCATCTTGATCGTCACCATCGCACTCGTCCTCATCGGTGTGCTCTTCTACGTCTATGGACGAGGAATGATGGAAACACAACTGAAAGAGAAACTCCGCAATACAGCAGCGCTCTCGGCACTCAACATCAGCGGAGACGTCATTGAAAAAATCCAAAATGGAGCAACGATCGAGTCCTCCCCGGAGCTCCGCAGTGTCGTGCAGAAACTGAACGATGTTCGTAATAGCATCTCGAACATCGAATCAGTCTACATCCTACGAAAGACGGAGAACCCCGCCATGCACGAATTTGTCGCTGACGTCGATCTCACGAGCTCAAAGGACGTTCTCGATAAAAATATGGACGGTGTTGTCGATGAATCAGAAATGCCCGCAAATCCAGGAGAACTCTACAACTGGAGTGCTTTCCCCAAGCTCGAAACAGAGGCATTTCAATTCGCTACCGTCGATGACAAGATCGGCAAGGATAAGTGGGGGGCGACGATCTCTGGATACGCACCGATCCATACGAGCGACGGTCGAGCGGTCGCCACGATCGGCATCGACATGTCCGCGAATGACTTCATCAGGAGTACCAGAAACCTCTTCTCGCCCGTTGCATTCCTCCTCGTGCTCTTCGCTGCAGTGTCCATCGGATCTGGCAGTGTGCTCTTCCTCTGGCGTCGGCGTGTGGAATTGCTCCAGAAACTGGAAATCGAACGGTCGGGTCTCCTCCGCCTCGCCTTCCATCAGCTAGGGGGACCACTCACCATCATCAGCTGGTCTATCGAAGAACTGGAACAAGAAGGTCCAGCATCCATCCAACGCCCCATCGCCAACATTCAGGAAGGTGTCACGCGTCTCATGGGAATTCTGAAGACACTGAAAGACGCCGATCAAGTCCATGCCGGCAAGCTCGACTACAAACCTGAACTCATCTCGCTGTCATCCATTCTCGAAAAAGTAGTGAAGGAAGCCGGTGCCAAACTTGCCATGCATCGCCAAACGGTGAAACTGGATCTGGACCCAAGCATCATCATTAATCTGGATGCGAAGCTCATCGCCGGAGTCGCCCAAGAACTCCTCACGAATGCGAGCGACTTCTCTCCAGAGAAAAGTGAGATTGTTCTCCGATCGCGCGCTTCTGGGTCCTACGCTACATTTGAAGTGGAAGATCATGGCCACGGCATCCCCAAACATGATCTCCCTCGTATCTTCGGGGAGTTCACTCGTGGATCGAACGCAACGAAGTACAAAGCCGATGGCAATGGCCTCGGTCTCTACATCATCAAAGGCATCGTCGAACGTGCTGGTGGCAAAATTAGCATCGATAGTGTGGAAGGAAAAGGGACGACAGTGACCGTCAAACTGAAGATGGCGTAGGGGGAGGATGAGAGGATGAGAAGAAAAAGAGGATGAGAGGATATGAGAGAAGAATTGCATTCAACGTGTCTGACTTCTAGACTACTATTACTCCAGACGAGCGACTTCGCGCTCGTACCTCTTCCCCCTCGGCAACCCTTGTTTACCATCGCTTTTGTCTCTCTGCGCGAAACGCTCGAAGCATCCCTCCTCGTCGGCATCGTCGTAACATTTTTGCACGCATCGAATGCACTGCGACCAAAGAAGTACGCGTGGTACGGCGTCATGACTGGCATCATCGTGAGCATCGCGTTCTTCTGTGTGCTGAGCATCATGCATGCGAATCTGCCGGAGGATCTACGAGAAACGTATGAAGGTTGGCTCATGATTCTCTCCGCACTCCTCGTAGCATGGCTCGTGATCTCCTTCTCGTTCCGCACTGTCTCCCTCAAGCATTCCATCGAACATTCACTACGCACGTCACTAGAAACATCGTCGGTCTTCAGCGTCTTCTTCCTCACATTCTCCACGGTTGCGCGCGAAGGCGCGGAAATGGCGATGTTCGTACAAGCCCTCCTCATCGACACCGTCAGTCACGGAGGTGCAGTCGTCGCACTCATGGCAGGAGTCAGTGCAGGACTGTGTCTCGCGTACATTCTCGTTCGATGGCTGGCGCACATCCGTATTCGTCTACTTCTCCGCATCTCCGGAGTGCTCCTGGTGCTCATCGCAGGCGAGCTCTTCATCGAAGGATTCGAAAAACTAGGAATCATCTAGGACTGTACTTCATATCTACCACTGCACTGCAACAGCATCTCCTCCAGCAGCGTGCACAGGAAGATCGCCCCCTATCGTCACCTCAGTCTGCGATGCATACTTCTTCGGCAGTGACTTAGGGATAGCTTTGTAGCGCGACGTAATGATCGACTCAGAGGAACCACCTGTCGGTGTCTGGACAGTGCGACGCCAGACGACTTCATTCGTCTTGATGGTCCGCCCAGACAACCGGAAATCTTCCGGCATCGTACTCGCGAAGAATGGACCACTCATCGTCACACGACGCTGGTCAGGAGTGCCGAAAATCTGAACGAAGGCCTCATCACCGTCGGTGTACGACTGAATGAGAATACGACCACCGGTATCATTCGTGAACTTCAGATCCTGCTGACCGGGGAAGACCGTCGCATCGAGACCGACACCATTGGCCTCGTAGTACGTCACGTAGAGACTGTGATTCTTCTGCTCGACGATGGGGAGACCCGCACGGAGGGCGGCGCGAAAGAGCGTCGTCGATGCCTGACAAATACCACCACCGGGCGCTGGGCGCAGGTTTTCCCCCTCGAAAATCGTAAGAGCCATGTGCCACCCCTTGCGCACCGACACCTCGCCACCGAGGGCAGAGTTAAACGAGAACGTCTCCCCTGCCGGAACGATGATATTGTTGAGCCGTTCGTTCATCGCCTTGCGAACATTGGCTTTGCGACCGGCACCAGAGCCCTTGAATGTGGAATGACCTGTGGCGAGGAGCGTCATCGAGCCAGCATCACTGAGCGCAGGATCGACGACAGTCGGCTCCACGGTACGGAGTGTGAGATCGATCGATGGCGTCTCATCGAGTAGTGCAGTGATGATCGCAGTCGCAGATGTCGTCACATCGAGTGTGCGCCCAACCTTGGCGACGCACGTCGTTTGTGCACGAAGTAGGTTCTTCGTATCTTGGTAGGTCGAGAGCACAGAACACGAAGACGAATCCGATACACCGATGTCCTTCAATCCTGTTAGGTACCCCTGCACGCGTTTCTCGCTGAGAACAGCATGCGTAAGACCATCTGCCGATGATTCAAAGATAATGAGGGAAGGATGATCTGCGAGAAATAGATCCCTCTCTGCTCGGACGACACCCTTCTCATCGAGGAAACGCAAATGGATCTTCTTCGTGAGGAGGTCTCTTCGTTCATCGAATGCAACGGTGAGGTCGACATTGGTACCAAGTCCCAGACGAGCACCGAGGCGTCGATCAGCTGTAGACATCGTCGATACTGCCTCTGCTCCTGCCTTCCGTACAGACGAGACAGCGGACGCGCGGAAGAGGACGAGCAGTGCAACCAGAATGGCAAGCGCGATGCCGATGAATGTCGTCAGTCGCTTCTTCAGAAGTGCGCTCTGCACTTTGTCGTCGAGTGAAATATGCTGGAACATTGTGTGGTGTGTGTATGAGTACTTTCATATTATAACACATTTTGTGATATTTGCAAATATCACAAAAATAACAGCTCAGTATCCCGCGTCACCTCATCCCTAACCCTTCTCCCTGAGGGGAGAAGGGAACACTGCTATAAGGAAGAAGAAACGTTTGAACTTGGCTTCCTCTCTCCCAATGGGGAGAGAGGTGTCCGCTTCGAGCGGACGGAGTGAGGTGAAGACAAGAAAAACGAAAACGTATCGCTTGAATAGTAAACGCTTGCCCACAAAAAAACCCACGGCTCCGAGTGAACCGTGGGTCAAAAATACGATGACTAGAAGAGCAGGCCACTCGTCACGATCTTCGTCGCACCTGCAGAGAGCAGAGCAAGGAAAGCAACGATCGTGGCGTAGTACACCGTCGGATATGTATCCTGCACGGTGTCAGTCACCTTGGCCTGAACGATCTGCGTTGTATCATTCACTTTGGCGAACAGATCGCCAGCGGCACCAGTCGTCGGCATGACGTACGTTGGTGTGGAAGGATAGACAATCGGAGTCGTCGGATAGACAGGTTGCTGTGGGTACACCGGTTGCTGAGGGTAAACAGGTTGCTGAGGGTAGATAGGTTGCTGAGGGTACTGTGGGTAGCTTGGTGGATACTGTGGTGGGTACACCGGAGGATAGACCGGAGGCTGTGGATACGTCGGCAGAGACTGAGGAGTGAACATATCCGTGTTCGATGTCTTCGTACCGTCGGTCGCCGTCACCGTTGCCGTGTTGCTGATCTGACTCGTACCAGTCACTGTCGCATCGATGTACAGCATGCGGGATCCACTCGGTGGGACAGAGATGCCCGTCCACGTCACAGAACTGCCATTGAGAGATCCACCATCACTCGACCACAGATACGTGAGTCCGCTCTGGAGAGGATCTGTCACCGTGAGATTCGTGAGTGACTGCGACGCGTTGCTGTTCGTGATCGTGAGGGTGTAACGAACGTAATTACCAACCGTCGGTGTCGATGGAGTATGAGACTTCGTGATCGTGAGATCATTGATCGATCCCCCTGCGCACGTCACATTCGTCGTGAGAGTCGAACTACTGTTATTCGATGTATTCGTCTCGGTCACAGCAGAATCCGTCTCAGTGACCGATGCAGTATCAGAGACAATGACTGCAGAACATGCTGTCGTCACCGTCGGAGCTGTGAGCACGAGTGTCACTGTCGCGGTTTGCCCCGCAGTGAGCGTACCCGTAAGCGGACACTCGACGTTGCTACCGACGAGTGAACACGTACCGGTCATACCAGTGACATTGGAAGAGACGTACGTCATCGGCGAGGTGCCGGAGCTCACCGTAATGGTATCAACAAGCTTGAGAGACGAGACGCTCGCAGGACCGGCGTTCGTGATGACGAACGTGTACGTACCATTGGTGCCACGGACGAGAGACGATGGACCGGACTTCGTCACAGAGAGATCGACTACTCCAGAGCCTGGACATGTGAGAGATGTGGTCTTCGTCGCAGTGTTATTCGTCGAGACTGGATCGGTGATCAGCGTGTCGGACTCTGAGACAGTCGCTGTAT
>CAZWFX010000060.1:5629-10012 GCA_964633425.1 uncultured Candidatus Saccharibacteria bacterium
ACTCATCACGATCGAACCTGGAGTACACACTCCCGATGCGTGAGCTGTTGGAATGAGTGCTGAAATCCATGAAGGAGACATCGCTACTGATCCCGTTGAAGGCACGATGAGCGTGAGAGTGCCGAGAGGAGTAGATGCTCCAGCAGGCAGACTGCCGACACGGCAGACAAGCTCAGATCCTTCCTTCGCGCAGGATGGAATGCCTGAAGTTGACTGGAACACTGCATTCGTTGGGATGGGGACTCTGATCACAGCTTGTGACTCGATAGCAGGACCGCTGTTGTACCCAATGAATGTGTACGTGATCGGGGTATCGAACTGAGCTGAGGATGGACCGGAAATCTGTACGGCAAGGTCAGAACGAGGTGTTTCTGCACACTGCACATCGATCACCACCTGGCTCTGATTATTCGCACTCACAGGATCAACCGTATCGGAAGCAACCTGTGCAATGTTTGTGACTGACGATGGGCATGGTTGTGTCGATGGAACAGCAAGCGTGATGGCGATCGGTGCGATCACCTGTCCCGAAACGAGCGTAGGAGCAGTACAACGAACGAACGATCCTTGTGGTGCACACGTCACACCAGGACCAGAAGCCGATACGAAGCTAAATCCTGCTGGGATCTGATCCGTAACGACGACGTTCTGTGCAGTGTTTGGACCCTGGTTCGACGCAACGATCGTGTGTGTGACTGACGTACCAACTGTGACTGTTGTTGGACCGTACTTCGTCACGGTGAGATCGGCGCGTTGCTCTGCGGGACAACCGAGAGTGATCGTCGCTGTCGATGTATTGTTATTCTGCACGAGATCGAGTGTCGACGCTGTCACCGTGGCAGTATTGCTGACGGGCTCCGTCGTACAGACTGCTCCGGATGTCAGCGCAGGTGTCTGGAAGCTCACGACAAGTGTGGTCGTATCTCCACTCTGGAGCGAAGGCGCATGACAAACGACTGAGGAACCTTGCTTCGCACAATCATTGAGTGGCGAAGGAACGAACGTGAATCCTGCAGGGATGGTATCTGTCACGGTAATGCCCTGAGAGAGGGCAGGACCCTGGTTTTTTACCGTGAGGAGGTACGTCACCGTATCACCATGCTGTACAGGCTGAACTGGACCCGATTTCTCGAGCGATAGATCAGCATTCTGAGGCTGAGGACAGCTTCCCTGAGACTCGACCATCAGAGACGTATTGTCTCCGGAGTGTAGATCCGTCGATGATGTCGAAACAGTTGCCGTATTCCTGATGACCTCTGGCGTACATACTGATCCCTGTGAAATCGGTGCGTTGAAGGCGATCAAGAATGTCTTACTGCCTCCAGCGAAGATCCTCGTATTGTCACAGAGGACTGTCGTTCCGTTCAACCGACATGCTGAGTCGGAGTGCGCAGGATCGAACGTAAGACGTGCAGGCACTGGATCATTCACTGTCACGCCTTCCGCAGTATCTGGGCCTGCATTGAAGACCGTCACGGTGTACACCACAGGATTCGTCGATCCGAAGGTCACAGATGATGGACCATTCTTCACGATCGATACATTCGCGAACTGTTCAGGACAGGTTGCCTGTGTCGTCACCGTTGCGCTCGTGTTATCCGCAGGATTCATCTCGTCTGCGAGAGACATCACTGTCGCAACGTTGCTCAGAGTGCGTGTCGTACAGACTTGTGTCTGTGGCGCACGTGCAACGCTGAAGGCTACTGGTATCGTCTTCGTTTCGTTCGGAGCGAGCGAGAAGTGATTGCAGAGGACGGTGGGAGGAAGCGTCGTCGAGAGAACACACCCATCGTAGGATGGAGAACCTTCGATGAAGGTCAGTCCCTCTGGAACTCTGTCCTGTACTTGTACATTAGTTGCCTGGTTTGGCCCGACGTTCGTCACACGGATCGTGTAGACGATGTTCTGACCCTGTACCACGGTTGCCGGAGCAATCTTCGTGATGACGAGATCGGCATTCGCAGTGTTCTGCTCATCGTTATCCTGTGGGTTATAGACCCCGTTGGTCTTACATCCTGGATCCTGTGCATCGATGAGCGTGTCTTCGATATCACTGTTATCGATGCCATCCTGACACTCGGCCTTCGGGAACTCCTCGTCGGTATCGTTTGCATTGCTACAGCTGAAGTCTGCAGGGTAATCGATTGCTCCATCGTTATCGTTATCACGCCCGTCACGACAGACCGGTAGACACTCGATCGTCGACTGCACAGGAGTCAATACAGAAGCGATGCTTACACCATTCTTGAAGACAGACGCTGTGTTCTGCACCATCTGACCTGAGGTGCAGACTGGATTCTTTACGACACGGAATGAAAGCTGGTAGACCTTCTCTTCGTTTGGAGCGACGGAGGATGCATCACACACAACCACCGTTCCCTGCGACTGACAAAGAGCTGGGTTGGAAGAAACGAACGTGAGTCCTGCGCTGGGTTGATCGAAAATCTGGATGCCAGACTGAGCGCTCTGACCGATGTTCTTCACCTTCACGTCATAGGTCACAACACTGTCTTCTACGACCGCTACTGGACCCGTCTTCGTGATGGTGAATTGTGGAGCATCATTCGGAGATTCATCGTTGTCCTGTGGATTGTACGAGACAGGATTATTGGGATTGTTATCCGTGTGACAGCGTGGGTCAGCACTATCGACAAGTTGGTCACCGTCGTTATCGATGCCGTCTTGGCATTGTGCCTTCGGGTTCGTCTCATCATCATCGGTTGGACTGGAACAGCTGAAGTCACTACCGTCGATCGATCCATCGTTGTCGTTATCGCGTCCATCACTGCACTGCGAGAGACACTGAATCGTCGACTGCACAGGAGTCAATACAGAAGCGATGCTTACACCATTCTTGAAGACAGACGCTGTGTTCTGCACCATCTGACCTGAGGTGCAGACTGGATTCTTTACGACACGGAATGAAAGCTGGTAGACCTTCTCTTCGTTTGGAGCGACGGAGGATGCATCACACACAACCACCGTTCCCTGCGACTGACAAAGAGCTGGGTTGGAAGAAACGAACGTGAGTCCTGCGCTGGGTTGATCGAAAATCTGGATGCCAGACTGAGCGCTCTGACCGATGTTCTTCACCTTCACGTCATAGGTCACAACACTGTCTTCTACGACCGCTACTGGACCCGTCTTCGTGATCGTCAGTTTTGGACGATCATCGGTGTCTTCCGTCGGATCGTCAGGAGACGTACAACTCAGATCAGATGGGAAATCGGTCACACCATCCTGATCGTTATCGATGCCATCACGACATTGAGGGATAACACAAGCGCCACCACCAGACACTGTGACTGGAGTACTGCACGTACTACGATTGTTTCCATCGCAGAGCATGACCGAAAGACCGGGGGCAAACGGAGCTTGGAAATCTGAAATATCGGTCGTCACTGGGCCTGTCGGATTACAGAAAAGGTTATTCGTATGGAGTGGCGTCATGCCATTGGGAGATACGAGGAGATGCGCGCACGCCTGGAATTGCTTGGTGTAGTTCACGGTCACAGCGCAACCATTGACGTTCACTGATGTGAGTGTCACAGGAATATCTGCTGGAGACTCATCGTTGTCCTGTGGATTGTAAGACGCTGGATTACTTGGATTGTTATCCGTGTGACAGCGTGGATCTTGAGCGTCGATCTTCTGATCGCCGTCGTTATCGATGCCGTCTTGGCATTGTGCCTTCGGGTTCGTCTCATCATCATCGGTTGGACTGGAACAGCTGAAGTCACTACCGTCGATCGATCCATCGTTGTCGTTATCGCGTCCATCACTGCACTGCGAGAGACACTGAATCGTCGACTGCACAGGAGTCAATACAGAAGCGATGCTTACACCATTCTTGAAGACAGACGCTGTGTTCTGCACCATCTGACCTGAGGTGCAGACTGGATTCTTTACGACACGGAATGAAAGCTGGTACACCTTCTCTTCGTTTGGAGCGACGGTGGACACATCACACACAACAACTGTTCCTAATGACTGACAGAGAGCAGGTGTGGATGAAATAAAGAGAAGTCCTGCGCTCGGTTGATCGAAGATCTGGATGCCAGACTGAGCGCTCTGGCCGACGTTCTTCACCTTGACTTCGTAGGCAACGACACTGTCTTCCACCACGCTTGCTGGACCAGTTTTCGTGATCGTGAGTTGTGGAGCATCACTTGGAGACTCGTCGTTGTCCTGTGGGTTGTAGGACGCTGGATTCATTGGGTTACCGTCCGTATGACAGCGTGGATCGGCATTATCAATGAGCTGGTCGCCGTCATTATCGACTCCATCCTGACACTGTGCCTTCGGGTTCGTCTCATCGTCGTCCGTTGGGCTGGAACAGCTGAAGTCACTACCGTCGATCGATCCATCGTTGTCGTTATCGCG
>CAZWFX010000061.1:0-9787 GCA_964633425.1 uncultured Candidatus Saccharibacteria bacterium
TCCACAACCACCACTCCGTAACTACCACTAAGCCGCCCGAAAGGGCGGCTTTTAAGCTGATGAATTTGATTTGAGGGGTATGGATTGTCGAAAAGTTGACGCATGACACAGGGCTTAAGGTCTTCAAATTTCGGAACCAAAATTTCATGATGAGAGCAATTGGTAGCTGTTTCTCGATCGCAAGCATACCTGTCTCGAGATGACGACTAACTAAATCATCAGTGTGCTTGCATGTAGCTGTGTAAGCCGGGTACTTTGCGAAGGCGCGAATTGTGGGAATATGAACGAATGGTGCAGCCGTCAGAAACTAATGGGCAGTCGCGGGTGTTGTGGGATGGTCGCTTCTCTTCTATTTCTCTTGATTGGCAGCGTCTCGTAATGCTGCCGGCACAGGCCGGGTATTTTATTCAGGCTTTTGCAAGCGCAGATGCGCTGATAGATCACGCAGCGGAATCGATACTGCGGCAGATATTCTCAACACACGAGTCTCAAACGCTGATAAACCATATACATTCAATCAGGGGGAGCGCCTCGCTCGACGGCATGCCCATTTGCACCATTTTAAGAGATAAATCCGTAATATCTTCGGAACTACTCGAGCGTATACGCAAGTTTAAAAGCAATAGAAATCTTGTACTGCATACTATCGAGGCCGAGTACAAACTCTTGGACTACACTGAAATGGTCGAGCTAAAGACACAGGCGGAGTACGACACGCGAGTAAGACAAAGCGCCAATGAATGTATATCGAACGCATTTCAAATATTCACGGACTTGCTTGCTGCTAGCGCCCGTGTGCATGGGCGCGAGGCAGAATATCTTGTGAGCGGGCTTGGGACAAAGAAAAGGAAGAATAAAAAAAATAAACGCGCTGTTTGACGAACCTGGTTTTGGTGGGAATATGCTCGTATGAAGAAATCCGCACCCAAGAAAGACGAGCTCACGAATCTTACGAACCTCGTTGTTAAATTCCGCGATGCGAGGGATTGGAAGCAGTTTCATAATCCCAAGGACACAAGCCTGTCGCTCGTGCTCGAGGCGGCGGAATTGATGGAGCATTTTCAGTGGAAGAACGCCGAGGAGATTGAGGCGTATTTAAAGACTAATAAAGACGACGTGGCCGAGGAATTGGCCGACGTTCTCTACTGGGTCCTTTTAATCGGGCACGATCTGAATATCGACATTCCCAAGGCCTTCAAAGCCAAACTCAAGAAAAACGACGAGAAGTATCCCGTCGAAAAGTCCAAGGGCAGACATAGCAAATACACGGAATATCAATAGGTATGAAGCGCAAGCCGCGGAGTCTTGTTGAGCAAACAGCGGCGTTGTCGCCCTTACTGGCTGGTGTAGCGGGGGAATACTATGTCGGCGCAGAGCTTACGCGACGCGGCTACCTAGCATCAATCACGCTTCGAAATACCAAGGGAGTCGATATTGTTTGTTCAAACGCGGATGCTTCAAAGTCTGTCGCCATTCAAGTAAAGACCACAAAGAAATCAGGAAGTGGTTGGATTATGAATGAAAAGTCGGAGACATTTTTTTCTAAAAACCATTTCTATGTATTTGTTCGTCTGAACAACGGAAAAACCGCACCCGATTATTTTATAGTGCCAAGCAAAAAAGTTGCCGATTATATTCGGGAAGGACACGCGGCGTGGTTACAAAAGAAGGACAAAAAAGGATTGCCCCACTACGACACCTCATTGCGACAATTTGCTGACAAGGCGGAGAAGTATAAGGACAGGTGGGATCTGCTCGGATTGGACTAGGTTTTTGCTACACTGCCGCGATGACTGATGGTAATGCAGGGGAGTGGAAGGCGCCCAAGGGGACGCGGATCGGGCACACGCATTTGACGGTGAGTGATCTGGATCGGTCGCTCGGGTTTTATCGCGACCTGCTCGGATTTCAGGTGATGCAGCGGTTCGGCGATTCGGCCGCGTTCATCTCCGACGGCGAATACCATCACCACATCGGTCTCAACACCTGGGCGGGCTCGGGTGCCACGCCCGCACCCAAAGGCCACACCGGCCTCTACCACCACGCCATTCTGTATCCCGACCGCAAATCCCTCGCGACCGTCCTCAAGCGGCTCGTCGATGCAAACTATCCGTTCACCGGGTTCTCGGATCACGGGGTATCCGAAGCGATTTATCTCGACGATCCGGATGGTATCGGGGTAGAGCTCTACACCGATCGCCCGATGGAGCTGTGGGATCGAAATCCCGACGGCTCGCTCGCCATGAAGACCGATCCGCTCGATATCGACTCGCTTTTGGCGGAGCTCACCGACTAAAAAAGAGGTGTATTTTGCGGTGCATAACCCACTTGTAGGGGGATGAAATTGGAGTTAAGGTACCGCGATATGTCACACGCGGTACACGAGGTTCCGAGGCCCTCACGGGCACAGCGCCACGCCATTTTTGACCATTTGCCGGTCCACCACGTGCCCGAGGGCTTTACTGCCCCCGAGCCCATCGTCCACGACCCCCACGACGATCACCATCACCACCACGAGGATCATTCGGAACAGAATCAGCAGATCAAAGAGATTCTGGGTGATAGTCCGGATCTGATTGCGTACCGCAAATTCGAGGCGGCGCTTGAGCGCACCGCCGCGCCCATCTGGGACTTGCTTGGTAAACTGGGCATACATGTCTACTAAAGGCGTCTACAAACTCTCGTCCAAGATCGTCGTGTTTCCCGGTATGGGGGTATGGCGATTTTTGCATGTGAACAAAAAGGTCTCCGACGAGATCAAGAAAAAATTCGCACCGAAGGCGGTGGGATTCGGCTCTATCCGCGTTCATGTGCAGGTGGGCAAAACGAAGTGGGACACATCAATATTTCCCGACAAAAAGTCTGGCACGTATCTGTTGCCCACAAAAGCATCGGTCCGCAAAGCCGAGGGTATCCTGGACGACGAGCCCGTCTCGTTTACGATCACGATCGCATAAAAAGATGCAGCCGCTCGGGGAAACCCGAGCGGCTGTTTGTTGGAAAGAACAAAATAATCAGGCTGCGCTGTCGCGTGCATCGAGCGACTTGCGGCGCTTCTCGAGCTGACCGATGAGGTACTCGCGGATCTGCGCCGGCGTCGCGGTGACTTTCATCGTGACCGCAATACGCGTGCTCGGATCGCCCTGAAACCGCGAAAAGAACGCTGCCTTGTGACCGCTGCTGCGGAACACGCACAGCGGCACATCCGCCTTGTCGCCGTTGGTCTTTCGGATCGTGGCGATGGCGTCATGCTGATCGCCGTCATCCATCCGGATGCCGACGATCCAGTCGGGATACTCGGCGCCGGGTTCGTGGACAGCCCGCTCAAAGTGAGCGCACACGCCTTCGGCGAACTGCGTTGCCGGGAGTGTCACGTTCTTCTGCTTGAGCATGGCGCGCACGACTTCGCGACGATCTTCCGAGATGCTGACCGTGCCGTCGTCTTTGACGCGAATCACCATCAGCACGTATTCCTGATGCGTTTGCATGCACCCGTAGCAGATCTCGAAGATGCGGCTCTGGTCCATCGGCAAATATTGCCGCGGCTTCGGATACGCAAACGACGGGATGTCGCCGTACTGGCGCATGAATGCGCGTGCGGCAGCGATTGCGTCTTTTGTCTTCAACTGAGTCATCAACGGTACTCCATAGCGGGGTGGTTAGTCCCTGGGGTAGAACCATGCGCGTTGCAGTCCAGACCATGTATACGCTCTATCGGCAAGTGCGTCAACAAAACGATATACTTTGTTCATGAACGCGCGCGTGATCAGCTGTTCGATCATTGTTCTCATTGCGCTTATTCCGCTATTCACGTTTGCGCAAAACGGCAGCGCGCCTGCCGACGACACAGCACCCGCGGATCAATCGACCGGCACAGCGCCCGCTGATACTGGTGCTACCGGTGGCTCTGCTACTGCTGCATCTGCACCTGCGGCGAGCACAGAGCCCGCACAGGTGCCTTCTGCCGGTGCCGCTACTCCAAGTGCCTCGTCGGGTGCAGCGCAAGCACCTGCGCCACGAAGCACGGGTGCACGAATCCAGGCGCCGCCTCCTGCGGTTGAAAACACGAATCCTGTGCCGGAGCAGTCGGCTCCTGCCACGGCGAGCACCGCCACTCCACATACAATCGAGGGATATGGCGCGTATCTCTGGGCGATCGTTGCCGGACTTGTGCTCGCGATCATTCCGTTCGGGTTTTTGATCGCAGCATGGATGCGAAAAAAACAGCCCGCGCTCACCCCGGAGCAAGAAACACACAACCGATGTTTTGATATCGAGAACCTCATGAAAGACAAGCTTCGCGAACTGACTGATCTGAAAGCAATGGCAAAAGAAAAAACGGTCGAGATGGGCAAGGAGCTCATGCGCGATCTTGTGACCGGGACCAAAACGGGGGATCTGCTCGTGCGTATCGAAAAGGCGGAAGAGCAGTACAAGAAACTCAAAAAGCTATTCGAGGAATGCCAGATCGATATCGACCGTTACGCGTACAAGGGGGTACTCATCGAGAACTCGCTCCTTAGCACCGATATTCTCAAGGAGGTCCGCGTGATCCGCACGCGCGAAGCGGGCGGGTGGACGCTTCACGATATCCGTCTGAGCAAACAGCAGATCGAGGCGATCCAACAGAATATCGTGGACACGAAATGGTTCTTTCATCTGTGGGAGCCGGGCAAAGACGACGTGAAAGTGGTGTTCAAAGACGCGCTGTTTGATATCAAGCATTCCGATCGCGCTACCTGGCAAGAGGCGATCAAGCACGGGCTCACGCGCGGCATTCCAAAAGAGCAGCTCGTGTTCGATATCGTGCAGTAATTCAGCCGCCTCCACGATCGTGGGGCGGCTGGTATGAAATACTCCCATTACAGTGTCGCGATCATCTGCATCAGTTCGCTCATCGGGAGCGCCGGTGAGTAATTGAATGCAGCACGACTACGCTCTACCAGGTCCACGACTTCGCGTTCGCCGTTGGTCGGTTTGTTCTCGCCGAGCGCACGCAGACGGTTTTCGTCGTAGATGCGCGGACGCCGGTCGTGTGCGTCGAGCAGTAATCGAATTTGCTCGAACACATGGCCCTGCGTCATGTCGATCCGCGCACCCAATACCGGTATCTGCATACCGCAGTGGGTTGTTACGTACGATGTTCGCGCATCCGCGCCGCACTTGAAGTTCACGGGGATCCGCCGAGGCGCCGTGGCATTCGAGCCGCGGTAGTGCACCACAAACCCGTCGATGCCCCGCACGTCCATGATGGGCGTCGCCTGTTCCATGCGCACGTACCCGCGCGGGGCGCGTGTTCGTGCGGCAGGCAATTGATTGGCCAGATAAAAGAATTTCGATTCCGAAAGAAAGCCGCGCGCCCGTTGGGCGGACATCGTGGTGTCTCCTCGCATGACGAGCCTCCGATCTGTGCTCACGTATGGGACTTCATTCTGTGTACGCCTCATCAAAAGACGCGTCAAGCTGCTACACTGCGTATATGAAACGGAACAAGGGCTACGTGGGTATGCTGCTGCTCCTTTTGATCGGCATCGGTATCGCGCTCTATTTTTATATGCAGGAGTCTCCGCTTGGTAAGGGTGCGACCGATCAGGGTGTAATGAACGCGCTCGATGCCAAAAAGCGCGCCGAACAGGTAAAAGGTATGGCAGATCACCGCGAAGGCGAATACGAGGAGATAATGGGGCAGTAACAGGCATCCGGTTCCGCCCGGATGAAGTAAGGTAGAGTAAATCTATGCGTCAGAGTGAGGTGAGGATGAAGCAGATAGCAGTGTTGTTCGCGGTATTGGTGGCGGTTCCGTTTGGGGCCGCGGCGCAAGAGAACGATGCCGATTGGTTTTCGTATTGGGGGCGTAACTCGCAGTACGCATCCCAGATCCAAGCGCTCGGCGACACCGCGGTGCAGAGTATTCCCATCCCGGTCTTGTTAGGGGTAGAAGTCAATCAGCTCACGCGCAATTTCGGTGATGCTCGCGGCGGCGGAACACGCACCCACGAAGGACTCGACATCATGGCACCGGGCGGCACACCTGTCGTTTCGCCGACCGATGCGGTTGTGCTCGCAACCGGCGACGGCCCGGACTCGGGATTATTTGTTCGCACCGCAAATCCCGGCGGCGAACAATTTGTATATATGCATTTGCGCGAGATCGCGAAATCGATCCTGACCGGCGCCACGGTTCATCGCGGTGATGTACTTGGCTTTGTGGGGAACACGGGCAATGCCTCCGGCGGCGCACCACATTTGCACTTCGAGATCCGCAAGAACGGTGCGACCGACCCGTATCCGCGCCTGACACAATCATTTTCGCTCCAGGAGCGGATGCAGAGCGTGCAGCAGGCCCTCGAACGTGCGGCAGATCCTGCCGCACTTGCGGCAACGCTCGCCGAGAACTTCCGCTCCACATTTAGTGCCGCACAATCGCAGGGGGTGTCGGTCGCACAGTCGATCATAAGCACGCTCGGTAGTGCCCTCAATATCGGTGTGCCGACTGCCGCCGCGCAAACGAGTGCGACGATGCCGAACACGACCAATGTGTTCACCCGCGATCTCGAAGTCGGTATGAAAGGCGAAGACGTGCGCACGCTCCAAAAATATCTCAATGCCAACGGCTACCTGCTTACCAATATCGGCGACGGCGCACCCGGCTACGAAACACTGATGTTCGGCAATCTCACTAAAAAGGCACTCGCGACATTCCAGCGCGCAAAAGGTATTTCACCCGCAGCGGGGTACTTCGGGCCGAAAACCCGCGCATACATCTCGTCGCATTAATGCATATTAGTGCGCGTTCGGTTACACTGGCGCGATGTCGAATTTGCTCGGAGACGTGGGTGCCGATATCCGCCGTTCATCGATCATCTCGCACGCGGAGTTGTTGATGCGCGAGCAACAGGGTATTCAAAAGAACATGAATTTTCGGGACGACGGCATACGGCCGTCGGTGTTCCTTATTTCCGATCGCGGCGAAGAGTCGTTCTCGGATGAGTGGCACGAAGCCGAACAGGTCCTGATTTATGAGGGTCACGACAAAACCGCCGCCGGATCGAATAAAAAGGCGGTCGACCAGGAGCTTATGCACGAAAGCGGGCACTTGAGCGACAACGGCAAGTTCTACAAGGCCGCACAAAACTACAAAGACGGTGTCCGCTCGTTTCCGCTGCAAATTCAGGTGTACGAACGGCTGGATGCGGGTGTGTGGTACGACAAGGGACTATTCAATCTCATTGATGCTATGCGGCACATGCACAATAAGCGCCGCACGTTCAAATTTGTGCTCGCACCGGCCGATGGCGCGATCCCGGCCGACGGCACCGACATCTATCGGACCGAGCGCGTTATTCCGACCAAGATCAAAGAGGCCGTGTGGCTGCGTGATCGCGGTCGCTGCGGCTATTGCGGCACTGAGAACGCGCTCTGCTTTCATCTGATTCAAAGTCCGAAAGACGGCGGTTCGCTTGATGACGAATCCAACATTCAACTGCGGTGCTCTATGCATAGCCTCGGCAGACGCACCGGCTTTTTATAAAAAGAATTACGTTTGCGTGGTAAAGTGACTGTATGACAGTGACGCTGACGATGCCGGATCTCTGGGAAGCCTGCCGGCGCGAAGCAGTAGATAAGATCGGGTCGTTCAATAATCGCGCGATGCAGCAGGCGATTGTGTGGTACCGCGAACGCGGCGGCGAATACGTCCCCAAAACGCCCGCGCAGATTGCCGAAGAGCGCCCGAGCAATATCCGATCAAAGCGGCGCAAGGACGAGTAGCCGGGTGCGGATTCCGTACAGAGGCGCTATACTAACGGCACCAATTTCAGCTATGGCCGACGAGGATCAGGATGTTGTATTTGTGCCCGAACCGGCGGCACCTTCGCCGGAACCTGCCGCCACTGAAGAGACGATCGAGCTTTCGCAGGATATCGAGCAGTTGCAGGAAATTAAGACCGACCTCCAGGACCTGAAGCATCTGACGGGTTCCAACAAAGCTTGGTTTTTGCGCGGCATATTGCAGGGGGCAGGGGCAATCATCGGCTCCATCGCCATGCTCATCCTCTTGGGATGGCTCCTGAGCATTCTGGGCGTTATTCCGGGGGCTTCCGAGCTCTCCGACTACATTCGCACCTACATGGACAAGGTGGGCAAGTAGCCTATACTCTTTTCAATATGCTTCGCGCAACGGCACTTCCGGCGATCGTCATGATATCGGTTCTGCTTTTGTGGATGTATTTTGGCGACTGGTCGTCCACACAGGCAACCAACACGAATACCGACGCATCAAACATGGCTGCCGCTGCCGCAAATCAGCTCTACAGCACGACAACGAGTTCCGGTTCGGACAGTTTCTCGCTCGAGGGAGGCGTATCCGGTGCGGTGCCGGTCACAGGAGGTACTAACAGCGTTACAAATAATGACAAAAAAGGTATGAAAGCTACGTTGCACACATCGATGGGCAATATCCAGATCGAATTTGATCAGGCCGCACCGAACACGGTGGAGAACTTTACCAAGCTTGCGAGCTCCGGCTTCTACAACGGCACGAAGTTCCATCGCGTGATCGCAGGATTCATGATCCAAGGCGGCGATCCGCTCACCAAAGACGACTCCAAGCAGTCCATGTGGGGCACCGGTGGCCCGGGCTACACATTTGCAGACGAGATTCACTCCGGTAACAGCAACAACGCCGGCACGATCTCGATGGCAAACGCAGGACCGAACACCAACGGCAGTCAGTTCTTCATCAACGTCGCAGACAACAACTTCCTTGATACGAAACACACGGTGTTCGGTCACGTTGTTGCCGGAATGGACGTGGTTACCGCGATTGTTTCCGCAAAAACAGGCGCGCAGGATCGTCCGGTAGAGCCGATTGTGATCGAAAGCGTGACACTCGAGTAACGCGCATCGTTTGAAACAAAAAACTCGCGCTCTGTGCGCGAGTTTTTTGTTAGCGATGCTGTGCGAGCGTTATTGTGAGTAGTCTTCATGCATAAAATATAAAAATATCTGGTAGGATGCGCGCATGAGTGAGGATCACAACATCGACTACACAGTAAAACGATCACCGCGCGCCCGAACGATGCGTCTTGCGATCTATCCCGACGGTAATGTTGTCGTCACTGCGCCGAAATTCTTTGCGCTTCGTGCAATCGAAGACTTTGTAATGAAGCATTCGAGTTGGGTGCGAGCGCGTGTCGAAGAAACGCGCGGCAGAACGATCCTGCGTATCCGCCGCGCCGACATTCCCGGGCTCAAAAAGCAGGCAATGCAGCTTGCACAGGCGCGTGCCGAACATTTTGCCGCGTATTACGGCGTGACCTACAAAAAAATATCGGTCCGTGCGCAAAAAAGCCGCTGGGGCAGCTGCTCTGAGCATGGCAATTTGTCGTTCAACTACAAGATTGCAGTTCTAGACCCGCGATTGGCGGATTACATCGTGGCGCACGAGATCTGCCATATCCGACAGTTCGACCACTCGCACGCGTTTTGGGCGCTCGTGGCTGAGCAATTTCCCGACCACAAGGAGCTGCGCCTCAGACTGCGCAATACCGCCACGATATTCAGCTAACAAAAAAGCGCCGGGGCCCGGCGCTTTTTTGTTTGGCGGCTCGCTAGCGTTTCCAGATTCTGACCGCCGTGATCCACACAAATTTTGCTACGAGCAGAAGCAATAGTGCGTAGAGCGCGTACTGAATCACAAGGGCGGCGAGCGCGATCAGATTGATCGTGACGCCCTGGATCGCTTCGTTGGTTACAGTGACCACGTCGCGAACCGATTGTTTCCACG
>CAZWFX010000062.1:0-9629 GCA_964633425.1 uncultured Candidatus Saccharibacteria bacterium
TCTGCCCAAACTGTCATCAGCGTAAAACCAACGAGGAGCGCAGGAATAAAATCTTTAAGAAATAGTTATGGCGACAATAATTACACTCCAAAGTTCGGACCAAATCTCTAGTAGTAGAGCGGATATAAATACTTCGCTGGCAAATCTCAACTCTGACAAGATTGAGACCTCCTACCTCGACACGGACACCGCGATGGCGGCTAATTCTGATACGAAGATTCCTTCCCAGAAGGCGGTAAAGACCTATATAGACACGCAGGGCGGTGCGAATGCTAGTGAGACGGTGCGCGGTATTGTTGAGGAGGCTACTGATGCCGAAGTGACAGCAGGTACGTCAACTGGAGCGACAGGAGCAAAACTCGTGGTCACGCCTGCGAAGTTAGCAACAAGGCTTGCAAGTATAACCAGCCCAGTAGTGAGAGTGTATGGCTCAACGGTCGGAAGTTCTACTTCTCAGTTTGACATAACGAATCCAGTTGGAACAACATTCCGCTACACGTGGGACGGCACCGGTACAGACCCCGGTATTAGTGCCTCAACATTTCCAACTGGGTATAAAGTTAACATACGAAATACCGACTTTGCGGATGTAAACAATGGCACATTTACGGTAACGGGTTCAGGAACAGATTATTTTGAGGTGACAAATGCTTCTGGTTCAACAGCGACAAATCAGGTTATAAACAACGGGCATATCCAGGTTTGGAATCCAACGTGGACGAAACCAGCAACGCTGAAATACGTTACTGTGCGTGGTGTTGGTGCTGGTGGTGGAGGAGGAGGATGTACTGGTGATGGAGATGTATCAGGTGGGGGTGGTGCTGGTGGCTATGGTGAAAAACTTGTGGCGGCAGCGTCCTTGGGTTCGACAGAGACGGTCGGCATTGGCCTGGGAGGAGTTGCTGGAGTAGGAACAGGTGGTGCTGGAGGAAATGGAACCTCTACTACTTTTGGTTCACATCTGACACTTGGTGGCGGAACAGGTGGTGGTGCTACGAATGGAACAGGTGGCGCAGGTGGTACTGCATCAGGCGGAGATATAAACGTGCCTGGTGCACGAGGTGGTTCAATGGATGGCAACACGACAACGGGTAGTATTGGTGGGGCAGGTGCATCAAGTCCGTTTGGCGGCGGTGGGCCTGGAGGAGGACAGACTTCATCGGATAATGCGACCCACGCCTTAGCTTTTGGTGCAGGAGGCGGTGGGGGCGAATCTCAAGGTAGCGATGTTGCAGGTGCGGGCGGTATGGGCGGTGTTCTTATCGTCACCGAGTTTTATGTCTAAAACAGTAGAGCTAAAGATTACACGGTTTGATGGAGGTGTCAGTGACTCTCCTCGCAAGAACAGTAGTGGTGAGTTCCAAATCACTAAGCACTTCGACATATTCAGTGACCCTTACAAGCTCACTCCCTATCGCTCACTAGAAGCAGATACCAACGACGGCTCCACCGCGACGGGAATGAAGCAATATGCCGTTAAGGACTTCGTTTATGCTTCTTCTTCCGCAAAGCTCTACGGTCTCGGACAGACTGGTGCAGGTCTCACAAAAGTGGTATCAAAGGCAGATGCAACGACAGGAAACTGGACTCTCAACGCTTCTTCAGAGGGCAACGGAGCAGTTCAGAATGGATGTCTTGTGGAGTATAAGGACTATCTTTGGGGATTTCAGGGAACTACTCAAGTATTTCGTTGGGGACTACTCTCTGGTACGCCAAGCATCACCAACTCCCAAGGAACAGTCGGCACCATCACCTCGGTAGCACAGGGGCTCATCGCCAAGGACGACAACCTCTACCTTCCATACAACAACAAGCTCGTGCGCGTGACGTCCGGCGGAACGGTCAACGACGCGGTCCTCACCCTTCCAACGAACTTCAAGATAACGAGCATCTGTAACTACGGTAACTACCTCGCTATCGCCTGTGCGCCTATCTCTGTCTACAACGGAACCAGTAAGGTCTTCCTCTGGAACCTCACATCCACAGACGTGCAGGAAGCGATTGACTGGGGAGAAGGGGAGATTCGTGTTCTAGAAACCATTGAAGGTATGTTGGTTGGTGTTACTGACCGCTACCTCAACAACGCCACAGGCGCTGGACGTGGTTCCATGATTATCCAGACGTACTCCCAAGGTGTACCGCAGGTGGTCAAGGAGGTCTTCACACAGGCATTGGTTGGTAAGACCATGCCTATCTACAAGGCAGTGAAGAACAACCGTCTCTTTTTCGCAGCGAAAATAATGACGAACACAGCTGGAACCGAATATAACGAAGGTCTCTGGTCGTTCGGGAGAAAGAACGTGAGCTACAATTACTCCCTTACCCTGGACGTGATAGACGAGAACATCGACACGGACGGTATCCAGTCATTCGGCGTAGCGGCCAACTACTTCTTCATCTCACACTCGGCAGACGGTTCTATAGACAAGACAAACGACGCAGCAACCTACGCCTTCACCTCTATTCTAGAGACACAAATCTTTGACTTCGAGGACGTAGAAGCAGACAAGAGACTGGAGCGAGTACGAGTATTCTTCAGGAAACTAGCGTCTGGTGAAAGCATCACGGCCAAGTACAAGGTAGACGGGGCAACAAGTTGGACGACCATAGGCTCCTTCTCCACAGCTGGTGAACTGTCTCGCACATTCCTCTCCATAGAATCAACCGATGCCATGTTCGCCTCTGGTAAGGAGTTCCAGTTCCGTTTTGAATCAACGGGTGGTGCAGAGATTACGGGCTACTCATTACGCGCCACTGTCCTTGACGCCGTATGACCCCCGAACAACTAGAGAGAATGCAGAAGCTAGAAGCTGACCTCAAAGCCCTCAACGAGGAGGTGTATCTCAACAACTTCACGGCCAGTCAGGACTTCAACAAGTACAGTCGTTTCAACACCCGCATCAAACTCCCAACCCTTTCAGCAACACCAAGCACCTGTGAGATAGGCGAATTGTGTGTGGTCTCAGGCACCGGCAAGGTCTACGTGTGTTCGGCAGCGAATACGTGGACTATTGTGGGAACGCAGTCGTAACCAAATGGTATAATTACAACACTTCATGGCTTCCTCCTCAAAAAATAAGAAATCAAAGATGGTTACGGCGAAGACTTCTAGTGGTAAGACCGCTATAGTCAGGACTGGTTCCAAAGCAGAAGCCAAATACAAGGCACAAGGCGCCGCGTTCTCTTCAGACCAAACCACACTACGCACAGCTAAGGACGATTCCAAGGCACGCACAACGGCCAGAAACCTCTCTGACCCACTTACCGTAGCCGAGAACAACGGGGAGACCATTCCAAGCTATATCCCACCTCCGGTCATCAACTCAGCCAACCTTGCACCAACCGCAGGTATCAACTTACCCACACCACCAGCACCATCAGGCACCGGAACCGCAGCCATGACGCAGGTTGGCGGTCTTGTTAGTGCCCCTCCTGCGCCAGAAGCAGCACAAGCTGATAGTGACTTCAACAAATACCTCAAGTCTATCGTTGAGACTCCTTCCGTTGAGAAGATTTACGCAAAAGCAGAGAAGGAAGCTGGTGTACAAGCCAAACAGCAGACCGTGAACAATCTGACCGGGCAGTTGAATGCTATCGTTGCGAAGTCTCAGGCAGACAAACTCTCCCTCGTCGGCCAGGGGCGCGGTGTGACTGAAGCTATCATTGGTGGTCAGCAGGCTCAAATTGACCGTGAGGCTGCGATACAGTCCCTTCCTATATCTGCACAGCTCGCAGCAGCACAAGGCGACCTAGAGAGCGCACAGAGTCATCTAGAGACGCTCTTCCGTATCCGTTCAGAGGACGCGAAGAACAAAGCAGACTACAAGAACAAGGTTGCTGAGACCATCTATAACTACGCCACCACGAAACAGAAGGCAGCGCTGGATGCACGAAGACTACAAGACGAACGGCAGTTCACTCTCACCAGGGACAACATCGCCTACCAGCGTGACCTTGCTCAGACCGCACTACAGACAGGGCAATCTAGTCTCCTTACCAGCATCCTCAGCCTTGACCCTAGTTCCAAGGACTTCAATACCTCCATTGGCTCGGTAGCTTCACGTATTTCTGTCCCTCAGAAGGGAAGTGGTGGAGGTTCGTCTGCGTCTGCTGGTATCCGTGAATCTATTGCCGATGCCGCCGATGCCGTAGTCAACGGAGAATACTCCTATGATAGAGCACTCGCACGTTTGCGAACTCTGTATGGTGAAGACCAGGTATCAACTGGCGACCTCATAAATATGTTGGATTATGCAATTGACCCGAACTCAGCAACAGCTCCAGCCAACGATGTAAGTGTTGATGCGCCGTCTAGCCCTATAGAGCAAGATATTGCCGAGTTAAGGGCAAAGTCTGTGGGATTCAACAATGGCGATATACGTATGGCGCTTCGTTCACGTGGTTATTCGAGTCAGGACATAAGCACTTCTAGTGCCGGGGGCGTGGTCGAAATGATAAGCTCCTTTATCTTTGGTGAATAATGTCTGCCTTCAGTAGTGGTTCTGGCTCTTCATCTGCTTTTGGAAGAAAGAAGAAGGCCACAGATGACCTCTCTACATTAGAGGGTCTTCGAGCTAAAGCTGAGTCAGCAAACTTAGCAAAAGAGGCGGCCAAGATAGCAGACGCAAAGCCCAAACTCTCAGCCCTTCAGAGACTTGGTAAGGGTTTGGGTGCCTTTAACCCAGCCGAGGCTATCCTGGTTGGTAAGGAAAAGAATGTCGGTGCTGGCCTCATTGAATATCCAAAACGTATTTTACAAGGCGTCGGCTCTGCCATTACTGGTGAGGACTACGGGGGCACACAACGCGGTTTTAAGGATGTCGCCGAAGACTTCGGGGTCACTAACGGTATCGCTAAGTTTGGACTTGGTTTTCTAGGTGATGTCTTACTGGACCCTTCTACCTACTTCGGAGGCGCTATAGCTAAGGGGATTGGTATCGCGGGTAAGACAGTAGGTGGTACTGCACTTAAGACTGTTGGTAAGTTCGCGCCCGAAACTGAAGCTGGTCTTCGTATGGCTGGAACTGGATTGCAGGACGCTGTTGGTAGAGCGTTTCAGTATGGTTATAAATCCACTGATGGTGCAAGGACTGACGTGCTCACGTTCCTTTCCAAGAAACAGAAAGACATGCTTGATTTGGCTTCTAGCAATATCGCACGACTCGGTACTGGCACATTGACAGCTTCTCAAAGGGAGGAACTGGCCCTTAAGTTGATTGCGGGTAAGCGTGCTGAGTTTGCTGCGCGTGAAGCAGGTAAATCTATTGACGAAGCAGCGCAGGTGGCTCAGAAGGCGGCTCAGTCCTCTGACGAGGCGGTCCAGTCTGTCATAACAGAACAATCAGCACGTTCTAAAGAGTTCGCAAAGATGGCTGGTGTGGAAGACCCATACGAGACGTATTTCCCTTTCATCAAGAACGACAAACTCCAGAAGTTCCTTACCGATACGAGGGGTATTCAGGTTGGTAGTGAGGCATACAAAAAGCAATTCAAGAACCTGCTCACTAATGAGAATATGGAGCTTGACCCTGCTAAAGCCTTTTTCACCCGTGAGTCTCAGATTCTAACGGACAAGAATACGAGAGAGTTCCTGACAGATTTTGTGGGCAAGTACGGAAAACCCATGACCGCTTTCAAGAGTGCTGACGACGCGGCCAAGGAAGGATTCAAGGCTATTAAGGAGAAGGGTATTTTTGGGAAAGAGATAGGTTATGTGCCTGAGTTTGACGCCAAACTCATCCGTGACTCTATCTCACCTGAGTTCCAGACAATAGACATGATTGCTAAAGCGACTGGATTTGATGCGGTCACGTCTCTCTTCAAAAGGTCTGTGACTGGGCTTTTCCTTCCTTTCCATATTCGCAACCTCGTATCAGGACACATCCAGAACTATGAAGCCCTTGGTTTGGCGGCACTCAACCCTAAGACGATTGCGGTTGGACAGAAGATTGCCTACCTTATGGGTAAGAATGAAAAGATGCCGACTGAGATTATCGAAGTGGCTGGGAAGTCTATGCAATTCGATGAGGTAATGAAGCCATTTGCTGAGAGGTTCTCTGGAGACACCTTTTATAACGCAGACTTTGACTACGCCTTGAAAGCTGGTGAACAACTAAAGAGTATCGCCGGTACGTTTTCTAAGGAGCGGGTTAAAGAGACTGCAAAAACACTGGGCCTGGGTCAAGAGGCCATTCCGTTCAAGGTCGCTAGAGCTGTTGGTCAGTTCATAGAGCACCAGCAAAAGGCTACGGCCTATGTTGCTGCACTAGGACAAGGCAAAACAATATCCGAGGCGCTCGCTTTCGCAGAGAAAGCAGGTTTTGACTACCGTGCCCTCACTCGATTTGAGAGCCAGATTATGCGCCGTATCATTCCGTTCTATTCCTTCACGAGGAAGAACATCGAACTTCAACTCCGTACTCTGGGCGAGAACCCCCAGCGCATAAACCAGATACTTAAGTTCTTCGGGAACAACCCACTAGAATTGGTAGGACTCCACTCTACCGGACCTCTTACCGAGGAAGAGAAACAAGCACTACCTGGCTTTATACGTGAGTCTATTGGTATTCGTCTAGAAGACACTCCTGAAGGTTTGAAGCAGTACGTTGCTGGCTTTGGTACTCCGATTGAAGCGTTCGTGCAGTTGTTTGGGGCGAACCCAATCCTACGAACCATAAGTCAGATGAACCCTGTCTTGAAGGCTCCGATTGAGTTGGGTATTGGTAAAGACTCGTTCCGTCAGCGCGACCTCAAGGACGTCTACAACGCGAGCGAGTACAGCGAGGCTCCACAGGTAATCAAAGACCTTCTTGATATCAAGGAGGTACAGAAGCCTATCTTGAAGAAGGGACCAGATGGCAAACTACGCAAAGTTGGCGAGCGCACGGTTTACGTTGCCGACCCGCAGAAACTACTTATCGCGCGTTCTCTATTTACCTCGCGCGGGGTGTCGTATCTAGACCAACTGTTCGATAACGATATTGAGGGGTTGGCCAAGTTCGTTAAGAACACAACTGGTATTAAGCTGAACGAAGTCGACCTGGAGCAACAGGCTTCCCTTAAAGAGACAGAGAAGAAGCGTGAACTTGAAGACCTCCTTACTAGGACGGGCGAAGTATCTAAGTTCACTAAGGTGTATGAACCTAAGAACTAGTCGCTATACAGTGGGTGGCCTGATGTTCCTCCAGTGTCAGGGGATACTGACGAAGGCTCAGATGGGCTACCAGCAACCATCAGACACACCACCACGAACACGACGAGCAAAATGGCTCCCGAAAGTGTTTGATTCATACCAACAGTGATAACACAGATGGTATAATACTCAAAATGGATTCCTCCGACGCTAAACTGAAGAAACTAGAGGCACTACTCAAGTTGGTGGATGAATCTATCAGCAAGGAAGAGTTTGTCCAGTCCTTCAATATAGTAATTAAACTCGTCCAAGACCTCAAAGGGAGCAACAAAGAGGAGTTTGAACTCATGCGCCGAGCCTTTGACGTTTTCGCTGCGAAACTGGAGGATGATTCAACTACGACACTAGAGAGCTTCAAGGCTCAGATGCAGGATGCTATCACCGCACAGATAGACCGTGTGACGAAGCGCGTGGAGTCTGTTAAGGACGGTAAGCCAGGTCCTAAAGGAGACCGAGGTGAGCCAGGTAAAGAAGGTAAGCCAGGTAAGCCAGGTAAGAATGGAGACGTCATCACTGGTGACGAGATAATCAAGAAGATAAACAAAGCAGACGCATACATTAGCAAGGACGCTGTTCAAGGCATGGCCGAGCTAGAGAAGGCAGTAAAGGAGAAGACCGGTAACACAACTCGTATTGGCTGGGGCGCACATCCACTCACCATCAAAGGTCTTGGTGTCACCATCGACAAGAACGCCCGCGTCATCAACTTCAAAGGAACTGCTATCACGTCCGTTGCGAGAGCAGCAGACGGCACCATCAACGTCACCATAGACCAGGGAGGTGCTTCGGGAACCCTTGTTTCTGAGGAAGTACCAACCAACTCAGGAGATAACCTGAACTTTACCCTTGCACACACACCAACAGCAGGAACTCTTCGTGTGTATAGAGGAGGCGCACGACAGCAATCTATTGGTGTCACCCCTGACTATTCGCTCAGTGGAACAACTCTTACTCTTAACGTGGCCCTCGCTTCAGGCGAAGTCTTAATGGTCGACTACTCATATTAAACATGATGAAATACATAGCTATCGCGCTTGTCGCACTCGCACTGATTCTAGGAAGCACTGGTATTGCACGTGCTGCGACGATTCTTTTTCCTACTGGGGGTGGTACGGGTTGGGGCAATATACAGTCAGGTACTCTTTTGACTGGAAACGGCACCGGCAAGCTCTCAACGACAAGCCCAAGCTACCCACTCCAAATCTCAGGCGGCCTTCTTTCACTCGCTTTCGGTACAACTACCGCCAACCTTTGGGACTTAACGCAGACTTTCACGCTTGCCCCAGTGTTCTCTCCCCTCACCTCCGCACTCATCCTCACCAACGGCTCAGGCGTCACGGCTGAATACGCAGGCACCACCTGTACTAACCAATTCGTACGTGCTCTTTCAGCTCTTGGGGTGGCTACATGTGAGTCTGTAAACCTTGCAAGCGACGTGACAGGCAATCTTCCAGTCACCAACCTTAACTCTGGTACGAGCGCATCAGCGTCCACCTTCTGGCGTGGAGATGGCACGTGGGCCACACCTGCGAGTGGAGGAGGCTCAGGCAATGTAGCTACCTCTTCCGCAGAAACAGCTACCTATATTCCTTTTTGGACATCAACTGCTGGAACCCCTGCAAGCCTTTCAGGAGGTGATTCCGGTTTCACCTGGAATAACACCGCCAAGCGACTTACGGCGACCTATGCCAGCACAACGGGTCTTACCGTGTCCGGCTCCACCTACCTTGCTACAGCTGGCGGGAAGGTTGGTATAGCCACTACTTCTCCTTCGGCACTCCTGACAATCGGTAGCGGATCTGGAACCGCCCTCTTCGCTGCAGATGGGCAGTTTAACGATGTTTCCTTTGACGGCACAAGCTCGAGCAATCCGGGTGTTTGGACCTTCCGCAATACTGGCACATTCGCGCAGACCCGCTTCTATGTCGAAGATGCCAATAGTCTTGCCGACAGGCTTACGTTTGACTTCCGTGGTAATGGCGGAAGCACGAAAATTCTTGCAGGAACCAGTGCCGGCAACGTCGGCATCGGCACCACCTCCCCATACGCAAAGTTCTCTCTGCAAGCAACGGCAGGAGGCTCAACCGCACTCTTCACAGTTGCTTCTTCAACTTCAGGAGCCGCAACAACAACTGCATTCCATATTGATGCCTTTGGAAAGGTTGGTATTGGTACTGCCGCGCCCGCATCGTTGCTTCAGGTTGGTGCATTTAATACAACAGGAAACCTTTCCTACGTCACTATCGATGCGGCAGCCGCAAGTCAGGCTGGTTTCAATATCCGGTCTGCAGGCGGAAACACTGCTCAGATATATCGTCCTGCCAACACAACAGATCTCCGCATATACGGCCAGACTCTCGGTGCTGACATTATGACTTTCAAGACCGATACTGGTCTAGTCGGCATCGGCACAACCTCCCCATACGCAAAACTCTCT
>CAZWFX010000063.1:0-5073 GCA_964633425.1 uncultured Candidatus Saccharibacteria bacterium
AACATGCCGGTGGTAATCGGTATCTACACGTTCATGGACTACAACACGGACGAGGTCATCAACCTCTTGACCGACTTCGTGGCTGTATCGGTGTATTGCCAAATCAAGAAGATTGGCGACACATGGGATGCCGGTGTTACCCAGGTAGTGGCCGGAACGATTGTCAGTGCGGCGGGGGGAACGGTCAAGGTGGGCAGCTACGAATTTACCTCCATTGGACGCTATGACTACCAGTTCTACTGCTTGAATAGTGCCGGTGACTACCTATGGGGGGAACCCGTCCTATTCGATGTGGTCAAGAACACTGAAAACCTGCTCAAGTACGAGCAGATTAATCCGTGAAATTGATTGCTACGCAATCCTTAGTGCATATGTACTCGCGCGAGTGGAAACCATATGAGCGTTACAAGCATGTGCGAGTCAACCGGAACCCTGCAGAGGGCGGTTATTGGAAGGGATGCTCAACAGGGGGTGACGCAGACGACTTGGACGAACTTGCTTTGCAACTTCCCTTGTAGCTCGCAGCAGAGCGGGGCTAGCCGGATGGCTTTCTACGCTCAAATGTCGGCATCCATTGGCAGCACCCTCTATACACCGGACAACATCGGAGCGGAGGCCAATGATCGGATCGTGGTAGTGGATCGAACCGGGACCACCATTTACTACAACGTGGATGGGCAAACGCAATCGGTGGGTAGAGGACGACTCTATCAAACCCAAGTAACGCAAGTACAGACACCAACGGATGCGGCATGAAATGAACAACCAACAGCGGGCCAAGGCTCTTGCCGAGAGGATCAAGGCCCAAATTGAGAAGAGCATTGGCAAGGGCGTGAATGCGGCAAGGATGTTTCTAGTCGCGCGAGTAAAAGAGGAGCTTAGCGTACCGGCTCCTAGAAAAATCGTGACGGATCTGGTGGGCAATAAATACTATCGAGCAACCACGAAAGCAATCAAGGGTCATCCTCCAAGGAAACTAAGCGGCAAGTTACGAATGAGCGTCTTCTCAAAAATGCTAAGCCCGGTATCGTTCGTGATCGGAGCAAAAGCAAAGAGCGACAAGGGGTTCAACTACAGTCTCTATCACGAACGTAAAGGTCATGGAAAGAATAGCGGTTTGCATCCCTACATTGCTCCAACGATTGCCAAATGGCGTAAGACGCTTATTCAGATTGGTGTGAAAACGAAATGACGGCCCCCATTACCTATGCCTTGGTTACTTACATCCAAACCGAATTGGACATCGTGGTTTGGGATGCAGAAATACCACGGCAGAATACTTCCGGGAATGCGATCAACAAAGATGCCGTTGTTACCCCATCCGTATGGCCAGCGGTGAGAGCGGTGATTCAAGAGCCTGGGTTCAATCGAGCTTACCAATTTGGAGATGCCTACGACGATACGGGGACGGTCAAGGTGCAAGTTTGGAGTACGACGAGGGCGAGCGTGCAAACGGCGATGGACAACATCGAAGAATTATTGGCAACGAATCAATCTTGGCTAGGCATTAGTGCATTGTTGGGAGGGCCGTCGGTTAACCCTTATTACATCATCCAAATGCTCTTGGACAGTTACTGGATCGGACAAGAAGAGGAATTGAGAATCGATGATAGTTCGCTTCTTTATCGAGCGGACCTTAGCTACATGGTCCAAATCCACGGGGCCATAGCAATCTACTAGGAGGCATCCATGCAAGTCGGCGATAAGGTCAAATACGTTCCCGCAGAATGCTATGCATTCAACCGTAACCCCAATGGGGGCTATCCGTGGGATATGGGCAAAAAAGTCATCATCCGAGAGGGCGGCAAGGTCAGTGAAGGCGTTGAGAAGCTAACCGGCAAGGCCCTTGAAGCGATGCTTTCAGCCAGCCGTAGAGGGAACACGGTTCGCGCGGTATTGATGCATCCGAATTGCACATGGGATGCAGTCGTTACTTCCGTCAACGAAGACGGCACGGTGAACCTAGACGTTCAAAGCAACAACGGTGGAGTGACCTTGCACGAAAACAATGTGTCCATTAGCGACGGGAAAGAGCCTGACACCTGCCACGCTTAACCCGCTTTTAGGAGGTATTTAGATGGGGATTTCCAATGTCCAAGCCAGTGCACAAACGACGTTCGCTTGGCAATTACAGAATGAACAGACGGGCGTGTATAGCCCAATCCAAACGTCTACAACCCTCCGGAAGACGCAAGGGTTTACCACGGATGAGACCAACACCACTTCCGGTGGCGGCGATGAGGTGTTTAGTTTTCAGCAATCGATTAGCGCGGGTTCGAGTGCTACCGTCGATTTGACCACGATGACGAACCAATTGGGTCAAGCATCGGTTGCAATCGTGCGTGCCAAAAGCATTCAAGTACGATTGTTATCCGCCACGGATGACCCATCGATATCCCCGGCTCCCAACGCAAACAGCACGGTCACGGTCACGAATATTAGTGTGGCAACCCCATCGTCTTTCGACATGACCAACGCCGGATCGGGATTGACGGTTGACTTGACCGTAGTGGCCGGGGCCATCAATGTGCCCACCATCAACACGGCTGGAAGTGGATACCCGAAATCCTCGTTCTTCATGGTTACGCCTTGTCAGAACACGGCATCGGGTGGGGGCTTGGTGGTGGCAACGAATGCGGCTGGCATTCCAACATCGGTGCAATCCATTACCAATGCGGCGGGAACCAACTACTCCAATGCTTCCAACGTGCCGACCACGGTATTGGGTCAATACACGATCCTTACCGGTGGGGCACACGCCTACTTCGACCCAAAGGCTACCGGGTTCTTGACGATTAGTGCCTTGACCAAAAACATCAAAATCCTCAACAACGATGCAACCAACGCCGTGACCGCCGAGATTACGGTTTTCGGTTGCACGAGCTGATAGGAGAAATTCATGGCTCAGATTCTATCGACCGGATATCAGCGGGCTGCCAAGGCTTCTCAGGTATTAGTGGCCCAAACCGCTCTATCCTTTGCTTCGTGGGAAGCCCAATTGAACGGCGATGACTTGCCCACCGAAAACTTCACGAGCTACGACAGTGCAACGGACAACGCCTACATGGAAGGAATCCTTGGGTTCATCGGATGCGAGCTTCGATATGGCGGCGATTGGGATGCCGCAGCCAACCCTTTAGACGATCCTCCCGGACTCTATCCAAGGGATGACTTGGCCAGCCTCTCCTTTGTGGTGAACATCAATGATGCCACGAGTTGGGCATTCCCCTACTCAAGAGTGCGCGGAGCTACCAATGGGGCAGCGGTGAAGGACAAGGTGACTTTTAGCGTTACCGGCAAGTCTCAAGGCGAATTCACTTGGCCTAGCGGAAGCGTTTAATGATCTTGCGAGCGTGTCAAGGTGTTCGTGGTAGGGTATTCGACCTCGATACCAATGAGGAAGTGCTTTACGTCATTGAGTTGGACGTGGACCCCACCACGCACTTTGGAACGCTCGAAGCTTACTATTCCGATAAGAATGGCAAGAAAAAGGTGGTGGATGGGCAGATTATGACCTATCGGGCCAAGGGACGGTTCAAGTTCGTCCCCACACCGGCCCAAAAATCGCCCAGGATCGTCATGGGGGCACTCAAATGTGCTAAATGCAGTAGTGAGCTAACCTTGTACGGAGATGACCTGTGCGTGCGTTGTAGAGCGAAAGAGCGGGGACAGAAAAACAAGATGGTTGCCAAGCCCATTACAACGCCTCTTTTCGATTGCAAATGCGAGAAGTGCAGCCGAGTAGCGACATGGGCGGTATCGGATGAGGTGGATGTAACCCCTCAAGTATCCCAAAGGGTATTTCGGGGCAAAGTTGGCAAGGTGATGTATAGTCGCGCGAGTACGGTCGGGAGAAGGTTTTACTGTGCATGGTGTTACCAACCGCCACGACTATTGGACGACAAAGGCGAGATCATCAAAGACCTAAACGACGAAGTAGTTCGCCCGCAATTCTAGGAGCAAACGTGGAGATAACCGAACCGAATGTTGGATGGACGGAAGCGTTAGGAAGTGAAGCCGATTCCCCTCCCATTTCCAGCGGAGACACCTTCTTTTCCGGGGGAAGCCCCTATACCGTCATCGCTCTCGACAATGGCATCAAAGCCCAATTCGAGCAATGGGTACGAATGGGGGCCAAGCAAGCCATTGCCGACGTAGAAGCAACGATGGGTGGTGAGGAAGCGGATCGGATGAGGACATCCTATATCCGTGATTTCTCTTCGCGCGAATACAACTACGATGGCGGTGCTTGTGCCCATGCCCGTAGCAAGCCTCACGGCATCGCTTACCTCCTCTACCTGCTCATGCGTCCGGTTCCTTCCCAAAGCAAAATCACTCAAGAGGAAGTCTTGAGCATTCTTCAATCCAGTCCCAAAGAGTGCATCTTGGCCATTAGTTGGGCCGTGGGAAAAAACTCGCAGTCCTCGGCAAAGAACGGCAAGTTGACGAGGACGTTGAACGGGTAGACCGCTACACCGTGGCCGAAATCGTGAGTGAGTTGATGTATGCGGGCAAGACGTTAAAAGAAATCGCTCGCTTGACCAATTACCAGATGCAGCAAATCATCTTTAGACCGCGCGATAAGGGCGGGGCCTTGAGGCGGAAAGACCCGGAATTGCCGGAATGGGTGGAAACGGATTCTAGGGGTATGCGGGTCGTATCGAACCCCAAGCCTTACGGTGAGATGTTCCGACAAGTCTACGAAAACCGTGGCTTGGATAAGGACAAGATTCAAGAGACATGGAATTCTTTCAAGGAAAAGAATCCTCAATTTGAAAAGAAAGGGGTGAGCCGTGGATGACGCAATGAGCTACGTGGTATCCATCACTCCCGACATGAAGTTAGTTACGGAAGCCCTTGACCAGCTAGGCACGGAAATTGAGCAGATCAATTACAAGGTCAATCCGGAAGTATTGTCTCTAATCGTCAGCCATGATCGGGCCATGATCGCTTCCCGCAAAGAGTTGGCCAGATTGATGGATGAGGAAAGCAAGCGGCAAGAATGGGATGACAAATCTCTACTTCAAAAAGGAAGCAGCATCGCGTCCGGAGTAGGAACCGGGGTAGCCAGTG
>CAZWFX010000063.1:5173-9597 GCA_964633425.1 uncultured Candidatus Saccharibacteria bacterium
GTACGACTATTCGGGGATGTGATGGCAACCATCCTCCCCAGCACATCCGAAGTGGCCAGTGTGCTGCAAGAATTCCGTGGCCCCTTGAACGAAATCATCGGAGAGATCAGACAGCTTGCCGTGGATTTTGGACCACTCATCAAGGATGTTCTCTTGACCGGGCTAAGAGGATTGGCATCCGTCATGATCGAAGTGGCAAGGGCGGCGGTCATCCTCGGAAATCAGCTAAGGGATTTATTGGGATTGCCTCGTTTGCCTGGAACCACGAACAGTTCGGTAGGTGCGGCAGCTAGACCCGCGCAGATTCAAGGCATTGAAAGCTATCAGTTACAGCTACAGCAAGCGGCGGCATCGCAACCATCCGGACCAACGATGGCCGACGTACCCGCTACGGTATCTAGCATCAGCGTCACCCTAAACCAGATTCGAGATTCGTTACAGATTCTCACTCCTCAAGGAATCGCCAACGAAATCAGGCGAGTAATCGACGGGTATGTCACTACTCCGGCAACCGAAGCGGCAACAACGGTAGGTTCTACCTTAGGTGGTATTGCAGGAACCATATACGGAGCATTTGGAAGCTAATGGCACACCCATTCCCAGATTTACAGGAATACCCTCAGAGCGGTCTTAGCTTTGCTTGGGCAGAGAAGGGGAGTTCCGACTTCCATCTATCACCTGATGGAACTCAGGCCGGAATGACCATGCTCATTCGGTGGACTTCCTTGCAAACGGCGGTGCAAGAAATACTTGGGTATTCGTGGAGAGACACAACCAAGCCGGTATCGAGACTGCGTAGGGAATTGCCTTGGCAACACCCCTACTTCAACCAGCTATTTGCCAAAGCGATCACACGAATCGTCGGCATACGCAGCCAAGGCAATAGCAGTGCCGATCCGGAATTCTTCGACATCATGCCCGGAGAAGGCGGAGTTGGACTGGGGAATTTCATCAATATCGGCCCGTGGTCAAACTTCAACCTGGCGGAACTCACCATCCAATTCTGGAGACCACCCTATTACGTCCGTTCCGATACCGACATTTTGGACGCCAACGGCAACCCTCAAGAATGGTTAAGGTACTTGGACAACCGATGGGAATTGTCAACCCAGATGCTATCTCGTGGTGGAGCTGTATTTGAATGGCGACAAAATACGTCTCCGGTGTTTCCTGGGTTCCCAGGCTCGGTTGGACAGAAGTTGGCCCACGCCAAACTCACGAAGCGGTGGTATCAAATCCCTCAAGCGGCCATTTTTGACACGTTGGTTGACTCCACTCCCAACGGCTTGCCAACACGGTTGGTAAAAACAACTACAAGCGTGGTCAACCCGATCACGGCGAACATTGGTAGCGGAGGTAATTACACTTACTACGCTGGTAATCCGATTGTGGGATGCGTCAACTCTCCCAACGATGCGACCAGCTATGTCTATCAAGCCGGTGTGACGAATGGGAATGCGGTTATTACCGGAATCTCCAGTACGGCGAGCCTACAGGTTGGTTGGTCCGTCTATGGAACAGGATGGAATGACGCAACCATCTTGTCTATCGATAGCGGCACACAGGTTACGGCCAGCGCGAATACGCTATCTGCTACGGGAACCAGAACGGTCATGTTCGAGAATCCGACACAACGCTTCTTCGGATGCCCGACCGGAACGTTATTACTAACTGGTATTGAACTAATTCCAATACCGCTGCATCTACCTCCTTACTTGATGGATATCCCGACCTTCTCAAACAATGAGGCTATCTCTCAACAGCAGTATGACGTGGTGTTCCATTTCGATTACTTCAATCCGCCCGTTGGGGTATCGGAAACATTCCGGGGGCATAATCTCATGCCCTGGAATGGTAATAGCCTCTGGTATTCGGTTCGATCTCAAAAGGATATTTACAACACCGAGCTTGGACCCTACACGACGCCCTTTGATTTCGTAACGTTCAACGACCTATTCAAAATCCGTTAATGCGTTTCTTGTCGCGCGAGTAAATATGGACCCCAAACCGATTGCCGAAGTATTTGGAGGACTCTACCTATCCGACGATCAGTCGGTAATGGGCATGAACCGTCCATTCTGGGCACAGCTAACGGACGTGGATTACGATACGGGTCTCTACGCTTGGACCGAACAGGACTACGGAACCGTTGACCCAACAACCTGGATTGATCGACCTGGCGGAAGGAGCGGCACGTTAACGGCATCCCCAGCCTATGACGCCAACAATTTCTTTCCAAGCGTAGGAACCTACGCCCTATTGCAGAGAGCTTTCTTTGACGGAACCTACGCCGATACCTATGTCATTGTGTGGTCTACTGGATTGCCAGTTCCACCGTCTGCTGGAGCGATTCTCACCGAAGACTATACGATCATAGCGGTCGGTGCGTCCTCTACCGTAGTCGTCAATAAGACTGAGGAGTTTAAGGTAGGCGACGTAATTTCCATCGCTTCTGGCTCATACGTAGTGTACGGACAGATTATCTCAATCACCAATTCAACCGATATGGTTGTCAAGGTGGTCAAGATCGCAATAGGCGTAGTCACCAACATCATCATCAAGGGTTCCTATGTAATTATCTGTTGTCCCATATTTCCAGGTTTGCCGGTCAAAGATGGCACGGCGTGGAATATCATCTACGTTGACAACAGCATCTATTTGCAGCAGAACAACAACTTCACTTTCAACACATCTACGTCCACGTTCTCCGTCGTTCAGAACAACGTCTATTTTGATATCACGACCTCTAAGACGGTCAACATCAACGTTGGTGGAACCACGGTCTTCTATGCTGATGGTTCCGACAGCTCTATCAAGATCGGTTGGCCTTCGAAAGCTACGAGCGACACGAGCAAGTATGCGTATTGGCACTATGTCGCTGGCAAGCCCACGGGGGCGGTTCCTAGCAAGAGCGGATACTGGGCCTGGCTGTGGGACTCGACGAACTATCGTAGTTGGTTCTACGCTCAGTCGGTATCGAAGTGGTTGCTGGAATGCTGCTGGATCATCGTCAAGAAGTCATCGAATTACACGGCTGAATACGGCGACTTCATTTGGGGAGACACGTCCGGTGGCGGGGTCGATATTGACCTGCCAAGTCCTCTCTTGAACCAAGAAATCAAGATCAAGACGGACACGCTAACGAATCCTTTGCGTGTGACCGGAACTGGCATTGGTACGAATGTGCCGTTGACGCTCCAGAACATGACGTATGACTTCTACTCGGACGGAACGAATTGGTATACGGACGCTGTAGAGCCAGCGATTCCCTACGGCACGGCAACGGGGGACATGCTCGTCTGGAATGATTCCGCCCAAGAGTGGCAAATCCTTGATGCACCGACGACGGACGGGTACGTGCTGACTAGCGATTCGGGCGAGACGTTGAAGATGAAGTGGGCACCGTCGTGCTGCTATGAGCCTTATACGGAAACGTTTGACGTGGACGGCACGTTTACCAGCACATTTGATGGGTACATAGAAATTGAAGCGTATGGGGCTGGTGGTGCTGGTATCTCAACGAATACGAACGGCGGTGGTGGTGGTGGAGCATACGCAAAGAAGAATAGTTACGCCGTGACCAATGGCGGAACTTACACGGTTGTCGTTGCAACGAACAGCACAGAGGATTCTTACTTTGTTAGCACGGCGGTCATAAAGGCTGTATCAGGAGCGGCAACAGCAACTTCCTCTGGCGGTGCTGGAGGTGCTGCTGCAAGTTGCGTTGGAGACGTTACCTATAGTGGCGGAAATGGAGCGGCATACTCAGCCCCTAATGGTGGTGGTGGCGGCGGTTGTGCGACTAGTTCTGCTAATGGCGGCAACGCATCTGGAGCTACGGGTGGAACTGGATCGTTTGCTGGAGGGGCTGGTGGCGGAGATGGATTTGGCGGGGGCGGAGGTGGTGGAAGTCAGGCCGGTGGTGCTGGCGCAGGTGGTAGCGGTCTAGGTGGAGTCGGGCGAGTCATTGTGACACGAATAAGTTAGCCTCTCCTCAAAATGAAAGCGCACGCACAATTGCTTGCCAGCGTTACGAGCATCGCCAGATAACACGTAAAAAAGTGGAATACCTTGGTCGGGAATGGTATCCCGTAGCGAAAGAACTGAATTTCGTCTGCAAGGAGAAAGACGAACGCGACGTTAATGGCAATCGTGACTGCCAAAAACACAAGAGCAACGAAACGCATGGCAACCCCTCAAAAGATGTTGAACTGCATACACTTGGGAAACCGAACGAAAGAGATGGTCAAGTGCATGCAATGTAAAGGAACCCATCTCAAGGTATTCGAGTGTGCAAAGCACGGCAAGTGCACGGTATACAAAACGGGACAGACGATCCAACACAAATGCAGCAATTGCCCCGATTACTGTAGCAAAGACTAACGGGCGACGGATGCTTATTCGTTGCTCATTATGGAGCATTT
>CAZWFX010000064.1:0-9500 GCA_964633425.1 uncultured Candidatus Saccharibacteria bacterium
ACACCTCGACCATCTTCGCGACGTATTCCTCTGGCGTCTTTTCGAGGCCGAGTTGATTGTCAACACGGATCGCACCACACTTGCCGCAGGTGTCGCGGAACGGCATGCCGCCCATTGCCAGTTTCACGTCCGGCCCGGTATAGCCTTGCAATGTTGATTTTGGCGACGCTAACGGTCCGTTTTTGTGATCGCAATCCGCGCTACCGCCTTCCCATCTCGCCGTTCCATAATCCCGCAGCCCCCAATACGGCGGCGACGTAACGCAACAATGAACGGACTTATCCGGCATCGTGCGCAGAGATTCCACGCAGTCGCCGACATAGACCGTGCATTTGTCCGTCACGTTGAGCACATCGATCCGAGTGGCGTCGTTTAATCCAGCCAACTCGCAGTGCGTCAGTTCCAGCATTCCTTGCTCCGCAAAAACCCAAATGACTCAAAACCCTATTCCTGCTCCTCAATCTGGTCGTAGACCTTGTTCGCCCACGAACGTCCAGCGTCACCGCCCCAGAGCGCCCAGGCGATGCGCCCGTTCGAGGGGTAGCCTTCTTCGCCAGGAGTCCAGCCTGTGCCCTGCTTGTCCACTTCTAGTTCGCGAGAGAAGAACGAGACCATCCGGCCGATCGTGTCCGCCGACAGAGCCTTGCCATTTGAAATGTCACGAGCGCGAGCAACGCCCACGGCATTTCCGCCACGACCGTACTCGTCTCGCCACTCCAGTCCCCTCTTCGCTTCGGAGCGAGCGCCTTCGGGCGGAACGTAACCTTCCGACTCGACGCGATCGTCGTGCTGAACAACCGGATCGTCGCCTTGGTTCGTTCCGCTGCCGCCCTGTGCGTTGGCGCCACTGGACGCCTGCTTGTCCTGACCGGCAGGATTCATGGCGGCAAGTCCGTTGCCCATCGCAGGCATCTCTTCCATCTCGTCCTTGATCTCGCGGAAGATCTTCTTGGGCTTCAGTCCACGATTGCGAATACCCTGCGCGCGAGACAGCGTGCCGTTCATCGTGCCGATGTTGTCGGCTTGCGCTTGCTTCAGTTCGTCTCTAGTCACGGGATTCGGGAAGGTCCACACGAGGCGATACTCTTCGTAGAACTTCTCGACACTCTCGACGGCAACGTAGCCATCCTCGATCGCGAGTCCTAGCACCCAGTCGAAGATCTCCTGGAACTCGGCGGCGAAGAACTCCTGTTCCGCCTGAACCATCTTCACAACCGGGCCTTCCTGCACGAGCGTGCTGGAGAGGTTCCCTTGCGAAGCGTCCCCAGTGATCATGTACTCCGGCCAGCCAGTTGCCGCGACCACCTGAAGCAGGATCTGCCGCGCGAGGGGACTGGCGTCAGAGAAGTTCATATCCGGCGTCAGGAACTCAATCTCGACTTGCGGGCTGGTCGTGATGACCGTTCCGGGTCGAATCTTCTCGCGACCGACAGAGCCGCTCGGGTAGCTCGTCGTGCCGGTCTTCGCAGCGTCAGCCAGCGCGCGGACCTGATTCGGTCCACCCGAGACCTTCCGCTGGATGACCATACTCGACTGCATCTTGCGGCCGAGGAGTTCGGTCTCCAGCATCGACAGGATCTGCCGCGCAGGCTTAACGCAGGCGAGGAACCGCGAGTTGCCACGCTTCTCGTCCGTGTCACAGTCGATCTTCGTGTGGATGACTTCGTCAGCGGGAATCGGCGGGAGCTGTTGACCAACAGTCCGATCGTCCGTCGAAACGATTGAGCGACGGCGATACTCGATAACCGAGAACACATCGTTGGGGTCGGTGATGATCCCGAAGTTCTCGTCTTCGTTGTCGGCACCGTCCTTGTGGTCGGCAATCTCCTCGGGCCTCAGAAGCGACAACCGAGGGGGCCAGGCTCTCTTCCAAAGATCACGCTTGAGCTTCCACGGAAACGCTTCGCCGTCGCGGAACGTCCGCTTGGCATGCTCCTTCGGTGTGTACTCGCGGCGATTGGCGCGTAAGAAATCACGCCACACTTTTTCCGCTGAATCGGCGACATCTTCCTGCGCGTCAGTCATCTCTTCGGAGTCGTCGGCGAGTTCGACTTCGAGTCCGAACTCCTTTCCGACAACGTAGTCGCAGTAGAGACCGAGCGCACGCTTGATGTTCGGATTCCACTTGCACAGCCACCTGACTGTGTTGCGGTATTCCTCACGCTTCTGCGGTGTGTCTTCGAGTTCTGACTTCGTCGCGGCATTCCAGTCCGCAGCATCCGGATCTTCGGCGACGGGCAGATTGTACTGCGCCTCGCGAGCGAGCTTCGTGACGACGGTTGCCGTCACATCTTCCCCGCCCATGAAGTAGCCATTTTCGGTCTCGAAAATGACGAGGTTTTCGCCCGTGCTACTGCGACGGACGAACTCTTCCTCGTTGTATTGCTCTGCGCGCCAGGCGCGATCGTCAGCGAAAACCAGCGGCACTTTTGTTACCTCTTGAACATCGGGTTGGACGGATCGCTTTCGGTTTCGTCGCCACCGAGAATGATCGGTGCGTAGGTCGCGCTGATCTCACGCGGAGAGAGTTGCAGTTTCGCGTGAAGCTCGTACCACGTTGCTTGTTTTTTGACCGGCAGAGACGCGATCAGGATGCCGTTGAACGTGACCGGCTTCATGAACATCTTCGCCCGGTTGCGATACTCGGCGAGGAAGTCGTCGCAGATACGCTGGGCGATCGTGTGTGCGTTGCAGTTCTTCCCGAGAACCATCCCGTTGTACTCTCGCGGAATCCGATTCTCCCGGAAGAACTTCTCGACCTTGGACACATCCAGGGGCCAGGCTTCGTCGAGATCAGCGTGGTGCTCGTCGATCTCCGTCTTCAGCGTGTCGATCTCTTCCTGCGGGTCGTCGTACTCGGCGTCATCCGGGAACTCGGCGTCGAACGCATCGACCAGAGCACCTTCGTCGAACTTCGAGAAGAGTCCGAAGATTGCCGCCACATGCTGGTTCGTGTTCGCGGCGTATCCGTTCGCTCGCGCGGCGAGAGCCTCGCGCAGTCCAAGGATTGACGAACGGATATCCTTGCCGGGATTCTCCTTGGTTCGGTTCACTTCGGAGATCGCGAACTCCAGCACACGAAAGAGAGCGATCGGCTCCCGCTCAAGCTGGCGAATCCGCTTCTCCTTCTCGTTGATCTTGTCTCGAATGAGACGCGCGGTGATGCGCGCCAGTGGACCTTCCGGGCCAACCAGGTACTCGGCAAATCGGTCGCGGAAATTCGGCGTAACAGGCATCACTACTCCAGATCGAGAGACGGGAGAGAAAAGTTTTCCGGAGACGCCCGGAAGCAGGCGAACGTAGCCAACGCCAGGACGAACGCACGGTCGTCATGGTGGTAGTTGTCGGGCAAGTGGTCGAATCTCCACTTCCCGCCAGTCATGGGCTTGACGACCAGCGAAGCCAGTTCGTCCTCCATGCGTTCAACCTGTCCGTTCTCTCGCGTGACGGCGCCACAGTGCGGGGGCCACTCCACGAGGTTGTGAATGATGCCTTGGCGTAGACATTGACCGATCTGGTAGTTCCCCTTTCCGGAGGAGAACTCGAATCGCTCGATGTCGTAGCCTTCGTCTGTGAGATCCTCAACGATGGTCACGAGCTGATACGGGTCGACGATGAATCGCACATTCCCGAACCGCTCCTGGATGTTCTCGATCCAGTTCTTGACCCATGATGTTTTGACGGATTTTCCAGGTCTCGGCATCTCGACATCCATCCGGTCAATGACGATCCGGCGATTCCAGATGTGTGCCACACAACCAACCGTGAAGTCGTGCTTCTCGGCGTAGTCGATCGTGGCGACGTATTCGATACCGGGAACTCCAAAGTCCTGCTGTGTGAGGTTTGGGTTGACACAGGCGAGGGCTTCGTCGAGCGAGACGAATTCCCCTCCCGACTCCTGCCACCTGTTCAGCCACAGTCGCTCGTACTCTGTCGGCGGAAGCGAAGCCTGTTGTGCGTCGAGCTGCGTGCGGTCGAACCACGGAGCGATACACCCCTCGGGCGCCGAGAAGTACCACTGTGGACTTGTGCGCGCGCCCTCGCGGACGTTAAACTTCCAGTCCTTGCCGGAACCTGCGTTACAGGCGACGACGAGACAGCCCTTCTTCTTCTCCGAAGACGAGAAAACCGAGGACCAGAACTTCTCGTTCGTGCCCCAGTGCGTGAACTCGTCCGCGATCGTCATGTGCGGGGTGAATCCGAACGACGAGTTGGCATCGGCGCTGAGAACGCTGATGACACATTTGCCGTCTCGGGATCGGATTTCGTACTTCGTGTAGTCGACGTGATCGACCAACCACGGATTGAGCGAGATGATCTCGTTGATCGCCGAGGACATCAGGCGCGCCTGGTCCCGGTCAGCGGCACCAATAATAACTTCGCAAGTTTTTCTGGCAGAGACACAGAGCCACACAAGTTCGGAGGCGATGTCCGTCGTCTTCGAGTGACCGCGTGCGCGCTGAATCCAGGCTTTCTTTCTGTCCGGCTCCGGAGCGCCGCTGATCCCAGCCGACCACTGGAACATTGGGTCCATCGCCGCGAAGTCGCGTTTCTGGAAATCCGCCAGTGATGCGGCGTAGTTCTGGATCTTCCCGCCTGTGCCATCGATGTTGAGAGCACAGCGGAAGGCTTGTGGCGACGTGCGAATCACGTCGAGTGTCGTGGGCTTCTTCGCCATCAGATCACGTCTCCGATCGGGCCAGGCCCATCAGAGGAGAGATGGCGGGTGATGTCGTCGATGGAGATATCCGGGAGTGCCGGTCGCTTGGCGGTGTTCGGCTTCTTGTCGGCGGGCTTCTGAATTCCGTTGACAATTTCAGCCATGACCTTTGTGGCGGAGACGGCGTTCTTGAAGTCGCCCGACATCAGCGCGGCGAATGCGATCGACCGCGCCATTGAGTACGCCTCTTCCCGCTTCGCCTTGACGCCGACAGCCGGACCACCCGTCTCCATCGTCATCTGGTGCATGGCGATCGTGACGAGTCCAGCGAAGGTCTCGTCGGAGACTTCCTTTCCGCCGACCTCGAACCATCCCGCCGCGCGCAAGTACGACTCCAGCTGCGCAGGCTGTACGCCCGTCGAGATCGCATGAACGATCTTCGACACGATCGGCTGGTATTCGACTGGAGGTCCGTTCACGATCACCTGTCATCCGGTTGACACGAAGACGCCATCACCTTATCGTGAGTGGTGTTTCCTGTCAACACACCACACCGTTGCACCGTATCATGCCAGACCCAAGGAAGGATTGGTCAGAGGAGTTCGAGGACGACGAGTTCATCGAAGATCTCGATGACTTCGACGATGCCCTCGAATACCTCGGAGACAGTCGCATCCTGCTCTACGACGATCAGTCACAGCAGGAGAATGACTACCACGGCGACACATGGCGGGATGACCTGTGATCGGCAAAATCCTGGTGACAAAGCACTGTTGGGAGAGATTCCAGCAGCGTTTCGAGCGATACGCGGCAAGGTCTCGTGTCGAGCGAGTTGCCAGATGTGCGAAGCCGATTTGGCGGAAGCTGAAGCGAAGAATTGAGAAGTACCGGCGAGAGAACGATCTCAAGCCGATCGAGTGGAAGGATGATTGCGAGTATTTCGTCTCGATGTATCGCAGAGCCATGTGGGTTGTGCGCTACGAAGGCGGACAAGCGATCTTGTTGACGGTTTGGAAGTTTGAGTGCTAGAGTGACTGAAGTCGAGACTCTCTCCTGAATGTTTGCGAAAAACTGCATCAAAGGTCGACGAGATCGGCCTTGGTTTGGCAGTTACCCAGTGACCAGACAGGGGAGCGCAGGAGTCAGAGACACATCTCTCTGATGGCTCTACCCAGGATGGACGAACCATCCACAGTGTGCGTCGGGCGAAAGCCTGGTTCATGCGACCCATGCAGTGGCTCATTGCCACGGGTACGAGATAGTGAAGCACTAGGACAATCCTCGCTCTGCCGACGCCTGCAACGAGGGCCAAATGGGACACGCTAACGCGATCCGAAGACTGCCGTGAATGGGGACTGAAGCGGCGGCCGTGCTTACGAGCCTAATCCTTCGAGGCGACAGAAGCTCTTGGATTTCTTGGCGTTGTGGGGTGTCCCACGGCGAATGGCGATGGTGCGCGCAGAGAAAGGGAAGTGATGGCGTTTTGGAAGGGAATCTGCACGAAATGCGCGAAAGTCAGAAAGTATGGATTGGCCAAGGGGCAGAGTAAGCCGTCCGCTCATCCGACCTGCTGCGGGGTCGCGATGGTGAGCGAGAGGTCAGTCGACGTGCGAGCGATAATCCTCAGAAAGATGGGGTACTCGTCGTACAAGGCGTACCTGCAATCCGACCTGTGGGCGAAGATTCGCAGGAAGGTTCTCGACGACCGCCCGAATTGTGAAATGTGCGGCAGGCCAGCGCAGTGTGTTCACCACAGATCGTACAGCGAGAGCGCTCTGCGCGGCGAACGAGTATTGCAGGGATACGGCAAGGGGTCTCTCGTGTCGCTGTGTATGGGGTGCCACGAGAAGATCGAATTCACATGCGACGGCCGTAAGAGACGGATCGAGAACGCCAACAACAGGCTCAACAGGGTGGTTGAGGCGGCTGAGGCTGGCGTGGCGATGGACATGAAAAGTCCAAAGGGGAAGGTTGGGTTCGGAGTCCACAAGGAGCGGGCGTGGAGCGAAGTCCCCGATTCGTGGCTCGTGTGGTGCAGAACAAGCATCAAATCAAAGGTCATTCTCGCCCTTGTGATCCAGGAGATTGGAGCGAGGGCAGCGAACAGGGCCAGAAACCTGCGAAAGCAGCAAGAGGCCGCAGAGTCTGTCGCCGCATCCGTGAGCGACACGCCAATAATTCCACCAACTTTTTCGTGAACCACCTCGCAACGCCCTGCGTTATTCCTGCGTCAGTGCGTTTTTCACGAAAGGAAGGGGATGGCGATTGTTCTTGCCGCGGTTCTCGGCGTGTGCCTGCTGCTGGCGTGGCTTGCGAGCAGAGATGCAACTCGTCCGAAGTACGATCAGTTACACCTCAGCCGCGAAGAAATGAAGATGGCTATTTTGGCGTGCGACGAGTATCTGCGTGGACACATCGTCCCGCTCGATGCAAGCCCTGTGAGGCTGGTGTCAATCACCAGCGAAAGTAATCCGACATGGCGATATGGTGCGTACCTGTATCGCGGAGACGGGGAGTTTTACTACTCGTTCTACGGAGAGGAGCGGTATCAGGTTCTGGAGATGCTCGCATCCAAGCTGGGAGATATCTCGGACTATGTTCGGCCTGACACAAAGCATCTGAGGCAGTCTCCGAGGAATGAGTTCAACAACGAGATGGAGCGATTCGAGGTGACACAATGAGCGGAATTCGGATTCATTCAGCGGCGGTCACGATTTCGCTGGCTATCGGGTTCGTGGCTGGAATGGTGTTCGAGTACGGACAGCGTGCGGACTTCATCAATCAGGCGGAGTTTCTGCATGTGATGAAGGACGGTAAGTGGAAGCGGAGCGACGAGATCGCCAAGGCGTATCATGTCATGTGCAGCGAGGGAGAGTGATGGATATTCAGCGGCTTAGAAACCTAACGACGATGCGGCTCCACACGAAGATGGAGCACATCTACGAAGACTTGGAGTGGCTGATCGGTGAGCCGGGCATCATGACGCACATGATTCCGCGAGTCACCAAGGCTGTTGAACCGTGGCTCCGAGAGCATGTCACCGACTCGCGATTCTGGGACGGTCAGTACGACCCGGAACACACCGGAGAGATTGACCTTCCGGCTCCTTCACAGGAAGACCGGAATGGCATGTTCAAGTGGTTCGCGGTGATGCTGAATGGGGGAGAGTGATGTCGCTTCTTGATGTGTTCCTGTACGCGATGGCTGCGGCGTTCGGATTATTCGTCGGTGTCGTGGCGTTCTACCTCGCCATTGCCGCGATCTGCTTCTCGCTGGCGTTCGTTATTCAGGTATACGAGAGTGTCTTCTGGAGAAGTCGATGAAACTCATCATCGCCGGTAGCCGGAAGTGGAGCCACAGCGCAGCTTTGGCGTTGGTGCGGTCCGCACTGGAAGAGAAGTTCCGAGACGTGTTCTCGCGAATGACGGAGCTTGTGAGCGGCGGGTGTCGTGGAATTGACGCTGCTGCCGAGGACTACTGCTACAAGATCGGCAAGCCGAGCAAGACGTTCATTGCGGAGTGGGACACTTACGGCAAAGCCGCAGGCCCAATCCGCAACCGACAGATGGCGGAATACGCTGATGAACTGCTGTTGATATGGGACGGAAAGTCGCGAGGATCGGCGTCGATGAAGCGTGAGATGGAGAGGCTCGGAAAGCCTGTTTGGGAATTCGTTGTGGGGGATGCGTGATGGGTTCGCAGGTTTCAATCAAAAGGACTGGGCGAGTTTTCTCGATTGCATCAAGCGAGTTCTCGGTTGTGTACCCGGACGGATCGCCCGGTGTGGTCTGGTCTCCGCCGTGGCACGAAATGACGCCAGAAGAGGAAGAGGCGTCGGCTCGTGATTATGCCACGAAGCTGTACGAGAACGGTATGCACACCAGCAAGGGGGATGCGTGATGACAATGCCGCACCTGATGAACTGCCAGCACTCCTGTGAAGGCTGGTGTATTCCATGCGTCAAGGAGATGCACGAAGAAGCCGAGCGGTTGCAACAATGGAAAGCCAAGGCGATCGATGTCATCGCACAATGGGAGAGCATCTGGGAAGCCCTCGGGCAGCCTGGGCAGATTGGTTCGTCCAAGGCCGCCGAGGCCAAGAAGGAAGTCGAGCGGTTGCGTGCTCGCGTGGCGGAGTTGGAAGGTTTGAAGCCGCTGATTGACGAGTGCATTACAACCGAATGGGATGCGGGCAATGGCTGCGACGGAGCGGTGTCGCGAGCCGCAAAATTGTCGCAGCAGATAGACGGGATCATGTCGGGAAATGCGGTGACAGAATGACATTCTGCTTCTGGATGTTGATTTTAATGTCATCCGCAGGCGCGAGCTTCGGATATTACCACATCGCTGCTGTCAAATCTGCAATCGCTTCGGTCATTGGCGTGTGTCTTGTGATTCGCCGACTGAGGACGGGGGAGTGGCCAGAATGATCCACAATCCAGAAGTGCGCATCGCGAAGATGATCAAGACGATTTGCGCGTTGACCGGAACTCGATATCCGGAGACGTGGCAACCGGAATACAAGACATCGGCTATTGGGCACTCGATCGATTGGGATGCGAACCCTCACCCTAAGCGAGTCCCATTCGCGACTCCCAGAAAAGAGCGCAGGGCGGAGATGAAGGCCCGCAGGAGATACCTTCCGGGCGACCCTGGAGTTCCGGGATACTCTTCTCTCGTGTACGCCGGAGCAACGCCTGAATCCGCAGTGAAACGCGCATATCGTGCGGCTTGTAGGGACCACGCGATCACGTTGATGTTCGACCGCGAGTTCAAGCATCGCAAGGCGGAGTGGGAGAGAAGAAATCAGGAAGGCGACTCCGAAGAATGATCCGGCTTGT
>CAZWFX010000065.1:0-9312 GCA_964633425.1 uncultured Candidatus Saccharibacteria bacterium
ACTTCGCCGCCGTCCTCGACGCCGTAGCCGAGCGCCGGGTAGCGGAGCGGATGCGAGAGCAGACGCCAGCGAACCCCGATGCAGTCCTCACCGTAACGTCTGCGCAGCCCGAGCCCCGCCGCTTCGCCGACGTGCGACCGGATCGGCATGGGTGGCGATGGTGGCGGGTGTGGGGCGACGCCGGAGACACTCTCGACCCAGATGCTCGTATCGAAGTACGGGTAGCGACAGGTGAATATCGCTGGCTGCACATCTACGATAGATGGGGCACGCTTGATCCCGAATACTGGGACGCCCGCACCGTCATCCCCACCGACGAGCAAGGCAACCCGGTGAGCTGGGAGGCAGCGGGCTTCGCTGCGGAAGCAATGCGTGGAGCACAGGAGAGCGTGCAACGGGCAGCCAATGACGCGACGCCAGCCCGCAGCGTGGGCGACATCGAGTGGACCGTTACGGGGCTGCCTGTCACGCGACACATGACCATCGACCCCGCGACGGGCGTGGTGCGCAGCACGCTGCCCCTGCCACTCCCCCGCTTCACCGCCGACGAACTCGACGACGTAGACCACTCGAAAACCACGAAGCTCGACGAAGTCACGCTGCGCCGCGGAAAGCTACCAACGGTTGAGCAGATCGCCAAGTACCGCGAAGTGCGGGCTAAGCGCACGGGTGGCACGGTGGCCGATGCCTTGAAAGAGTCGCGCATTGACTGCGAAGTGGCTCAGTATGTGCTTGAGCGATGGGCGGGCGGGTTGGGAGACGAAGAAGCACACGATCTGATACATTCTACGGCAACCTTGCGTGTTGTTGTTAAAGGTGTAGTTCACATAAAGGCCGTGGATAGTCGTGTAGTTTCTGTGCTATCGGACTGCTATTCTCTCGACACCTCCGAGAAGCCCAGCCCCACCGTGCAACGGGAGCGACAAGAGGCAGAGGAGCGGCGACAGCGGCTGGCGGAGCTTCGGCAGCGATTGGCCGCAGAGCGAGCGGCCCAGCCGCAGGCGATGGCCAAGGAGGGCGAGATGTCCCGCTTCGACCTCATCGAACCCGATCCGCAGGCCGATCCCGCAGCCTCTATTCGCGCCTGGGAAGCCCGCCAGGCAGCCGCGAAGGTGCGATCCGTGGCAGCCCCACCCCGCAGCGCGAAGCCCACTACAGCGCCGCGCAGGCCCGTTATCGAGGTCGTAGACGCAGAGGTGGACGGGCTGAGCCGTGTTGAGGTCGTGACCGCGCTGTTCGGTCGGGCTTTGAACGGAGGGTGCTGACGTGGTCAACGTCTCTCAGGTTCCTCACCGGAGTCCGTTTCGCTATCCGGGGGGTAAGACGTGGCTGGTGCCGCACGTGCGCACGTGGCTGGCCAGCTTGCCCAGCAAGCCGGCGATCTTCGTCGAGCCGTTTGCCGGCGGTGCCATCGTGGGCCTGACGGTGGGCTTTGAAGGGCTGGCCGATCACGTCGTCCTGGTCGAGCTGGATCCGCAGGTCGCTGCCGTGTGGCAGACGATCTTGGGGGGCGATGCCGACTGGCTGGCCGATCGCATCCTGTCGTTTGATCTGACGCACGAAAACGTGCGCGCCGCCTTGGCCGTTGAATCGGGTGGGGTTCGCGAGCAGTCCTTCCGCACGATCCTGAAGAACCGCACGTTTCACGGCGGCATCCTGGCGTCCGGATCGTCGCTGATCAAGCACGGCGAAAACGGCAAGGGCCTGCAGTCGCGCTGGTATGCCAAGACGCTGGCTACACACATCCAAGCCATCGGGCAGGTGCGCGACCGTTTCACGTTCATCTGCGGCGATGGGATCGAGGCGATGCGTAGTTTGGACGGGGCAACAACGACATTCTTCGTCGATCCCCCATATACGCAAGCTGGCGCGCGTCTGTACACGTACCATGAGCTGAATCACACGAACCTATTCGCGACCGCTGCCGGCTGTGTCGGCAACGTGCTTCTGACCTACGACGACGCGCCTGACGTGCGGAACCTGGCCACCCGGCATCAATTCGAGATGGCCAACGTGGCGATGAAGACCACACACCACGCAAAAAAGTCCGAGCTTCTGATCGCTCGTTCGTTGGACTGGTACAACCAATCAAGCTACATCACGACTGGCTGCTGACCGAGGATGAGTATCCGGGTAGGTGGCTGCTATTTCGCAGCGACGGCGGGATGTGGGTGTTTGTGGCGTATCTGCGGGCGCTGTATTACTGAGACGGCTTGTCCAGCTCGTCTAATGCAATGTAGGTTCGTGTAAGCTCGACGATCTGAAGTGCCGATAACCCGCGCCGACAGCATTCAGGTATGGAGTCGTACCACTCGGCCAGCTTGTCGCTCATTCAACAGTCGGACCAATTCTTTTCGGACAGCTTTATGTAAGAGCCAGGGCAGGGAAAGCTGTGTAATCAATCATCTTTCACCCTTACGCCGCGTCATCGGCACAGTGTGGGCACAGCCCCGTCTCGTCATCCGCGCAGGGTCCGCAGAGCGGACGACCGCAGCGACACTTACCCTTCGTCGAGTTGGTACAGAAAGTGCAGACGGTGCGGCGAGACTTCTTCGGCTTCTTTGTAGCCTCTTCGACCACATCTTTGTCGAGCAGAGCTTTCAGCTTCTGCGCGGGGGTGACGGTTGAGGTCGGGGGTAGAATCGGAACGTCATCTTCAGCAGCTTCAGGTTCGACCATCACAGCAGTCGCGGTAGCCAGCTCAAGTCCAGCCACTTCGACGCGAATCCGTGCGCGTCGTCCGTAAACCTCGGCGCAGTGCGACGAGCAATAGCTGCCGAGCCCGGTCAGCTCGGCGCCGCATGGGCAAGTCGGAACGTCTTCGTGGTGGTCGGGGCAGATGCGGTCGTGGGTGTGGTTGTCGCAGAGTAGGCAAGTGTTGGTGTTGTCGGTGTTGAGGGTAAGCATGTGGGTCTCCTATTTACGTTGAGATGCCGCGCTGACGACGAATTTCTAGGCGCCTTGCTGTCGAAGCCTTTTCGAGTGCAATCAGGGCAGCCACCCAGGTCATCTCGTTTTCAGAAAGAAGAAGTGAGTAGATTTGACCTTTTGAGCAACCGCGATAATCCCGACCCCATCGAACGGTGTTGATGGCACGAGCTGTCTGCCATGCTGTCAATCCGCGTGAGGCCAAGTCAAAGCGGAATCGTTTGCGAGTCATCGTCATCACCCTTTCTATGTACTGAGTATTCGGCGCCACCCAAACTTTGTCAACAACCTTTCTGAACTATTTCACAAGTGCCCGAAACCCTTCGATTCTTAGTTCGGCGCAGCTCTGTGCAGCCACCTACCGCTTGATCTGCACCGCAGCCGGGCGCCGCAGATCGCGAACGGGTCGATTGCACCGTCGGCAGGTCTTGCCGTCTTCGGCGCGGATCGGTAGCAGGCAGTCACAGGGCACAGCAACAGGCGCCGCAGAAGCAACGGGTTTCATTCCGGTTTCCTCTTGACGATTCTCAGATAAGGTGCTTTCGGCACCGCCGAGAGCCCACCGCGCAATCGAATCTGCTCAAGTGTCGGGCCGATGTCTTGAGTGCCAAGCCCTCGCTTCAGCCCAGCTTGCGAGATCGACGCGGTGACGCAGGCTGGAAACTGATCGCCGAGCACTTCAGCAGCGACGGCGAGATCAATCTTCGTGTCAGTACCACGTACCAACTTCAGCGTGTGAGTCGCGCCGACGCTCACCGCGCCACAATCTTCGACGCGACGCAGCAAAGCAGCCCGCGCGGTTTCGCAGGCTCGCTCAGCGGCTTCTAGGTTGACGAAAGCGTCACCGATCTGATCGTCGGTGAGAGCCTCGATCGCCCGCGCATTGTCGCTGCCTAGATCAAGCAGCCGACGAATCGCGCCACCCTGCGCAGGGCACGCGTCGAATGCACCGCAACCACCACACTGAGGCCCGCGAGATAGCACCAACGTCCCGTTCTTCGTCGCGGCTTCGCAAAGCTTGTCACCCCATCTACACAACTCGGCGTAGGTGATTTCGGCGTCGTCGATATCGTCGGGTGCGTCGTGCGTAAGCCACCACATTAGACGAATGCGTGAGGGTGTCCAGCTCGGGTCACGCTTGCGCCGCAGCCGCACAGCCATCCAGGCTAGACCCAGAAGTTGCCCCGACTCACCAGGCATCGGAAGCGCACCTCTTGCCTGACCACGTCCCGTCTTCAGGTCGCCAACAGAGATTACGTCGCCGTCAATGCGTAGCATGTCAGCGGTGCCCGCAAGCCATCGCGGACCCGGCAACGATGGGTAGTCGCGCTCCAGATATTGCCCACCGTAGATCGCGTCGTCGCCGTCGAGATCAGCGGCCATCGCGATTTCGTAGAGTGGATCAACGCCACCAAACCACGCGAGCACTTTCGATGGAAGCTGACCGCGTTGCAGCTTGACCGCGTGCTCGGCGACACCGGCATCGGCATAAGCTGAGCGGGGCGAGGTCACACGAGGTATCAAGGCACTGCCGCGACAGGCGAGAAATCGATCGATGCCAGATGCGGTGATGAAGGGGAAGTGAGCGGTCACTGGGCCACCGCTGCGGGTATGTCAATCCACACCAGCACAAGCCCGTCGCGATCAACGCAGCCTTGTCCGACGAGAACAGAGCCACGTGATCCGACCGTCTTCGACGTGCGCGCGTAGACGGACTGCACTGCGTTTGGCCACATTGCTGTGATAGGGAAACGCTTGGAATTTTTGAATTTGAGGGTCACACAGTGATTGTACTGCGCCACCGACGGGATGTCAAGAGGATTAATTGCCGTCTGCCGCGACAATGCGGCTTGCCTTTGATGTGATCTCGGCACACAGGACGGCGCTGCGCGGTGGAAACATCACACCTGTCTCTGAGTCACTGCGGTGCTCGACTCCACAGCTTCTCAAAGCATCGCCATTTGAGCCGCGCTGGCGTAGCGCATGGCAGCAGAGGTACCGCCCGATGGGCGCATGCTGCCGTGTCTAGATGAGAGCAGAGGGTGGCGGTGGGGTATTCGGCGGGTCCGTCGTGAACACGTTGCCGCGCCACTTGCGGAAAGCCTCGCCGCCGTCGATGGGCACTTCCGTCTTGTCGTGCCACGCTCCACAAGAGCAGGGGCCTTCAATCAAGAGACAATCTTTTCCGTTTGGCTTCTTCATGGTGTTTCTTCTTTCTACTCCGCCGGGTAGAGCCCTTCGCGGATGTGATTGGCCAAGGTGTCTTGACGCGGCGCAGTCGCGAAGTCGTCGCCGACAGCATGCAGCAGCTTCGACGCCTCGACGATGATTTCAGCAAGCACAGCGGCGTCGGTGCCCTCGCAGACCTGTTCTGCGGCTTCGCTGATAGACGCTTCGATCTGCTTCAAAGTCACGGCATCCCCGCTCAGGTCCACCGCAACAGCGACGATCTCGCGCACAGCATCCGCACGACCGAATGGCGATGTGAGATTGCGAGCCGGCTTCTTCGTTTTCTTGGCTTTCGCTGCGCCAGCTTTGCCAGCACCCTCGATCGCCTCAAGCAGCACTGGGAAGCGGGCGAATGCGGTCGCAGGCGAGGCGCCTTCGTAGACCAGCGCAACAGCATCGGCGACAGCGAGCACTAGACCCTCTTCATCCGGGTCGCGATCCAGCGTGTCGAAGTCGGTCAGCGATGCTCGCAGCATCTTCGCCTTGGTCGCAAGCTGCGCACGAATCGTGACAGGGGCCGATGCGCGCAGACCGGGCTCCGGTGCGGACGGGACGTTGGTTGGCTTGCGCTTTGACGTGCTCTTGGTGGCGCTTTCTTCGTCGGCTGCCTCTTCGGCAGCAACGCGAGCCAGCGACTTCGACATGTCATCGAGCGCAGAGGTATCGACATCAGCCGCAGTCGCCGCAGCGACGTATCGATCAGCCGCTTCTGACGTTGCCTTGGCCCCAGCTCGCTCACGCTTCTCAACGTCGGCAAATGGCGTACCGACGAGGATCTTGCCCTTGATCGTGCGCAGAACTCGACGTGTCGCCGCGTTGTCAGGGATGCCGCCGTCCGCAGCTTCGACCGCGAACGCGCGCAGAAGCTCACCCCAGATCGCGAGCTGTTGATCTTCGCTGAGCAGCGTGCGTGTCTTGCCCTCGAATCCGTAGGCGATGCACTCGCGACCGATGACGCAGAGGCGCAGGGCTACCCGCTTCGCGTCGATTGCATCACGAAGGTCTTGCGTGATTTCGCTGTAGTACAGCGCCGATGCGACCGTGTCATGCGCGACGCCCATCTCGGTCGCAAGCGATGCGACGGTGTAGGGCTCGCCCTTGCTGTTCTTCGTGCTCAGGAGCTTGCTGTACTGCTTGGCCAGTACTCGCAGCGGCGTGTTGATCGTCGCCTTCTTCGCGCGCAGGTTGTTGATCAGCAGAGCCGGATCGTTGAGGTTGACGTCTTCGCCCGCGACGATGCAGCGCAGAGCGATGGGTAGTACGGGACCGTTCCACAGCTTGTCGATGAAGGCTTCTGTGAGCCACGGCGCAGGGGCTTCGCTGCCCGACGGGGCTGCGACACCAGGCGGACGCGGCGGCAACGGGATGTCACCAGGATTCGCGTTGTAGCCGAGCAGAGCATCGCGAGCCGAGTCGAGCCGCATGTCAAAGTTCTTGACAATCCAATCAATGCGGCGATTCAGTTCAGCCGCAGCAAGTCGGCGCTGGCGTCCGTCGTCGGTGACGAGTAGAAAGCGATAGTCTTGAGAGACCACAGCGTATTGTCCGGCATCCAACGACAGCCCGTCACCCTCGGTCACAGTCTGACAGAATACTGTGATAGGCTCACGTGGCACCTGTACGCCGTCAACGATCTCAGCCGTCGCCAGCATCTGCAGAATCTGCAGCTCATGCTCATCGGTCCAGCCGATTTCTTGGCGGTAGTCGTTGGCGAAAGTGTCGGTGAAGAGATGGCCGTTGAAGGTTGCGGCATCGCCGGGAACGGTGATGTATTCGGGGGGCACAGGGGCTGCTTCGATTGCGGCTGCGCGAGCGGACTTGTTCATGTGTATGACCTCTGAACGATGATACTACAGCGACGGCGCGGTGTCAAGGGGTCGGCTGCCCAAGTCAAACGATTTCCGATCGATCGGCCCACCGTCCGCAAGCTCAGTGCACAAAGCCTCATACCGCGCGAGAGCAGCACGTGCCGTCTCACCTTGCCACGGTTCCATGTCGCCGCTGACTTCGGCGAGGCGGTCGCGAAGCTGTTGCGCCTGCTGTTGCCAGGCAGCGATCTCGTTGTCAAGCGCCCCAAGCTGATAGTCGATCGCGCCGAAGACGTCGGCGACGACCTTGATCACGATGTCAGCGACGCTAGCGTAGCCCGGCATCTGTTCAACCGCTGGATACTGTGCGACGACCTCGACACCAACACCCGAGAAGGACAGGGTCAGATTCAGCCTGCGATACGTCCCGAGTTCCACCTCACCGCGGCTTCGATTGCGCAACCGCTCGGCCAGCACGAAGACACGTTGATTGGCCTCATCTCGCGTCGAGGGATGAATTGCGCGGCCATTGTCAAGTAGAATGACGCCAGGCGACGACGCATTCACATGCCCGTCTCGCTGCCCGACCATCGCCTGCAAAGTGCCCACCCGGGCCTCTAGATCCGCGATGTCACCGGGCAGCTTTCGTGCCATATCCGCACGTCGCCGCTTCTCTTCGCGCCAGAGCCGATATCGTCGCTGATGCTGCGTCAATTCGACCTCAAGCTGAGTCTTTTCGATGACGCGCATGTCGCCGAGTGCAATCGCCTTTGCGACGTTCGCAGTCACGACTAGATCGCCGATGTCGTCGGCGGTGCGTCCCTCGTATTCGTCATTGACGATCGCTGAGATGAAGGTCGCCTTTTGTTCGATCATCTGCCACGAGACGACGTCATATGAGCCCGTGGTCACGACGGCAACGCTGTGAATGTCCTCACCCCAGGTCGCCCACTTGTTGCCCTGTCTGCGCCCGCGCCCGTCGGCCTGTTCAAGCCAGTCGGGACGCCATGGTACGGTCAGGTGAATCATGCCGTAGACGCGGTCTTGTACGTTGACTCCGGTGGCTAGCTTCTGAGTGCTGCCGAGGAGCACGCGAATGTCGCCCGCTCGGGTGCGTTGAAACAGCTTGTCACGCTGCGCCTGCGTCTCGGCATCGTGTACGAATGCAACCTCTTCGGCGTGTACACCCTGCGCGATCAACTTGTCGCGCAGAACACCGTAGACGCCAAGAGCACGAAACCGCTCAGTATCAGTCATCGCGTCGGTATCCGTGTCACTGTCGGCTTTCGGCGTGAAGAGGTCGCAGAAGACGAGCACGACGCCGCGACGATGCGCAGATTGGGTGTATAGCTTCGCGATGACCTCGACGGCTGCGTCAACCTTTGTGCGATGCGTCGGCCAAGGTTCATTCGGTCCCGGCGGTGGACCATTGAACAGACCCGCGATGCGGCCATCGTGCGTGATCTTCAGCATGTTGTCTATGCTGGGGTCAACCTCTTTCGCGCGCACCCGCTCGGCACGCTCGGCCAGCTCCGCGACATAGGCCCGCAGTGCAGCACTGCCCTCGACCTCGACGATCTGCATACGTCCCGTCGCCAGATCGGGGCGCATGATTTCCGGCGGATTTGACGCGCGGTCCCAGCACTGAGACAGCAGCATCTGAAGCTCAGGTAGGTTCTGCCATCGCAACCGCGTCCCCTGTCGAAACTTGCCAACCGCGTCCATCTCAACCGTCGGCATCGGTGTGGTGAACACTGCGGCGAAGGCGTCGAATGTGTGCAACCCGCGGTCACGTAGCAGACGCGGCTGAAACAATCGCATCATCACCCACACCTCAGCCAGTGTGTTGGTGATGGGTGTGCCTGTAAGTCCGATGAGCTTACCTGACGGTGGATAGCCGTCTGTGTGATACTTGCTGCTGCCGTATTGCTGTAGCGCAGCCTGTACACCTAGCTCGCCAAATAGCTCAGGTGCTGCGACCCAGTGCGACTTCATGCGTGCATCGAATGCACGCTGCGACTCCGACCGCGGCATGCCTGAAACATTCGACATGCGCGTGATGATGGCATCGTTCTTACAGTAGTGTACTTCATCCCACACCAGCACATCTGCACCTACATCTTCCCACGATATCGGCGCTGTGCCCTTCTCCGACAGCTTCTGCCACTTCTCCTGATACTTCGCTCGAAGCTTCTCAAGCCGCGCCTGACGTCGTTTCAGCTCGCGCTTCAGCGGTGACTGTGATCCGGTGTCGGTGTGATTGTTCAACAGATCCGCGTGTACTTCGTCGATCTCGCGCTCGATGTAGGCACGGAACGTGTCGGGGCGCAGCGGAATCGTGGCCATC
>CAZWFX010000066.1:0-9140 GCA_964633425.1 uncultured Candidatus Saccharibacteria bacterium
GCCGAGGCCGCCTTCGGGGTTGGGCTTGGCGGCGTCGGCCCCGGCCTCGGGCGGCTCGGTCGGCGGCGGCGGGGCGGCCTTCTCGATCGCGGACATGGCGGTCTCCAGGCTCTTGCGGACGCCGGCGCACAGGGGCTCGCCGTCCAGGGTGTTGCTGTCGAGGATGCTGCGGAGGACGGTGCAGTGCGGGTTGGCGGGGACGGGGGTCAGGCTGACCTCCATCAGCTCCGTGCGGCCGTAGTGCCAGCCGCTCTTGCCGGTCGGCCCCGGCGGGATGGGCGTCGGCGGCGAGATCGGGTTAAAGCCGATCGACACGCCGTTGAGGTATCCCATCCTGACCAGGCGCCACGCCTGCCTCGCGTCGTCCGTCTCGTCGTGGAAGACGGCCTTGGCGGTGATGCGGCGGCCCGGCTCGACGGCGAGGTCCTCGCAGCGGCCGATGAGCGTCTTGTGGTCGTGCCCCATGAGCAGCACGGGGTTCGCCCTGTAGTGGCTCAGGTCCACGCCTTCGGGCGCGACCACGTCGCCCACCCGGTCCACGTCGGCGGTGGTGATGACGAGCCGGGCGGTGCGGTCCTCGCCGGCGGTCAGGGTGCCGGCGGCCTTGCGGATGATCTTCACCGGTGCCTCCCGTTGAGCAGGTGTTTTTTCGGGGCGGCGATCGCCGCCCGGCGGGCCTCGCGGGCGGCCTCGCGCTGGCCGTCCTCCCGCGCCCGGCGGGCGGCCAGCTCGGCGTCCTCGGCCTTGCGCTTTTTGTCCCGGTCGGCGGCGGCCTGCTCGCGGGCGGCGTCCTCGCGCTGGCGGTTGGCGGCCAGGGCGCGGTCCTCGGCCCCGCGGGCACGCGCCGTGAGCACGTCCTCGCGCCGGCGGGCGTTGGCGATCTTGCGGTCCTCGGCCTCGCGGCGGGCGTCGAGCCGGTCGCCGGCGGCCGTGAACCGCGCGTGCCAGGCGTCGAACAGGGCGTCCTGCCGCTCCTCCTCGTCCACGCGGGCCGAGTCCCACTCCAGCCGGGCCCCGTCCTCCTTCGCCTCCTCCTCGTCCAGCGCGTCGGGGTCGGCCCCCGGCTCGGCGCGGCGGCGCTCCAAATCGGCGTCCCACGCCTGGCGCCGGGCCTGCTCCTCGGCGCCGGCCCGCTCGAAGCCCGCCTGCCAGCCCCGGTAGGCGCCGAACCGCTCGTCCTCCTCGGCGGCGCGGCCCTGGTCCTCGGCGGCCCGCGACTCGTCGAGGGCCCTGTCCTCGGCCTGCCGGGCGGCGGCACGCTCGGCGTCCTCGCGCCCGCGGGCGGCGTCGAGGGCCAGGTCGAACCGCTCGCGGGCGTCGTCAACCGCCTCGTCGGCGGCGTCCTCGGCGTCGCGGGCCTCCTCCAGCCGGGCGTCGTCGTCCCGCCGCGCCCGCTCCACCGCCTGGTCCTCCTCCCACCAGTCCGCCTCGGCGTCGATCAGGGCGTCACGCACGTCGTCGTCGTCGGGGGCGTCGGGCGCCTCGCCGGCCCCGCCGCCGCCCGAGCCGAACTTGCCGTCGTCGGCTCGGGGGTGGTCCTCCTCCCGCCAGCCCTTGCGCACCGAGCGGGCCACGCCGGGGATGGCCGGCACGGGCGACGGCGCCGGCGGCGGGTCGGGCTTGCCCAGCTTGCAATACTTCGCCTCGTCCTCGGGCGACATGGGCGGGTAGCCGAACTCCGACCGCACCTCGGCGGGCGTCACCAGCCCCTGGCCCATCAGAAGCTCGATCTTGCGGGCGCGGGCCTCGGGGTTGTCCTCGGCCGGGTCGTCCCACCAGATTCGTAGCCCCGGCCCGTAGCGCGGGCACAAAAACTGCGTCAACGCCTGGCCCAGGTACTGCAGCTTCGGGCCGAGGGTGTTCTTGTCGAACTGCAGCATCGGCGCGTACCAGCTCAGGTCGTTGCCGATGGGCTGCAGGCCGACGATCTCCTTGGGCACCCCGTGGCGGCTCAAGACCCAGGTGCAGAGCTGCTCGGCGCTCTCGACGTAGGCCATCTCGGCGGGGTTGATGTTCAACGGCGTGTACTTGACGCCGGGCGGGGTGATGATCGGCTTGCCGTAGTTGTGCTCACCCTGAAGGCGGGCGAAGAACTTGGCGTAGATCGACTCCAGTTCAGCGTCCGTCGGGTCGGTGTACTGCTCACTGAGCTCGACGGCGCCCAGGGGGAACGCCCCGTTCTTGAACTGGTGGAAGCGGCTGCGGTCGATCGACTCCGCGGCGTCTGACCACTCCGAGCCGGCCTGGAGGGGGGACCACCCGTCGATCTTGTGGACGGGGCTCTTGTACCGCAGCGGGATGATCTCGCTGGCCGGCAGGGTGAAGAACTGCCCGCCGGGCACCGGGACGCAGTGGTAGTGCGAGATCCCTTCCTTGTCGTAGCGCGGCCACATCCAATGGGACGGCACCACCCACAGCTCCGACGGCGTGTTGAGCCCGGAGCGCAAGCCGTACTCGCTGGGCGGGCACCACAGATACGCGATGCCGCACAACTCGAGGAACATCACCAGCTCGAACCACAGGTCGAACGACGTGTCCCACGGGTTGGGGTTGGCGAAGAGCCGAACCAGCGGGTGTTCGTCGCCGCAGTGGGCGAGCTGCTCGCCGACGCGGGCGCTGCCGAGCGACTTGCGGGTGACGTGGACCGTCTTGGTGGCGGGGCCGTGCGGGCCGGCGACGTGGGCGATGTTGGGCGTCAGCCCGGCCACGCGGTTGGCGATGGCCCGCACCGCGATGTACGTCCACTGGCGGTAGTGCAGCGCCTGTTCGCGGCGGTCGCCCGAGTGCCAGCCGGTGCCCCAGCCGAGCCCGCCCTGGCCGTACAGGCCGGCGCTGAACAGCCGGCGGCCCGGCCCCTTGCCCCGGCGGGGCATGAAGGACTTCAGCCAGTCGTATGCGGTCGAGATCAGGCCCATAGCGGGCCGAGGCTATTCGGGCGGACGGGGCGGGGTCAAAAGTGCAAAATCAAGCCACCCCACCGGTGGCCAAAATTCGGTTTTCTCCCCTCTAGGAGAAAAACCGAAAACCGAATTCGCCGTTCAGGTGTTTGTACACTAGAGCCACAAATTTAGCTTCAGCCGATTCGTCACCGCCAGGAACGCCGTCGCGGCGGCGTCCACCTGGTCGTCGTTGGCCCCCTCGGGGAAGAGGACGTGCTCGCTGATGAAGTCCTGGTTCCACCGGGCCCGCACCAGCCGCACCAGCCCGTTGAGCACCGCCGCGGAGTACGGCTCGGCCCGCTCCTCCTTCTTGCCCACGGGCTTGACGGCGCGGCAGCTGTGCCCCGCGAGGTGCTTCAGCAGCTCGGCCGTCGTCTCGGCGCCGGCCCCTGGCGGCTGCTCGATCACCTGCAGGACGCGCGTGCCCGGCTCGAGGGCGTCGTCCGCCTCGGCGGTCGCCTTGATGACCCGGTCGCGCTCGTCGGGGCGTGCGCGCACCCTCACCACGTCCTCGACGTAGAACAGCCCCTCGGGGGTGCGGCTCATGAGCACGCCCGCGGTGTAGTCGCCGTGGGCGCTGTAGCCCTTGTCCCACGAGCGCACGCGGGTCTTGACCACGTCGGGCCGGCGCTCGACGAACCGCGACAGGGCGGCGCTGGGGAACAGGGCGCTCTCCACGGCGTCCCAGTCGCCCTCCAGGAGCTGCGCCCGCGTGACGGGGTCCAGCTCGGCGAGGGCCAGGGCGTACTGGCCCCGGTCGAGGTGGGGGTTGTCGTCGAGCTTGGCGGGGACGAAGATTCGCCCCCCCGGCTCGGTGATGTAGCGCCGCTTAAGGTACTCGTGGGCGGCGCCGCCGGGGTTGCTGGCCAGGCGGTAGCGCGTGAACACGGGCACGGCGTGGGTGCTGCGCAAGCGGCTGAACAGGTACTTGAGCTGCAGCTCGGTGAGCTGGCTGGCCTCGTCGATGCCGACGAACTGGTACTCGCTGCCCTGGTAGCGGTAGACGTCCGACTCGTTCTCGCAGTAGCCGAACTGCAGCGTGGCCCCGCTGGGGAACCGCCAGCGCTTGTCCTGGCTGTTCCACCTCGCCGGGGTGTCGGCCAGCCACTCGAGGCTTCGGTCGATGAGCGCGCCGGGTAGGCGCAGGTCCGCGAACGTGCGGCGCATGATGAGGGCCGAGTAGCCGGGCACCTCGGCGAACTGCAGCGCGGCCATCAGTAGGGCGGCGGACTTCCCGCCGCCGGCGGCGCCGCCGTAGAGGGCGTCAAGGCAGGTCAGGCCCAGGAAGGCGAGCTGGCGGGGCGTCGGGAGCTTCCCCTTCAGGTAGGGGTTGAGGGCCACCGTCTGCGTCAGCCACCAGGGCGGCTCGCTCCTGGCCGACCTGCTGATACAGCTCGCGGAACCGCTGGGCCGGGTCATCCGCCCTGTCCTCGGTGATCTCGGTCGGCTCGCCCTTGAGTAAGCGGGCCTTGTCCACGGCGATCCCGGCGGCGGTGAAGCGGTCCTTGAGCGTGGCCGCCTTGATGTCCTCGTCGGTCGTGAGGCGCAGTACGCGGCTGGCGAACTCGTCGAACCGCTCGGCGAGGGAGGACTTTTTCTCTTCACTCATGAGAACGGCCTCCGGGTGGCGTAGCCCGTTGGCCCACTGGCGGAGGGTGGTGTCGGGGATGCCGAGGTGCTGCGACGTGCGCCAGACGTTGCCGCCGTTGCTGGCCAGGGCGGCGATGGCGAAGGCGCGGTCCTCGTCGCTGTACCGCCGCCGGGCCACACCTCACGCCCTCCTCACCGGGTACTTCTTGAGAGCCAGCCGGTTGAACGCCTTCCCGGTGCTGTTGGCGTCCCGCATGAGGTTGTAGACGTAGCGGGGCACGCCCGAGTAGACGTAGGTCCGGCCGCCCTTCGTCCTCAGCCACAGTTCCTGGGCCTCGGGGTCGTGCCCGAGGGCCTTGACCCACGAGGAATCGACAGGGGTGAGGATGGGGGCCGCCATGCGGGCGAGGATGTCACGGCGGCCCCGGCGGGGTCAAGACGGCGGGGCGAGCACCTGGCCGAAGACCTTCCGCAGCCGCACCACCTCGGCCGCCGCGCGGCTGTCCTCGCATAGGTCGCGGAGCAGGCCCTCTAGTTGCCCGACGTAGGCCAGGAGGTCGGCGAGGTCGGTGGGGGCGTGGGCGATGAGCTCGGCGTTCTGTTCGCAGCGAAGCGTTTCGGCCATCCAGGCCACGGCCTTCTGGCCCGCGTGCGGCGACGTTGAAAACACGCTGACGTCTGACGAACTGTTGTGTAACACCTCCCACGGCCCCGGCGTGGCGGCGGCTAGGCGGGCCTTGATCTCGGCGAGGCGTTCGGGGGTCATGCGTCACTCCTTGCCCAGCACGAGGTCAACGGCGTGGCCATTTCGGCATTCAGCAACGTGCGTGTAAAGCGCACCCTGCCTGGTGGTGAACGTCTTGCCGCAATGGGGGCACGGGCGACGACGTAGCTCTCCCTTGTACGCCAGCGGCAGGTGGGGCCAGGACTCTCCGCGAACAATGTAGTAAAGGTGCGTCTCTGATATGCCGAACGCGCCCGCAATCTCGCTCGGCCTGTCGCAGTCGGCGAACCGGCGGCGAATCTCCAAAACGTCATCAGCCGTCAGCTTCGCAGTGAGCACGGCCTCTCCCTTTAGGTGTTCGTGGTTTTTGCGGACGACTGGGCCGACGGCCTGGCGGCCCTTGGCGACCTTGTCTGCGATGTTGTCGGAGTCCGTGCCAAGGAAAAGATGGTCAGGGCGGCAGCACGGCGGGTTGTCGCAGCGGTGCAGGACGCAGAGGCCGTCGGGGACTGGGCTGACGCAGATCGAGTAGACGAGGCGATGCACGGCCACGACCCGCTCGGGGAAGTCGTAGTTCTTCAAATGGATGACGCCGTAGCCTTTCTGTTGGCGAGCGCCCGTCCATTCCCAGCACCCGTCATCGTCAAACTTGATGCTTTCGGACAGCCTCCACAAGACGTAGGCGGCGGCGACCCCTGACCGGCTTGGAGACGGTTGCAAGTGCGGCGTTTGCGCAGTAGGCTTCTTGGCAGCCATGACGTGCTCCTGTGTACGCAGGACGGTTGTGGTTAGGGTCGGGATGGTGTTAGCGCACCTCCCGACCCGCACATTATATCTATGCCCACCAATCATATCAATCTTGGCCGAGTATTAACGATAATGCCCAGCAGCCCCGGACGTGGGGGCCTTCGCTCCGCAGGTGGGCGAGCAGGGGGTGGGGATGATTATAACGGGGGCACTTCTCGTCGTGATGGTGGTGCAGGACGTTCGGGTTGAAGTCGTGGAGCACGCCGTGGATGACCTGTCCGGCCCTTCCAGGGTGAGAGTGCTTGCCCTGCATCATGCACAGCCACTCCCGCCCCCCAACGCACCCCGCCTCCTCCAGGGCGTCCGCGAGGACGGCGAGGCGGACGGGGTCGAGTCGGCCGTCCGTGGTCCGCCCACCCTTGCAGTCGGCCCGGCAGTTTGTCCAGACGGGCCCCTCCATCCGACTGTTGCTTGGGTCGTCCTCCGGGTACCAGTCGAACCCGCCGCGGCCCATGCACTCCTCGCACTCGGCGTCGGGCCGCTCGTCGTAGGCGGCCTGGGCGAGGGAGAGGACGGTGGGGGTGAGCCAGGGGCAAGGCCGCTTGCCGGTGCCGTCGCACTCCGGGCACTCGAAGTCCGGCTGATACCCCTGCGCCCACCGCCCCCGCCCGTGGCACTCGTAGCAATCGGGGGCAATCTCCACCGGCCGCCACGGGTTGCCGACGATGTCGCGGAGGGTGGCGGCCAGGTCTGCCGCCGACGCCCCGCATTGTCTCGCGTGGAAGCACGCCTCGATGGCCCCGTCCGCGGCGTTGGCCCGGAGGCACCCGTAGGCGATCGACTGCTGGTCACCGCGCAGGCCGTCCGCCGCGTTGAAGACGAGCCCCCGCTCCTTGCTCGTCGCCGCGCCGTCCGCATACCGTTCGGCGACCTCCACCGCGCGGCGACTCCGCTCGTCCGTCAGGAGGTGCCAGACCTGCCTCGCACAGCCGCACGCGAACAGCCGCAGCTTGCGGTCGCTGAACTTCTGCCCGCCGAGGCCGTGGCCCATGTCGTAGCCGCTCGCGGTTGGCAGCCCCTCATCCAGCGAGGACAGCATCCTCTCCGGGTCTTCGCTCGCCAGCCAGTCCTGTTCCGTCACGGCGTCGCCCTCCCCAGCAGCGCCCCGAGGGCGTTCTCCGGGCCGCCCCAGGTCAGCACCCAACCGGCGTCACGCATCTCCTGCGGGTTGGTGTCGTCGTCGCCCAAGACGTAGACCAGCCGCGTCGCCAGCCCCTGGGCCGCCCGCGCCACCTCGCGCAGGTCGTACCGGCCCAGGCCCGGCCCGGCCAGGCACGCGGCGTAGGGGTGCCGCCCCAGGCGGTGGGCCATCTCCACGGCGGAATGGACGGTGTCCACCTGGCCGGTGTGCCACGAAGCGGCGGCCAGCTCGGCGTGCAGGGTGGGCGCCCCGCCGATCAGCAGGTCGGCGCGCACGCCGGGGGGCAGGGGGATCCCCTCCCGGTGGCAGAAGGCGATCAGTTCGGCGACGGGAAAGCGGCGGTCCTTGCTGCCGGGGATGCGCCAGCCCTTGATGTAGCCCGAGTCGAACCACCGGGTGACGGTGCGGATGGCGACGTCGAAGAGGCGGGCCACCTCGCCGGTGGTGAGGGTGTGGTGGAGGCCCTGCTCGCGGGCGGTGGCGGCGGCGCGCTTGAACAGGTCGGCCTGGGCGTCGGCCTCGGATCGGGCGGCGTGGTCGATCTCGAGCACGGTTGGTCCTCTCTCGTGTCAGGGGAACAGGGGTAGGCCTAGGGCGGCCCGCTCGGCGTAGAGCCGGATGCGGCCGGCGCGTCCGGGGTCCACGGACGGGGGCGGGGCGTGGTCGGGCGGCTGGTGAATCAAAGGGTTGTCGTGGCAGCGCTGGCACCGCCCCGCCGTGCGCCGCGTCTGCGGGCTGAGCGAGTACACAGGCACGCACCGCTCGCCGCACTCGCAGCAGTCGCGCACCAAGGGGCGGCAGGCGGGGCAGTAGCGCACCGGGCTCTTGTGCAGGTACGGCGCGTCGCAGTGGCGGCAGCGCCTGGGCGTGGTGGGGCAGCCGCCGTGGCGGCGGCGGGAGCGGGTCTTAGGCATCGCGGAACGACCTCCCCGTGCAGGTGAAGTGGTCTTCGCCCACGCGGACAAAGTGTCTGCAATGGCAGGAATAGCACAGGGGCTGGAGGCAGACGTAACACAGGCAGACGAAGGTGTCAGGCGGCATCGCCCGGCAGATCCGGCACGGGTGCTGGTAAGAGTCCCACGTCACAGCGTCCAGTTCGTCACCCGTCAGCGGCCTCGGCTCATGGGTGGTCACAGGGTCGGCCCTCGCAGGAGGTCTTTCAACTGGTCGTCCAGCTCGGCCGGCGAGCGGGCCAGCAGCACCGCGGCCCCCAGGCCGCTGGCGGCCTCGGCCCACGCCCGCTGGCTGGGCCGCAGCTTGCCCGTGGCCGTCTTCACCTCGACGGCCAGGAGACGCCCGCCGGGCAGGACGCCGAGGATGTCGGGGGTTCCGGGCGGGGCGAGCTTGATCAGGCGGCGGTCCACGCGGACGGCGCCGGAGTTGTTGCGCCAGGCGAACACGCCGCGGACGGCGAGCAGCTGCAGGCAGGCGCGGAGGACATCGGCCTCGGTGGGCTTGCGGATGGTCACGGGTTGGACCTCCCCTCGAAGCGGGCGAGCCAGTCGAGGGCCTCGGCCTCGTCCACCGCCGGCCCGTCGCCGGGGGGGAACCAGATGCCGCCCTGGGTGCCCTCGCCGTAGTACAGCCAGCCGGCCTCCACCAGCCGCCGGAAGCGGGCGGCGTCCGTGTCGTCAGTCATCGCTTGCCCTCCCTGGTGTGTGAGTCTCAGCCCCGCCCGATCGGCCCCCGGCCCAGCACGTCCCCGAGGTCGCGGGGCTGCACCCGGACGGCGATCTTCAACGCCCGCCACAGGTACTCGCTGACCGGCTCGCCGTTGATGTGGGGCATGCCGGCCCGGACCTCGTCTGTCATCACCGCGTACAGGATCTCCATCATCCCGGCGGCGTTGGCGTAGACGAGCAGGTCGTCCAGGGTCATGCCCGACGCGGTCAGGGTTTGCTGCTCGACGGCGGCCCGCCCCAGGGGCGAGTCGAAGAGC
>CAZWFX010000067.1:0-9073 GCA_964633425.1 uncultured Candidatus Saccharibacteria bacterium
CCTCAAAGTGCCGTGGTATTAGAAAAACGCCCCAAAGGACCCGTTACAGCAGCACACGCTGCATGCCGTCACACCTTGACCGTTGCCGCTGAGCGGCGCCGATTCAGCCGGCCTTCTTCTGCTCGATTTTCATCAGCTCGTAGCGCACTTCCTCGGCCGTGCGTTTCAAGAGCGAGTCTTGCGCGACTGACTCCCATGCCTTGCGCACTTCGGCGTTCAGGAACGTGCTGGGGATCGACGGGCCGAAGAGCTTCTTGATTGGCAACCGCGGCTTGCCGGTCCGGACGAACACATGCCCGCCGATCTGCTCACTGATGAACGCCTTGATGCCGCCGACGACCACGCGCTTTCGGGCGCCCTTCGTCACGGCGACGGTGACGCCTCTCTTGCCTGCGCGCGCCTTGTATTCCTTGAGCGGAATGGGCTTGCCCGTGACGTGCAGCTGAGCGAGCAGCGTCCTCGAGGTCGAGCGCCGCACGGTGAGCGCGTCGTTCACAGCCTTGGTCGAGAGCCCGCGCTTCTCGCGGATCGCCCGGCTCGCTGCCGTGCGGACGTTTGCCGCCGTCTTGTTCAGCGCCCTCGACAGCGCAGGCCTCGCGTACTTGTCGGGCAGCTCGGAGAGGATGCGATCGACTGCCTTCGAGTCGATCGAGATGCTGAGATCAGGCACCTTGCTTCCAGCAGTTCATTGCAGCGGTGGCCGCAGTGGCCCCGTTCTGCAACACCTTGATGTACTTGAACTTGCCCACAAACCCATACACGCGTCCGGATGTGGTGACCAGCACCGGGTTCATGTCGGTGGCGCCGAAGTCCTGCAGGCTCAGAGGCGCCGTCGAGTAGGCGCTGCCGTCCAGACTGACGAGGACGTCCACGGCGCCCGCGCTCGACATGAGCAGGCAGGCGTCCCACCGGTCCATATCCGATGTCGTGAACAGCACGTCGTTGTCGTTCGTGCCGGTGCCGGTGAACCGGACATAGGTGCCGAGGAACTCCTCGGCGGCGAATGCTGGCAGGGCCAGGAGGGCCACGAGAACCACGATTGCACGCCTGAGCATCATCGGACTCCTATACCGAGCATGAGGCGCCCCCGCCGGCCACCACAGGCCCCGCTGGAGACGACGAGACTGACGCCGGTGAATGGATCGACCACGGTGCTTGCAGCCGGCGTCTGGCTGATCACGTTCAGGGCTGCGACCGTGGCGCTGCACTGACTCTCGAACGAAGTGTCGAGATTGACCGCAGACAGTGCGGTCATGCACGACGATAGCGAGCCGGCGACACAGTCCGGAACAGTGACCTGGCTGTACACCGACCAGCCGAACGGGATCGTCGCGGTATCTCCGCACGAGTCCGTCGCGGTAATGTTCAGGCTGCCGGTAGAGCCGTCCGCGCTGGTCGCGCCAGAGCCCGTGTCGTCGAATACTCCGGCCGTCATCGTCGTGCCGGCCGGACGCGTCCCGGCTCCGGCCCCGGTGCCTGTCTCGTCCGACGTGCAGGTCAGCGTTGCGTCGTCGGCGTCCGAGAACATCGCGCAGAAGTCGATCGCGGTGAACGGATGGTCCTTGACCACCACAGCGTCGTAATACGCGACTGATGCCACCGGCGCCGCGTTGTTGACGCACACCTGCATGGTGTCGGCGTGATTGGCGCCGGACGACAGGTCGTAGAAGTTCGCCGAGAACACGCGGCGCGCGCTGTTGCCGTCGTAGCTGTAGAGCCCGGTCGCGGTCCAGGTCAGCGCGTCGCCGAGGTCCGTCGCCGAGTCCGCGACCATGATGTCGCCCGCGACGATGTCGGGCGTGACGGACGTGTTGAAGCCATTGATTGGGCTGTTGGCGTGGATCGACGTAAGGCCGGTCGGGCAGTTGACGATGGTCTTGCCGGTCGCTGCATCCAGACACTCATCGGCCAGCGTCGTCAACGCGCTGTTCTGCGATCCGTAGGTGCCGGCGACATACACGTCATGGACCGGGCGCGTCAGGCTCGATCCCAGCGTCATCGTGCCAGCCTCACAACTCGCGTCCGTCACCGTCGCGATTGCCGCTACATCGCCCGTGCAGTTGCCGGCGAGCGTCTGGGCGACCGTGGGGGCCGTGGCATCCTTGGCGCACGCCACTGCCGTGCAGGAGCCGGCACCGTCCAGGACCTTGGTTATCGTGTAGTCGCCCGTGCCTTGGGCGGTCACGGTCGGGGCGGTCGTCCATGCGGCCGTCTTGTAGGTGTCGGCGATGGTGGCCACCGCAGAGTCGTTGGCGCTCGCGTCTTCGAGGCAGTAGGCCGAATCTTTCAGCGTGCCGTCGGTGATGCTCGAGAACACGCAGTCAGCCGCCACTGTCGCGGTCGCGGCAACCGAACAATACTGCGCAGCGCCCGTGACCGTCTGCGCCTCGATCTGGTCGCAGGTTGGCGTTGAGCCGCCGTCCGTGTACCGCGCGCCGTAGATCGTTCCGGTGGTGTCCGACGTGGCGCGCACTGTGATGGACGAGGTTGTGCGCGTACCGATGTCCGGAGCGACCGAGAAAGTCGGTGTTGTCGCCGCTTCCTTTAAATTCAACGCGACCGAAACTGCTTCAGGCGTGTTGACGGTCGTCACCCATGCTGACGCGCTCTTGTCGCTGGCCGTGGTCTGGATGTCATAGTCCCATACCATCGCCACCTGCGCGCTAGACGTGCGCTCCGGCTGGCCTATTTCCGCATCCATGCCGGACAGCACCGCCATGTCCTCCGCAGCGAACTGATTTTCGCGCAGTCCGATGATCAGCACCACACTATTCGCAACCGTGACATCAAGTGCCGGAGTGTTGAGGTTCGCCTGCGTCGTGTTATCAGTGGTCGCCGACGCATCGACGATGCCGGTCACGGTATTGAGCGTGCCACGGAACGTCGCGCACTGACTGATGACAGTCCTGCCGGCCGTGTTGTCAGAAGAATCAATGGAGACGCTGTCGCTGCCGGTGGCGATTTTCGCCAACACCGCAAGGGCGGCACGGGCATTCGATCCGTACATCATCGTGTAACCGGACGATGTCAGTACGGTGTAATCAGTGCCGTTCTTCTGCCCAACAGCACAGACTATCAAGTCGCCCGTCGTGGTGCTGGCGTGCACCGAAGGCGTGACTGCGCCGCCGTCAATCGCATTCGATGCGGTGCCGGCGCCAATGTAGGTGATGGCCGCCTGTGCGAGCCCAGGCAGCAGCGCCAGCAGTGCGAGCAGCTTGCGCATCAGTGCGAAGTCCCCGATGGCACGACCGCGCGATATGCGCAGTTGTTGCTGTCAGTTGATCGCTGCGTCGTATCCGTCGTGCGCGCCACTTTCACCTCGTCGACGTAGTAGACCGTCTGCTTCGGCCAGTCGCGCGGGATCAGGTCGGACGCATCCCAGTTGCGCGTGTAGATGCCCATCTTCAGGTACGGCGCGCTCTGGTCATTCGGTGAGTTGGCGCCGAGATACGTCAGCACCTTCGTGCCGTTTTTCCACACCTCCGTAACGCCCTGCGATGCGAGATAGTGTGGGCGGTAGTGGATCACCCAGTCGGTCCACACGCCCTGGTCGGCGGTCTTCCACGTGCCGAGCGCATCGCCGGCCCCATAGCTGCCGTCGTATGTGCGATTGGTCTGGACCGCATCCGCATCCCACCAGCCGCCCAGGCGCCAGTACGTCGGGTCTACGCCCGAGACGTAAGGATCAATGGTGCCAATGTTGCCGGGCTCTCCTGTGGCAGGGCCATACAGCGATAGCCACAGCGGCGGGTTGCGGGTGATTTCCCCGCCGGGATCGGGCGCGTCGTGCAGCTGCCACGGGAACATGTACGACTGCATTGCGCTCAGGTCGAGCGCCGGATCACCGTTCGCATCGCCGCTCGCCGGAACGAACGTGCTGAACCCGTACCAGAGGTCATCGCCGATGTGGATGCCGCCGGCCGGTGCGCGCATCGACAGCTCAGTGCGATGCGCCATGCTGCCCGTACAGGTCGAGAGACTACCCGCGCAGTAGTCGCCCTTCTCGTACCAGTACGTCCGTTCCCAGTTGGTCGCGTCGTTCTTCGGGTCGGTCGTGCCCGCACCGTTCGTCTTGCGCGTGTAGCGCCGATAATTCAGCGTGCTCGCGACCTCATCGCCGATCGCATAGGTCGTACCCGAGACCCACAGCGCCGGAATCGCCGTGCCGCCACGGTGGTACGTGAGCTGGGTGCGCAGACTCCGTGCACCGGATCGAGCGCGCAACGTACTCGGCGTCGGACACGAGTCCTGCGACGGAGCATAGGAGTCATACCCTGTACAGGTGAGCGTCCACTTGCTGTCATCGGCCGCCATCACCCATGCACTGGACGCGCTCGGATCGGTGGCGCCGCTGCACGTGTCCTTGCAGTAGTAATCGCGGCTGTTGGCCGGCGACTTGCGAACGACGCCCCGCGTGTAGCTCGTGCCAGAAACCCACAGCGTCGTCCCGCTCGGGCTCGAGTCGAACGTGTCATCGAGCAGGAGCTGCGGCGACTGATCGCCCGTGCAGCTCGCAGAGCCAGACGGCGTCGCCGTGAACGCGGCGCCCTTCGCGCTCTCGTTGCCCGCCACGTCAACGGCCGACACCTGATAGGAGCCGCCCGTGTTCGTCGTGTGCACATGGGACCACGACGCAGAGTTGGCGATGTTGACCTGATCGAGGCCGCTGGTGCTGGTCGTGCCGGCGGTCCCACTCGCGTGGAACGCAAGGAGGTACGGGCTCGTGCCGAGCGACAGCGCGCGCTCGGTCTCCAGCGCTGTGAACGTGTTGCCGTCGCTGCTGATTGACGGCGTGATGCCGGTGGCTGTCTTGGCGAGCCGCAGCCACACCGGATAGGAGAACGCGGCCGAAAATGCGCTGTTGCCTGCGGCGGCGTCCGTCGTCGCGCGGTAGCGATCATTGGCCTGGTCGTTGCTGTCGCGGATGCGGGCGGTGCCGTAGATGCTGCCCGCCGCCGAACTCGCGCGCACCATGAGACCGGCCGTGCCGGTCGATACCGCTCCCGCGAATCCCGTCAACTTCGCCGTCGCGACGAAATCACCGGTGATCTGGTAGCCGCAGCCGTACAGCTGATCCGCCGTCGACGACAGGCCCGCACCGCCGCCGGACATGGCGAGATTGGCGCCAGTGCGCGTGCAGCTCTGCGTGCCGTCCGCAGAGCCCACCGTGACGCCGGACATCTGCGACTGGATGTTGGCGGCCGGCGCGGTCTTGGTGCCGACGAGTACGCCGCCCAGGTAGATCCGGTACGACGCGACGCCAGAGCCTGACTCGCCGACATAGGGGTCGGACGACTGGTCGCAGGTGATCGTGACGGTGCCAGTGCCGCCGGTGCCTGAACATCCGGTCGGAATGGTCGGCGCGGTGGTGTCGCCGGCCGGCGCGGCCGTCGCGGCGATGGAGAACGGCGCGGTGACGCTCGCAGTGCCGTCGGTCGCGCGCCAGACCACTGCGGACGGCGCCAGCGTGCCGGTGACGGTGCCAGTCAGGCCGTTGGTGCCAGCCGAGCAGCCGGCCGGCAGCGTGCCGCTGTCCTTGGCGAGCGTGGCGGTGAGCGCATTGGTGCCGGTCAGCGAGCAGGCCGTGCGCAGGTTGACCGCGCAGGAATCGCCGACGACGAATGAGAACGACGGACAGGTGCCCCAGGCGAGCGGCGTGCCGTCGTTGCCGTCGAGATAGGCGGCGTCGTACCGGGCCGGCATGGATTGCCGCGCGACTATGGTCTGCCGCACTTGGACGGTGGCCGCCGGCGCCGACTGCGAGAGCGCGACGGCGAGCAGGCCGGCGCCCGCAACGATCCGCAGCCTGGTCCGCATCTCAGACATTCCCGGGATCCTTCGGCACGTAGCCGAACTTGCGATGGGTCGAGATGTACTGCACCGCGCCGCGGCGCAGAGCGGCCTCGACGACGCTCGCCACCGTGGCGGGCGGCGGGGTGGCCACCGTGCTGGGAGGCCAGATCGCGTCGAGCAACCGCTGCAGCGTCGGCACGACCGTGCCCTTGATCCAGTCTTCGACCTGGTCGATCAGATCAGGCAGCGCCATCGTGCCGACTCCGCTCCAGTTCAGGGTGCCGGTCTTGCGCTCGAGCAGCACCAGCGTGTTGCTCTGGAGCGTGAGGCCCCATTCGCGGTCGGGCAGTGCCCACCGCGCGCCAGGGATCGGGTCCATGCGGGATTACTCCGTGATCGACGGGGGTATCGACAAACGGGCACGGGGCCCTGACTGGTAGCGGCGCCGGGACTCGCACCCGGGACCTGCGGGTTATGAGCCCGCCGAGATGCTGCTGCTCCACGCCGCAATAGACGGACACGAAAAGCCCCGCTCGGTGGCGGGGCTTCGCTGTGGGGGTACTACCCCACAATGGGAAAATCATGCCGCTGGAGAAGCGATAACGCAAGTGCCCTGTTTTTCTGCGGTCGCGTGAGCCTCGGCGCGCAACCGTCGCGCCATGTGCCGGCGCGCATCCATCAGCCAGCCATGCAGCTCGCCGAATACCTGCTCGTATCGCCCGGCCCACGTCCTGCGCCACGACGTCTCGTGGATCTGGATCATCGTCGCGCGATCGTCCGGGGTCATTGGCTGACGCCCCGACCCGCGGCATGGCTCGCAGGACACGAGCGTCGGACTGCCATCCTCGATCGGCACCGCCCCCCGCCCCTCGCACGCCAGACACGGCTCGCGCGCGCCGATCATTTCCAGGATCGCGAGCGCCGCCAGATCGCGGCAGAATCGCGCGCGATGCAGCCGCCAGTCCTCGTCGAGCGCGCGCGACAGCACGTAGCCCGTCAGCTCGCCGTGCAGCGGCACATACGCCGAGAAGTCCCCACAGTCGGCCAGCATCGCGGTCAGAAACGGCCGCCGCCCGAGTCCGCGCAGCAGCCCTGCGACATCCGCTGGCGTCATGTGAGCGTGCCCGCCCGGCGTCTTGCCGTACTGGATGGCGCGCGCGGTCAGCAGGGCCCATGCGTGTTCGGATCGCATCACGCCGCCCGCGCCAGCCCCATGCCGCGCGTCAACAGCCCGTGCCGCGCGATGAGCAAAGACTCGGCTCGGCCGTGGTCTTTCACCCGATCGAGCGGCGCGTCTGGAAACAGCAGCCGCGCGCGGTCGAGACTGGCGGACTTGCGCTCGCGGTCGGTCGCGTCCTTCGCGCCCGACAGCCCGGCCGCCCGCTTCCAGGTCGCCGGCTGCACCAGCTCGATCGAGGCCCGCACGAGTTGCAGCGTCGCGAGGATCGAGCCCAGCGTCGCGCCCTGCGAAAACGCCGCCTGGCTGCCGTTGCGCGGCATCGCGTGCACCCGCTCGACGATCGCTCGCATCGGCCGCCCACCGCGTGCCTCGAGCAGTCGCGACAACAGCGCGTCCGCGTCGATCCACGCGAGCCGGCCGTCGCGGATCACCGGCAGGTCATCGACCGCCACCAGCGCGCCGTCCCTGTCGAGCACCGCCCACGCCCCCGTAACCCCCGGATCAATCCCGCACGTCAGCATCGGTATCCCCCCGTTTCGTCCAGCCCTTCGCCCGCCGGTAGGTCGAGATCAGCGTCGATTCGCTGATCCCGTACTCGATCGCGAGCCGCGTGTTCGTCCAATGCCTGCGCTGATCCATTTTCGCGACCAGTTCCGCGACCTGCACCGGCGTCAGCTTCCGCGGCCGGCCCATCACGACTCCGCCCACGACACGAGCGCGATGATCGACACGATCAGCACGACGGCGAGGATGCTGCCCATCAGCACAGCCGCCTCAGGATCGATTGGATCGCTCATGCATCCCTCCCGAATCTGATCCCAGCCCGTGCCACTCCGCGCGCAGTCTTGCCGTCGGCGATGTAACGCGCCGACCGCGCGGCGTACTCGGCCGCCTTTCTGGCTCGGTACGCCTCCCGATATTCGGCCTGCTTCTGCGCCTGGCACGGCCGGCAATAGGTGCCATGGCCATAGTCCGACACCGACAGCGTCCGCTCACACATCGAGCACGTCCGCTCAGTGACGACGGGACGGGCTGTCGCTGCATCGCTCGCACAGCGCAGGCAGATATCCCCGCGGACCATCTCGACGTGCGGACGACGCTCGCCACATGCCGAGCAGCGCAACGTGAGCCGGTGGGCGGGCCGGTGCAGCGCATCCCCGACGCGCCGCAGTTGTCCGCCGACGATCAGCCCGTGCACCGCGCAGTCGATCCGCCCGGCGGTCACGTCAGCGAGCGCGCGATAGACCTGCGCGATCCGGGCGGGCCCGGGACCGACGACGGCGAGCACGCGGTCGGTCAGGGTCATGCACACCCCCTACTGCAAAACCTATCATTTCCGCTAGTAGACATTTTGTCTATGACGTGAGACTCTAGCCCCACGGTAGAGCAACGCACAGACGGGAGAGAGACATGTACACGGTCCACGCACACAGCCACAGCACCGACCTCGGGCAGATCACGACAGCTCGCACCCTCCTCGGTGCGGTCCGCGCCGGGCGCCGCGCCATCCTGACGATGCTGCCCGGCGGCGAGGGCACGTATGAGATCCGTACGGTTGTCGGCCCGACGGCCAGTCGGGCGGTCACCGTGCGCCGCGAGCGGCGGGATCTGCGCAGTGAGCGCGAGTGGTATCGCACGATATGACCGACGCTGACCGCCTCCGCTCAGAGCTGGCGCGCCTGGGCCTGTCACAGGCCGCGCTAGCGCGGCGTCTCGGGCTGACGCCACGACACCTGAGCCGGTACGCCACCGGCCGTCAGGCCGTGCCGCAGACGGTGTGGCTCGCAATCCGCGGCATGCGGCGGTAGTCACGCTATCGCCTCCAGTTGGCCCGCCGCGTGGGCGGCGCAGGCCGCCTTGGCGCGATCAGCGCCAGCATTTGCGCGCGGAGGTTCACCATTCACCCGCCATGTATGTGCCCCTCGCGCCAAAGAGCATATTGCGTGCGGATGACACCCTCGTAGTGCGCGAGGCGCACGTAATCGCGGTCGAGGTCTAGATGGGCGCGGCGATCAATGGCGTCGTGGCACGCAGAGCAGGCCCATGCGCCGAGCAGCGAATTAGCTTTGGTTCCTAAGCCTGATATTCCAATCATGCGGA
>CAZWFX010000068.1:0-8814 GCA_964633425.1 uncultured Candidatus Saccharibacteria bacterium
GTCTCCCGGGGGCCCCGTTGCGCCGAACTTTCGACCCCCCTACCCCCATGGGTCGAGCACGTGACCGTGGGAGCGGCGGGTGTTGCACGCCACGCACGCCGGGACGGCGGATCCGTCGTCGAGGTGGTCACGGACGGCAGCGGGTTCCGGGCACCAGTGGCATCGGGCTCCGTGGTCGACTATGGCGTTGCGTTCGGCCTGGTGGACACGGTTGTACCGGGCGGAGTGGCAGCGGGTGCAGAGGTGGGCTGTGGCGGGGTTGCCGCAGCCGGCGCATGGGCGGGCGGGGCGGGGCATCAGTGTTCGCCGGGCGGAGTGAGCGCCATCGAACGTTCGTAGGGTAGCGCACGCGTAACACGGCTGGTGGGAGCGGTGTAACACGATGATCGGCGCGGGGTCATCGGCGGCGCCTCCTGCCGGGCAGTGTGGGGGGTGGTCATGCGCTCGCCCCTTCGCCTCTGGTGCGGTGCCAGGCCTGGTAGCAGGCGGCGCACATCCCGCGGCGGATCGAGGAGGTCGTCACCTTGTGGCAGCGGCCGCACACTGGCGCGGTGGTGAGTGGGGCGGCGGGCACGTAGCGGGCGGTGGACTGCTGCAGCCGCCACACCGCTTGGGCGGCGCGGGCGAGCTGGTTGGCGATGCGGCGCAGGTCGGCGGCTGCGTGGTCGTGCTGTCCGTGTTCGGCGCGTCGTAGCGCTGCTCGTTCGACGGGGGTGGTGTCGCTGGTGGTTGTGCCGCCTCCGGTGTTGCTGGTGCCGGATGGGTATCCGTCGCCGTTGGCTGCGCCGTGGAGGCGGTTGATGGCGTCGGGGAGGTGGGTGTTGATGAACTGGAGGCGGCGGGTCATGTCGTCGAGCTCGGCCCTGGTCTTGTCGCGGTTCATGCGGTTCCTCCGATCGCCGTGGCGTGTGTGAGCGCTCGGTGGACGAGCGCGGTGACGCGCTCCACCGGCACCGGCTTGCCTTTGCGAGTCCACTGCCGCCCTTGCAGCCCGCAGAGGGCGATGAGCGGCCAGCAGCGGTAGTCCTCGTCGAGGTGCTGCTCGAGGTCTTCGGCGACGCCGCCGTACAGCCAGCCACGACAGACGGTGTCGAGCCAGCGGCGGGCCTGCTGGCAGTGTGCGCAGATGTGGAACGGCTTGCCGTCGGGGATGAGGATGTTCTCGTAGTCGTCGTCAACGATGCCGCCCAGGCGGGCCGCGGCGGCGTCGACGAAGCGTTCCTCGGCCCACGCCTGCCACGCCCGTGCCGCGAGGTCGTGCGTGCCGAACGCGCCGCCGTCGACGAACCAGCGGGGCATGCCGGGCTCGTAGTAGGCGACGTACGTCGGCTCCCATTCGGGGGCATCGACGGACCGGACGTTGTGGCCTTGCACGACGTCCCGGGTTTCGTCGGCCCCGATGACCCGGTTGCACTCGTAGCAGCGGGCCGTGACCCCGTCCACGGTCTCGGTCGTCGCCTGCCAGTCGCCGTCGGCGTCGTCGATCATGCACATGGTGCGCCTCGGTTGTCGGTGATGGTGAGGACCAGGGCGTCGTGGCCGGTTTTGGTGGCGGGGAGGAAGTGGATGGCGGCGACGTGGCGGGCTGAGTCGTCGGGCCAGAGGCCGGCGTCGGTGAGGCCGTCGATGATGGCTTTGACGGCTGGGGCGGCCTGGCTGGTGTCGCGGAGGTTGGCGGTGCGGCAGTGGTCTTGGACGGTGATGTCGACCGGGTAGCGCAGTTTGGGCCAGCGGGCGGGGATGCCCCATTGTTCGAGGGCGTGGTCGATGGTTGTGTGGCGTAGGTGTTTGACGGCTGCGGCTTTGGCGCGCCAGTGGAGGCGGTCGTTGGCGGAGATTGGGCGGCCGGGGACGGTGAGGGTGAGGGTGGTCATGGTTTGTGGCTTCCGGTCAGATGAGGGCTGCGGGGTCGGGGTCGGCCACGAGTAGTGGTGTTTGGGTGGTTTGGTGGGTCGCGGGGTTCGCGGGGTTCGCGGGGTTTGTTTCGTCCATGCGTGCACGCGCGTGCGCAGCGCACGTGTGCGTGTGCGCGTGTGCGTACGCGTAGCTGACAGAGACCCCGCGTAACCCCGCGACCCCGCGGTCTTCGGAGCCTTCCGCGGGGTTCGCGGGGTTCGCGGGGTTTGCTCCGGAATCGGCCTGATCGGTGCCCGTTGGTCGGGTGGGGGCGACGATGAACAGGGTGACCTTCATCCGGGTCGCACCGGGCGACCGAACCGACCACGCTTCGTGTCCGTAGTGGCGGCCGAGGCGACGCACAAGGTCGCGTCCGAGTCGCTTCGAGAAGCTGCCGGTGCCCCACGCGTCCGCGAGCGTCGTGGGGAGCGTGGCCCGGATCGGGGAATCGACCGTGTCCATGTACGAGGTCAGCTGGGCGGCGGTGAACTCCCGCCCGCCGGTCACCTCGCCGATCGCTGTCAGAAACGCTTCCCACTCGGCCGCCTCGGCGTCCGCGGCCTCATGGAACGCGTCGATGTTGCCCAGCACCCCGGCCACCCCGGCGTGTGCGGTCACACCGGCGACGATCTCGGCCCACGGTGAGAACCCGCCGAGCGGGGCCACGTTGGCGCTGGGGCGCCCGGCACGGATCCAGTCGGTGATGAGGGCGCACAGCGCGCTGACGAGCCTGTGGCGGTTGTGGCGGGCGTAGCCGCGCAGGTCGGTGTGACGGAACCCGGACCGTTCCCACGGTTTCGGGCGGCGGGCGTCCAACCGGATCCGGTAGCAGCGGCGTGCCAGGTCACCGCCGACCGTCACGTTGTTCCCTGTCGCCACCCACGTCACCCGGGCCGGGAGGTTCACTGTCGTCGACGACCCCAGCATCCGCCCCTGCCAGGTCTCAGCGGTGAGCGCGGCCGCAAGAATCGGGGACTTCACGGTGTGCTCCAGGTTGTCGAACGCGATGATCGGTTGACCGGTGAGCAGCATCGAGGTGATCCGTTTCTCGAGCTCGTCGTCGTGCGGGGGCAGCGTGGTGAGGGTGGCCGGCCGCCCGGTTGCGATGATCGCCATGATCTCGGCCAGCAGGCCTTTGCCGGTGCCCGGTTCGGGGGCGTCGATGAGCGCCATCGGGACCGGCCCGTTCACGAGCGGGCGGACCAGGGGGGTGAGCAGCAGCGCCCACGCGTTGGCCCGGTCGGCCTGGGCGTCGAACGGAAAGTCGGCGAGCAGGTCGCCGATGAGGGCGGCAGCATCCGCGGTGGCCATGGGTTCGATCGGGTCCGCGGGGCCGATGTGGAACAGGCGGGACTCGGGGTCGTACCCGCCGGTGTGCACGGTGCCGTCCGGGTGGATGACCGGCAGTTCGGTGAGCCCGATGAGCCCGGGGAACCGGTCCGGAGTGGTGAGCACCGAGGCACACACGTTGAGGGGCGGGTCGACCGGGATGTCCGCATCCTTCGTGGCCTTCGTCCACCTGGCGGCCTGGGCCAGTTCGAGGCGGACGTGTTCGGCACGCAACGCCTCGAGCATGGGTTGACCGTTCTCGTCGGCCCGGATCCGCACACCGCCGCCGGCACGCTGGAACAGGCGTGGCGGGGTGTTGTGTTCGGTGATCGCGGTCCATGCCTCATCGACGATTTCGTCGTGGTGGCGGGCGTTGGTGCGAATGAACGGCCGCCGGCGGCCGGTGGGTGCCGGGTCGGCGAGCAGGTCGCGCGCAACAAGCCGGGTGAGGTCGATCGGGTCGTTCCCTGCGAGCCGTTCCTCGGATGCGAGGGCGCGGGCTGCGGCTTCGATGTCGCCGCCGTGCTGGGTCGCGGCGTAGTACCCGAACCGGTCGTAGGTGCGTTCCTGTGCGAGCGGCGCCGCGGACGACGTGAACACTTTCAGCACATCGGACCCGGCGTAGTACAGGGACGCGGACGCACCGTCACGCACCGTTTTCCCGGGTCGGGTCCACAGTTCGTAGGTGCCGCCGCGCCCGTTGCGGGTGGAGTGCAACTGCCAGCCGTCCGGTTCGAGCAGGTCCGGCCATGTCGTCGCGGCGTTGAACCGGTCACCGGGCCGTGACGTGTCAACCACGGTGCCCCGTTCCCGGCGTGCCACCTGGGCCTGCGGTTCGGTGGTGAGCAGTTCGATCAGCCACGGGGGTGCTGGTGCGACCGCGATCCCGTCGGTCGGGTCGTGCAACGCCTCCCACGTGTACGGGGTGCCGTTCGGGTGGGTCGTCGGTGGTGCGAGAACCTGGCCGCCTTCGCCGCGCACGTCGAGGCCGGGGCCGAGCCGGCCGGCCTGGTCGTTGCTGATGGCCACGTCGGCCGGCCACGCGAAGTACAGGTGGCGGCCACCGGTCCCGGTGACCGTCTCAACGGTGTCGGGCAACGGGCCGTGTTCGTGTTCAAGGTCCGCGAGGGTGTCGTCGCCGTGTTTGCCGTCGGCCACGTCGACATCGAGGACCCAGATGCCGGACCCGGCACCGGTTGCAATCCCGATGCCGTGCCCGGGGTTGTCACCCCACCATGCGGTGATCGTCTCCGGTTTGGTGGTGGCAAGTTCCTGCCAGCGTGCCCGGTTTGGGTGTTTCAGCCCGGGCGGGATTGGGATGACACGCCACCCCCGAGCCGCGTACCAGAGGGCATGTTCGAGGTTGCGGGGGTGGGGTGTTGTCACGGTGACCTACGCCTCTACGGTGAACATTCGGGTGCGGTCACGCCGTTCGATCGTGACAAGTTGCGGTGCCGCGTCGAGCACCTTCCCGGCGAGCGCGCCGAGCGCGAGGTCACCGGCGCCGTCGATGCCGACCGCTTCGGCCTGTGCGCGTAGCCACGTCTCGGTGCTGTCGCTGATCCAGACGACCAGGTGCACGGCTCAGATGATCGAGTCAGCGGCAACGGACCGGACCGGCGGGCTGTACTGGGCAGCGAACAGCTTCGGGGACCGCTTCGAACGGTCCTTCTGCTCCCCGTTCGCCGTGTACTGGATGCCGATCGTGGCCCCGACCTCGATGGCCCGGGCGCCGGCGTCGAGCACCGCGGCCTTCACCGCCTGGCAGAGGGCACGCCGGTTGACGGGCAGCCACACGGTCAGTTCGTCACCGTCGGTCAGGTCGATCAGGTTCTTCTCCCGGTCGTCGTGCGACGTTGACCGGTTCGCGTCGATCGTGAGCGTGAGCACGGTCGCGTCGAACGTTTCGCCCCGGTCGTTCGGGAGGGTCGTGGCGTCCTCGTCGATGTCGACGATCTGGCCGACAACCTTGTCGCCGACCTTCCCGAAACTGAACGACTTGCCACGCTTGTAGTTGCGGTCCATGAAACCCATGATTGTTGGCCTTCTCCTTTGCCTTAAGCGGCGGTGCTTGTTTGGGTGGTTTGGTTGTGCGTTGCTTCGGCGAGCCGTTCGGCTTCGTCGATGGTGAGCGCGGCGATTACGGCGCCCAGCGGGCCTGGTTCGTTCCGGCCCGTGACCTGTGCGATGAGGGTGCGGGTGGCGGTGTCGTCGAGGCCGCAGGTGATGGCGAGAGCAATGAGGGCCCGTGCGATCGTCCAGCGGCGCCGGGTCGGGTGCAGTCGCACGTTGAGACTGGCGCCGGCGGTGTGCGCTTCGGCGGCGACAGTGGCGACACGGGCGGCGGCGGGCGGGTCGAGACGCCCGAGCGCCGCAGCGATAGCGGCCTGGTCGTCGTCGCTGATCCGGTCGCCTTCGTCGACCACCGGGGCCGGTGCCGGCTGCAACATCCCGTGTTGATTTTCGACAGGGGATGTTGCATCCGGTTGTTCGGGTGGGAACGGCCGCCCGGTCCGGGCCTCCAGGTCCCACAGCAGGGCTTCGATGGCGTCGAGCTGGGGCGGTTCGGTGATGCCTTGGCGGAACGTGGGGACACCGGCCGGCCAGCGTGCGGCGAGCGTGTCACCGTGCCCGGCGACGATGAGTGCTGCGGCCCGGTCGCGCAGCCACACGATCCTGGTCTCGTCCAGTTCGACGACCGGCCCGGGTGCAGGTGCTGCTGGTGCTGCTGGGGTGAACGGTTCCGCAAGCTCGGTGCGACGCCACTGCCGGCACCACAGCGACCGTTCCGCCGCCTCGTAGCCCTGCGCGATGTCGATCGTGTACAGCTGGCAGCGGTTTTCGCCGGCGGGCAGGTGCACGATCACGCCGATGCGTTTCTCCACCTCAGGCATCGGGGTGCGGGTGTCCGTGGCCGGGTCGTACACCCATTCAGCGTTCGCGTACACGGCGAGCTGCACCGCGATCGACCGCCACGAGTACGACAGGTCAGCGCCCGTCTTGAGGTCGCCGATCATCAGCATCCCGCCGTACTCGACAAGGAAATCGAACGTGCCCGCGACACGCCAGGTGTCGTGCACGACAAACGTCTCAGGCATCGACAGGGTGAGATCGGCGGTCCCGGCCCGGTACGCCTCCACGTCCCCGGCGAGAGCGGGGAGCAGGTCCCCGGTGGGTTCGCCGTGGTTGATGCGTTCAATGACAGCGTGCAGCGCGGTGCCGACGTTGGCACGCGCGGACGATGCGGCGGCGTCGAGGGCCTGTTGGGTGATGTCGTCCAGGCGGCGTTTGTCGTCGGTGGTGGACGCGAGCGCCACCAGGTCGGGGCGGCGGGCAAGGCCGACCGCGACCTGTCGCATCTTCCAGTTCGCGAGCGACGCCTCGTCCTCGAGGGTTTTGGCGAGGGTGGTGGCACGCGTGTACGCGACCGGTTTCCCGCCACCGGCCGGGGTGATGAGCGGCCGCCCCCACCGGTCCCGTTTCGGTTCCACGCTCATGCTGACCTCGGTTCTTGGACGGGTTCGCCGGCGTGGCGGCGGGCTTCGATGCGGATGGTGGTGAGGGCCTGGTGGACCCGGATCCAGGCGGTGGTGTCGCCGATGGCCCGGTTCAGGGCGTCGGCGAGGTCGTCGATGCGTTGGCCGATGGTCGCGGGTTCGGTCGTCTGGCGGCCGCAGTGCGGTTCGGGACAGGTCCGGGTGAGCGGGTGCTGGGGTCCGCCGGTCACGGTCATCGCGGCCTCCGATCCTTCGGGAGGTGGACGGTCGCGACGAACGCGCACATCTGGAACTTGCCGCCGACGTGACGTTCCGCGAGGTCCGGTGGCTGCGTGTCGAACGAACTGCACACCAGCTGCCCGGCCGGGATCATCGAGGCGTGACGGTTGATCACCGGGCGGCGTTCCGCGGGCGTCAACCGTTCGAGCTTGACACCCCATCGCTTCTCGAAGAGTGCGATCGGTGCCCACGCTGCGATCTGGCGGCCGTCGTCCACCCATTGGGCCATGAGTGCGGTCTGGGCCGGGGTCAGGTCGAGCGCGTCCGCGTGGACGGTGGGGACGACGGTGTCGTCGTTCGCGACCTTCTTGCTCACCGGTTCCTCCCGTCGAGTGCGCAGGCGACGGTGCTGGACGGGCACGCGTCGTCGAGGTGGGTCTGGACGCGGTGTGCGCCAGCCCAGGCGGCGAGGGCGAGCAGGGCGACGACCACGGCGGCTTCGCGGCGTGTGGTGGCCCGGTTGTCGGTGCGGGACGTGGGCCGTTCGGCCCATGCGAGGCTCATAGTTCGACCTCGAACGGGAGGGTGATCGGGGCCCCGGCCTGCAGTTCTTCGCCCCACTGCCACAGCCATTCGCCGTAGGAGTCGCCTGCCTCGGCGGCGTCGTGGAGGTTCTCGGCGAGCGCCTGAGCGACGGCGGGGTTGACCCGGTTGAGGGTGGCCATGGCGAGCGCGAACCCGTAGGCGTTCTGGCCTTCGACGATGATGCGGATCTGTTCGGCGACGTTGCCGAACTCCCGGCTCATCAGGTTGTCGAACGCGCTGGCCGCGTCGGCGTGGGCGTTGATGACCCACTCGGCAGGGGTGGCCGCAATTTCCTTGGAGCGCGGCCCGGTCGGGGTCGGTTGGTGGTCGAAGGCGCCCATCAGCACACCTCCGGCTTCTCGTTCGGGTCGTGCGTGAGCAGCCAGTACAGGCGGCCGTGGACGCCCGCGTCGGCGAGGATGTAGCGGGCCTGCGGCGAGGCCATGACGGGGCGGAGCGCGTGGTCGAGCTTCCGTTCGAGCGACTCGGGACAGGTGGGCACCTCGGCGGGCAGGCGGCGGTCGGTCGCCGAGTCCCACGGCCCCGAGGTGGAGATGCTCGCCTTGAACCCGTGCGCCTTCAGGTCGGCGTACGTCCACTTCGCCGCGGCCCGCAGCCGCTCGCGGAACAGCTTGAGTGCGGCGGCCTCGGCCTTCTTGTGCTCCGCCATGCGTTCCGTGTCGTACTTGCGGAACTCGACCCGGCGCGCTTCCAGGCGGGCGATGAGGTCGTCGCGTCCGATTCGGATCTCACCCATCACGCCACCCGCCCGGTGACCGGGTTGCCGTCGAGGTCGCATTCCCACACGGGCGCGCAGGCGCCGGGAACCCGGACCTTGTTGGTGTCGTCCGGGTGGATGCGGATGTCGGCGACACGGACGGGCACGGCCACGTACCGGGTCGCTTCCGGGTAGAAGCACTCGCGTGCGATCCAGGGTCGGGCGCACAGGTGGAGGCCGCCGCCGCACTCCCTCGGTTCGGGGTCCCAGTCCGGGGCGCTCGGGGTGCTGCCCGGTTCGTAGGTGACGGTGGTCTTGCGGGATGCGCGCCAGTCGTCGCCGACCGCCTTGAACAGGACGGTCGTTGTGCCGTCAACGGTCTCGACGCCGTGGTACGCCAGCCAGATCGTGGGGTCGGCCGCCATGTCCGGGGCGGACGGCGGGCGGATGATGACGCCACCATTGACCGTGCACCGGTCGGACCGTTGATGCACCGCCACCCACTTCGACGCCCGGACGGTGGCCGAGCCCCACGCCCGGACGGTGGCCGAGCCCGACGCCCGGACGGTG
>CAZWFX010000069.1:0-8709 GCA_964633425.1 uncultured Candidatus Saccharibacteria bacterium
ATCAGAACGGACTCCAGATCGGAACTCCGCGAACGTTCGACACGAACCACATGGCAACCATCGGTGAATCCATGACCCTCCAGCCTGGCCAGTCGATGACCTTCACGGTCGCCGGCAACATGAACGCCAACCTCTCTGCATACGCAGGTCAGGTTGCTGCTCTCCAGGTTACGGGCATCCAGACGACGAGCACGGTCTCCGGTTCTCTCCCGATCACGGGTGCCAACCAGACGATCAATGCATCGCTCGCTGTCGGTACGGCGACTCTTATGACGTCGTCGTTCGATCCGGATTCCAACCAGAACAAGAACATCGGTGATACGGCTGTTCGCTTCTCGGGCGTTCGCGTAACTGCGGGCTCTGCTGAAGACGTTCGCCTCTTCTCGATCCGATGGCGCTTGAACGGTTCCGCTTCAGCGTCTGACATCTCGAATGTCATGACGGTGATCAACGGCACCAGCTATCCGACTACTGTTTCGGCTGACGGCCGCTACTACACGACTACGGTCGCAGGTGGCATCCTCATGACGAAGGGTAACTCTGTAGACGTCTACGTACAGGGCGACATCACGGGCAGCAATGCTTCGGGTCGCGTTGTTGAGTTCGACATCGATCGAGCTTCTGACATCTACATCGTCGGTCAGACCTACGGCTACGGCATCACGCCGACCGTTTCTGAAAGCACGAACGCTCTTGCATCTGGTAACCACGGCTCTACGTTCACAACAACGCAGCCGTTCTTCCAGGGCTCGACGATCAATGTGACGGGCGCATCCGTAACGACGATTGCGAAGGCAACCGAAGTTCCGTCTGCAAACATTGCAATCAATGTTCCGTCTCAGGCTCTCGGCGGCTTCGTAGCAGACATCAAGGGTGAGGCTCTCACGGTTCAGACCATGAAGTTCTTCCTCCAGGGTACTGCAACGACCACGACCAACCAGATCACCAACATCACCCTCGTCGATGACGCAGGTGTCGTTGTTGCCGGTCCGGTTGATGCCTCTGGCAACGTTGTTACGTTCAACAACTCGATCACGGTCAAGACTGGCCGACACGTATACACCATCAAGGGTATGCTCCCGACGGCAACAGCCAACGGCGGTACCTTTGCTGTTTACGCAGACACTGCACAGTGGACTGGCGTAACGGGTCAGACCACGGGTAACACCGTATCGATCCCGACCACAACCTTCACCATGAACACGATGACTGTTCGCGGTGCAGTCCTCACGATCACCGCAGCTGCTCAGCCGGCTGCTCAGTCGATCGTTGCAGGCGGTCAGGGTGTATTGCTTGCAAACATCCAGCTCGACGCATCGCAGTCGGGTGAAGATGTGCGCATGAACTCGATCCCGGTCAACATGTCCAATGTCACAGGCGTAAGCTCGTGCCAGCTCTGGAACGGTTCGACTGCGGTCAACACTGGTTCGAACGTTCCGAGCTCATACTCGATTGGTGCAAACACCATCACGTTCGATAACTCGCTCACGATCCCGAAGGGCACAGTTGTGACGGTTGCTGTTAAGTGCAATCTCTCATCTGCTGCAACCGGCGCTTACACCACTGGTGTAAACTCAGGTTCTTCGTTCGTAGCAACTGGCGTTCAGTCCGGTTCTTCTGTAACGGTATCGGTAACGACATCGAACAGCGGTACTCAGACTGTCGGCACGAGCTCGCTCGCGGTCACGACCGATCCGTCGTCTCCGTCCTTCGCATTCGCGGCAGGCGGTACGACCGGCGTAACTGCAGGTGCACTCAAGTTCCGCGGTACTGGCGAAGACATGACGCTCACTGAGCTCGGTCTCACCGGCTCTGCTGGCATCAGCTCTGACGTCATCCAGGCTACAATCTGGAACGGCGCAACTCAGGTTGGTACGGTTACCTTCACCTCTGGTAGCTTGACCGCAACGTCGACACTCTCGACGCCGGTTAACTTGCCGAAGGACACGGACGTAGTACTCACTGTTAAGGTTAACGTTGCAAACGTTGGTCCTTCTCAGACCGGTACTGCAGGCCGCGTGGTCACCGTCAACTTCAGCGGTGCAAAGGCTACGGGTAACAACTCGGGCAACACGATCTACGCTACCGGCAGCTCGTCTGTCGCTGGTGTACGCATCGAGCGCACCTATCCGACTGTCGCTCTCGTAAGCCTCGGCTCTACGGGCGTTGCAGACGGTAAGCTCATCCGCTTCTCCGTTACGGCGAATGCAGGTGGCACACTTGGTATCGAGAAGTTCACCTTCACGGTCTCGACTTCGTCGGCGACTGTATCGGCGATCAACCTCTATGCCTTCACTGATTCCGGCTTCTCATCGCCGGTCTCGTCAGCGGCTTCTGGCCAGTTGAACGCGACCTCGATCGGTGGTTCTGGTACGGTTACTGTCCGCGCGAACAACGTGACGGGTGGTATCCTCCAGATCCCGGCTGGTCAGACGTACTACTTCGAACTTCGCGGCTCAGTCGCAAGTGTTGTCTCGGGCTCGTCGGTTACGACGACGCTCCTCGGCGATACTTCCGGCACGAACGCAGGTGCGACGAGCACGCTCTCGACTGCGAACTTCGTCTGGACTCCGAACTCGACGACTACGGCAACCATCTCCGACAGCACCAATCCGGACTGGCGAAATGGTTACGGCGTCCCGGGCCTCCCGGCGTCTGGTCTCTCGCAGACTCGAAACCAGTAATTCCGCTAGGGATTACAGATATAGCTTCACCGGGTAACACCGCGGCTATAGACGAAAAGCCCCTCCGAAAGGAGGGGCTTTTTGTTTTGAGTAAGTGCTGCTAAAACCGTTCGTCTCATGTATTATGGCCACCATGAACACTATGAACACATCCACGACCCGTGCACTCGCTTTTTTGGTATTGGCGATCGCGATCGTAGCGGGTGGCTATGTTTATCAAAATTCGCGCGATGCGGCATTGGCGGTTGTGCCGAACATCGCTAACGCGACTTCGAGCGCACAGTTCTCGGCCGTCGCGCCCGGGCAGGAAACAAGCGGCGGAACGACCAGTATCATTCCGATCAGTGCCGAGGCGACATTTAAAGCGCCGAAGTATCCGGAAACCTTGTCGTTTACGGGAACCTACAGCACATCCGATAAGACGGCGCTCCAGGGTGCATACAAGCAGGCAGTGGACGCAATCGCAAAGGATCGACTCGACTTCAATGCGTGGATGAGTCTTGGCACGATCAATCTTATGGCGGGAAATATCGCGAAAGCGCAGGAGATCTGGAGTTACGGATCGACGCAGTGGCCGACCAATGTTGTCTCGCACAATAACCTCGGCGACCTGTATATGAACTACGTGCGAGACTACGCAAAGGCGGATGCGGAATTTAAGCTCGCGATCGTGAATAAGCCGAAAGACCCGAACCCGTACAAAAATTTGTTCACGCTGTACTCGGAAACCTCGTACAAGCCGACCAACACTGCAGCGGAGGATATTTTGAAGCAGGGGATTGCGGCGGTACCGACCTCCGTCGACATGCAGGTCTTGCTCGCTCGGTGGTACAAGAAGCTCGACCGCGCGGCCGAGGCGAAAGCGACCTACCAGGCGGCGATCGACAATGCGACCAAGCTGGGCGAAACTCAGCTCGCAACACAGATCAAGGCAGAAGCTGGTAGTAAGTAAACACGAGAAGTTGTCCACAACGACCGCCGATAGGCGGTCGTTTTGTTATCCAATAGATATGGGTAACACAAGGCTGACTTTCGCTATACTTAAGTGCACATGAACGGCTTTTTAGACCGGCTCCTTGGGGCGCTCTCGAAGATCCGCAGCAGTCCTCAGCTGATCTATACGGTTTTGATCGCGGTTTTGATCGTGGGGGCGTTTGTGTTCATGGCGAATCGCTTCATCGGTATTGCGACCGATGCCCAGGAGCGACTGGTAAACGTTCGTGTCGGGTCCTTGCAGGACGCGTTCGTATCGTTCGCAGCCGACCGCATACAGGATCCTGCCTACTTAAACGCTCGTATTGCGGACGTGATTCAGGATAACGAGACGATTCGACATTTTCGTATCATTCAACGACAACAGGTGTTCACTACATCAACGACCACCGCGTTCATCATAATCGCGTCGAACGACCCGGAGGAAATGGGGGATGCGGCACCTGATTCGGAATTCCTGTACTCATTGGTTTCAGGTGACCCCGAACATTCCATTACGACTCAGACGTCGACCGGCGACGAGCGGTTCTTTCATACAGCGCGTGCTATTACTGACTCACAAGGGGGTCTGCTCGCTGTAGCAATGACCACGCAGACGCTCTCCGAGGCAGACAAGGCTATTGAGCGGACTATAAGCAACAGTATCTACCTGCTGGTTGTCGTTATTGTACTCATCACGCTTTTGTTCCTGCGCCATTCCCGCATCATCGACTACATGAACTTGTACCAAAGGCTCAAAGAAGTCGACCAGCTGAAGGATGACTTCATCTCGATGGCATCGCATGAGCTTCGCACCCCGCTCACTATCATTCGTGGGTACACCGATTTTTTGCGCAGAGAAAAAGGGCTTTCGGCTTCGGCGACCGACCACGTGACAAAAATCGATACGAGCGCGAAGAATTTGGATGCGCTTATATCCGACATGCTCGACGTTTCTCGAATCGAACAAGGGCGCATGAAGTTCAATCTCGAGGTATTCGATCCTGCGGAGGTTGTTTCCGCCGTTGTCTCCTCGCTCGAGATGGTGGCGCAAGGGAAGGGGCTTGCTCTCGCATTCAAAAGCGTCGACGGCGCGCCCATCAACGCCGATAAAGATCGACTTCGTCAGGTACTCGTAAATATCGTCGGCAATGCTGTTAAGTACACCAAAAAAGGTGAGGTTGAGGTGACGGAATATACCGAGGGTCGGACGGTATGTATCCGAGTGCGGGATACCGGAATTGGTATCAGTGCCAAGAATCGCGAAAAGCTGTTCGAAAAGTTTTATCGCGTGAAGTCCGACGAGACCGAGGGTATAACCGGCACAGGTCTCGGTTTGTGGATCACCGAAGAGTTGGTGAGGCAAATGAAAGGTACAATTTCTGTTGAGTCCATCGAGGGCGTGGGCACTCATTTCATCATCGCATTCCCGATAGCACCAAAACCATGACGGACGACCACACATCAAAAAAAGGACCGGGAATTATTCGGAAAACCGAGATCATCGTACTGACGCTGTGCCTGCTCGTTACGGCGGTGCTCTATAACTGGAATGTAGTCGGTGCACAGGAGTACGATCCGAATCAAAGCTATCTCGATACACAGATCGGGGGCACGAATATCACAGCGACGCCCGGTGCATGTGGAACCGGCATAATCGTACTCACGTGGCCCGCAATCAGCCAGGTAGACGGCTACAGACTGGCTCGCAGCGGTTCGGATGTGATCTATACCGGCTCGTCTGCGACATACACGGACACCGGTCTTTCGGCAGGTTCGCAACCCATGTACTACCTTGTGGCGTACAAGGGGTACACGACCTCTAACACCACCGCAACACTCAGGGCAACCGCGCCGGCGAATTGTGCGCAGACCGCGCCGCAACCGCCTACGAATGTCAGTGCGTCGTTCAGTCAGTCGGCGGGAGGCATTGTGCTTACCTGGACGCAAAGTTCTACATTCACCAGTTTCAATATTACTCGTCGCACGGGAGGCGGCAGTTTTACGCAGATCGGATCATTTACGGGGACACAAGCAACGTATACCGATACGGCGAATCTGACTCCGGGCACCATCTATGAGTATCAGGTGATCGGTTGTGTAAGTGCGGGATGCTCGGGTCCGTCAAGTATCGCAAGCGCTTCGACTCCGAACTCCACAACGCAAGTGACGAGCACCGTCGGCTCAACAGGAACGAGTGGTACGACCGGCTTGGTCACAACAACTACAGCTACAGCTACAGCTACAACTACAACCGCTACAGCAAACACACAGTCGCCGACATCGGCAACAACACAAGCATCCGGAACGACAACCACAACCACCACCACGGCGGGTACAACAAATTCGACCGTCACCTCCTCGAATAACACGATCGATACGACAGGCGCTGCGCCTGCGGCTCCTGTTGTATCGGTCTCTACCCCGCAGGGGTGTGGGACGTTCGTGGTGTATGTGTCATGGACAGCGGCGTCCGGCGCATCTGTATATGATATGTACCGCGATAATGTGCTCTCAATCCACACGACGGGAACGACGTACGGCGATGTCGGCCTCGCCGCAGGTTCATCGCACACATATCGCGTAGCGGCTAGAAATAGTTTCGGCAGCACGCTGAGCTCCTCGGTGAGCGCAACGTTGCCGCGTGCCTGTACCGCTGCGGCGATAACCGAGACACAGCCGCAAACCCAACCCGAGACGCAGCAGCAAGCACAAGCACTGCCGGTTATGATCATGACTGATACTGCTCCGATCGACACGCGGCCGGTGCAATCTGCACAGCCGGTCGTGCGGCAGGAAGCGCCTGTGCGCTCCGCGCCTCCATCTGTTGTAGAACCGGCCCCATATGTCGCGCCACCGCCGCCTTTGGAGCTGGCTCCCGTTACGCCCGAACAAGTGCAGTTCGTCGCGACGCTTCAGACAATCGCGGAGAGCGTAACCGCTTCGCAGGCATCAGTGGATACCGCGCGAAACGCGCTGATTACATCTGTTGACGAGCACATCAATATGGTCCTGCGAGCAACGGCGCTTGGCGGCACGCAGCCGGGCGAAGATGTGATACGGGCCGTGCGTACACAGCTCATAAATACGATCGATATATCTTTTGCGCAGGGGGTCATCCCGTCCGCGGCGGACGAAAAACGTCTGGAGGCTGCTATCAAAGAAGGCTTTGCAGCAATCGACCGAGCGGCGTCGTTCGATTCCGCCTCGTCTCCCGGTTCACAAAGTACGGTGACGGGCGCCATCGGTGTATTCGCCGATGCGGTGGAACAGGCAACGAAGTCGCTCGAAGCGTCAGGCGCAGGCGCGGTGTATAAAGATTCGAACAAAGACGGCATTTCGGACTACGACTCCGTCCATATCTACCACCTCGACCCGATCAAGCCGAGTCCGGTTACCGTGATCAACGGACAGACGCTCACTGCGGGGGACAAGGTGCTCCGCGGTTACGATCCGACTGCAAAGGACCTTGTTGCCGTACCGTTGCAGGAACCGACCATCTCCGTTGCACCCGAAACAACCATCTACAAAGTCGAAGATGTAAAACTGACGACCGAAAAGCGGGTGGCGATCACCGGTACAGCGCTCCCGAATAGTTACGTGACGCTCTATATTTACAGCACGCCGATTGTCGTTACTGTAAAAACCGATCGCAACGGCAAGTGGCAATACACCGTGGATCGCGAACTTGAAACAGGCGAACACAAGATCTATGCGGCGAGCGTGGACAACACGGGCAAGATCGTCGCCAAAACAGTCGCAATTCCGTTCACTCGCACTGCCGAAGCGGCAACGCTTGATTCGGTCCCGCCGCTCGGAGCGTCATCTGTAGAGCGGCCCGGACTTGCAAACAATCGCGTGCTCATGCCGCTTGTCGCGATATCCATCCTGTTCATCATCGGTGTGCTCTACGTGATAGGGAAGGACATCATACCGAAACGGGATGTGCCCCCTCAGTCGCATCTTTAAGTTCCGGGTGTAGGATGGGATATATGAAGGGTCAGCTGAGACAGGTGCTGATGGCCTGCGTGGCGGTACTCGCCGTCCTTGCGTTCTTTGATCGCTGGTGGAGCATTGTCTATGTGCTCTTGCCCACGGTGCCATTACTTGCGTCGCTCTTTGCGATGACGTGGGTCAACGGTATGGCCTATGAATGGTGGCTCCGCTTTGCGGTGCCGTGGACTGCCGCCGCTATGGCCGCAATCGCCGTAACTCCGTTTTCGGGTAAGCCGTTCGTCTCGACGCTCTCGGCTATGATCCTGAGTGCCGTCACTCTCGTTGTGATTTGGAACAAAGTGTTGCTCAAGTACTACCGCATTGCTCAGAGCGAATCGAATTGACCCCGTGCTTTTGTTTGATAGGGTGGGCGCGGAAAAAAGGAAAGGGTGTTCCATGACCATTCCCTCAATACGCGACGCACGCATCGCCGCGCTCGACCTCTCACGGTTCGCCGAGAAAGATGCCGCGTTCCGCGGCCTTTCGCCGACCGGCAATAATCCGTACATCGACCCGCACTTCCTTGATCGGGCGCTTACGCAGTATCACGAGCGACAGGGGCTCGATGCAACGTTCGGGTCGTACGGCGAGAACCGCGGCTTTATCTGGCGGCAGACATATCTCGACGCGATCAAAGATCCGATCCACGCGGGCATCGACATCAATGTGCCGGTCGGGACGCTCGTCGAGGCGGACGCCGACTGCGAAGTGGTGTGGGTAGGTACCGATTATCCGGATGATCACGGATGGGGGAACCGAGTCATCGTAAAGCTTCGTGATCACGAGATTTGGATGATCTACGCGCATCTCGGTGCACCCATTGTGCGTGTCGGTAGGCCGTTGCCTGCGGGTTCGGCACTCGGGTACGTAGGAAGCCCGCACGAGAACGGCGGGTGGTATCCGCATCTGCATGTGCAGGCGATGACGAGGGATGCGTGGGAGATATTCCTCGCAGACCCGGCATCGATTGACGGCTACTATCCGGCCGCGCTCTGGGAGGACACGAAGCGGATGTTTCCGTTTCCCGGAAAGTACATTCTCATCCCGTAAAGCGGGA
>CAZWFX010000070.1:0-1820 GCA_964633425.1 uncultured Candidatus Saccharibacteria bacterium
GCATTATCGCAACAGGGATTTGAGGGCTTTGAAACCGCCCCCAATGCCCTTGCGACCTACGCCAGTAAGCCAAAGAGGGTCGGCTAGAATATCTACCAACATACCTGAAAACTCACTTGGGTTGTCGCTGCCCATCGCCTTCAGTACGTCCTGGCCAGTCGCTCGCTTTGACGAGTCAAACAACCCAGCCAACAAGTCACGACCTGAAAGCAAGTTCCTTGTCATGCCAGCAGGGGCGTCAAGGATCGACAAGCCTGTGTCGAGCATATCACCGGCAAGCCCCTGCTGTTGCTCAGGGTTGACGTATTTCAAGTACGGACTCTCTCGCCAGTCCATGTCAGTCTCCTAGCTTGCGAGCTACGTCGCTCTGAGTGCGATCAAGCCACCACTTAACGACACCACCTGTCGGTGCCGTGAACGGATTTGCCAGCAAGGCGGTTTTGATAGCCTGAGAGTAAACAGGCTCGGCAGCAATGTCTTCAGGTGCCTCAAGCGAGTTGTTTGCAATAAACTTCTTCAGTGCTGCCCGAGCCTTGGCAGCGTTCGGACCTTTAGCCCCAAACGACTCAGGAAGGCTCTCTACGAAGTTGCGAGCAGCAGTGTTGCCAAGCCCCAAGCTTGACCCCCAGCTATTCTGGGCCGCACTAAACTTATCCGACAGCATCTTGTCGATTACAGCAGACTTCATCCCAGACGCAGCAGAAGGCCCGCTGATGCGTCCTGGCATGTAAGGAGCGATTCCAGTCATGTCGCCTTGCAGCAGCTTGTTACGAGCAGCCAGGGAGGCTTGTACGGCCTTCTGAGACTCTTCCACCGCCTGCGTCTGAATCCTGTTCAGTTCTTCCTGGGCTTGTTCCTCAGTGATCGAGCCGTTCTGCACCATCTGATTGACTCGTTCTTCAGCCAACCGAGCCTGCTGCTGAATGTTCTCGACAGCAAACTTCAGATCGCCACCGGCCCCCTGAATAAGGGAGTTCTCGCGTTCGTGCTTGTACCTCTGCTCGTTGGCACGTCGCTTGTTGTCGTCCTCAAGTGCCAGCATTTTCTCTGCGTGTGCTTCGGCGGCCCTGTTCTCACCTGCCGTGAAGTCAGCGTTGTACTCAGTCTCGTATTCCTTCATGGCACGATCATTCGCACCAGAAGCAATGCCGCCCATCATGTTGGCGTCAGCGTTCTTCAAGCCGACGTTGTTGGCAGCAATGGCTCTGTTCGTGTCACCAGCCGCAGCGAGCTGCTGACCACCGATACCCACAGCCGCCATCATCTTGTCACGCTGAGCACGTTCTTCTGGCGTGTTGCCGTAGCGATTCGCCATCGCCATGCCCTGAGTAGACTGCATGAACTGGTTGGCAACCGATGGATCAATACCCGCCAGAGCCTTAATGTTCATGGGGATGTTGAGCGATTCGTTCATCGCCCTGTCGTAAACGCCAGCCATGCCAGTTGGGCGTGGAGACGCAGAGCGAGCCATGATCGCCTGCTTCACAAAGTCAGGGATTTCTGGTGCGTTGATCGCTTGAGGTTTGAATGCAGGACCAAACCGCTCAAGCATCGCCTCTTCTGCACTACTTAGCTCAGGATTGATTGCCATATTAGTCTCCCGACAGGGCGTACAGTTGGGCTAGCTTCTTCGTTGGTGTGTCTTGGCTGGCCAGCACTTGTTCCAGTGCCGACGAGAACTTGTACAGGTCGTCAGCTTTGTACTGACCTTCTGTCTCTTGGGCGATCTGCGAGTTAGCGTCAGCGAGCTGGCTGTACACGTTGTTCTGAATCCGCTCAAGCACCTTCTCGGGTCGCTTGCCAGACTCAATCTCGTTCAT
>CAZWFX010000070.1:1920-3373 GCA_964633425.1 uncultured Candidatus Saccharibacteria bacterium
TCACTTGCTGCGGCATTGCCATCGACAACGTGGCTTCACTGCGTCCCATGCCAGGACGGTCGTACTGCTTCATCAGCCCGTACAGGTCGCCGCCTTGACGGTGGGCACCCTGCACTTGCGACATGGCATTCTGCGTCTGCTGGGGCGTGTACACGGGCCTAGGCTGCACCCGTGCACCACCCAACATCATCGTGTTGCCGGTTGTGCTGAACATTAAAACACCGATCCTACTAGGTCGTACAAGTAACCTTGTTGAGTCAGGTTCTTTGTTACATCCATGTCGCGTAGCCGAGCCAGCAAGTTACCGTACCCCAGGCCAGACTCAGCTTCCGCCATCTGCCTTGCAAGGTCCATCTGGGCCTGTTCGTACGAACCTCGACGTGACAGGTCTAGCGATTCCCTGTTTGTGCCCTGCAAAGCTTCGTCCTGGCTGCGTTGGCGTAGTTCACGCTGAGCGTCAGAACTAACCTCAAATGGCACCTGACCAGCTCCACCGATAAATGAGGTAGCGTACCCAATGTCTTGATTCGTGAGGTTTCCACCCTGGATGCCACCCCCAATACTCGTGCCTGTACCGCCTGTTGTGCCACCAGTTTGGCTGTCTTTCCATTGCTGCACCGATGTGCCCGCAGGGCGTTGATACACTAAGCTTCCAGGCTGTTGGGTCTGGCCTGTCATTCCAGCTCCCATATCCCAACCCCAGCCACCAGAACTGTCCACGTACCTAGCTGTGCTGGGTGCACCTGCTGGTGGTCGTGGTGTTCTTAGGCCAGGTTGTGCTGTCGTAGTTGGTGACTGCTGTGGTCGCCATGTCGCAGCGGACGGATAGGCCGCAGCTGGCTTAGCAGCAGGCTTCGTTACCGCTGCTGGTGCGGCTGATTGGTTGGGCGGGGTCGTTGTATTAGCAGCTCCCGACGTAGAACTTCCCACTGAATTCCCGCCTGTTGCAAGAGCTGGGTTGTAATTAGGCCGTTGGCTAAGGTCCGGGCCATAATTAGACCGGCGTGTACTTTGCGGAAGACCATACTGACTTACCCCCTGATTCAAATAGTCTAGCGTCGCCTGCTCGCTACCACCGATCCATTGACCTGTGTTGCGGCGGTTCGCCATGTAGTTCTGCTGGTTCTCAGGCGTCATCTGCGACCAACTCAGCACATCACGTGGCATGTACGAAGTGGACGGGTAGACGCCTTTGAGGCCGACTGGAATCCCTGCCATGTTAACCTCCCGGCAAATACTTCTTCATGAGGGAAGGTAGCATCTTCGCGTACGCCCCGTAGTCGGTTTCCACCGAGCTTACTGACGGCGTCTTGTTGGCACTCATCTGATCGAACAAGCCACTCAACATGCCAAGCTTATCCTTGGAAATCGCACGTTGAGCACGACTGGGTGCCGTAGCGACTGCCGCAGCCTGCATCTGACCATAAGGGCCAGTCGCACTGTTGAACGTCTG
>CAZWFX010000070.1:3473-8644 GCA_964633425.1 uncultured Candidatus Saccharibacteria bacterium
TGGCATGGCTCCGCTTCCTGCACCAGGTTTTGGAAGATTCCTGTAGTCACGAGACCGCTGCTCATCAAGTCGCTGTTGAGCAGCAGACATAGCCTCAATGTCTTGTGGGGTACGCTGCGGTTGGTTTCGTAGAGCGGCAAGGCGATCCTGCTCGGCAGCGTAAGCCATCGCACCAGAGCGAATTGCGTCTTGGCTGTAATTGCCGTCGCTGCTGTTGTACCTTGGGTGCAGCGGATCGTACCATGTTGTAGCCATGTCGCCCTCCCTGGCGATTAAGATTCCTGGGGATATTCTATCACATCACCTAGCGACTGGCTAATGAACGTCACGTGCCAGCACTTGCCGTGTCGCATCCAGCCCAAGCAGGAACAGTGCCACTTATGCTCGTCATCTGACCACTCGACACAGTGGTGCTCGCCTGGGTGCCGCTTCGAGGCGATGAGGTACTGGTGCCTCCCTATCTCTTCCATGCTAATTCACTCGCTGTAGACGGATTACCACACGTCCAGACGGCCTGTTGGCAGACGGCGTGCCAATCGACAGAGTGCTTGCGATTGAGTTGCTATCGACGGTGTGTTTGTGCTGTGGGTCGGTGACAGAAAGGGTCGCGTTCGCCGCAGACGCCGTTGGCGTTGAGTCGTAATACAGGGCGTGGATATCGGCTCCAGCTGCAAAGTCATCTGCCAGTGGCGACGGTGAAATTGTAATTGTGTGCGTGTGGTCGGCAATCGTAATTCCGGTCGCAACGGTGGTCGTATCTATGTTTCCGCCGCTTCCGCTGATAGTTGCAGTGAAGCTGCTAGCTACCGACGCCCCGACAGTCGAATAATCGCCAGCACCTGTGTAACCATACCCAATAAGCTCGCCATTCAGGTCAACTGTGCCATTAGCACCGTCAGCCAAATACCAGCCACGAAGCCCAGACGCATACAGCGTCGGATCACCCGACAACAAATCCTTCTGCTCGCCAATCTTCCCGTCGAGAACATCACTCGTGCAGTACGCTTTGCCGTCTGGCCCAAGCATGTACGTCAGCACGTCGCCTGACCGCACGTTTGGGTCTTGTAGAGCGTTCCTTGGCAAGTACAGCCGCACGGAAGTCAATGGCTGAGCGTACGTTCCGTCTGGGTCCGTAGCAACATAGCCATCAACATAGCTATCCCAGGCAGCAGTTCCAGTATTAACCCACGTGCCACTAGCCTTGAACCACCCAAAGCCACCCTGAAACGGGCCAATGTTATTGATGCCGCCAGCTAGGACATTGATGCCCCAGCCGTTCGGCATGTCGCCATTCGTGGGCTGAGTATACTGGTTCGTCGGTGGAAACGGATAGTTGGCAACTTCCAACGCCCCGTCAGTAGCTCCCAATGGCCGCTGCGTAAGTACAGCCAACTGGCCACGCTGTTCCAAATCGTGCTGGCAGAACGCAAAGATATCCCGCAGTGCACTCACTTGCATCTGCGAGAAACCTGCGGCCGTCAACGCATCAAACAGTGGGCCTTGCTTCGTGTACATTACTTCTCACCAGAACCTGGGTGCGGAATCACGCCCATGATTTCCATGCCGTAGAACTTCGGCTTCGCCAACCCTCTAAAGCATCGCAACTCCACTGCCAGCCACCGATTGCCGTATGACTCGCCTTGCAGCCGACCGCCACCAATCTCGATCACGCAGTAGCCAGGTGCGTTCTCAAGTCGTGACCGAGTGCGTGTAGCATCAACCACGATATTAGAGCTGTCGGCTGTCGTCGTAATGCCCATGCCTTCGCTAATGGAAATCTTCTGGGCGTACGGCGTAGACTGATGGTTTAAGTAGAACCGAATGTCAAACGTGTCACTGAACGGCTGGTAGGCGATTCTCATGCCACGCTTGTTGCCCTTCTCGCCACCCTTCGAGTTGAACGAGTCAGGGAAGGCAAACGCCCCAGTCTTGAACTTCGCCATCACGCCGCCAACTAGGTACTCGCTCGTTGTGTCAAGCGCAGTGTCAAACGCCTTGTCGAGCGTCAGCTCAGTATCCGAATGCGATACAACACGACGAACTTCAAACTTACCTGTCCCGTCAACAATTGCCACGGGTGCGTTCACTAACTCTTCGTTCGTTCCAAACGTAGCGTCGGAATCTGTCAGCGACGGCGTGCCGGAAGTATAAAGCGTAACCAAGCTGTTATGCACAACACCAGACTCGGCAACATTATCCTTCATGCTGTACACGCGGTCCTTCATGCCAGCCATAAAGACTCGCATCCGACCGCTCACGGGAGCACAGCATCCCCCGCCCAGCTGCTGAACATAGCCTTCAACGTCCCACGTCTTCGTGTCGATGTTGTAGACTAAGCACGCCTTGGGTCGGAGAAGGGTCGTGTCGTATGAATATTCTGATGCCAAGCTTGACGTGGCCAGGAAGAATCGTACTTGCCGCCTCTCTGGATCAACGACGGTGAACGCATTTCTCGCTTGGTCGAGGCCCAGCTTGCCATCGTACACGAAGTCGAGTAACGGCTTAATGTCATGGTCGATTCCATTGCGAGCGAGTTGATCGGAACCCCACAGCGACACGGAGTAGATGCCAGCGTAGTCAATGACATACGCACTGTCTTCAAACACGGCGATACAACGGTGATTCAACGCACCACGCGAGAATGCCAACGTCGGGTCGGCATCAATCTTCGGCTGACGACCAAACGAAATGCGGTACGTGTGACGCTCTTTGAACGCATACAGTACGGCACCATGTGGAGCCAAGCCAACGATCACGTCGTTGTCGTTCGTGTTCTCTTCTAAGTAGACGACGTTCGTGGCTGGCACCGACTCGGGTTCGTCAGGCTCGCTGTTTCCAGTCCAGTACGTAAACCCATTGCGGCGAGCCATCCATGTTCCGTTTGCGGTCGTCGGGCACCAGACCTTGCCTTCATAATGCTCTTTGGTTCTTGTCAGTTTGCATACAGTCGCTCGTGGACTTGAGTACGCAGTTGACGAGTGCATGTCATAGCCGTAATTCGGCTGACAGTATGTTCTGTAGCTAGATCGCTTCCCAATCATTGCCGCAAGCATCTGAAATGACTCAGTTCGGCGGCGATCTTTCTGCGAAAATACATCCGTCACCTTACTGCCATTGCGTCCTTTGTGCCTATGGCCATCAGCATCCATCATGGTTTTGTACAACAGCAGTAATTGTCGCTGGCTAAGGCGGCAAAGAAACTCCGGTGTAATTTGCTTGTCTGGGCACAGTTTTTTTACCTCCAAGCCACACCGTCCCCCGAAGTACCACTGTCTGGTAGAAGTGCTTGAGCTTCGCTTAACGAGTGTAGCTGTGCCACCAGCCACACGAAGTCTCTCAGCCAGGCCGTTAATTCGATCACAATGTCTTGGGTTGTGAGACTCGCTTTGAGACACAATCAAACCTGGTTTACATTTAGAATTCGAGCCTTCTGTCACGTACCACCCAGCAAGTTCGACAATGTCATCACTCACTTGGCCAACGATATCGTTAACTACAGGAGTGCCGCCACCGACTATCAGTCGCTTAGCCGTCATGTCTTGAGCGACAGAAGTTGTAGTGAAGTGAGAAGCCGATCCAAGACCTTGGTTGCTTCGCAAAGACCAGTGGCCACCCATGACGCCACAGCCATCAGCCAGCCAGCGATGGTCGTCTGTTGTTAGGGCGTCAAATTTCGACGACTGCCAACGATTTAGTTCGCCAATGTAGTCAAACTCGTTCTTGTGTGTTACTGGCTGCCACTCAATCTGCCTTGTGTCTGGATTGATCGTGAGCGCCATGTCTCCGACATTCAGTTGCTCCCGACGCAGCCAGCCCCTTTGGGTCAGAATGTCGGTGGCGTCATCAACACAGTAGTAAATCTTGTTGCGTTCTTCAGGCTTGGGGCAAATCTTGAACTCCAAGCTACCAACTGTTGAACGTGCTACAGCAGTATCGACTTCCAATACCGTCGTGCTGGTGATCGACTGAATCTCGTGAGGGATCGTCTCGCCCTCAATGTAGATCAGCCGACCAACCATGTCCGAACGGAAGTCTGTGTCGGTTCCCGTGATCGTTCTGTCGCCATTCGTTACAGCGACGGTCATCGCTGTGCCAGCATGGTTGCTTCCGCCATACGCCACGTCTACGGCGTACCACATGCGGCTGCGGAAGAACGTAACAACCGACTTGTGCTTCGGTGGCGGGTTCTGTCTGCGTGCAACCAGCTGCGAGTCCCTGGCTGTGATCGCCATTGAGATGTTCGAGCTGGCCGTCAGCTGGGCGTCAGTTAGCGTGTCACCAGTACCAGCACCACCAGATTCACCATAACCGATCAGTCGGTATGTTCCGGTGGCACCTGAACCTACAACTACGTTCGTCACGAACACGAATGGTGTTGTGATCGCAGTAACGCGATGTACCGTGTTGGTCGCTGTCTCGATGATGACAGCACCAGTCACCAGCTTGTGCTTTAACGCACAGGTGAACTTGCACTTGCCTGTTCCGTCGTCAGCAAGGCTGGTCAGCGTTCCACTGTACGCCATGTAGAACAGCCGCTCAGTTGCTGTTCCAGTTCCAGTGGCACCAGCATAACCTTTGTCGGTAACGATCTGCTTGTCGTCAATCAGCACCTTCAAGATTGTCTGCTGGCCGTCTTGTTTGCTCTGTGAGTGGCCTGAAATAACGACAACGTCTCCTGGCACCAACCCAGTGACAGGGGACACACCGGCAATGTCGCTAATCGTGTACTTGCTATATCCGTCATCTGATGCAGTCGCACTGACGGTCATCGCCGTCCCGACACCATAGACCGTGTACACAATAGAGCTGTCTCCAAGTCCAGATCGCCATAGCTGGACAAAGCCTTTGTGTACGGTTGTGATTCTGGTGGATGGTGCTTCTTGGAACCCGTTCGTGGCCAGTGACGCTCCATAATAGAATCTATCGTTAAGCGTAGCCGTAACCGAGTTGAGCGTACTGAGGGATCCGGGCTGTAAATTGCGATCCAGCCAGCGGTATCCAACATAGTAAGTACCGGCAGACGCTCCACCTGTCCCTGTGGCGGCAATATTTGGGTAATCCTTCGGGTAATCAATGCCTAAGTCATCAGCTGTAGCCGTACGACGATCATATCGCAAGCCGCGAGTCATGCCGTCAACGTAAATGACGTTCTCGGCTCGATCCTGTGCACA
>CAZWFX010000071.1:0-6331 GCA_964633425.1 uncultured Candidatus Saccharibacteria bacterium
CCCTCTTTGCAAGCGCCAGCCGCGTTGAGGTTCTCGATCGTTAGGGTCTTGAGGTTGTCTTTCATCAGGCCGCTTCCTCCTTGCTCGAAAGCGATTGGATGTGGGCGAACACACGCCCGGCGAGGATCGCGTCCTCGAGTGCGCCGTGCGTTTCGCCAGAACGGGACAGGCCGCAAGCCGAGGCGACCGTATCGAGGTTGTAGGAGTCGAGTCCGGGCAGCGCGTGGACGGCCATGAGGCGCGAGCACTGCCAAGGCCCGGCAAACGGCGGAAGGAACGTCTCGAACTTCCGCAGGTGCTGGTTCCAACTGCCCGCGAGGAACAGCAGGTCCGAGTACCAAGCGAAGTCGAACGGCGCGTTGAACGCCACGACGGTCAGATGCCGAGCGCCATGCTGGAGGCTGAAGTCGCCGAGGTCCTTGCAGACCTTCGCATGCGATTCCCCTTCGCGCTTGATTCGGGTCCAGCTCGTGCCGCTGATCTCGAGCGCCACGACGTCATAGGCACGGTTGACGCGCCCGTTCTTGTCGGTCGGAGTGGCGAGGAGCCATTCGCGCGAGTCGATTACGTCGGGTCCGTCCATGAGGGCGACTCCGAGGGTGACGGGGGCGTGTTCGCCGGGCTTCAACCCCGAAGTCTCGAAATCAAGGGCGATGAACCTCATGCTTCCTCCTCGTGCTCTGCTTCCGACAGCAGAGGCTTGACGAGTTCGGTTAGCCCAACGTGGATTTGCTGGGCGGCGCGAGCGCGGCCCTGCTCATACCTGTCATCTCCATGAGCGATTGAGACACGGGTAGCGCTCGTCGTAAATCCGCCCAGGTATGCGTCAATGGCAACCCAAAGCTGTTCGGCGCTCATGCGGCACCGCCTTGGATCAGTTCGATCGAACGCTTGAAGTCGTCGTTCACTGCGATCGAGGTATTTGCAATCGCCCGGAGGCGGCTGGAGACGTTGATGGCGTTCCAAGCCATCGTGTTCGCCTGCATCCGCAGGTAGGCGATCCGCTCGCGCTGGTCGGAGTCGATCGCGCACTTCCCGCACTCGTTCTGGAGGTCGCTGACCCTTGCCTCGATCCCCTTGATCCCACTGAGTTCTTTCTGAAGGGCGTCCAGGTCGCGGGTCAGGGCGTCGATCGCCATGTCGAGCGTCGTGTAGCTCATGACCACGCCTCCACGCTGAATCCGTAGCGGCGGGAAGCGCTGTCACCTGCGGATTCGCGGGCGAGGGCTTCGAGTTCTTCGCGGCTGAGTTCCCAGTCGTGGCGGACGCGGCGGCGAGTGCTCTTAGAGCGGTGGTCGAACCGATCGGAGTCTGATCGGCGAGGCTTTCTGTTCTTCGGCATTCTGTTCTCCTGTGTCCTCGTCCTTTTCGAGTCCACGACTATCATTATGCACAGATTTTCTGAAAATCCAAGGGTTTTGAGAAGTTTTTGCGAAAAAGTGTTGTATCATGCAGCGCATGGACTCAAAACAGAGGGGCAGGCCGAGGCTCGACGCCAACATTGTCGCGCTCATCGACGACCGGCTGCGGCAGGGAATCGACCCCAAGGCGATCGCGATCGAGGCCGACGTGTCCCTGACGACGGTCTACCAGCAACGGCGGCTCCTGATCGCTTCTGGTGTCCTCAAGGAGAGCGCGGCGTGACCCTGCTCAGAAATAGAAAAGGCCGGTCCCCCGCAAAGGAATCCGGCCATGCCGAAGCAACCCTTTCGGGTTCTGGTTCTAGCCTACCAGACGAAAAGCCCGAACCTTTGGCCGCAGGGAGCGGCGAGGCTGCCTAGGAGGTGGCTTATATGGATCGTCCGATCTTCACCAATCCGAACATCGCGAAGGTGTTCTCACGCTATGAGGAGCGTAACGCTCGTGGCGACACGTTCACCATCGACGATGTGTTCATGTTCGGGCAACTCTGCATGACTGCAGGAGAACTCGAAGGACTCAGAAAGGGCGAACGCATCGCAACCGAAGCGATCGACACCGTGTTCCGCCCGATTCCGATCACGGAAGCCGAAGAGGTCGCATCGTGAAGAGGAAAGGCAAGAACCCGAACGCTAGGACGATCTTCCCGGCGTCGGTCATCGAGTTTGGAAAGTATCGAGGCAAGACCGCAATGGCTGTCCTCGAATCCGATCCCGCCTGGTTCATTTGGGCTCAGGAGTGCTTGGACGGCTGGATCGTCGAGCGCGGACTCCTTGCACAAGCGAAAGCCGCGACCGAGGTGTCGGCATGAGCGCGGCCCCAGTCCTCACGAGTTCTGGCGATCGCGAAGCGTGGCTCGCTGCCAGGCGCAAGGTCATCACAGCGACCGACGTCGCCGCCATCCTCGGCGTTCACCCGTATCGTTCCGCCCATCAGGTGTTCCTCGACAAGATCGGAATGGAGCCTGAGAAAGCGGAGACCGAGCCGATGTGGTGGGGCTCGAAGATGGAGCAGGCGATCGGCGAGAAGTACGCCGCCGACTACGCACTCGAGCTCGTGCCCGCCGGGTTCGTCCTCGATGAAAGCGAGCCGATCTTCGGCGCGACTCCCGACTTCTACATCCTCGGAAGTCCGAACGAGATCCTTGAATGCAAGGTGGCCGGCGAGGGCGCGTCGAGAAACTTCGGCCCGTCAGAGACGGACGAGGTGCCCGACCACTACCTGTGCCAGGTCATGTGGCAGCTCGCGGTGACCGGGCTCAAGGTTGGCCGTCTGGCGGTCCTCCTGTCGTCGCTCACGACCAGGACCTACACGATCAAGCGCGACTCGAAGCTCATCGAGCACATGAAGCACCGCGCGCGCATCTTCTGGTACGAGTACGTCCAGGCCGAGAACGCGCCCCCGCTGTCCGGGTTCAAGCCCGACACGGACTACATCAACGCCAAGCACCCATCCGAAGAGCCCGGCGCCAAGGTCGTCGCGGACTTCGAGATCGACAAGCTGGCGCACGAACTCAAGATCGCGATCGACGCCGAGAACGCTGCAGCGCTCAAGGTCGACGAGCTCAAGAACCAACTCAAGCAGTTCATGGGCGACGCATCGATCTTGGAAACCTCATCGGGCGCCTTCACATGGAAGACGCCGGCGGGCGAACGGGTCTCGTGGAAGGACCTCGCCCTCTTCCTGAAGGCCGAGTTCGGCATTCCGCCCGACAAGTTCGAGGCGGCCAAGGCTGGGTTCTGCTCCCGTTACGAGCGCCGGTTCAACACCCCGTTCAGGAGCAACCGGGCTTAAAGAAGCGAGTTATGGCAACACAAACCCAAGACACCACCAAGAACGGCCAGGGCTCTCACGAACTGGCCAAAGTCAACCCGAACGCGCCGGCGGGCGATCTTCGCTCGTTCAGCACGTTCCTCTCCCAACGCGAGAAGGCGATCGGCCAAGTGTGCGCATCGCACATGAACCCGAAGCGGATCACAAAGATCCTTCTCGCCGCCGTCATGCGGACTCCTGCGCTGAAGGAGTGCACGATCGCCTCGATCGTCGATGCCGGGATGAAAGCGGCCGAACTCGGCCTCGAGCCCGGTTCCGCGACTGGCGAGGCGTACCTCGTCCCCTACGGCAAGACCTGCACCCTGATCCCTGGTTACCGCGGACTGATCGCCCTTGCGTTTCGGTCGGGATACGTCGTCTCCGTCAAGGCAGGCGTCGTCTACCAGGGCGACACGTTCGAGTACGAGGAGGGCCTCACTCCCAAGCTCCGGCACGTTCCCGCCTTCGACCAGGAGCGCGATGCCAAGGCGATCACGTTCGCCTACTGCGTCGTGCACCTCAAGGATGGCGGCGTCTGCCACGACGTGATGACCCGCGGCGAGATCGACCAGATCCGCAAACGGTCCAAGGCCGGCGGCAACGGGCCGTGGGTCACCGACTATGCGGAGATGGCGAAGAAGACGGTCGCCAGGCGCTGCCTCAAGTACGCGCCGATGTCGGTGGAGATGGGCAAAGCGCTTGCGTTGGAAGCCGTCGAGCATGGCGAGTTCAGCCCCGAACAGGGAGACGCGGCGTTCGATTACATCGACGTCGATCCCGAGACGGGCGAAGTGGTCAGCACGAAGACCGACAAGCTCAAGGACCGGCTCGGAGTGGACGGTGCCGCCGACGGTGACGACCAGCCAGAGGCCCTCATCTAATGGCGGACAGCCTGCACAAGAATCCCTTCGGCGACAATCCGTGGCCGAGTGAGGAATACCGCAGGCAGCGGGAAGCCCGAGAGGACGAGGCGCGGGGGAAACTCGGCGAAGCGCTACTCTCGGGCGACCCCGAGGCCATGCCAACTACCGCGCGTACCGAGCGTGCGCGAAAGGGCAAGGCAGCGCGGGCGCTTGGGCACCGACTCTCCAATAAGGCGGTTGAGTACTACGAGTCGCTCGGCTTCATGGCATTCCGGGTCGACTACACGATTACCACGAAGTACGGCGCGGCCCAGTCGATGGACATGATCGGCATCGGGGACGTGCTCGCGGTCGGACATGGGCGGACGGTCCTTGTTCAGTCCACGACGAAGGAAGATCGAACCGCACACGAGCGCAAGCTGGTCGAGAACGCGAAGCTCATCGCACGGGTGAATGAGACGGTCTACTGCCTCGCCCTGAACTGGTTAAACCACGGCGGCGAGATCCACATCGCGATGTTCGACAAGCTGCCAAACGGACGGTGGGATATCGAGGTGTTCGAGGTCACCCGCGAATGGCTGACCCAGCGGTACGAGTCATTGAGCGCCAAGCGCGCGAAGAGGGTCGCATGACATACGACCAAGTGATCGAGACAATGGCCCTGCCTGTGGACTGGATGAGTTCGCGGATTGTTTGGGAGCTCACCCGTGGCTGTGGGCATCGAGAGCGAATCGACAAGGGCGTCCTGATCGACCGGATCGGGGCGCTTGGAATGGCATTGGGGCGACTCGCCGAGGCGCTCAATCAAGGAGGATTGGATGGGACGGATTCGGACGATCAAGCCTGAGTTCTTCACTTCGGAGGATATCGTTACGCTCGAACCTCTGACCAGGCTGCTCTACCAGGCGCTTTGGTGCGAGGCGGACAGGGAGGGGCGCTTGGTCTACAAGCCGCTCACCTTCAAGATCCGGTACTTCCCGGCCGACGACTGCAACATCGTCGCGATGTGTGACGCGTTGCTCACGCGTGGGCTACTCGTGCTCTACGAGTCAGCGGGCGTCATGTACGCCTACATTCCGACGTTTCACGCGCACCAGCACATCAATCCGCGAGAAGCGGCATCACAACTGCCTGAACCACCCAAAGAAGGGCGTAAATCAGGTTCAAGAGCATCTCGCGTGACCGACGCGACAACGACGCGTGAGGGACGCGTGCCCCACGCGCAGGGAGGAAAGGAAAGGAAAGGAAAGGAAGGAGAAGAAAAGACTAACCGTCAACTAGGTAGTAACTGCGCAAACGAGCACTCCACGCCCGTCCCCGCGACGCGGGATTCTTCTTTGCCTTCGGCATCGAACGGGAAGGGGAAAGGGAAGAGCATCGGAGAGTTTGCCCGCGAAGACGAAGACCTGTCACGGGTGAGGGCAGAGCAGATCGCCCGACTCAAGGCAGGTGCCGCATGATCCCCACCGGATGCGACGTGCTGATCGAGTGGCACAAGCACTACGTCTCGGTTTGGGACGAAGGTGAACTCGTCAAGGCCGGCAAGGGTGGGCAAGAAGAGGCAGTCCAACTCGCCGCCGAGTACCGGATGCAAGGGCGCGACGTCACCGTCTGGAACAACCCGATCTGGAACCAGCGCGAGGAGGACGAGCGCGAACGACGAGAATCCTGGCTCATCGAGGGCGCAAAGCGAGGTGCCGCATGACCTGGATGGAAGCGGTCATCGAAATCAGCGTCCACCGGAACACGACGCTTTCCGATCGCAAACTCAGGGCGTGGGTCAAGAAGCTCGAGCGCTGGGACCCGGACCACGTGTACCGAACCGCCATGAAGCTCATCGACGAGTGGGAAATGGCCTCAGACTGGCCGATCGGCGTGCTCATCAAACGGCTTGGCAGGCCACTCGGAGAACGCGAACAGGGGGAGGTGTTCGACGGGTTCTGCTGGTCGCCAGTGACCGGCGGAGCCTACGGCGACTGGGAGAAGTTCGACGCACTGCCGCACGAGGAACGGGAAGCGATCGCGCTGCACGTCCTCAAGTGGGGAACCGACTCGCCGCAGGCTGAACTCGCGGAGAGGATGTGTCCGGGCATCGTCGAGAAGGTTCGCGGGGTGGCCGCATGATCCGCCGGCTCATATCCGCCATCGCCCGTTGGTTTGCCCGATATAAAAAACCCGAGCAAAACCCGCCGCCCGTACTCGCCCGCATCGTGATCCCGATCGACATCTGCGAGTGC
>CAZWFX010000071.1:6431-8288 GCA_964633425.1 uncultured Candidatus Saccharibacteria bacterium
TGCGGGTCGCTCATCGCTCCCGCGATGGAGGGAGCATGACCTACTACACCGCCGCCGAGGTTTGGGCGGGCTACGAGCGGCACAAGGACGGGTGCGAACGGGTCGCGATGCCGAACCCCGATCCGCGCCACATTGCCCGAGGTGTCATCGTTCGAGCCCGCCGGCTGATCCAGTTCGATCTGCAGTGCTACATCTTGGTCGGGGCCTGGACCCGCTACAAGCTGCGGCGCGGGAAACTCTCTTGGGAGGACTGGTATGCCCGCCGCCCAATCCTCAAATCGCTCTACGAGTGCGACGAGCCGACGCGGGAATACCCCGATTTGGCGGCGGTGCAACTGGCTGATGCGATCGAAGCGTACAACCGGGCCACAGGGCACGAGGTGTCGGTCAAAACGGCTTATGCGGCGGCCTGGGCGGGGCAGCTGCAGGCATGGCGGCCGAAAAACGGACGATGGCACACAACCATCGAGTGCGTCAGGGTGTGGAGGGAGAGTTGTCTGTCCTGACGATTGTTGTCTGTTTTGATGGAAATGCGGCAAAACGTTGGAGATCGACAAATACCGTGATACAATAATAGTATGGAGAACACCCGCATCACCCACAACGGATTCCACGGCTACACGACGCTCACGATTCGCCCCATCCGCATCGAAACGTACACCGAGGACGACGACAGGACTGGCGAGACCAGGCAGGCAACCTACGCCGTCGTCAGCGCCCGCACTGCCCGCCGGCTCAACCGCGAGGTGTGCGGGATGGCCAGTTGCAGGTGCGGAGAGCACGTCTGCGACCTGGAGGATCTGAACGGGCGCCCGCTCACCGAATGCCTCGTCCCGCTCGACGGCGAGATCAGGGGCTACTACCCGCAATGAGCCAGCCCGACGAGATTAAAACCCGAGGGAAACGAGGGCGCCCGCGCAAACCGGACGCCCTCGTCCAGATTTCGGTCCGCGTCCACCCCGCTCACCTCGAGTGGTTGAGATCCCAGCCCGGCGGCGTCGGCAGAGCAATCGGCGCACTCGTCGAAAACCAGAAAAACCTTTCCGTGTGAAACTTTTTTGGGGGTTTCGCGCGTCTCTCAGGTTAACGAGAAACTACAGGGCCTCACTGCGTCAGCAGATGGGGCCTTTCGCAATTTGGGGCTGACGGGGCCGGTGTTTCTTCAATCCTCCCCCAGCAAAAGCGCGAGACAGCCGAACCAGACGCCCCAATACAACTCCGCCAGGCGATTGCTTGGCGACCTCACGGACGAGTACGAGCCCACAACGGGGCCGAACCCTGAACCCGAAACTAGGGCGAGGCCCCAAACCTTAACGATCATGGAACCTAAACTCTGCCCTGTCTGCTCGGGAAGCGGCAAATACGCTGACCTGATGTCGAAAGTGCCTCGAGAGTGCCACGGGTGCGCCGGCAAGGGTTGGGTCGCCGTTGCTGCCATTCCGGTTCAGCCGCAGACGTTGAGCCCAAAGAGCGAGCATTCGAGGCAAAAGCCACTCCCTTGGAGCCACTTCCTCATTGACCCGCAGATGGTGGATCTGAAAGTGAACGAGCCATGCGATTCGATCTGACCCCTCCTCCCGCCCCGACCTGGGACAGCCACCTCTCCGACGACGTTCGGGCCGAGGTTGCGACGGGGCATGATGTCGCCATGACGCTTGCCGATGAACTGCGGCGAGCCTGTGTCGATCAATGGCTGGCGCGTCTGGCTGTGTCCGAGTTTGCCCAAACGGTTTTTGGGATGGGGATGCGCGAGCATCCGTCGCCGACGATCTATCAGCGAGATCCGGGAGACGAGCAGCCGTGAGCGCTGATCCCAAACTCGCCGAACTGACCCTCGAGGGCGGGTACCGCAACAAG
>CAZWFX010000072.1:0-8159 GCA_964633425.1 uncultured Candidatus Saccharibacteria bacterium
AAGTTGTTGCCGATGAATCCGCCGCCGGAGCCGACATCGCCGTTCTCGCTGATCGCCTTCGCCAGCATCAACTCTGCGAGGTTCTTATCGCCGCCGGCCGCTTCGAGCATGTATGGGTAGGCCGTGCGGACGAACGCCGCACGACTACTGTTGTCGATGGGGCCGTAGTCGCCGCCTTCGCTGCCAGTCGGTAGCGCCATCGGGCGCTGCGCAGGCTGCGCCGGCTGGCCGTCCTGCGAGGCTGTCGGCATCGCCTGGGGCATCCCGCTCGCAGCCGCCGGCGGCTGCTGACGCATCGTCGGCGCTGCCGGCTGCTGCGCGGCCTGCTGCACCGGCTTCGGCTCGTACTGGTCGCGCATCCACTGCGGGGTCAGGTCGTCCAGCGTCGGGAGCTTCAACTCGCCGCCCTGGAGCAGCTTGACCACTGGCGCAGCCTGCTCGGCGGCGCCCTTTGCGATGCTCTCGATGCCGCCCATGCCCTCGCGGATCATCCGGTCGATGCTCGACGTGATCGGTGACAGCGCCTGCTGCTCCCGCTCGCGGCGGGCCTGTTCTACGAGGTCTTCCGGCAGCGACATCGGCATCGGTCAACCCTCCGCCAGGAGTGAACTGGTATAATTCGGGCAACAGGAAGACCCCGCGATGCTACGAACATCCGGGGTCGCGACACCGAAGGAGTGACTTCGATGCCCGTACATCTTACCTGCCCGACGTGCGGCACCGCCTTCACGCGCAACCCATCGCAGATTCGAGCGCGGAATAGTTGTTCTAAAGCGTGCGCTGTTCGAATGACGCATGTCCCCATCGCCTACACAGACGATGGCACCGCAGCTTTGATTCCGCTGTACGCTCGCGATGGCACCGTTGAGCGCTTCACGCTTGTTGACGCATTCGATGCCGAACGCGTGAGCAAGTGGACATGGCGCTTCGGGAGCGGATACGCGCGGCGTGGCGCCCGTATCAACGGGCGGTTCCAGACCATTCGCCTGCACCGTGAGCTTCTCGGCATGATGGAGGGCGACCAACGAGAGGTCGATCACATCAACCGGGACACCCTGGACAACCGACGCTGCAACTTGCGGATCGTGACGCATCGAGAGAACGGGCAAAATCTGCCGAGTTTCGGACGCACATCCGCCCATCGCGGCGTGTCTTGGAACAAAGCGCGACGAAAATGGCAAGTCGCGATGAGCGTGAACAAACGCATCGTGTACGGCGGTCTTTACGAGTCCGAAGAAGAAGCCGCTGCTGCTGCTCTGACGATGCGCTTGAGGTTGATGCCGGGCGCCGTTGACTGACATCAGCGGCGCCCCTGGTGTATGCCAGCACGAGCATAGGAATCTTTGAACGTCCCGAAGTCGCCGCCCTCTGCTTCGATGTAACTACCCAGGTACTCCCGCTCGTACGGCGACAGGCTCTCGTACGACCCACGGGCCAACTGCCCGGCATTCTGGAAAATCTGCCGCGCCAGCCCTCGGTCGTTCACGTCGCGACGGTCGATGTCGGCCTGCGACGGCGCCCCGAGCATCCCAGACATCCGATCCTGCATGCTGACGGGCTTGCCGTTCGCCCCGCCGCCCATGCCGAACGCGCCGGTCGGCATCCCGCCGGCCGCCATCTGTGCGAGCGCGCCCGACTGCGCGCCGAACCGCCCCTGCCGGCGGTTCAGATCGATGAACTGCGCCGCGTTCCCAGGACCGCGCATGTTCGCCAGGTCGCGGTTGGCGCCCAGCATCAGCTCTACCTTCCGCATCTCAACCTGGGCCTGCTGGTTGGCAATGGCCGCTTCAGCCTGCCGCCCCTGCATCGCCAACTGGATGGCCTGGTTCCGCAGCGCCTGCGCCCGCTCCTGCGCCTGCTGCTCGGTCGCGCGGTTCATCGGGTTCAGGATGTTTTCCTGATACCACGGGTTGCCGTAGATCGCCTGCGTCTGGGCAAGCGACGCCTCGCCGGCCTGCCGCGCACGCTGCACCGGATCGACGGGCGTGCCGACCGTGATGCTCGTCTTGTCGTCGTAGAAGATCGTGACGGTGCCGTCAGGGTTCTGCTGTCGGTGAATGATCGTTGCCATGTCACACTCCCTGCGGCAGCGCCGCCGTGGGCAGGGCCATCGCCGGCGCGGGAGCAGCGTCCCCAACGCCCATCAAGGGCGGCGCCTGTGGCCCGGCCACGGCTGGCGTCGGCTGCTCGATAGGCTGCGCCTGCACGGCCAGCGCCTCCAGCGGCTCAGGCTCCGGCGCCCCCATCTCGGCCATCTTCTTGACCCACTCGGCCATCTTCCGCTCGTCGCTGGCCCGCCCGTCTGCCTTCGCCACCAGTTCACGGTACGGATACTTCAGCAGGCCAACCTGCTGCGGCGACATCCCGCCAAGCAGCAGTTGCGCCTCCTTCTCAGGCGTCCAGTCCTCTGCCACCTGCCAGAACTGGCGCCGCTGCTCCATCTGCGTCACGTCCACGTTGCCGTAGACAGGGCGCCGCAACGCCGCCACCTTCTGGACGAACTCGTCTTTGAACGCGGCCAGCCGCTCAGCGAACACCGACTGGATCGCCTGCTGCTTAGCCACGCTACACCCCCGCCCCGAAGTCGAGGCCCGACACGTCACCGCCAGCCGCCGCGATCCCGCTCGTCGCGGACAGCGGCGCGCCCTGCACCGCGCCCAACTGCGCCGCCGCAGGGTTGCCGGTCGCCACGTCAAGCGTCACACCCGGCACCGGCGCCCCCGGCGTCTCCGACTGCAGGCCCGCGCCGTTGCCGACGCCGGCCGCCATGCCGGTCGGGATGTTCTGCTCGTTCATCAACTGCTCGGCCCGCAGCCGCGCCCGCTCCATCTCGCGGAGGTCGCCGTTGCGCTTGGCCTCCTCGTCGAGCACCATCTGCTTGCCCTCGGGCGTGTTCATGACCAGATCCTCAACGAAGATCTGCGCCAACGTGCCCATCGGGTCAGGGTCGCCCACAGACTCGCGCATCTCGGTCCACGACGCCTGCTTGTTCTTCTGGGCGTCCATCAGCATGGCCTGCTTGGTCGGGTTCGACCCCCATTCCTCGGCCCGCCACGCCACCATCCGATAATCGCCGCCGAACATGTCGGGGTCGATGGTCACGGTGGATTTCTTGGCGCTTGCGCCCTCGCCGGGCATCTCGGTCAAAATGTTCAGCGTGATCGGCTCGCCGCGATGACGCGCGAGGCAGGCCAGCGCACGGTTGGCGTTGGTCGCCGTGTCCGCGAACAGCCCGTCAATGGCGTCCCAGACCATGCTCATGCCACGACCTTTGTCGCGCGTGATCAGCGCCCGCTCGATGCCGCTGTTGGCGGAGTCGGCGTTGCTGGCGTCGGCGGCCATCAAGTCCTGGTCGAGGATTGCCTTCTGCACGGCTAGCCCCGGCCCGGCCCCCGGATGCACAGCCGGCGTCACCGGCCCCGGCACCATCGTGACGGCCATCTGCTTGATCTCGACGCGCTGCGGCAGGCTGGCGCCGGCCATCGCGTCGCGCGCCTCGGCGGTCGGCGTGTAGAACCAGCCGCCGCAGGCCGTCTGCTGAACGTGGAAGTCGTTCATCGCCACCAGACGGTCGCGCATCAGGCCGGGCGTGATCTCGGGCGTCAGCCACGGAATGATCATCTCGTCGGCGTTGGCGTGCATCACATGCAGGCCCGGCCGCCACACCACCGGCAGGAAATCAAACCCGGCCGCCTCGTACAGGTCGATGACCTCGGCGTACTCGCCGTTGTCGCCCTGCCGCTCGGTGCGGAAGATGTTGGCGCCCTCGCTGACGCAGTAGATCAGATACGGCCTGCCGTCGCCGTCCGAGAGGTACACGGAGTGCAGCGTCACCGCGTTGTGCGCGCCCATCGAGTCGGCCGGCAGCAGGCCTGGCCCGTCCTTGTACCAGCGGTAGCCCCGCCGGTACAGGTCGGTGCCGCTGAACTCCTGCACCACGGCGAGGCCGTCCACGCGCCAGGTGTCGCCCTCCATGCGCGGGTTGATCGGCGCCATCTGCGACGGCAGCCAGAGGTTGATCTCCAGCGGGATTCTCGACCGCACGCGGTCCTCAATGGCCTGCTGCACGGCGTTGGCGCTCGCCTCAGTGTCCTCGCGGAACATCGGCGCACCGTCGCCCTGATCCTGGTACTCGTCGGCCCACTCCGGCCGCCCCTCGCGGTCGCGGCGATACTGCCGAGCGTAGCGGCGGTACCGCCCTCCGCTCTCATTTGGGCGCCAGTCCCACAGGTCGCGCAGTTCCTCGGGCAACTGTCCCCACTGCTCGGCAGTCAGGTACTCGTACTGGTCGTTCGGCGCGGCCCAGTGCGCGATGCTCGGCACCACCGTGGTCGCAGCCTCGGAGTCCAGCAGCAGCGGGTCGCACGACTGGCGGTAGGGGTACAGCGTGCCCATCACGCCCTGGCTGATCCGCTCAATGCGGGTGCTGACGTTGCCGGACTCGCGCGCCCGGCTGACCGGGTGGCGCTTCGCCTGCGGCACCTTCGCGGCAAGCTCACTGACCATCTCCAGCGGGCGCCGCATCGCCTGCGGGGCGTGGTACTCCAACAGGTCGCGGTCGGACGGGCCGACGCGGGCGAACGCCTCGCGCACGGCCTTCGGCAGGTTGGCCGAGAGATCGCCCATCAGGAACTTGCGCGCGATCTCCTGGCGCCGGCGCGTCTGCCTCATGCCGTCGAAGGCGCGGCGCGACAGCTCCTGCGCACGCTCAGAACGCTCGCGCGTGCTGCGCGCGTCGAAGATGTTCCGCACCTCGTCCGGCTGATCAGCCATCGTCACGCCGCTCCATACTCGATGTCGAGCGTCGCGGCCATCTCGGCAGCCACGCCGTCCCACAGCGCCATCACCACCGCGTCAGCAAGGTCCGGCGACCGGCCCAGCCGCGACTTGGTGTCCTCTTTCTTCTCGATCTTGATCTTCTGGCCGCTCATCTCCCAGCGCACCGCGCACAACTCGGCCAGCAGGTCGTTGCCCGGCGGCAGCGCGATCTGGCGCCCGTTGGCCGGGTCCAGCGCCTCGCGTGCGGCCCACCACGCGGCGGCCTTGACGTTGAAAAACTCCAGCATGCCGGCCTTGTCACGACGGTCTGTCGGCTTGACGCCCCTGAACGCGCGGGCGCGCTTGCCGTGCTTCGCCCGCAGGATGCCGTAGGCCGCAGCCCCGACCCCGTCCGCGTCAACCACCGCGTACCCAGGTTCCAGCAGCGCCCGCTCGACCAGCGCGGCTGCGTCCTCGGCGCGCGGGGTCTGGGCGCCCGGCACCGTCTCCAGCAGCGCGAACCAGTCGCCGTAGCGGCGCGCGACCACCGTACGGTCCCGGCCGCCCTCGGCCACGTCGAGCGCCACGCACGACTGCGTGATCGGCTTGCCGTTCAGCCCCTCCGGCCGCGTCTGCGACCATCGCGCCTGCGCCGCCTTGACCCACGCCGTCTGGATCACCTGCATCGGGTGCGAGGTCTGCAGCAGCGCCATGAAGTCGCTGGTCTTGAAGATCGTTCGCATCGGCTCCGGCAGCGCGTCGATGCGCCGACGGTAGTCGTCGCCCAGGTAGGCATTGTCGGACAGGTGCGAGCGGATGAACGTCCGCGATGACGGGTGGATTGTCTCGCCGTCCAATTCGAACGGGTCGCCGTCCTCGCACTCGGTGTCCTGCCCGCCGATGTTGGCAAACCAGCGGATCTCGCCGGACTTCGCCGGGTGCGGGTGGTTCGGATCGAGCCACGGCGCCCACCGCTCAACAACCCACAGCGCATCCTCATCCACCGGCGGGTTGCACGTCGCGACAGTCTGGACTTTCTGACCGGCTTTGGTCGAGCGGCCCCAGCCAGAGACGGTCAGATACTGGGTGCGCGAGAACTGCGTCACCTCGTCAAACGCCTTCAGGTCGCCCGCGCGTCCCTGCCACTTGATGGCGTCGGCCTCGTTGGCGATGCCGGCCATCTCGATGCGCTGGTCGCCGTGGCGCCAGAGCGGACGCGGGGACTCGGTGACACGCCCGTTGTCGCCCACGATCTCGCGCAGCCGGTCGGTCATCTCGCCCAACTGGCCGGCGTCGCGGCGGAAGATGTGGCTGCGGGTGTGCCGGGTCAGCGCCAACCCGAGCAGCACATCGGTTTTTCCGCCGCCCGGCTCGCCGCCGAACAGGATCTCGTCAGCGTCCGAGTTGATCGCCGTCGTCTGCGGCCCTGGCTGGGGCGTCCACAACGTCGCCGTCTCCGATCGCAGGCTGCTCGGGTTCGGCTGGTCGGAGGCCTGCGAGAAGTCGAATGGCCCGGTCGAACTCCGTACCCAGCAGTGCGGCAACGTCTCCGGCGGTCTGTTTCGCAAGCCACTCTTCGCGAGCTGCGGCCTGAAGTTGAACTCGTACCGTGGAGAGCAAGTCAAAGAGGGTGTCATAGATCAGTTCGCCCATGCGCTCGCGCGAGCGTTGATCTGTTCCGGAACGTTCCGGAACAATCGCGCCGCCGTACTGCTGACACCATTCGTGCAGGCGGCCAGGGCTGATGCCGAACCGGCGGGCCACATCAACGGGCCGCTCGCCGGACGCGACCGCCGCGACCGCTTCAGCTTTGAGTTCCGGGTCATGACGTTTCGGCACAACCTACTTGCCCATCCCGAAGCACAAAGCCCAGTAGTACGCGCGATCCCTACGTGTTAGCGGCTTGATGCCGTAAAAGTGCAACCAGGAATACCCGTAAGCTACCCGCACTTCGTCACGCAGCGTCCAGGCCATCAGTCGCCCCCGGTGCCCTTCAAGCCTTCCACGATGCGATGCTCGTGGTCGAGTTGGTTGAGCAGGTGCTGGGCGCGGGCGTCGGAGATGCCGAGGCTGATCTGCGTGGCGCGGATCAGTTCGGGGCCAACGCACGCCTGCACGCGGTAGAGGGCGTGGAGTTCGGCGTGGCGTGGGTGGATGCGCTCGACAGGGTCGCCGCAGAGGCGCGTGAACATGACGGCGGCGCGGAACATCTCCACGATCTGGCGGTCGTGGCCCCAGTTGATGGCCTCGAACGGCCCCCAGCCCTGTTCGCGGATCTGCTTCGCGACGAACGGGCGAACGGGGTCAACGATGGGCTGCTGCTCGTCGGCCATCAGTAGCCCTTCTTGCCGCCCTTTTTCTTCTTGCCCATGTCAGCCCTTCCCCTACTGTAAGCACGAAGCCTGTGCCTACAAGCATAACACAGGGCATGGGTGTGGTCTACGGGGCGTCACGCTCACCCTCCGGACCACTGCACGGCAGTCTGCACGCAGAGGCTCACCAGTTGCGACGCCAGGAACCCGGCCACACGCTCCAGGCCGTGCACGATGGCGGTCATAAGCGCCTCGCGCTTGAGTTGAGCATAGTGGCATTAGCCCGGACCAGTTGACGCGCCCGCTCGCACGCCTGATCGTGGCCGGGGCCACCCCATCGGCACACGCACCAGCATGGCTGCCCGTCAGCGGTCCGTATGACCATCTGCTCGTTCAGCGCCTGTAACAGTTCCCACGCGAGCCTTCTATCGCTCACCCCTGCACCCCCCTCGCCCCGTGCCGCGAGCGCCGCGCGCAGATCCGAAGCGATCAAGTCGTCCCCATCGGACGTGTCCTGCCACCCATTCCCCCACCTGCCCTCAAACTCGTGCGCCGGCAGCGAGTGCCAGTCGGCTGCCTTCTCAACCGCCCGCTCCAATACGGCCACCCGGACTACCAGCGTCTTGATCTCAGCGTCCCGCTCGGCCAGAAGCGCCGTCAACCGGTCGTTCTCGGCCATCAGACGGCACAACCGCTCTTGCGAAGTAGTGATCGACCCGTCCGCGTTGACGTAGATTCGATCACGCATCAACTCGCGATACACCTTCAATTCGGCAGCGCGAGCAGAAATGCGCTCCTCAAGTTCAATCAGGGCCTGTTCATCACTCGGCATCGCGCACCTCCCCGCGCTCCTGGCCGCCGGTGCGGCGGGGTGTCCGCTTGGCTTCGCAACTGTCGCAGTACGACACCTCGTATGGCTCTGGATCGAACACGCCGGGGTGCTGGATGAACTTATGATTCATCAACTCGGTGTATGCACTGATGAATCGCCCACACTCGTAGCACTTTCCTGTCGCCATCTACGCCCCCTCCCCCGCCTGCTCGCGGCTGCCGTCCAACGCGGCTCCGTCTGGTGGTCCCGCAACCATC
>CAZWFX010000073.1:0-8142 GCA_964633425.1 uncultured Candidatus Saccharibacteria bacterium
ACTTTTCGGACGCGGCGACGCTGTTCACGGATTCCGCGCGCACAACGGCGGTAGCGGCAGACGGTGACGCAATCGGCGGCGTGAAAGACAAATCGGGCAATGCGCGGCATCTTGGCAATACGGACGGGACGGACAGGCCGCTGTATAAAACGGGCATCTTGAACGGCAAAAGCGTCATGCGCGCGGATGGCTCGAATGATATTTTGTGGTCAACGTTCACGGGTGTAGCGGTGACGCAGTTTTATGTTATCGCCGTTGCGGATTTGATTGGGGCGTTTCCGTCTGACGGACGCATTACCGAAATACGCCGCACGAGTAATAGTAATCCAATTATCGCGTTGGGCGCAATTGGGGTTACAAACTGGGGAGCGCGGCATCGCAATGACGCAGGCACAATTACAACGCAATCAAGTGGCAATGCCTCAACATCGCCCGTATTGATGGAATACATTTGGGACGGTTCGACGCTGGATTTGTGGAAAGATGGTGCAAGCATTATTACGCCAGCAAGCGCAAGTGGCACAACAACGATAGATACAATCTCGCTCGCAGCATACAATTTTAACGGTGCGAAAGGCGCATACACAAACATTGACATTGGCGCGGTGTTGTTTTATTCAACCGTGCCGAGCGCGGCAAATCGGACGTTGTTGCGGAGTTATTTGACCAGTCTTTTTTTTTAACTGACCTGACGGTAGCGGCAGATGGAAGCGGAAACTATACGACGCTGGCCGATGGGATAGCAAACGCATACGAGGGCGCAACGATTCGCGTCAAGAATGGCACGTATGCCGAACACGTTACCATTGACAAACAAATCACGCTGGAAAATTACGCGGGGCATACGCCCATTATTGACGGGAGCGATTCACTGACGCCCGCTATCACGGTTACGGCGGCGGCCACACTGCGCGGCTTGACCATCAACGGCGCGCACGCATTGGGCGCAGGGATTCATTTCCAAGAAGCGAATGTTTTAGCATCGGCGGCGTTGACCGTCGAAGACTGCACCATTACCAATTTTGCACATTGCGGCATCAAAACCAGCAAAGCGTTGACTGTGCGAAACACGGTTATACACACGGGCGGCGACAATCATCTCGACCACTGCATCTATATCGCGGCGGGCGACGTGGGCGGCCACACTATCGAGAACTGCGAATTTTACGGCGCGACAGGTTGGGGCGTGCATCTCTACAGTTACGAATACAACGCGACCATCACGGGCAATAACATCCATGACAATTACGGCGGGGTGTTGGTGACAGGCGAGGGGCATACGATTACAAACAACACCATCACAGACAACACAGGCGGCAACGGCGTTGATTTTTTCCATTATGGATTGTCGGGTTTGACCGTGACGGGCAACACTTTAAGCGGCAACAGCGCGTATGATTTATTTTTGGATGGCACGTTCGGAACGGGCAATACGATTTCAGGCAACACAGGGACCAAGAATTTTTGAGTAACGGAGAAGCAGTATGAGTGTAGGCGCAAACAGTTATGGCACGGCGGCGGATGTGGCCGCACTGACGCCGCGATTCACGGCGACCGGAAGTTACAGCACAAGCACGAAACCGACGCTCGCACAGGTCGAGGGCTGGATAGACCAAGTGTCGGCCACGCTCAATATTCTGCTCGCCGAGGAACGTTTTTCTGTTCCGGTGACGCAGGCGGACTGCGTATTGTCGCTCAAAAGTTTCGTGTGCACGCAGGTTGCGGACCTCGCCAATTACGCCAACAGCGCGGGCCGCTTTTTCCAAAATCAACAATTCCAAACGGGGCCGTGGCAGGCCATCCAAAAAGAGGCCGCCGAATTTATCGGCAAACACGCGGCGGGGTTTGAAAACTTGGGCGCGACGCGCACCCGCCCGGGCTTGGTCGGACTCGACGCCAATCTCACCGACAACAGCGGCGCCGACCTTGTGCCCATATTTTCGCGCAAGCAGTTTCGCACGACCAACACAGACTGGGACCCGGCAGAATGAACATTGAAATCGAGACGCAGGGCATTGACCTCATCACAGCGCGTTTTCGCCGCGCGCCGCGCACCGCCGCCGATTTGATTGAAAAAAACTTGCGCACCGTCGGCGGGCTGCTCGTGCGTCAGATGCGAATGGAACTGCGGCCCGTCAAATATACGGGCCAAACGGAGCGCAGCGTCTCGACCGAATACATCGCCAACCCGCCCGTTTACGAAATCAAGGTTGGCCCCACGGCCAAACAGCGCGAGGTGATTCGCACCGGCAGCAAGCCGCACTATGCGCCGATTGCGCCGCTCAAGGTGTGGGCGCGTTGGAAACTCGGCGACGAAAGCGCGGCGTACGCGGTGCAAAAATCCATTGCCAAACACGGCACGTCCAAATGGTTGGAGCGCAAAGGCATCGGCGAGCGCGTGGCGGGACACGGCATTGGATTGGATTATGTCGGGCGCACCATGCAGCGCAGCGCGGTCAAAAATCAGTTGGAGCGCACACAGCGGCGCATCCCGTTGGATATTGCAGACGCATTGGCAGGCGAATAAATGAGTTATACCAATATCGAGGGCGCGCTGCAAACCATTTCGCAAACGCTCACGTCCTATTTTGCGGTCGCGGCGCAGGTGACGCGCGGCGATTACGGTGTATTGGATGCGGGCTATGATTATGCGCTCGTGCTCTATCCGGGCGCGTACGCGGACACGGGGTACTGGGCCAACAACACCATCGCGCGCGAATGGACCGTGCACGCGGACTTGTTTCAGCGTGTCGCCGGAGATGATGCGGGCGCGCTGCAAACGTTTATTGCGCTGCGCGAAGCATGGCTCGACACGATTCACGCCTACCCGCGCCTGAACAATCTTTCGGGCGTGCAGTCGGTCAATGCCGTACGCGGCGACGAACCGGCATGGCTTTTTGACGACAGCAACAACGGCCCATTTTTTATCAAGCAAACATTTACGCTCACGGTCACGGAATTGGTGACAGTGACGGCACTGGGGTGATACACATGCTCGAATGTATTGACGCACGCAAAGCGCTGGCGTTCGGACTGCCCGCGCAGAATATGGATTATGCGACCGCGCTGCAAATTTTGCATGAACAGGGATTTGACGAACGCGCGGCCAATGCACATTTGACGGAAGCCATCGCGGCGGGCGCGTTTCGCCTTGCCGAAAATACAAACGCGTTGACGGCGCACGAACCGTCAAAGGAGTAGCACATGAGTCAGATCGCAATCGAGGCGATTCAGCGCGGACTCGAAACCGCAGGAAGCGGCGTTCCTTCGGACGGTTCGCTCGTGGCCGCCACGTATCAAATCGTGGGCGACGGTTCGGTCACGTTTGACGACCGCGTCGAACTGCCCGCCTACCCGCGCGGCAAATTCGGCCCTATCATCGAGGACGTTTACGTGGCCGAAACGGGCACGACCATTTCGCTCAATGACGCCGAACTCACGCACGAAGATTTGGTGTGGGACATGAACGCCGCGATTAAAGCGGTGGTCGGCGCGGCGACCAATTTCCCTTTCACGTTTCCGACCTCTTCGGCCAACAGCATCCGCGCGTACACCTACGAATACCGCACCGCCGCGCAGGAATACGAGGCGGGCTATGGCATCTTTACCGAATACAACATCAAAGCGGATGCCGACGACAACGGCGGGGTGTTTTATCGCAACGCCAAAATTCAAGCGCGCAAAGCCGCCGCCAGCACCATGACCTCATCCCTGTCCAAAGTGGCGAACCGTGAAAATATGAATTTGCGCAACGCGGTCTTGTATCTCGACACCATCGGCACGGCGGCAGGCACGAGCGCGGCAAGCTTGTATGTCAAGGGCTTTACGCTGGACATGAAAACGGGCTGGATGGGCGAAGCGTTCGCCACGGGCCGCAGCGACCTTGATTTTTCGGACGCGTATTTTCACAATTTCGAATTGTCGGGCACGCTGAAATGTTTGATGGATTCCGCCGCCGTGACGCAGATTGCCAACATGCGCGCGGGCACGCCGAAAATCATTCAACTCAAGGTCAACGGCAGCAGCTCACGCGTCACAAAATTCAATCTGCCGCTCGCGTGGATGGGCATTACCGGCATCGGCAACGAGCGCAAAGACGGCTTGCGCATGGTCACACTGAATTACAAGGCGGGCTATTCGCAAACGTCAACCGCGCAAGGCGCAGGCATTGACGTGACGCTCTCGACCAGCACAACCGTCACGTAAACCAAAAAAGGCCGCATAAAAAAACATGGCACAAAATCAAAATTTGATTGCATCACTGCTGGCGCGCGAAACGCGTCCGCTTGACCTCGGAGGTTATGCGGACGCGTACGCGGGGCAGATTTTATCCGTCAACGTCAACGCGCCCGGCATCATCGAAGCCACCGGCGCCATTCAGCGCAACGATTTCGCCGCGTATCGCGCCGTAGTCGCCGCGCTGTATGATTTGCCCGCCGAGGTGGTCGCGCAAATGGACGACCATTTTCTCGTGTGGCTCTTTGCCGAGGGCACGCGCGTCTATACCGAGTTTCACGCCGACCTGAAAAAAAAATCGTCGGACAATTGAGCGCACGCCTGCACCCGTTGGACGCAGGCAGCGCGGCGCGGCAGGACGGCCGCGCGCATCAAGTGGAATGGCCGCACGAATACCGCTGGATTTTGTTGACGCAAAATATCAATGCCTTTTTGCGCACCAATTACAGCATCGAAGACGTACGCGCAATGGACGCCGTGCAACTCAATTTGTTGGAAACGTATCTGGCGGTTTCGGCAAATCCGGATTTGGCGGACGAACTGTGGACGCCGGGGGCATAGGCGGCGCGGGCGTTTTGGGAAACAACACGCCGACCGCAATGACCGTCAGCATCGAGAGGATGCCAAACAATAACGCGGTTTGCGCTTCGGTGTGGACCTGCGTCACCTGAATCGCGGACGCGTCAAAACTTTTGGTCAACACTTGCAGCTGTGACAACGCATTCCAGATGGTCAACAAAAACGTCAGCAGCACAAACGCCAGAGCAACAACACGCAGCATAGACACCTCCGGCAAATAGTATAACACCGGAACGCGAAAAAAAACATGGCGACAAATAACCTTGACATTATTGTGCGCGTCAAAGACGACGGCACGAGCAAACTCACCAACACCGCCAAAGCGTTGGACAATGTGGGCGATGCCGCCACGCGCGCGAGCAACAAAGCCCGCGCCGCCGGTTCGGGTTTCACCGAAATGGCAAACCGCATTGACAGCACGGGCCGCAATGCCCGTATCGGTTTGTCCTCGCTCGGACAGGCCGCCGATTTGGTCGGCGTGAATCTGTCGGGCGTCATCGGACCCGCAGCAGGCGCGGCGGATGCCATTGGCGATATTGTCGGCGCGCTCGGGGCGCTCGGACTGGCAGGCGGCGTCTTGGGCGGCATCGTGGTCGCGCTCGGACTGGTCAAACAAAATTATGACCAGATGATTGCGCAGCGCGCCAAAGCCATTACGCAAGCCGACCCGTGGATTCAAGCACTCACGCGCGAACGGCAAGTGACCGAAGAGGTCGCCGCCGCCGTGCAAAAATACGCCGAAGCACAGGCGCGCGCCGAAGCCTCGCAGGGACGCGGCGGCGGGCGCGCGGCAGATGCAATGGCACAATCCGCGCGCTATATGCGCGAAGAGGTTGACCGCGCATCTGACGCTTTGTGGCGACTCGCAGCCGCAGCAGGGGCGGCAGGCGAAGAACTGTCAATTCTCAAAGGCGAGGCGAACGGCGTGGTCGGCCAAACGTATGCCGAAATCGAAGCGCAGCGGCAGTATAACGTGTACCTGAACAATTTCACCGACATTCAAGACGAAGCATTGGCGGGCATGGTTGCCGTACGCGAAGAGGGCAGCAAAAAGTCTGACCCCAAGATTCTCGAAGATTACAAGTTGCGCACAAACGCGCTGCAGCGTTTGGGCAACACCGCCTCGCAAGCCGCGAGCAAACTGCGCGGCCTGATTGAAGGCGCGCTCAATCCCACGTCGGTCGAAGAGCGGCTCGGCATGGTGGGCGACGCGTGGGACGAACTGCGCTTGCGGCTCGAAGCGGTTGCCACCGGCACGGACCCGAGTCAATACGGCGCGGGCTTTCAGGCGCAGCTCGCCGAACTCGAAGCGATGGGCTATACCGCCGAAACCGCCGCCAAAGCCATGAAAGATTTCTCGTTCTATGCCGACCCCGCCAACATCAAATTTGCGGATTTCGGCCCGCTCACGGCGCAAATCGAGCAGCAATTGCTCGGTCTTGCGGGCAAAGCCAATCTCACCGCGGCGGCAATGGAAGACGTGTGGGAACATCTTTCGCCGCAAGCCCAAGCAGCGTTGGCAGAACAAGGCATCAACAGCGCGACCGACGCCATTGACGCGCTCGCCGACCCGACCCAACAGGCCAAGACGCAGGTGCAAGGGCTGAACGATGCGCTCGGCGCCATCCCGCGCGCCATCACGACCACGTTCACGGTGATTAAAGACGCCGCCGAAACCGCAATCACGGAATTTCGCGCGGTGCTTGATAAATTTATCGCGGACTATGGCAACGTCGTCATCAGCATCAACGCCGAAACGACCGCCGTCCCGCCCGGCACAAACACGCCCGCTCCGCCGCCCGCAGGACCGCCTTCGGGCAATTACGCGCGCGGCCTTGACTTTATCGTGCCGCCCGGGTTTCCGAATGACAGTTACAGTTTTCGCGGAAACCTTACCAGCGGAGAACGCGTCACGGTCACACCGCAGGGCAGCGCGGCGGCCCCGAACATTATCGTGTATGTGATGGATGAAAACGGCAACGCCCGCCGCGCACGCAAGGTGCGCGCGCTTGCCGCAATGGGTGCATAAACATGGCCTATACTTTGCGCTTGCGGCAGTCGTCAACCACGCTCGTGGATTTTCAAGACGCGACCAAATACCAATTGACGCAGTTTGGCACATCCGGCATGGGTGCTCCGTTTGGCGCGGCAACCGTGCGCCTGAATTTCAACGGCACGAGCGCGGATGTACTGTTTGACAATATCATTGCGCTCAATCGCGCGCTGAATGATGCCGCCGAAAATTTGCGCTTGTGGCAAGCGGGACAAACGCGCACGCCCATTTATTTGCAATTCCAACACGCCAACGGCACGAATTTGGTACAGGCCGAATGTTTCGGCTTGTCCGAGGAAAGCGCCGGCGCGCTGGACAGCATTCTCGCCGTGCCCGACATGCTGCTCGCCAATCGCATTTTGGACGTGACGCTGACACTCAAAATTACCGGCTATTTCGAGGAAACCGCTGCCGTTCAAATCGCCTCTACCACGCTGTCGAATAACGGCGCGCTGCTCACGCTCACCAACATGCGCGGCGATCTGCCCGCGCCGCTGATTATCAAGACGCGCACCGCAACCACGAGTCAGGACCGCACAATGGCGGCGCTGCTCGGCACGGGCACGCCCGCGAATTGGACGACGCGTATCGAAGCCGAGGCCTACACGACGCGCGGCTCGAATGTGGCAGACCGCACCAACGCGAATTTTTCCACCGCCTCGGGCGCGCCGCAGGGCCAACGCTGGACGCCCGGCAGCACGACCGAACAAGAATTGATTACGCTCCACATTTCGTCCAACGTCGCCGACAATCTCAAACCGTTCCGTTTGTTCCTCCGCTGTATCGAAAACGGCACGGCAGGCAACACCAAAGTGCGCGCGCGCATGGGCATTGTGGTCGGCAGCACGTATCAATGGGGCGATTACGCGCAAGCGCGGCGCGGCGTCAATACCAACAGCGGCACAACCGCCGTGTCGCTCATTGATTGCGGCTTGCTCATTCCGCCCGATGTGAGCAACCTCGTGCCGTCGGCGATTGCGATACAAATCGCGGGCAAGGCCACGACCACCGGCGCGGGCAACGAGTTTGATATGGATTGCGTGTATCGTCTGCCCGCGTATGATGGCGCGCTCGGCACGGGCTTGCAGATTGCCACATACGGCAGCAGCAGCTTGTCGGTTGCGCTTGGCTCTTCGACCACACCGGACGGAATGCAGGACGGTTGGCTCGAAAATGCTTATCTGTGGGACGGCACGAACATTCAATACCGCGCGTCCAACGTGCAGGGCAACTGGATATACGGCACGCCGAACCGCACACAGCGCCTGATTGTG
>CAZWFX010000074.1:0-7978 GCA_964633425.1 uncultured Candidatus Saccharibacteria bacterium
GCATCTGCCTCCATCCCTAGCTCCTGAGCTTTCTTTGCCACGTCGGTCAGTTGGGTTTCAAGCGCTCCCGCGGTTTGAGCGTGTGCGGCTGCTGCTTGTTTTGCTTGCGCGGCTGCCGCTTCTGCCGCTAGCCGGGCCTGTTCTGTCTCTACCCCCGCCGCGTAAATTTGTCTTGCTTGCTCTTCTACTGCCTTGCGAGCCGCTTCTTCTTGCGCGGCTTTTTCCGCAGCCTCGGCAGCTAGGCGTCGTTCTGCGTTTACCGCGTCGTCAGCTGCGGCCTGTAGTTCGCGCAAATGCTGTTCTTTTTGTTGCAGTGCCGCAGCGGCCTCGTCTTTAGCTGCATTGGCCGCGTTTCTTTCCTGGACGTACGTTTCAACAAGTCCTCCCAAGTGCGCCAGTGTTTTGGTGTGTTCCTCGCTTTTTGCTGCCAGCTCCGCGGCGTGTTTTGCGGCTAACTTTGCCTCAAATTCCTCGAACTCTTGTGGCGTAGCAGTAATGTCAACACCTAGATCCGCCCAGCGCGAAATAACACTGGCGTCGTGCTGATCTCCCATGGCCTCCTTTTCAAGACGTTTTGCGTGCAGAGCTCGAACGAGTTTGGCGTCAAAATCTGGTTCATCGGGAGGGGGCAAAACCGCTCGGTTTGAAACCATTCCCCGGTTTTCAAGATCTTGAATTGTAAAGTAGTCGAGCAATGCATCTGCAAGTTCAAACGAAGTGGTGGCGTCCTCTGCTATAACCGTATTTGGCGGTCGATTCTTCGTGTCAAAACTTTGAATCAAAGCACCCGCGCGCTCCTGGAATCGATGCCAGTACGCGTACAGTATTTTGTACAAGTTGTTTCCGTGTGCAATTGACGCCTCTTCGTAAATTTGTTGCAGAGACAGATCTTCCGCAGGAGCAGGCGGAATCAGGGGCAGGCGATTCATCATGTACGCCGCGCAATATATGTCGGCACGCATGGCCTTTTCTGTCAATTCACCTGCCAGGTCTTTTGTCAGCAGACCTTTTACGTCAAACCCTCGAGGAACGCCATTTTTTGCGTCCCAGTAACCACGGAGGCGCGGCGCGCGCATTAGCTTGATCGGAGTTGAATCTGTCATCACCAGTGCCGGGTGAACATCAGGAACGGAGTCCGCCATCGCGTTCAGTTCCCCGTCGTCGTCTACGTTCATGCTAGTCATGCTTGTTGACACACTTGCTAAGTAGCCTAGAATTCTTCCTGTAACACCGACTCAAACAAACAATGGCTCGCCGTCGTCACCTTACAATGGCTCAGTTTCGCTCCGCCCAAGGCACCATGCGCCGTCGGTCGCGCATTGCCCGTCGCACCGATCGTCGCCGCGCTGCCCGCCTCACGACCAACCTCAAGCTGTGGCGCAAGTTCCCGGGTCGCTACGACATCCGCGGCATTGACCGAAAGCGCCGCACCCGCCGTTCGCGTCGCCGTTAAGCCGCCGAATTCTATGCCTAAAGTGAACTTTCAAAAACACCATGGTTCGCCGCGGTCGAGGTGGACGATTTGTCTCAACGAAACGCCGTGCTCCGGCAAAGCGCGCACCCAAGCGCCGCACGTACAAGCGCAAGGCTCCGGCCAAGAAGCGGGTTTATAAGCCGCGAACGACGCACAATGCCGACGGCAGCCGCAAGGTGCGCAAGTACACAAAGAAACAACAGACCAATTGGCTGCGCTCGGGTCAGCGTCACGCGGCCGGTAACCTGTACATCAAAAAGGCCAAAAAGTTTGGTGAAAACACGGTTGAGTTTGGCCCGCAAGGACCGCCGCCTGGCTGGTCGGACTCAAGTTCAAGTGTTGTGGCTGCTGCCCATGGCGGTTACAGCAACGTGTACCCGTTCACCAAACCGCATCTCCGCGACACCAACGCGGAGCACTATTAAAATGACCACGCCCGGCGCAACGCACAACGCCATTCGTCACCACCGCCGGCAGTGGCTTTACTGGGAGCGCGCAAGGAGACGCTACGGGCGCAGGCTGCAGGGACCGGACCCCTCGCCGCTACCACAAGGCTTTTCACTGGCGCCGATACACACCCGGAGCGGCCTCGATGACAGCCGCGTAACCGCCGCCTAACGACTCGTCCAAGTCTTCGTGTGGAAAGTTGCCCTTGGGCCCGGTGCCATGTCCGTGACCGCGGATTACGGCACTATTGAACGGAACGTAATTTTCGGCCGGCGCAAACGCATACCGCTGTTTCGCCTCGTAGCCCAGCCGCTTGAATCCGTTTCGCGTCACTTCGTCGATGTGCGCACCGTCCACCGGCCGCAGGTAGTGAGCGGGCTGGTTGAAACCGACGTGATAGCGGTCGACTCCCAGCGGGTACTTGAGTGGGTAGGTGTCGTCGCGCTGCGCCAAGGGAACAAAGTCGGGCAGGATAGCGCGTTCATAGTCGTCCTCAAGCTGCAGACTGCCAAAAGCGCCGAGGGGAAATGTTGCCAGTGGCTCCATTTGTATTCTACCAGAGTCAGCAAAGCTTCGCTCAACTTACGTAGAAATGTCGTTCTGCGCATCAAATGGAGGCGTTGGCAGTGCGGTGGCGTTTTTTGCAACTGGCATCCCGACCGTGTTGTTTATTGGATACGAGGGCGGACCGGCGGTGTACGAGGAGGCGCTGATGGCCGGACTGATTGTCGGAACCAGCGCAGCAGTGATTTATTACATGTCGCAGCACGACTGGAACATTCTCGAGGCCCTTGGAAGCGGAGTGGTGGGCGCAATTGAGGGGGTGTTTTGCACAATTGCAGACGCATTTTAAAATGACCACACCCATGCGAAATCGACTCAACAAAATCAGAGACGCGGCATCTGTGCGAGATCCAGAGTATTGTGCGCGTCACTGGCTCAAGATGACGTTCCATAAGCTGGTTCAGGACGCGCTTATTGACGGCGAGTGTTCAGTTACAATCGGAACAATGGGGCCGTCAAACGTCGGTGGCGAGGAAAAGAAGCTTCTTGCTGAATTAGGCTATTCTGTCTCGCAGTTCACAAAGTACAACATTGTGGGTGGCAGCGAAACAACGACCGTTATTTCCTGGAAAGACACTGAATGACCTACGCCGCCAACTTTCACCGCCGCGACCTCGTGTTTCTGCTTCTTGTAGCCATAAACTTCACTACCCTGCTCTTCGCGTTTGCCGGCGCGGACACGCGGTTGCTCATCATTACGTCCCTACTGCCGTTTTCGTGGGCTGTGCGCTACGGAGCCGAGGATCTCATTGCGCTGTTGGGATTCAACGTCTTTTGTTCAATTTACATCGACGCTGCGCTCAACGGGCCGCTTTTGCCGGGCTCGGTGCCCACCACGCAATGACCGACATGACGAGACCCGTGAACCAGCCGCGCATGTTGTCGCAATTGCACTGAACGAAACCAAAGCTCGTAAAGATGCCCGTAAACGCGATTGCCAACAGAAAGACGGAGATGACGCCAGAAAAGATGAGGCGTTTGTTGCTTCGCGGCGGGTCAGCCAGTTCCGGTGGCGGGCTTGCCGGCGGGGAGGGAATGGGCGTGCTCTGGTTGACTACAACGATTTGCTGCCCACCGCCGTTAGAGCTAATTTTTCGTCGATGACTTGTTTCGTGCTGAGCAGGTTGATTCGCTTTGGCATCCTGGCTAACTCCGTCATCCGCTCGTTGTGCATCATCGTCTGGTAGCGCCGGCGCAGTATTGTTTCCGGAAGCAGTGCTTTGCGAGTCGCTAGCCGAGTCGTAGGGCTCCGTGCGGGATTCTTCGAGGGATCGCTGGGGACTTGGGCGGCTTGTTGTTCGACAACCTCCGCCAGACACGCGAGACATTCTTTACACCGTCCGTTTGATGTCACGCGGTTTGATGCCGACCATTTGTAGTTGTCGCAGATCATGCACACCTTAACACCCGGCGCGAACTTGCTATTCACTCCCGCGTAGTAGCCCTTTGGATTTGCCTCGTACTCATACTGCCAGTACTGCCATGGGTCGTAATGTATGACTCCCGCGCCGGACCGTATCATGCCCAGGGCTCGCATGGTCCGCAGAGTTCGCGAAACGTCCGATCTGGTGAGTATAGGTTCGGGTCGCGGGTAGTCTAGCGTTGCTGGAATCCTGCGAAAACGGCTGCCAAGACGCCGCCTACTTTGCTCCGTAATCATATAGAGGCGACTTGACAGTGGGAGCGATAGGGTACGGCGACGCGCCTCGGAGGTCACACTTGAGGGCGCTGGGCTGGTAGCCGAGTGCGGTTGCGACGCGGGCGTTGTAGTCGAGGGTGGCCGAAAAAAGTTGGTCAGTGGAGCCTGCGTCAACGTTGGGACCCGTCGGGGGGCGCTCATTTGCTGGCGAATATCCAGTTTGGGGCGGAGGGGGCATGGTCCAAAGATGTTCGTGCACTCGCGTGGTGACTGGTTGCATTTCTTCGTCTGACGGCTAACCGGGAAGAAGAATGAGTGAAGACCTCGACGTGGACGACAAAGCACTGAACGATCTCGACGGCAAGCTGGCGCACCTTGACATCGGCACCCCAACACCCGAGCCAAAGAAACGCTCGGTGTCGCGGGGCCGTGGCCGACCAAAGAAACCGCAACCCGAACCCGAGCCGCAAGCCGAACCGGAACTGGAAGGCGAAGTCGCGCCGAAACTGCCAGCAAACGAAAAGGGTCGCCTCATCCGCATCATCACAGAGCTGAAAAAAAAACTTGGCGCCGTCGGCTCCGGACTCGAACCGTCATTGAGCCACTCGGTTGAGGAACTGCAGGAAGAAGTCGATTTGTTGAATCACGATTTGGACTCTAAGCGCGGGGACCAGGCTATCAAATCTCTTATCCTGTACGCCATGCCGGTTCTCGAAATGATGATTACGCAAATGGTTCCGAAAGAGCAAGTGGATGTCAGCACTAAGTTTCACATGAAAAACGAGGTAGAGGAAAACTGGGTAATCTTCGAGGAAGCCGCACAGCACATTGCCATCTTGCACGCCGAGTGGTTCGCCATCGGTCCGTGGGGCACACTGGCCAAAGCAACAGCGGCATGCGTGGCCTCATGCGACGCCAAAAACAAGGCTTACCGCGCACGGTTGGTTGCGTCTTCGCAGCAAGGACAGGCAGCAAGCGCAACAGCACTGCAGTAAATGGATGACTTTCTCTGCGCCGTGTGCCGAATTCGTTCTCCCTGTCACTGCAGCATGTTTGTGTGCGACTATTGTTACAACAAATACCCCGTAATCGGCAAACACGAAACCCGGCGGAAACAAGCCCTGCGAGACATCCGCGCGTTACGTTGGGAGCAGTTTGACTTGATGCAATACGCCGACGACGACTGCATACACATTTCCGAATTTGTCGACACGATCTACTGCAACCAACCACTCTTGCGGGACGGAAGACTAGTCAGAGCGTACGAACTCTGGGATTCGCATAATGAATGACCGCTTCCGCGTGCCCGCCGCTTCTTGGCTCACGAGCAACCCAGAACACGCCGTTCCCATTGCCGGTCTCCGCGCGTTCGCCCCGCATCTGCTCAACCTCGGCCTGTGCACGGCGATCGAAACCATCCGCATCATTGGTCGCTGCAAGACAGACGACGAAGGGTTGTTGAAGCCGTCTCGCATAAGCAACAAATACGACAACACTGTGGTCGAATACGCCGAGGACGGACCCTTTTCATGCACTGTGCAAATTGATGTCACGCGGTTGTCGATTGGGTTGCTCAACGAGTGGGAAGAGAGAAACGGCGTCTCGCATAATGAATGACCGCCTCCGCATGCCAGAATCTTCTTGGCTCACGACTGAAGACTGGCATTACATCGAGAGACTCATCGACCAACAAAACTGGCTCCGCGAAAGAACGATTGCACGCGCATGGAGAGAGGTTGTAAACGACATCTCAGACCTCGGCAGACGCGCAGGAGATGGTGTGTTCAAGATGTCCACGGTTTGTGCAAACTGGTACTTGTGCTGTCCTTCATGCGAGGCCGTCGATCCGACCTTCGTTACCCGTCGGCACCCATGCGTGGCACCTGTCTCGCATAACTAAACAAAATGAGCGCAATTTCTGAAACTCTGCGAAAACGGCTGGATCTTTCGAAGGTTGAACTTATGGCGCATGCACAGTACAACGTCGTGTATGTCGAGCACATCGACGGACGAGCATTTACGCGGTCGGCGAGAACCATGGAACGAGCAATCGAGAACATAACGTTGGACCTCGATGAGTACAACCGCACCCGCCGCGTGTTCTTCCCCGACCTCCCTCCAATTCCGCTTGCTCCCCCTCACGCTCCCGACTCAAGTGCATAGTGAATGACTGCAATCAACCCACGGTTAATTTATCAAGACACGTTCAAACAAGTTATGCGAGACATCGATTCTATGCGATGGTACAATGTCGCCATGAGCAGTCGCGGGCCGGATGACTGCATAAGCCCGGCGGCGTTTCGCGGCCACGGGTTTGTTTACACGCATAACTTTTGTTACGTGTACAAAAAGTCGCCCGACGGCACGACCAATGCGTGGAGATCGTCTCGCATAACACCGACTCAGTGAACCACGCATAAAACAATTAATAGACCGCCATGATTAATTAATGGACCCCTGTAATTAATTAATACATATGCGATCGATAATTAATTTTGAGCGGTAATTAATTAATAAGTGACCCCTTCTGCTGCTAGGCGCGACCCCACCCTCCGGCCACCCACGCATAAAAACGGTAACCCGCATAACAAACACAATGACCGCCGCCCTTGGCAAACTTCAGAACTTTCTGGCTTCGCTGACCGACGCCGAAATTGAGCGCATTGGACGAGAGCATTTGTGTGCGCTATCTATCCGAATGATTGAGCTGGCGACGGAGAACGTCATGGCAGCAGCAGAGCGAGACGGCATTCCTGCAGAGCGCGTGAAGCAAGACATGGCGCGCCTGGAAACCGCGATCGACAAGCACGTCTACCGGCGAAACGACGCCAATTGAACACTTCACTCTGCGGGGTCCTCGGTTTCCTCGTATGCGGCCATGTAGCGGTCGTACTCGTCGGCGGCCGCCCTGTCGAGATCGCTGGCCATGAAGTTGAGCTGCGCCACGATTTGGTCGGCGAGATCGAGGTCCATGGTATCGCTGCCCACCGTCGCCACCTCCGTTCCGCCGTCCGAGAACGTCTTGACCATCGCCCAGACAGTTATTCCGCGCTGGCGGTCCAGAGTTTGACAAACAGAAACGGTGAGGAGGATACGTGGCGCGGACATTTTGTGTGTTTCCGTGGTTTCTGTGTTTCACTTAAAGTAATCAGCGGCCTCCTTTGGCGTCCACTGGTCCTCCATCAGGTACTTGCCCTCGAGGTCGACGTAAATAACCAGGCCGTCCGGGTACACAATAGCCGGGCCAGGCACGCCGCAGGCCATAATCGGGCCTTGGTGGCGGGGCTTCTCGTCCCGCCACGATCCGACGACCCACTCGCGCACTCCGCTGGCTCGCACAATGGGGGCGCGGTTGTTGCGGCGCCAAAACCGTCCGTTGGCGTAGTACTCCTTGTCGCCGTTGAGCTTGATGACAGCGGGCGCGTCAATGGGCAGGCCGAACACGTGGGTGCGGTGCGGCACGCGATTTTCGTTGAGCCAAATCGCCGAGCCTTCACGCGAAACGATCGCCATGGCGTGCGCGCGAATGGGATTCAGCACGACAAGGCGGTCTTCGTTGGCGATAGCACGCAGCTTCTCCAGGTCGCTCTTGAACTGTTTGTCCGCCGTCTCAGGTGTCATCTCGTTACGTTGTTCGGGTTGGCGTCGCCGCTCTCGGAAACGAAAAAACGGCCGGTCTTGCGCGAGGGTCTCAAAACGCCGTCGCTTAACACTTGGGCGTTGCGGAGCGAAAATCGCCGGGCGGTCTTAAAGTCTTAAAACGCCGTCGCTTAATAGATCAGTTCGCCACACGAGAAAATTTTTTGCGTTCGTTCGCGCAACCAGCAACGACACACGATGATGACCGCCCACCA
>CAZWFX010000075.1:0-7976 GCA_964633425.1 uncultured Candidatus Saccharibacteria bacterium
GTGCCCCCGGCGCTGCAGAGATCCGAGAAGGTGTTGCTGTTACCGTCGTTGCAGGTCTGGCCGGTCTGGATCGGGTAGGCGCAGGTCTTGGCGGAGCCGTCGCAGGTGTTGGCGGTGCACTGGTTGCCGTCGTCCGTGCCGCAGGAGGTGTCGGCGGGCTGGACGCCGTCCGTGGGACAGGTGTCGCTGGAGCCCGTGCAGGTCTCGGCGGTGTCGCAGACGCCGTCCTGGGCGCGGCACTCGTAGCCCATGGGGCGCTTGTCGTCCGTGGGACAGGCGTCATTCGTGCCGTCGCAGGCTTCGGCGACGTCGCAGATGTCCGCCGCGGCGCGGCACTCGGTTTCGCCGCCGCGCTTCGCGTCCGCGGGACAGGCGGCGGTGGAGCCGTCGCAGGTCTCGGCGGGATCGCAGACGCCTCCCGAGGCGCGGCACTCGGTGCCGCCGGAGACGAAGGCGTCCGCGGGGCAGGCGGTGCTGGAGCCATCGCAGGTCTCGGCGGTGTCGCAGGAACCGGCGGCGGCGCGGCACTCGGTACCGGCGTTGCCGGCGGGGTTCTCGCAGGTGCCCGAGGTCTCCCCCGAGAGGATGGTGCAGGTATCCACGGTGCAGGGGTTGCTGTCCTCGCACTCGCTGTTCGTGGTGCAGTTACCGGGCGTACCGGCGCAGGTGCCCCCGGCGCTGCAGAGATCCGAGAAGGTGTTGCTGTTACCGTCGTTGCAGGCAGTGCCTTCGGCATCGTTCGTCCAACTGCTGGTCGACACCAGGACATTGCACGACTGACATGTATTCGCGCCGTTTTCCTGGCTATCAGACACGCAGGAGCCGTCGATAAGACAGGACCCGGCGGTGACATCGTGAGCGCAGAGGTAGTCACTGGCCCCCTCGGTACAACTGTCCGTGGTGCAGACGTACGGATCGGAACAATCGGGGGCGGAGCCTGCGATGCACACGCCGGCGCCGTCGCAAGCGTCGCCAACGGTGCAATAGAAACCGTCCGCATCACAGGGGGAACCGTTCGTCGCAAGATTGCCGACGCAAACGCCGCTCGAGCAGGTATCGGCGCCGTTACAGGTGGTATTCGTGGCGTCCCCGCAGGACGTACCGTCGGATACGTTGGACCAATCGTCCTGATCGATACCGGCGTTGCAGGCCTGGCACGTTGCGCCGTCCCGATCCCCGTCGGTGTAACAGACGGCATCAATGAGGCAGCTTCCTGCGGTGATGTCGTTCACGCACGTATGCGTATCGTCTCCCGTCGACTGACACGCATCCGTCGTGCAGGCGAATCCATCGGAACAATCGGGGGCATTTCCAGCGACGCACGATCCGGCGCCGTTACAGTGGTCACCCTCCGTGCAGCCATCGCTGTCCACATTGCACGAGGTTCCCGTCCCGGCATAATTGGCCTCGCAGCTGTGCGTCGAAACATTGCACGTATACGTACCGCACGTCAGGTCGGCGCCCTCAGGAACGCAATCGGCATCAAGGAGGCATTCAGTGATCGTGCAGGAACCGCCTTGGCACGTAAAGCCTTCTCCGCACGGGGTGTCGTTCGGGACGAAAGTAATGTCACACCCTCCGGACACGTTGCAAGCACCCACCTGACAGACACTCATGACGCCCTCGGAGCATGTCACGCCCTCGGAAGCGAAATTGCTCATGCAACTTCCGCTTGAACAAGCATCTGCGCCGTTGCACGTCGTGGTCGTGGCGTCGCCGCAAGAGACGCCGTCGGACTTATTCGTCCAGGCGGACTGCGTGATCACGGAATCGCACGCCTGGCAGGATGCAAGAGGATTCTCCTCGCCGTTTGCATAACACACGCTCGAGATATAGCACGAACCGGAGGAAACGCTGTTATCGCAGGTGTAGCTATTGTTTCCGGTGGAAATACAGGTATCGAGAGTGCAGGTGATACCGTCCGTACACGCGCTCACGAGTCCGCCCGACCAGCATGCTCCGCTGCCGTCGCAGTAGTCGTTTTGCGTGCAACCGTCCGAATCGTAATTACAGAGCGTTCCGAATGCGACGTAATTTTCCTGACACGTTCCTGAACCGTCACAGGTATTCGGAGCATTGCAATCCGAGCTGGTGGCATCCCCGCACGCGATACCCATTGCGAGATTGCTCCACCCGCTTTGATTGGACCCCGAATCGCAGGCCTGGCAGCCGCCTGCGGAGGAATTGACGGCGCCGTTTGAGTAACAGGATCCCTCGATGGCGCACTGTCCGACATCGATGCTATGCGAGCAATCGTACGTGCCAGCACCTTCCGCACAAGAATCCGTGGTGCATGACAGGGAATCGCTGCAATCGGGAGCGGAACCCGCGATGCAATTACCGCCGCCGTTGCAGTAATCGTTGACCGTGCAGTAGAGACCGTCCGCATCGCAAGATGCTCCATACCCCGTGTAGATGGGAGAATCACATGTGTGCGTCGTGAGATTGCATGTATACGTACCGCAGGAGGTATTTGCCCCGCTGGGGATGCACTGACTGTCCGAGGTGCAGGATGGCGGCGTGCAAACCCCGCTGTTGCAGAAGTTTCCTCCTGAGCACGGCGTTCCGTCCGCAAGACTGCTGACGGAGCAGTTTCCGCTGACATCGCACGCTCCAGCCTGGCACTCACCGACACCCTCGGAACACGTGGTCCCGGCAGCTGTGTAATTATTCGTGCAGGCTCCGAAGCCATCGCAGACATCGGCGCCGTTACAGGTGGTACTCGTGGCATCTCCGCACGCGCTGCCGTATGAAAGATTGCTCCAGTCGCTGGGATTGCTATAGGAATCGCACTGCTGGCAGCTGTTCCCGCCATTCAGCGTTCCATTCGTATAGCAGACACTGGAAATGAGGCATGATCCCGTTTCAAGCGGATGCAGACATTCGTACGAATCCGCACCGGTGGAATTGCACGAATCGACGGTGCAACTCACGCCGTCGTCGCAGCTCGGAGACGAAACACCGGCGGTGCAATTGCCGCTGCCATCGCAGGAATCACTAAGCGTGCACCCGTTCGAATCCGCGTTGCACGACGTGCCGTTCGCGACATAGTTCTCCTGACACGTGCCGGAGAGACAGGTATTGGGCTGGTCGCACTCCGTGCTGCTGGAACTACCGCAGAAGGTGCCGTCGGCCTGGCTGGTCCAAGTGTCCTGGTCGACGTACGCGGCGCAGACGATGCAGGAGTTGCCGGCGCTCGATTCCCCGTCGGCATAGCAGGTGCCGGCAATGAGGCAGGAACCGATATCGATCGTATTTTCACACGCATACGTGCCCACACCCTCGGCACACGAATCAGCCGTACACGCGATCCCGTCGGAACAGTCCGGTGGCGAACCAACGATGCACGAGCCAGCACCATCGCAGACATCACCGACAGTACAGTACAAACCGTCCGCGTCGCACGAAGTGCCGTTTTCGACGTACGACGGGTAATCGCAGGTGTGCGTGGCGAGGTCGCAATGGTTCGTGACACATTGGTCGGTAGGTCCGCAATCCGCATCGACGGTGCAGCTTGCCGGCAAACAGGCGCCATCTGTGCAGAAATTACTATCACCCGTACATGCATCGCCATTCGCGACAACCCCGGGATAATTGCACATGCCGGCGACGCAGCTGGCACCGTCAGTCGTGTGACAATCCGGAGGCGTGTCGCATGCCATCATCGATCCCGCGCAGATGCCGCCGGAGCAAACGTCGCCTGTGGTGCAGCTCTCGAAGTCGTCGCAAGACTGACCGTCATTATTCGTCCACGCGGTATTGGAAGTGGACGTCAGACATGCCAGACATTCGTTTCCGGGATCCGCGTCTCCGTTGTTGTAGCAGGTGCTGTCGATCAAGCATTTGTCCGACTGCACATCGTTGGTACACGAATAACTGTCGATACCCGTCGACACGCAGGTATCCGTGGTGCAATCGATTCCGTCGCCGCAGTCGATGGCCATGCCGGCCGTGCACGTACCGGACTGACAGGAATCGAACTCGGTGCAACCGTCGGAATCCACGTTGCAGAACGTGCCGTCGGCAACGGGGGGATCGCTGCATACGCCCGTATAGGGATCGCACGTCCCGACATCGTGACACTGATCCAAGGCGGTGCAGACCACGCCGGCACACAAATCGGGGGCGGAAGAACTGCTGCCGCCTCCGGTATCCGTGATCGTCGCGTCAATGTCACCCGTCCATCCCGGGTAATCCTCATCCTGATAGTGGAGACCGCAACCCAGCACCTCCGACAGGAACACCTCATTCGGATATCCTCCTGGACCGACGATCGAGGCTTCCCACTCCCCGCTCATCGTGTTCGCGGTGACCGTGACGGTGACACTGCCCACTTCCGTGGAAGGGGAACCCATGATGGTCGCGGCCCACTGGTTCGGGCTCACCTGATCGAGCGGATACGGCCACGGCTGGAGCAGCAGGTTGCCCCCCTCGTAGTCGTACGCGGCGGTAGTCAATTGGAAGGTGATTTGCGGCGTCGACATGTCGATACCGCAAAGACTCCCCGGAAGCACGGAGGCGGAGAGACGCGACGTGCCCGAAGGATTCGTGAGCGTCGACGTGAGTGCGACGACGAAAGCGGCGGCGAACGCAAATGCCCCGGTGGTGAGTTCGAAGAAACTCGGCCGTACCGCCATACGGAGTTGGAGAGTATCACCGTCTCCCGGGTACGCGCACGCGGAAATGTCCGGCACGATCAACTCTCGTACTCGAAAACGCGTGATGGGATACGGATTCCGAAGAGCGCGCAACATCAGACGGCGTCCGACGTCAGGTGCGCTACACTTTTCCCGTGCTCATCCTTCCCGTCCGTACCCGGCTCGTGACGCGCGGCGACTCCGTCGCCGACCTCCTCGCCGACTCCTCCTTTTATAGGGAAAGCGACGTGATCGTCGTGTCCTCGAAGATCCTCGCCACGGCGGAAGGTGCGATGCGAGGCCTTGCGACGCTGAAACCGTCCGACGAGGCGGTGTCGATCGCGACCGAGACGCGCCAAGACCCGCGCTTCGTGGAAGCGATCCTGCAAGAAACGACGCGCCTGAACGGCTCCGTCCGGCACCATTGCCCAGGCGCGGTGCTCACGGAGCTGAAACCGGGCGGCATGCGCGGATCGATCCTCATCGCCAATGCCGGGCTCGATCAATCGAACGCCGAAGCGGACGCCGCGATCGGGTGGCCGCGTGATCCCGCGCGAACCGCGACGGCGCTGCGGGGGGAACTCGAGCGGCGCCTCGGGATCCGGCTCGCGGTGATCGTCTCGGACAGCTGCTCGCTTCCGCGGCGCAAAGGGGTGGTGGCGATCGCGCTGGCCTGCTCAGGCATCGACCCCCTCCTTTCCTTAGAAGGAGTACCCGACCTCCGGGGACGTCCGCTCTCGATGACGACGGAAGCCGTCGCCGACCAGCTCGCGACAGCCGGCAACGCCGTGATGGGCAACGCCGGGAACTCGACGCCCGCGGCGATCATCCGCGATCACGGACTGTCGCTTTCGGAGTTCTCCGGCTGGGTGCCGGGAATTGGGGAAAAGGAAGATTTGTTCAGGATGGGGTGAAGAGAGACAGACAGTATACCGGTTTCGGGTTTCGGGTTTCGGGTTTCGGGTTTCGGGTTTCGGGTTTCGGGTTTCTCGTAGAACGCTTGTTCCTGATTTTCCGCATCTCGTCGCCCGTATCTCGTCGCCCGCAACCCGCACCCGATTCCTGGAGTACACTGGACCTGTGCCCATCCCCTCGCACGTCATCACCTGCCTCGCAAAAAAGACGATCGCCCCGGACGTAGTGGAACTGTGGTTCACGAAGCCGAAGGGCTTCTCGTTCAAACCGGGCCAGTTCGTGCTCTTCGACGTGCCGCTCCTCGAGAACCCCTCCGACGTGCAGACGCGCGCGTACTCGATCGCGTCCGCGCCGGAAGAAGACGAACTTCTCTTCCTCGTGAAGTACGTACCCGGCGGCAGGTTCAGCCGGTATTGCCACGAGGTGATCGACAAGGCCACGACTCTCACGATGAAAGGCCCTTTCGGCGTCTTCACGCTGGATCCCCTGCCGGGCGCCCACGTCATCCTCGCCGCGACGGGATCGGGCCTCGCGCCGTTCCGCTCGCAAGTGATCTCGGCGCTCGAGCGCGGCGACGACCGCCTGATCGATATCGTGTTCGGCGTACGCGCCAAGGAGGACCTGTTTTGGAACAAGGAGCTCGAGACGCTCACGCGGGAGCACGCGAACGTGCGCCTGCACGAAACGCTCACCGAGCCGCTCGGCGACTGGGCGGGCCTCGAAGGGCGCATCCAAACGCACATTCCCGGCCTCATCAAGGATCCGTCGACGACGCTCCTCTACGCCTGCGGCAACCCGAACATGACCAAAGAAGTGAAGCAGCTCGCAGTGGAACAGTGGAACATCCCGAAGAAGCAGGTGCATGTGGAAGGATATATCTGAATTCAGCGTTCACACCCGAGCGAACCTCATAACCTCATAACATCATAACCTTATAGGTTTTAAGGTTATGAGCTTTAGAGGTTACGAGGGAAGATCGATCTTCTTCTGATGAATCATCTCCAGGAGCTTCGGGTACCACTCGCGTTCCAGTGCCTGCACGCGGTCGCGTAGCGTCTCGGGCGTGTCCCCCGTTTCCACGGGGCACGTTTTTTGGAGCAGGATCGGCCCGGTATCGACGCCCTCGTCCATGAGGTGGATCGTGATGCCGCTCTCCTTCTCCGCATGGTCGAGAACGGCCTGGTGCACGCGCATGCCGTACATGCCTTCGCCGCCGTACTTCGGCAGGAGGGCGGGATGCACGTTGAGAATGCGATTCCGCCACGCGCCGATGAACGCCGGACCGAGGATGTGCATCCAGCCGAGCGCCGCAAGCACGACCGTGCGCGGATCGCGGCCTTTCAGCGCGTCCATGAGCGCCTCCTGTACGCGCTTGTCGTAGATCTCTCGCTTTTCCTTCGGGCTCCATTCCACGATCCATACGGGCACATTGGCGGCCTCCGCCTTCGCGATGCACTCGCGGTCGGCGCGGTCGGTGAGCAGACCCAGGCATCTCGCCGAAAGCTCGCCGCGCTTCAACGCATCGAGAACGGCTTGGAAGGTGGTGCCCCGGGAAGAGCTGAGGACGAAGAAATCCATGGAAAAAGGTTTTGAGGTTTCCAGCTTAGAGCTTCTGAGACGCAAAACAAACGCCGAACCTCAGAACCTCTAAACCTTACACGCTCACTTTTTCGCTTCTTCCCTTAACATTCCGACAAACTCATCAAACAAGAAATTCGCGTCCTCCGGCCCCGGCGTCGCCTCCGGGTGGAACTGCACGGCGAAGTAGCGACCGGACTCATGCCGGATACCCTCGACCGTGCCGTCATTGGCGTTCTCCCACCACACGTGCCAGCCGGCCGGGAGCGATTTGCCGTCGACGGCGAAGCCGTGGTTCTGGCTCGTGATGATGCAGCGCACCTTGTCCTTCGCGGGATCGTCCGGCCTGCGTTCGACGCACGGCTGGTTGCAGCCCCGGTGGCCGTACTTGAGCTTGTAGGTGTCGCCCCCGATGGCTAGCCCCATGAGCTGGTTGCCGAGGCAGATGCCGAAGGTGAGCTTGTCCTTGGCGATGGCCTTCTTGAGGCTCGCGATCGTCGGCACGCACGTCTTCGGGTCGCCGGGACCGTTTGAAAAGAACACGCCGTCGTAGTGCTCCTTCATCAGATCGAGGTCGTAGTCCCACGGCACGCGCACGACCCGCACTCCCCTCTTGAGAAAACTGCGGATGATGTTGCGCTTCATGCCGCAATCGTAGGCGATGACGGTGGGAACGCTGTCGAAGGAACCGACGGGGTCGTAGGTGACGGGCGCGTCACAGCTCGTCTCGGCAACGAGGTTAGAAGTATTCGGATCTGAGATCGTTGGGATTTGGGATTTGGGATTTGGCGCTTCTTGGCGAATCGAGCCAAGCATCACGCCCTTCTCGCGGAGCTTCTTCGTGAG
>CAZWFX010000076.1:0-2211 GCA_964633425.1 uncultured Candidatus Saccharibacteria bacterium
CCGCTGCCGTTCTGGAGGACCTGAAGGGGAGGGACGTACCAGATGGTGAGGGTCTGTCCCGACTGAGGCGCTGGCGTGAGGCGAAGGTTGCTGCCGGTCAGCAAGTAGCGCGGGAGGAAGTTGTAGGCGAGGAGCTGGCTACTGCGGAAGTTGCGCTCGGGCCGCATGTACGGCTGGAGCGTGACAGTGGCCCCCTGGACGAGCAGGTCCACGCCGAGGAGCTTGTAGAAGTCGCTGGGGAGGGCGTAGTCGGTCGCGGTCGTCGTGGTCGCAGTGGTGGACTTCTCGAGGTACTCACTGCCGTAGGCCTCCACGAGCTTGTCGTGGAGAATCTGCGCGCCCTCGTTCAGCCAAGCATCCAGCGACGTGGCCGTGTCGGCCACGAAGCTGGAGCCCACCATGTCCGCACGCTCGCGGGCGCGAGCCCGGAGCGTGGCCAGACTGACTGCGCCCATCTATCACCCGTAGGAGGGAGGAACGGCGCTGTTGCGGAACCACGCGCAGAAGTGGATGCGGTTGTTGGCGTTGGCCGCCACATCCGCCGCCGCCGCGTCGCTGATGTCCCAGACCGTGATGGTGATGGTCTTGGACGCAGCGGTGTAGACGCCGGGGATGAGGAACTGGTCGGCTGCGGTCGCGAGCTGGAGCGAGCAGGTGAAGCTCACCATCTCGGCCCAGACGTTGGCGAAGGTGATGGTGAAGAGGCCCGCGCTGGTGCGCGCGACGCTCCACCCCTTGCCCAGCCTGCTCGACGCAGACACAGCGCTCGAGCCGTTCGGCGCGAAGCTGCCGAAGACCGGAATCATGCCGTTGTTGAGCGCCCGGATGGGGAACTGGTTGCTGGCGTTTGCCATGTTCGTGTTCCTTTCGTGGTCGAAGCCGAGGGGCCTACGTCAGCCCCTCGGCTCCGGGAGCGCTTAGCTCGGGTTCGTGACGTTGGCGTTGAACCCGGGCGCGTCGCACCCGAGCTGCGCGTAGTACACGATGCGCGCCTCGAACTCGTCGGCGTTGTACACGCGGTCGAGCTGGTTGCCGTCGAGGTCCAGAATCTGCGGGGCCTCCTTGAGCGACGCCAGCTTCCAGGTGTCCATCTGGAGCGCGAAGCTGCGCGCCGAGGGGCAGTCCTGGTCCGCGTACACCATCACCGAACCCTTGGGGCCGATGACCTTCAGGCCGGTGAAGGACACCGTGCCCATGCCCGCCGTCTCGTACACCACCTTCGCGCCGAGAGCGTTCTCGATGCTCCGGTAGAAGAGGTGGTTGCACATCCAGTGCGAGGTGCGGCCGCCCTCGCGCGCCACCTTGGAGAGCGTGGTGACCAGGCCCTCTTCCGGGGTCAGCGCGCTCACGTCCACGCGCAGACCGCCGAGACGAGTCACGTCCGGGGTGCGGTCCACGCCGAAGAAGGCGGTGGCGCTCGGGGCGCTGGAGGGAATCCAGGCCTGAAGACCCGACACCTTCACGTTGGCGCCGCCGTTCGGCGCGTCGCCCTGCGTGAAGAGGTAGTCGTTCGCGGTCAGCGACGTGATGGTGCCGGTGTAGGTGATGGTCCCGGCGTCGCGGTCGATGGCGGTGATGGTGCCGCTGCCCGAGCGGATGGAGCCCGTGGCGCTCGAGGCCGCCACGATGACCATGCCCACTTCGAAGTTGGTGATGTCGTTGATGTTGACCAGGGTGATGGGGCTCGAGGTCGAAGCCGACTGGCCCTTCGCACCGGAACCGTCGCCGTACAGCGACTGCGCGAGCGAGGCCGAGATGTTGTTGATACCGGCCTGCATCTCAGTGTCGAGCGCCTTGATGAGCGCGCCCATGTCCTTCTCGGCGGCCTGGATGGCCTCCGTGGTCAGGCGCACCACCTGGTAGTCGCTCACGCGAGTCAGGAGGAACTGCACGCCCTTGTTGTTGCCCACGTTGGTCTGCGCGGTGCTGAACGCGGCCGAACGGCCCTGGGGGTTGGCGTAGCGGACCGCCAGCGCCATGTTGGCCCCGTAGAACTCCTTGTCCTTGGGGACCATCGCGAGGAACGGGTGGTCCTTGTAAACGAGGTCCTGAACCCGCGACTGCGGGTACAGAGTCTTGAGGGCGTACGCGAAATTGGTAGTGGTGACCGACATGTTGCGCTGCCTTTCGAGGGCAGCGCTTTAGGCTGCCCGGTTACCGCTTCGGCCCGTTGACGAGTGCCTGGAGTGCCGCAGCGCGGTACTCCTCGGG
>CAZWFX010000076.1:2311-4712 GCA_964633425.1 uncultured Candidatus Saccharibacteria bacterium
GGGCAGCTCGCCGTTCTGCCGGTGGTAGGCGTCGAGCTCGGCGTAGACCTGCTGGGGGGTCGCCAGTTCCTTCACGAAGCGGAACTCCGAGGTCTCGATGGCCTTGCCGATGGTGTCCATCAGGGCCGCCTGCTGCTTCTCGGCCTTCATCGCCATGACCTCGGCGCGAAGCTGGGCGATTTCGTCGTTCACCTTGGGCGCTGGGGCCTTGCTGGGGTCGCGCTTCTGCCCCGTGAGGTGCGCCACCACGTCATCCCACTCCCAGCCGTTGGCCTTGAGCAGCTCGAGCGGGTCGCCCTTCTCCCGGGCCTCCTTGGCGCGGCGGCCCTCCTCGATGAGGGCTTCCTGAGCCTTGAGGGCCTGCGCCTGCTCGCGCACCGCCGCCTTCTCACGCGCCAGCGTCTCGAAAGGACGCTCCCAGCCCTTCGGGGGCTTGGCTTCCTCGGCCTTCTTGGCCGCCATCTCCTCGGAGAGCTTCTTTTCAGCGTCTGCCACCGCCGCCTTGTCGTCGGGCGGGGCCTTTTCAGCCTGCGCGGGCTCCGCGGGTGCCGCTGCGGGCGCTTCCGGGGCCTTTTCGGCGGCCTTGGGAGGCCCTTCCTGCAACGCCTTGAGCGCGGCAGCCTGGAAATCGGGGGTGGAAGCGGGCGCTGCGGCTACGGGGGCTTTCTCTTCGGCCATCTACTGCTCCTTTAGGTGTCGTCAGGACGCGACGATTGGGGGCACGGCGGGCTGCACAGGCATGTTGATGTCCACGTTGGGCACCATCGGCCCACCGGGCGGCACCGGCGGACCCGCGGGGGCGCCTGCGGCGGGCGGCGGGGGCATGGGCGCCTGGGGCTCGAGCGCCACCTTCGCCTGGCTGGCGGCCTTGATGAGCTCGCGCAGCATGTCCAGGCGCTTCTCCTCCGCGCCGTGGTGCTTCGCGTAGAGCAGCGCCGCGGTGCCCTGCTGCACGAGGAGCTCCAGATTCTGGAACTCATCAGGAAGTTCGAGGTGCGGCTCCGCGTCGTCGAGGATGTACCCGATGACGTACGACACGTCGTCGATGGCCGCGGTGCCCAAGTTCTCCTCGGCCTCGATGTCGGGGAAGTTGAGCAGCTGCTGCGCCACGGCCTTGTCGATGAACCCGTCCTGCATCATCTCCTTCACGCGCTGGTAGCGCGCGGCGGGCGTGCCCGGCAGAGACGAGGCCGGGATCATCTGCATGATGAAGTCGTCGCGCTGAAGGTCGATGTCGTTCCAGTCGAGCTCGACGATGTACCGCTTATTGGGCAGCTTCTGCTTGTACCCGCGCCCGCCGTTGGCGGACACCAGCTCGATGCAGATTTCCGCCAGGTCGAGGAACAACTGGTCCCACCGGCCTTGGAGGTCCGCGAAGCGCTCGCTCTCGATGTCGTTGAACTCGCGCAGCGCCACCGCCGCGTCGAGGCCGGACGGCTTCTTGGCCGCCGCAGAGAGCTCGCTGATGCCGATGACCTGGAAGGCGAACTGCCACAGGCGCTCGATTTGGTTGAACTCCTCGGGCGCCACGGCGTTGCCGTTATCCACGGTCGGCGGCACGCCTCCGGAGTAGGTCACGATGTCCGCCACGCCGTTGGTCATCTGCGCCGGGACAATCTTGGAGCCATACGGGGCGAAGATGCGCCCGCGGCCCTTGCGTCGAAGCTGCTCGCTCACGCTGCGGATGAGCCGGTTCATCTCCACCTGAATGCCCGAGAGCCGCTCCGCGACGCCCTGGCCCCAGAAACCCAGCACGCGGTTGCTGAAGCGCAGGAACACGAAGGGGAAGAAGTCGTGCGTCCACGGCTCGCCCACGAGCTCCACGTCGCCCACGACGATGGAGTGCCGCCCGTCCTTGGAGCCCTTGCTCGAGGGCAGGTGCCAGGCCTCCCAGACCTCCACCATGTTCGACAGGGGCTTCATGGCCGTGGAGGCCTCGCCCGGGGTGCCGTAGTTGATGATGCGCTGCCGCTGCTGCTCGTCGAGGCCCTTGCCCAGCGTCGCCAGCAGCACGTCCTTCTGCACCAGCTTCTTCTGGAGCATCTGCCGCGGGGCGCCGTACTTCCCGTCCACGTCATCGACGTAGAGTTCGTCGATGAAGGTGTGCTCGAGCTTCAGGCGCTTGGTGTTGGGGTCGATGAAGACCTTGATGGCGCCCGTGCCGAAGATGCACGCGGCCTGAAAGCACTTGGGCGCCGCGACGTAGGCCTTCGTCTCGTAGAAGACGCCGCGCATGAACTTGTCCAAGTTCCGCGCCTTCTGCTGCATGGCCCACGAGGCGCCGTTCGTCTGGAAGCTGGGCTTCGGCTTCGACTTGGCAATCTTGCTCGTGAGCGTGTCCGTCACTGCCGCCACGACGTTCAGCGCAATCTTCTCGTCGTACATCAGGACGAGGTTCTGG
>CAZWFX010000076.1:4812-7950 GCA_964633425.1 uncultured Candidatus Saccharibacteria bacterium
GTCGCGATAGTCCACGGTCCTACTCCTTTACGGGGGTCAGCGAAGCTCGGGGTCCATCACGCCGCCGTAGACTTCGCGCTGCTGCTCGGCGGTGAGGCCGTCCGCGCCGACCTTGGGGGCGTCGGTGCCCTCGAGCGCCTTCTGCTCGTAGGCATCGTCCTTCGTCGGGGGCTTGGCGGCCTCGGGGCTCACATCCAGCAACTGCGGCAGACCTTCGTGAAATTCGAGCTCCATGCTCGAGTTCTTGAAGCGGCGCACCCCGAAATGACGGCAGAGGTGCAGCATGTCCACCAGGCTCAAGTCACCCTTGTTCTTGTTGCTCATGTCGGTTTCTCCCACCATTCTCTTTGGTTTCGCTCCAGCAGCTTCGCCAGCATCCTATCTTCCTGGGCCTTCGACCACGCAGCCGAGCCTTTCTGGGGTTTAGCAGGCTCCAGGCGATGAAGGTAGTGCTGCGCCGCGCGCCACCCGTAAAGGGCGCTGTCGGAACAATGATTATCACACTTGGGGTCTTCGCGCGGCTTGGCGTCGGGCTTCTCGGGTGGCGGCCAGTCCTGGTCGCGCGCGAGCTGCGCCACCTCCTCCGCGTAGGCGCTCCCGGGCATGAGGCGCAGGAAGCCCCCGCGGAAGTCGTCGTTCATCATCCTGACGTGCTCGTACTTCTCGGACTTCTTCGCGGCTTCGAAGTGCCGACCGAAGCGGCGCTCCACCTCTTCGACGTACATGCGACCGCCGCCGCCCGTGTCCGCCACCTGCTTGGTGAAGTTGAAGCCCTGGTCCTCGAGCGCGGTGATTTCGTCCATCACCTCCTGCGCGCTCGCGCCGGGCTTCTTCCACGAGAAGGCCTCGTAGAGCTCGGGGAGGTCCGGGTGGTAGCCCCAGACCACCAGAGCCATGTCGTCGAGCGCGCCCAAGTCCCACCCGAGCGTGTGCATCCATCCGTGGCCGAAGGGCCGGACGGCGGTGGGGTCGTACAGGTTCCTGATGGGGTCGAAGGCGTAGAAGAGGGCCCCCAAGTCGCTGACCCACCGGCCCAGGTACTCGCGGACGTAGGTGGGGTTGTCGTCGGCCCACCTGCGGCGCGTCTTGATGCGCTCCACCTCGTCCTTGATGCCCGGCAGGAAGGGGTTGTCGAGCAGGCTCCAGCGGTGCATCGACCACCCGGCACCGATGAGGTCGCTGCCCTGGGCCACGCCCTGGGAGGTCCACCGCGAGGCGAAAGGCTCGTTGCCTGAGACGGCGAACCAGTACCCCACCTGCACGGGCCCGGGTGTGCCCTCCAGGCAGAACGTCCCGCGGCGGTCCACGAGGCAGGGCTGGGCCACGTCTTCGACGAGCGGGCGCAGGTAGCTCGAGAAGCCCTGGGCCTCGAGCACCACCTCCATGTCCGTGCGCTCGCCGCGCTTCTTCTGGACTTCCTTGTCCTTGTCGGCGCCCAACAGGCGAATCTCGGAGCCGTTTTCGAAGCGGATGGAGAGCTCCGTCTCGTGGGGCTTGACGGGAATCTTGTGCCGGGCGCACACCGCGAGGAGTTCTCGCCAGAGCAGTTGCTTGGCGTAAAGGCGTGAGACGGCCCACAGCCGGATGAGGGACATGGGCTGTGCGAGGGCCTTGATGACGCTGTAGCGGCTCCACATCGCCGTCTTGCCTGCGCGGCGGGTGCACAGCGCTGCCTTCTCGCGGGACTCGTCGAGCACGAAGTCCACCTGCTGCTTGAAAAGCTCGTCGAGGATGCCCTGGGTGATGACGCCGTTGCGCTCGCGCTCTCGGCGGCGGCGCTCGGCTTCCTCCATCAAGAAGCGCGGGTTGGAGGTCACCTAGCTACGAGCGCTACGCGCTCGCCTCCGATACTCGGCGCGCGAAGCGCGCTGGTTCGTCGGGTTGGAGGTCACTTCTCGATGATGGCGCCGGTCTTCGGGTCCTTGATGAAGGTCTTGGTGTCGGACTTGGCCGGGGCGGCGGGCGCGGGGGCCGCGGCGGGCTTCGGGGGCTCCTTGGGCGCGTACTTCTCCGACTTGATGTCGATGCGCGCCAGGGCCGTCACCGGCACGAGAAGCTCGGTCTTCCCGGTGTCCACATAGAGGAAGTCCTCGTCGAACATCAGCGCCAGCTTCACGCCCCCTGCGGCCACGAGGGTCTGGGAGGCGATGCCGGGGATGTGGACTCCCGGGAGGAGCTGGACGGACTTGATTTCGATGCTGGGCTTCTCTGCCATGTGAAGGCTCCCTGAGGGGGCTGTGCTGCGTTGAGGAGGTACGGGTTGTAGCTGGCACCCACACGCGAGAGCAAGCGCCGACCGAACGTCGTCTCGTGGGTGTACTGCGTGAAGGGTCCGAACGCCTTGAGCATCTGCATCGCGAAGCCCAGCTTGCGGTACGCCTGCTTCGTGTAGACGTAGTGCACGGTGGCGGGCGTGTAGACCAACCAGGTACACACCTCTTCGGGCACGCTCTGCGGAGTGAGGACCCAGACGGCCGCGGCCTCGAGCAGCGCGTCGATGACGGCATCCTGGTGCGGACGAAAGATGTCGTAGCGCACCTCGGGGCATCGGCCGCCCTTGCGGTAGCTTTCAAACCACGATGAGCGGATGAGCTTGAGCTCGGCGGGCAGCGCTCGTCGAAGGGTGGTCGGTTCACTCATCTTCCGGCGTACTCTCCCACGCCGCGCGGGCCATGTCGCTGATGGAGAAGCCCGACGCCTGCGGCACGAGCACCGCGTCCTCCGGCAGCGCGGGCAGGCGCCACGCCGCGGCGATGCGCTTCTGGAGTTCGGAGTCGGAAAGCGCGCGGATGGCCTCTCGCTCGGCCTCTGCACCTTCGGCAGCCACCTGCTCCGTCTGACTCGCTGCGCGGCCGAACACGAGCTCCGAGAGGTGCTTCGCCGCGTCGAGGCGCACTGCTGGTGTCGGGATGATGGGGTCCACGAAGCGACCGTCTGCCGTGCGCTGTGCGACGGGGTTGCCCTCCATCAGCTCGATGAGCGTGTCGAAGATGCGCTCGCCGCTCTCTCCGACGCGGGCGCGCACATAGCTTCGCCAGGTAGCACTCTTGGTCATGGCCCGAAGTCTACCACGGATGTCAAGGCCTAAGTGAAGGAAGATGGGGCCCGTGATTTACTGCTTGTAAATTCATATTTTGA
>CAZWFX010000077.1:0-7826 GCA_964633425.1 uncultured Candidatus Saccharibacteria bacterium
GCCTGCTCCGTTGCGGCCAGCAACTGAGCGTCCGGCTGAACTCCCACAAAGACATCAAGTAGCCTGTCGGTCGACATAGTTCGGTGTCCACAATGCTTTCACGCCCAGAGACTGATAGGCTTCGATCAGCGTCAGCTGCAGAGCCTCCGTCAGCGTGATGCCCGTCTCGTGCACCACGTCGATCGCCAGCATTTTATACCGGCAACCCTTCAACTCGACGTCTCTGGCGTCGGGGACACCTCCGGTGTAGTTCCATCGCTGCCGACTGGCCCCGCCTCCGGTGTCTGGGGGGGCGGGGCGGGCGATTTTTTTATCGCCGCTTCCTCCGACACACCATTGAGCGCGAGGTTGATCGCTCGCTTCTCCTCGTCGGTCGCGTCCTCCCAAAGGAGCCTCGCCTCGTTGATGCCCGCCAGAGCCTCGGTGTAATCGTCGACAACGTCCTTCTTCAGCAGGGCCGAGCGATTCTTCGGCTTCTTCTGCTTCCCGAGTTCGATCGCTCGCCAAAGCGTGTAATAGAACCCCTCATAGGACGTATCGAACTGCAGTTCCTCTTCGACACTGACAAACGAAGAGTTCTGGTAGCACACGCCCATCGCCGCTTCGACGAAGTTCTGGAAATCGCGCCCTGAAATGGACGGTGGGATCCCCTTGAGGAGATCCCATGGTCGCATGCGTCTCAGTTTGATAAAGTCGCACTTTTGGACATAATCCAGAAGACGCTTCGGAGCGATCACCAGTCCCTTTCCGCCAACAGGGACCGTAATCATCATTCACCTCACTCAGAATCGGCCTGACAGCTTGGCTTCGTGATCCACTCGACCACGCGGAAACCGTAATTGAACTCCACTGCCTGGTTCCCCTTGATGTTGTAATCAATCGGAACCGACGTGATCTTTACGATCGCTTCAAAGTGCTCGCCCGCACTGATGTCGGCGACTGCAGCACTGCCGTCCCAGATGTTGTCGCAGTCGACGGACCATCGCAGACGGTAATTTGTATTGATGCACAGGAGCCCTGGACCCGTGCCACTGTGACACGCGATCGACAGGTTGCCGGTGGACTGCACCAGTCCGCAGACGGGGATTTCCAGACCAGCAGAGTCACTTGTCACCAGGCCGGGCGTGTTCGCCTGCTCGGTGGTCGAGATCTGCGTGACGTGCGGGATCTTGTCCCAGGTCTTTCCGGAGGACGTGTTCGTGTCCAGCAGAACGCAGGCATTGGCGGCGCAGCACAGGTCAGATCCAGCAGAAAATGTCATCAGATTGGCTCCAGACTAACTACTCGAGGACTGACTGTATGCCCCGGAAAATGTGATGTCGTAACGGATCTTCCCGTCATTCTGCGGGACGATCTTACTTTCGCCGATGGATTGTACGCACAGGCATCCGCACGAACCAAGGGCGATGCAGTTCGAACCAAAAACCCACTCTTCCACCAGTGATTTGAACAGGATTGCGTCTGCCAGCCTGTTGTTCACGAAGAACGCCTGCAGAGAGACGGCATGAGTCTTTGTCATCCCTTCCGACGTTCGCTTGTCTGGGCGAGTGGTGACCTGCAGGACGCAGTACGGCACGACCTCCTCAGCCCCCATCCGCTGCACGAGGTGGACCTGGGAGTCTTTGATGGGGCTGTTCAGCAGGGCTTTCACCCCGTCGGCGACCGCGTCTTCAATGCAGCAGTTCGTCACAGGATCCTCCGAGTGGCGATCCGGGAGACATCCACACCGTACTGCTCGCAGTAGATCGCCTCCGCGATCTCCGGGCTGCAGGCTTCGACGTCCACCGGTGTTCCGGCGCCATAGATTCGATAGATCGGCATGTCAGTCGGCTTCCCTGAAGGACTGGATGGCGTATTCGACAATGCCGTCCTTGTTACGCTCGTAAATCGGAATCACCCAGGGACGGCCGTTCTGATCATGGAAGAGTAGATAGTTCTGCTCGCGAGTCACAACATGACTCGGAGAGAATCCCACATACCCGCTGATTTCCCCAAAAACATCCTCTGCGCCCCCTTCGATGTAGGTCGACAGGTAGTCCGTCTGGACTCGCGCGAAGTCCGGTGGCTGATTGTTCGGCTCGTTTTCTCCGAAGACCGGTCCATAGCCGCCGCTGCGATGACCGAAGTACCGGTGTGGAATCTCACCAATTGATGAATGCGGAGGAGCCTGATTGACCTGCAACTCCGCCTTGTAATCGTCTGCGATCTCGAAGCACGCGCGGCTGATCGCAGCCAGCAGTTTTCGGTTCAGCAGCTCCATGATCTGCTGGGAGCGATCAACAACTTGTGCCGTCAGCATCGACCTTCTCCAGTGTCACCTGGTACGGAGCGAACGGACCAGAATCCGTGAATCGCGTGATCCGGAACAGCCCCTGCTTCGTTCGCAGAAAATGATCCGCCAGCGGATAATCGCCCGCCGGCCACCGCGTCAGTGAACCCGTGTAGGTCACCTTCATCTGTTCGGCACGGTTCGCTGTGCTCGCCGCACCGCCGTTCACCAGGATCTTTCCGCGGCACTTCCCGACGACCTTCTCCATCTTGAAGACCGGCTCGCAGTTCTCGGCCGCATCGCACTTCTCCCGTTCCAGCACCTCGACCTTGTCGAGCAACTGGAAGCAGTACGCCACACTCCTGGCCCACACTCGCCAGATGCACAGGTCGTCAATCTTCCGCACGCGATAAACGGTCCATTCCGTTCCGTTTGCGTCCGTGATCGTTGCTCCGATCCCAGACTCCATCGCATTCTCGTAGTCACTGAACTCAAAGATCGCGTCGTCCGGATGGATCATCGACTGCGGATTCACTGCGTCCTTCGGGATCGCCAGCTTGCGACCAGACTCGTACTGATACGATTCTCCGCAGTAGGTGTGCGTGAACGCCACATAGGCGTTGCAGTACACCTCCAGCCATGCCTGGCAGGCACACGGATCCACACAGCAGTCCGACGTGCTCCCCGAACTCATCGACGATACCTCCGCCGTGTCCGGCGATTCGGCGTGTTGCAACTGCCACCGGAACAGTTCACGGAACGCACACAGGCTGTGTGCACGAACTCAAACAGTTCCGAGGTCTTTCCGCAGCCCTTCTCTTTGTACAAGTCCATGTACGTTCGGAGAGCTGCCTGCTTCATCGTGATCTTCCCGGAATGGTCATGGCTTCCGCCATCCGCATCCCGGGTGACCACGCCGGCACAGCCTTCTGCTGCAGCGAGTTCTTCGCTCAGAGTGCAAATCTTGTCTTCCAGATCGCTGCAGTCACAGGCCATCCCATTACCCCTTCAGAACGGTCGCCTTCTCAGGCCCCTGCCACACCACGCAGACGCCGCGCGGCTGACCGGTCACTCCGCTCTCCTCCGTCAGCCATTGTAACTGCATGGACTGAATATCAGACTCAGTGATCGGCTGGAACACCGGCCACTGCAGGTCCGGATCGTTGCCGACTTCGGTCGATCGCTTCGCGAAGGCCTTCTCAAGATAGACCCGTCGCACCTCTGCGGCCGCAATCGGCTTCGCCTCTTTCTTCTCGTCCCGGTTCTGTGCCTTGATGATCCGCAGTGGACATCCTGGGGCACGTACCAACCACATCACTGACTGACCTGCTACGTTCACGGGGTTCTCCTGAAAAGTCTTGACGCCAAAAGACAAACAGCCTGGGTGTCTGCCCAGGCTGTTTCAGTGTCTTCCGTGATCAGTCCGATCAGGAGGCTGGCGGCGTGAGCATCACACCCTTGTAAGGGTTCTTCACGTAAGCATAGCCCTTCGACAGACTGTCGTAAACCGCAACAATCCGACGTCGCTGATCGTCGCTGCTCAAATTGCAGCGTGTGATCTGCGGAGCGATTTGCCAGACGAATCCGAACATCTCCGCGATGCGGCCAGCAAACCACCATTCCTGAGCGTCTGCCGCCGTAACGGACCATCGTGCCACGATGCGGTCCACCAGTCGCTGGTAGGACATCAGGTCGAAGGACATTCCATTCGCCACTTCCGCCGTCATGACGTAGTGCCGTGTTCCGGTTGCACCGCAGTCTTCATCTGACTCAACCGCTGAGGCCAGCAGCTTCGGACGGATCGCATCTGCCTTCTGACGAGAGGTCATCAACTGCAGGTTGCTCGTGTCCATGTCGATCGGGCGACCATGCACCAGGTCTCGCATGTCGTAAAACAAATCGCGGACAGACTGCAGGTCGGCCGAGCAGCCGAAGTCCAGTGCCTTCGCGTTGATCCATGGACCGCTGGCACCGCTGGCGAACGGAGTCGAACTGCCGTCTTCGGCGTAGTACGTGTCGTACAGCGTTCCGGAGCGGTCATAGCTCGGCGTGTAACCGATGAACGCATCCAGCAGCAGTTCCTCCTGCTTCGTGAAGTGAGCATCACGCAGTTTCGGAATCTGGCTATTCAAGTAGCCGTTCGGGTCTTTGCAGAGAGCTTCTCGCGTCCAGGCCAGACCGGCGGAGTAACTCTTCGCGGTTGGGTGCCGCTGGTAGTCCGTTGCCAGACCGTACAGTGGTCCCTTCTGCAGTTCGCTGACTTCGTGCACCACGATGTCGGAGAATGCCCCGTGATCTTCGTAGCGGCCTTCACACTCGCCCTTGGTTTCGGACGGGATCAGGTTCGCCAGCTTGTAAGACTCCTTCGGGTTCTCACGCAGAGCCGCTCGGACCTGCTTCACAATCATCTTGTTAAAGATGCTGGAAGAGATCACCGCTTCGATCGCGTCATTCGGCATCGTCAGGATCAGATCCCGATAGCCGACGCCACCGAAGTCGTGTTCCAGAATCGACGGAAGATCGATCTGATCCCACTTTACTGAACCGTCCGCAAGGAGACCGTCCACCTGCTCCAGCGCGTCATCGCCGTGCTTTGCGACTTCCTTGACCAGTTTCTTCGTCAATACCGCGTTGGGCATCACACAACTCCTGAAAGAGGCACTCGCCTCGAGACTTATCAAAAATGAATCAAACGAGGGAGATCAGTATCAGTTCGCGAATTCGACCAGAGCGTGTGTCTGGCTTGTCGCTCCTGAGGACTTCACAGCGCGGAAGACGATCTGATTCGATGTGCTGGTCTTCACGATCTTGTTGTTCACGAGAGCATTGCTGCTCGGGTTCTTTGCAAACGTGAATCCCTGTCCTTCCACCCACGTCGTCGGAGCCGCAGCACCAGCGTCGTCCACGATCTCATAGGACCGCTGGAACCCTGTGCCCTTGCGGTTCTTCGCGTACGCGACCTTCGCGTCGTTGTCGAAGCAGGTCGTGTTGTCGACCTGAGTCAACGCCACGCCTTCAAACACAGCCAGCGCGGCCACACGGGTCGTCGCCAGGTTCGTGTCCCAGGTGAAGCCGGACAGCAGCTTCGCACACTTCTCACTGTCTGCGGTGCTGGAGATCAGCATGTCTCCTTCGCAGATATCCACCAGCGTCTCCGGCAGGTTCATCGAACGAATGTCGTTGCCGTATTCGCCGTGAGCGTCCAGGTTCTGAAGGCATCGAGGCATCTCAAACTCCCAAATCAAAAACGAATGACCGTACTTCTAAAGTGTGCTCGCTCTGACCGATCACGATCAGGTGCTGGACTTGAGTCCCAAAGACGCCCGCAGATCCAGTGATCCCGTCTTCTTCTTCTGAGAGCCACCACCCACCTTCGCAGGCACGGCAGGCTTCTCCTTGTGTGATTCTTCCGCCGGCGCTTCGCCCGACTCGTCGGTCGCGTCGTCTTCTTCGTCCGTCGTGACGCGGAGCATCGGAGACAACTTTTCCAGAGCCCCGACCAGCGACTTGCGTGATTCTTCCTTCATTTGGCACGCACATTCCACGAGGTCCGTCAGGACACCGTCCGGCAGCGTGACCTTCTCAAAGGTCTTCTTCAATGACTCCGTGACTTCTCCGGCGAGCTTGCGAGCAGATTCTTCTGCTTCTTTCTTCGCCAGTGTCTGCTTCAGTTCCGCCAGTTCTTTGCGAACCTTCTCGGCTTCCTGGGCTTCGGCCGACTGCTGGCCTTCCTTCGCAAGATCCGCTTTGACCTGAGCCTTCAGGGATTCCACGGCTTCTGCTGACAGTTCTTCCAGCTTCATCTGAGTCGACTCCGATTCAAAAATTCCCGCTGCCGTTGCCGGCCGCGTCACGAGATCCACACTCCGGATCTCTTCGATCGCTTCCACGACCACATCGCCATCACTGTTGCGGCGAGCAGCCTGTTTGATTCGTCCGTTGATGCTCATCCCCAACGCGGTCGGCTTGTTCTTCACGTCCCAGATAAACTGAGAGGCCGACGGGTGCGCGGGATTGAACTTCAATGTTCCGTACCACCCTTTGCCTTCAACATACTCGACGGCCTCGGTAAAACCAAATGCCTCTCGGTACGAACGCACGGCAGATGGTTTGTCAGGATGGTCCACATACACCCGGGCACCCTCCAGAGCCGACTTTGCGGTCTTTCGGACACCTTCGGTGTTGTAGTTCCGCCCGTTCTTTGACTTCAGGCCCAGGAGCTTCACCTTGCGCAGAACACCGGACTCGATCTCTTCAGTCGAGACACCCTCGAAGGCATCAATGATCTGAATCTGTCCGTCGCTCATTTGCGGGGCTTCCGTGGCTTTCGCTTTGTGCATGAACACATAAGTCACCTCACTTCTACCCGCATTATGGCATGCGGGAATCCTGAAATCCTACACCTGATTTCGAGTTCGATCGCTGTGGCGTCCTGTCATGTGCCTGCTGGCTGTCGAGCGGGGTCGCCCGCCAGCACGCCCTTCTCTTTCAGAGGATCGCCCTTGTGATCCGGATTCGGGCCGGGAGTGCCAGTCGAAGACCGGTCATTGAGTGGTGGCGGCAGTTCCGTCGGTCGCTCAATCGCGATCTGCGCCTGCTCCTCCTCGTACTCGTAGCCTTCCTGCTTGTTCAGCGTCTTGCCCGAAATGCGGCCGTTCTTCCAGAGATCCATTCCGATCTCGAAGTCTTCCTTACGGTTCCTTGTCTGAACCCGCGGCGGCTTCGCCTCGATCGTCACCTGCTCGAGGTCCGCCAGCGTGATGTCCAGAGCCCGTGTCTGAGCGCCCCATCGCAAGGCCTGCCAGATGATCCGCAAGTCTTCGGACACCATCAGACTCTGCTCGTACTTCATGCCCTTGTGGAACGGTCCTTCGGAGACCAGCGTTGACGCGAAGTTCCCCTCTGAGACGTTCGCCGTCAGCATGAATTCCGGCAGCATCATCCCGCTCGCACACGCGCGGAGCAGCTGCACCAGGACTTCAATGTGATTCGACTGTCCGGCGCCCGTCTCTGGGAACTCGTACTTGATTGTCGCCGGCACCGTCACGATCCCCGGTGCCTCCATCGTCTGGGTCTCGCTGCCCGAGGCCTTCGTTCCGCCCTGCTGCGAATTCAGGTATTCGGCCGCCGCATCCCGTGTGCCCCCATTCAGGATCGTCCGGATCGCTCCAAACGCCGCTTGAAACGACGAGACTCGCATCACGTTGCCCAGAAGTAGCTTCGACCATCGCAGTTCCCGTCGACAGGGGTAGTACAGGTGCAGGCCGCGCGGATCGCCCGCTGTCACGTTTCGCCGTCGCCACTGGCAGAGAGATCGCAGGCCTTCGGTTTCTGCGAAGAAGTTCGCGATGCCCGACCCTGATCCATTGGCTTCAGCGGAGTAATACTTCAGATCTCCAATCCACTGCCCCTTCGCGTTCGCGTTATCCACGAAGTAGGCCACTGGCCGGTACAGGATGTTGTTCGTGCGGCGGACTCCCAGGTCCTCAGTGAACGGCTTGTCTGTGTCTTCGGCGTCGTTGTAGTCGCTGCCAGCGTCTTCATCGAGGTCTTCCGG
>CAZWFX010000078.1:0-7816 GCA_964633425.1 uncultured Candidatus Saccharibacteria bacterium
CCCACACCCATCGGGTGGCCGGGCTGGAATCCGGTTTCGTTGTAGTGTTTCGCGCTGTACCCAAGTTTTCAATGGCACACCCTGCGGGAGCGGCTTAGCCCCGCACCGGCACACTACACGGTATTCCAGGCTCGCAGGGTAGCCACCCTTTTCCGGTTCCTAATTAGGAACGCAACTTGCTGTAAGTAAAGGAGTTTTCATGTCTCAGAGCATGCTGTCGCTCGAATTCGAAAACCTGCCGGTTCGCTCCGTAGTGGACGATTCCGGCGAAACCTTGTGGGTCGCAAAGGACATTTGCGACATTCTCGGGTATGCCAACCATAGTGACGCGCTGAAGATGCATTGCAAGGGGGTAGCAAAATCCTACCCCCTTCAGACCGCCGGCGGTATTCAGGCTGCATAACCCGAACTCGAATTCCGATTCCGGTTCCTAATTAGGAACCCCAACCAAAGAAGGAAGCAAACATGCTGAATTTCAACAACCCTAGTTTGGCCCGACGACTCGCTAAAATCGCTGGTGCGGTCGGCATGGCGGAAACTCGCGTAGCCATCGCTCGCGACGACCTCAAGCTCTACGCCGCACACGTTCCGGCGGTCGCCGAAGCGTTGCAGTACCTTGAGCCTGCAGCCAGCCTTCTGGAACCGCTGTTTGACGATCTGCACAAGATCATCCACGACCCGGCTTGCGCCGACATCACGTTGTCCGCTGGGGCCGAGGGCCAAGGGCCGTCCACGTCGGGCCAACAGCCGGCTGCCGACACCCAATCCGGCAATGAGCACAAGCCCGGCAGCGCGGAGTCATTCAGTACCTTGTTCCGTAGCGTGCTGCCCGACCTCAACATTGGCAACCAGAGCGTTGCGGAGAGCGTGCTGGCGCAGTTCCTGAACGCGGCGGACGAGCCGCAGCCGCAGCCGCAACCCGAATCCGAGTTCGATTCGGAATGCCCGGTGGTCGCCCAGGTAGCGAGCCTGACCGAGCAGGTAACTACGCTGCAGGACGACGTGAAGACCCTGGTTGAAATCTGCCAGTCGCAGCAGAACCAGCTGAAGATGCTGAGCGAGGTTGTGTTCGCTGACGCCAATTTCTTCACTCGCAAAGTTGCCAATGGCAACTGATTGTTGACGTAGCGCGGGCTGTAGGGCCAAGGGCCGCAGTCCGTCCATACCAAAGCAGTTACCAGTAACGAAACGACTGGCGACCCTACAGCGTCGCCGCAATGACCCGGTTCCTAATAGGAACCTGACTTGACCTTGACAGGAAACCAAAGCATGAACGCACCCATCAATGAAGCAAACCTGCAGCCGGCAATCGGCCGCGAGTCGATCCGCGCTATCGTTCGCGGCGTTTACGACCTGCAGAAAATGCGGATCGAAACCGGCAACCGGCTGGTCGCTGCATTCAAGGCCAAGCTCGGCATTCAGCCGGGCGAGAAGGAAGAAGACGCCGAGAAGGAGGCTGTCGACCTGCTGGATCAGATCAAGTTGTCGTTCGATAGCATTACCGAAGGCGTGCTGTCGATTCCGACTATGAAGTCCTTCCAGAAGAAGCTGGAAGGCTTGAAGGAGCCGACGCTGATTTCCAGTTACGCCGAGCTGACACTGTCAGCGCAGTATTTCCAGTTGCTGCGGGACGAGAAAGAGCAGTTCACCCGGCTGGGCGATCTGGTGACCGAGTTCCCGATCTGGAACGCCTTTTTGAAAGACGTTCGCGGTGTAGGGCCGGCGATGGCGGGCGTAATCCTGTCTGAAATTGACATCCACAAGGCGGAATATCCGTCGTCCCTGCATGCCTATGCCGGCCTGGATGTGGTCGTTGTGACCGATACCGAAACGGGCGAGTTGCGCGGGGAAGGGCGCAGCCGGCGCGCGGCGCATCTGGTCGATGTGGCCTACACCGACCGGAGCGGGGAGCAGCAGACCAGGAAGTCGATCACGTACAACCCCTGGCTGAAAACGAAACTGATGGGCGTGTTGGGCACGATCTTTGTCAAGCAGCCGGCCGACAAGTCGCCGTACCGGAAGATGTACGACGACTACAAGTTCCGCCTGGAAAACTCGCCCAAGTGGGCGGCGCGTTCGAAAGGGCACCGCCACCAGGCTGCCATTCGCTACGCCGTGAAGCAGTTTTTGATCGATCTGTACAACGCATGGCGCCCGCTGGAGGGGCTGCCGGTTGCGCCGACCTATGCCGAGGCGAAGCTCGGGCTGGCGCATGGTAGTGCGGAGAAGTACGCCGTGTGAGTTTTGAAGCTGGTTCCTAATAGGAACCGGTTGCCACACTTTCGGAGACAACCAAAAGAGGGTAGCGAACCATACGAACGAAGACACCCACGTTCGTAAAGTGAACCACGAGAAAAAAGACACCCAAAGAAACGAAGTGAATCAATACGAAAAGACACCCGGTTGCGTTTAGTGAGCCGGTCAGCTCAATTCACTCAACGATGACTTGCGTACCATTCTCGTAGAGACACCCAAAACGGTGTTGTGAACCAAGCAGATTTAAGTCAACCGACGCTGGAAAGTGAAGCAATACAAATTAGACACCCTAAATCAGCGATTGCGTCATCAGCAGGGATTAACCCGTACCGCAAGAACGTAGCAACACGTATCAGGCACCCGTAAATCGCAATTGAATCGAAAGTTTGTAGGCACCCACCGCAATGAAGTGGATCGATTTTCTTTAGCCACCCATGCGGACGCAGTGAACCATATAGAGACAGACACCCGAGCACGAAAAGTGCAGCAGAATCGCGCCGAAAAATAACACCCGTTGCGAGTTAAGTGCGCTAATGTACGGAAGACACCCATTGGTTGTCAACGAACCGAAAGACATTAATCAACCGGCTGCGAGAAGTGAATCGTCAAAGATTATTCGCACGTAAGATGTAATTGCAACGTCATAAACAATGCACCCGAGATGTTATATTGCGCCAGATAGATAGAATCAACCAAGTGATTTGAGCGCAGCGTAAAACACGATACGCACACACTTGCGTATTGAATCAGCAATACTTTGTCACCCGCAATCCCGAAGTGGATCGAAAGGAGTTAAGTAATATGTTTAATGGACTTAAGTCGTTTATGAAAGTCGGGCATAAAAAGTCGAATACGACTTCGCATGTTCGGCTGGTGTCGACGCTGTCGGCCGAGGGCCGCGCGCCGATTCGCCCGTTGCAGGATCACAACCTGCCGCGGCATCTTTCGCTGCCGACCGTGCCTCACCAAATTCTGGCGTACCACCCGACGCTGGACGTGCTGGTGTGCCGGGTGCGTGGATTCGGTGGAGTCAGCCTGTACGCCGACGGTTGGGACGTGACCGACGATTCCGTGTCGGTGAGCGAAGCGACCTTTCTGTGTACCGGGCCGGCCGATCTGGTGCGCAAGATATTGAAGGAGAAATTCAATGTCGAACTGGCGGGATGAAGCGCTTGCGGGAAAGAGGGCACAACGTAAACAACCGCTGTCGCTTGTCTTGCCTGCGCAGTTGCTGTTGGCAACTTGCAGCACTCCGCTGCCAACTTGAAACCGGTTCCTAATTAGGAACCACAACCAACCTGAAACTTGGAGAGGACTTGAAATGACCACATTAACCATAAACCAAAACAACACGCTGAAATTACTAGCGGACGCATTTTCATCTCGCACCACCTTCGTGACCGAGCTGATGCAGAACGCCCGCCGGGCCGGCGCGACTGAAATCCGGTTCCATATTCAAGAAAATCGCCTGACCGTGACCGACAACGGTTGCGGGATCGACGACTTCGGCAAGCTGTTGACCCTGTGCGAATCCGGCTGGAGCCAGGACGTGCAGGAGTCGGACGCACCGTATGGTGTCGGCTTCCTGTCGGCCATCATGGCGTCGAGCGAATTCACCGTTACCAGTAACGGCAAGAAGCTGTCCGCCGTTACCGACGAGCTGCTGGCCGGCGTGCCGGCGAGCATCGTCGACGACGAAGAAGCGGCTGGGACGCAGATCAGTTTGAGTCTGCGCACCATGTTTGACCTGAGAAACACACTGGTGGTTGCGGCCCGCACCTTCCCCCTCGACGTGTACTTCCAGGGCTTGCAGTTGCCGCGAACCGTGTCGACTGACAAGGCGCCGTACCAAGCGTGGGTCGAGGGCCTTGGCACGCTGGTGTGGAGCGGAGTTGTCAGCACCTACCTCGACAACGCCGGCTTCGCACTGCAAGGCTTGCCGATCCGGTTCGCGAAAGGAAACGACCCTTACGGCCAGCGCACCCACTCGGAATGGGTCGTGCACCTGGATCGAACCAAGTTCCGCGGTCGCATGCCAGACCGCGAGGCGGTGATCTGGCAGCCGGAATTTGAAGGTCTGACCGACAAAGTGCAGGAGGCGCAGAAGGACCTGCTGCGCCAGTGCTGGGTGGAAAACTGCGAATGCCCATCGTTCGAACTGTACAGGTTGGTGTCGCGCGAGTTGCCTCGCGAATACCTGGAAATGGTCGAAGTGATTCCGGCAGGCGTGTTCCGCCGGATTGCCGAAGAACCGACACGCGCAATGCTGGGAGAAGGGGAAACGCTGGATTATTGCCGTGTGCCCGCTATGAGTAGGGACACCTTGCATGCGCTGACTTACGTGAGTGACTTCCCCGACGCGGATTCCAGTGGCGAGATTGCTACGCTGCGTGTGCTGTACCAGAACAACGTCGCAGAGAAGGTGCTCGCTGTGCCGTCATGGGCCAAGTGCCGCGAGATCAGTTACTGCGACATTAAGGTCGAATGTGGAACCTACGACCGCGAGATGGAGGAATTCACTGTCGCAACGCAGGTCGAGCCGACTGTCGATGTTGATCTGGGCCGGTACTTTACCCTGACCGTTCAGCCGTGCGAAGTGGTGCGGGTGTCTCTGCTGGATGAGGACGACAAGATCGTAGCGTCGGCCATTGAGACGGAGTTCACCCCAACGGTGGAAAGTGTGCTGTACCTGACCGGCGGCGCCAATACTGTCGACTGGTACGTGTTCCAGCAGGACTATGACTTCACCAGGGAAGATGACGAATACAATTGGGACGGGACCCGCATCCAGCAACTCGTGGATAAGTTCGCGCTGGAGTACAAGCTGGCACGGGGCAAAGACCCGATTGTGCTGGTTGAAGCGGCGGTTGCGCACTTGAGGAACCGCCTGAGCCTGAGTGACAAGAGCTACAACCTGAAATTCAACCGGTCTGGCACGATCACCGCGGTTCCGGCAACCGAACAAGACACGCTGCTACTGGAGGCGAAGCAGGTTCTGATCCAGATCGGAGGATACGCCTGCGAGTTGCCGGATGCTGTATCGGGCCGGTTGCGCGAGTTCCTGCGCAAGCTGGGCGCGGACGTGTAACCGTCGATCTTTAGTCAAACCCACCGAGTCAACCATAGCTAGGGAACGAACCGAGCTTTGCAATACACCCAAAAGCTGTTAGTGAACCATTCTCTGCCAGACACCCAATGAACGGGAGTGAACCGAGCTTTGCAATACACCCAAAAGCTGTTAGTGAGCCAAATTGAAAAGGACACCCGTTGTCCCGTTGCGAACCATATTAGGTAAGACACCCAACTTGCGGTAGTGAGCCGTGCCCAAGAAGGCACCCAAGCTGACCTTGCGCACCAGATTTATCGTGGGCCGAGGGTTGACGTTGTCAACCCTCGGTTCCTATTAGGAACTGAATCGGAGATGAATATGAACTCGAAAGAACTCGACGTTGCGAACGTCCTGCTGGGCGTCGGTATCGGCCTGATGCTGGCCGTTGTCATTGTGATGATTCACCGTGGAGGGGTTTGACATGAACCGCAACAAGGACGCGCTGTTCATTATCGGCGGCGCCTGCAACCCCATCGCCGTCGCCGGCACGCTGCACAAGGCGATGCTCAATTGCAGTCAGGAAGGGAAGGATCACGCCCAGATCATCAATGATCCGGCGGTGGTTCTGATTTTTGACCAGTTGGCGCAGTTGATGGGTTATCCGGGCATCACGGACACCGAAAAGTTCGTTGCAGCTTTCAAGGAGGTAGGAGAGTGAACATCTATCTGCTATGGGGCCGAGTGCCCGGTGCCCACGATGACACCACACACATCATCGCCGCCGACGACACGCAGGAAGCCAAACAGCAGTTCGAATCGCTGCTGCACGAGGAATACAACGAATACGATCTGACCTCGGTATTCAACGACCACGGCACCCTCGTATTCATCAACGGTTGCGAGTGCATAGGCGAACTGATCGAAGTCAACGGCGAAACATTGATCCGGCCAATCCCGGCCATGATCTGCGGGGTTTGATCTGGAGCGGTTCCTAATTAGGAACTGCATAGGAGGTAGAAATGTTACTCAACCCGATTGAGTTCTATCAAGAGTTAGGTGAGAAGTGCGGCAAGGCCCGCTGTCAGCGTGACGAGGCCACCGCTCAATTCCACAAGCGACACCTAACGCAAGCCCTGGCTCTGGAAGCTGACACAGCTAAAGAGAAAGCACGACAGGCGTTTGATGACGCTTACAGGGAGGCTTGCAAACACCACAGGAGAACAACATGAAGTTCATCAGCTACGAAATCCGACAGGTCTGCATCGACCCGTTAGGTGTGGACGTTGTGCCTGTGTCGGAAATGCAACCTGAAAAAGTGCCAAAGCCCACATTCTGGTCGCTGTACGGTCGAGCACCGGCTGACAGTGACGGGCGTTGCCTGATCGAGAACGTGTGGGATGCACCGTCTTACATCGAAATCCGCCGCACCTACCAGCGCCTGACAGGTTGCGACCTGACCGAGACACCGCAGGATCACTACAACCTGCCGGTCGATCCGCCGCCGAACCAGCGCACCCATGCTGACGATCTGACCATCGCGTTCGTTACTATCGGTGCACACGACGAGTACCGCAAGCAAACAGCAGCGGGCAACGTCTTCGACCACCCAGGCGGCTATCTGAGCTACATCGGCGATGTGACCTATTACGCGCTGATGCTGGACAAGGTCGCCGACTGCTTCGACGAGCACGGCAACCACCCTGGCGTGTTTTGCTACGAAGTGGCCGAGGAATTCGGAAGCCAGCTCGGCGAACAGTCGTTGCTCGGCGAGGGAACCTACCAGCAAGCCAAGGAAATTCTGTACGCCGTCATGACCGGTTGTACCTACGACGAGGACATGCTCGTCGAGGCTTTCAAAGGAATCTGAAAATGAGAGATGCAAACGAATTACGTAACGCGCTGAGCCAGTTTACCGGCACGTAGACGTGACCCTGCTGCCGTCTGAATATTGACCTGAACCCGGTTCCTAACTAGGAACCACAACCCGAGTGGAGATTGATATGGAACTTCAGCCCGGAGCCGAATTCGGCCGGCTCACAGTCACACACACCGGTCTGTTCCTCAATGGTTCGAAAGCATGCCTATGCCAATGCTCCTGCGGATCGAACCCCAAACGCATCAACAACAGCGCGCTGCTATCCGGCGCCACCCGGTCGTGTGGCTGCCTGAAGAAAAGGTCGAAAAATGAGCCGAAAACAGAAACCCAAACGCGATAAAAAATATCACCCCAAGCCTGTCGCCCGAACCGGCATCGCCGGTCTGGCCATCGCCAATGAGGCCAACCCGAGCGTCACCGATTACAACAAGCGCCAATCCGGACGCTACTTTGCGTCGCTGTTATCGACCAAAGGCATCTGGACGCCGCACCAGATGAACGAGCTGATCGCCGGCCTGAACCTGATGGAGCGGGCCATGATCGAGTACGACGAGTATCTGACCGAGGAACGGGCGGATGCTGTAATCGACCTGCAGGCCATCCTGCAGGCGATCCGTGCTCGGCGCGAACGGACA
>CAZWFX010000079.1:0-7515 GCA_964633425.1 uncultured Candidatus Saccharibacteria bacterium
TCAGCCTCCGGGAAAGTACCGAGATAACGGTGTGGTTCCCGTAGTAGGCCGCACCAAAATCTCCCGCTCTCAAACTCAAGCGCCGGACATGGGCCTCCACTAGCCTGGATTAGCTCTCGCGCCAGCAGACATGGGTCAGCCGCGCAGCAAAGCCCGCAGCCATTGCACGGCTTCCCTTTGATCGCTTTGGGCGGCGCTGTCGGCATGATGGGCCTCAACTCTCACTTTATGGCGAGCGCCTTGCGCCCTTTCGCGGTCAAGTCCCACACATTCCCGCCTGGCTCAATGCCGCGCTCATACGCGAACGGGTCTTCAAGGTCGGCGCGTGTTGCACGACGCATTTTGATGTATCCGCGCGCCTCCATCCGCTCCTGAAACGTGTCGGCTCCCTCGAAAGGATCGCAGTCGCACCAAGTATTGTAGTGCTTCCGTAGGGATTGTAGATCGAGCCATTCTTCCTCTGTCATTCGTTTAGGCATATCGGGCGATTCCTCACAGTTTAGATTCTGCGCTCAAAACGTAGTTAGACTACGCCTTAAGCACGTCGCGCGGATTGGAGCGGCGGTAGGATTTGCCCTTGGCGGTCATTGGGGCGCGCCTTCGACATGATCGGCGACCCAATCCTGCGCCTTCGAAAGCAGCATCACGGCTTTTGTCAGCGCCGCGCTTGCGCCAGCCGCTTCAACGGCTTGCATAGCGTCTCGGATTGCGAGTTCGGCCGGCGTCATCCACTGCGTGTCGGCGCGTGTCGGGATGCCATCAGGGCGCTTTGCCGGGCGCGTCCCGCCATCCTTTTTCCAAGTATCAAGCGCCGCGAAATATGGATCAGCCGCGCGGGCTGCCGCCTCTTTCACCTGCTTCCACTCGCGGAACGGGCAGTATTTGTGCGTGCAAAAGTGCGACAGCATCATTTCGGACTTGCCGCCGCTTCCCATGCCGCACTTCGGGCATTCGGTCAGCGCTCCAACGTCCAGGGTTTTGCACAATTCGCGGACTCGGGCGTCGTCAGCTTCGGTCCAAGGCATCAGTCGTACCCCCATGATTTCGCAATGCGATTGAACCGCTCGTATCCAGCGTGGCGCGGATCGTCGGGATTGCGCGGGTCGCCGGGTTGCCCCGACAGTTCAGACAGTGGCGTTCCAAGAGGCTGGTCCCCGCGAAACTCTCTCGCGGTCATGATCGGCACGTCCCCTTCCATCGGCTCGCGCGGGGCTTCCCATTCGGCAATGCCGAGGTCGCAGGCGTCGCAGTACCAGCCCGCAGAAATCCCGCATTCGAAGTCGTTTTCCTCGAATGTGTCACTGATATCAGCGTCGCACTTGGGGCAGTTCATGCGGTATCCCCTGTGAAGTAGCGATTCCTATCACTGATCCTTGCCGAGATATTCAGCCGTAAGACCGTCGCCGTCTTTCTCATATTGTGCCTGATAGGCGGCCACGACCTCTTTCGCGCGTTGGGCGGTGCGATAGCCGTCGATGAACCCCTTGCTGGTCGCCGGGTTGTAGAATTTGACCTTGTACATGGCGGGCCTCAACTCTGTTCTGCTTTCCACATTCTGGCATAATCTATCTGCATCTAGAAATCAGCATGCTACCTTGCTCGTACAACTGGCGCGGAATGAAATCGAAGGCATAGCCCGCAAAGTCGCGCCACGACCCATTATCTTCCTCGTTATAGTCGACCAAGGTCCATTCCGTCTTTTCACGGTAAGGCTCGAACAACGAAACGATGGGAGCAAATTGTTCCGCAGTCATTTGTTTTCGATGATTGGTAGCCGTGCCGATTGCTTCCGCAATTTGGAGAGACGGATTTGCGCTGCCGTCTCCATCGACGATCAAGTCGTAGATCCACATCAGGAAGGCTTCGAGTGTGGCACCTGGACAGTTACTCATACGGGCGATTCCTATGTGTGGTGCCTGCGGCTGGATTTGAACCAGCACCTGTCGGGATTTTAAGTCCCTTGCCTCTGCCGTTGGGCTACGCAGGCGGGCCTCAACTCTCATTCGCTATAAGGACGTATGCAACGCGGCCAAGATTGATGGATGCCGCGATTAGGTTAAACGCAACTATCCACAGGGGTAGCCCAGGAAGCATGGCTGCAGCCACCGATGCGGTTCCCAAAACAAGGCTAACAATTGGTGGCACCATATCGGGCCTCAACTCTCATTCGACGCAAGCAACGCGCGTCCGGCTTCGGTAATGCGATGCGCGGGACGTTTCGTGACCTTCCCGCCGGGGTGCCACGCTTCCACGAGCCCGAGTTCAGCCAGCTTCGTCATCGAAGCCTGACGCCACCAGAATGGACGGGCGGCGGCATATCCCGAAACCTCCTTGAGGGCGTCGAGCAATTGGTCAGTCAGTGGCATAGTCGGGCGTTTCCTCACTCGTTTGGCGTTAGCTATTTTCGGATCGCCATTGGCGAGCCGCATCTTCTGAAATTTTGTATTGGTGGCCCATCGGAGGATCGAGGTTCACCAAACAAATTTTGATGTTCCCGCGCACCGTCTCGTATACCTCTTGGCCGAGGTGCTTCCAATTTTTCCCCTCCCGTGCTTCAGCAGCGAACTGTTGCGCCATCTTCGGCGGGAGACCGTGGATTTTGTTTGTCATCGGGCGATTCCTATGTGTGGTGCCTGCGGCTGGATTTGAACCAGCACCTGTCGGGATTTTAAGTCCCTTGCCTCTGCCGTTGGGCTACGCAGGCGGGCGATTCCTATCAAAATTGGCGCGGGCTATCCACCACGTTATCAGAACGTAGGGGATTATCTCTGTCCGTACCCCCGCGCAGCACGGCCGTATCTTGTTTATCACCGTCCATCCTTCTCCAGACGCCTAGCGACCTTCAACGAAGTTTGGAGTCGATAACCGCCAAACAAGCAAACGCGGCTATTCATATGATCCGGGCGTTTCCTCACATCTCGTCTGGGTCAACATATTCGCCGTTGGCGAATGATTGGCTGACCGCCTTGCTAGCGGCGGCCTCTCGGTGCGCGTAGTTTGCAAACCCGACATGTCCGACAGCTGAGAGCGCGGTTTGCCTCAACGCGCATAGCGCGTAATTCAGTCTTTTAATCTCATCATGCCACGCTCGGACGTCTCCAACAGTAACTCCTTTTGCGGGCTCATCGTCACAAGCCCCAGCGTCGTCAAAATCTAGAATGGCGCGCATATCTGGTCTCAACTCTCAACCTTCGGCGCAAGATTCTGCACCGGCTTTCCGACGCGGATCAGCCTGCTTGGTGTGACTGTAATGTCTAGCCGTTGGCGCTGTGTTTTGACGCCAACGACAACGTAGCCCTTATGCTGGACCAGGCGCTCAACAAGAGCCGGTCCAAACTCAAATCCGTATAGGGTAGCTCGCGTCAGTCCAAGCTCGGCAATGCGCTGGCGATACTCGGCGGGCTTCATATCGGGCCTCAACTCTCATTTATGGCGAGCGCCTTGCGCCCTTTCGCTGTTAAGTCCCACACATTTCCGCCGGGCTCAATGCCGCGCTCATACGCGAACGGGTCTTCAAGGTCGGCGCGTGTTGCACGACGCATTTTGATGTATCCGCGCGCCTCCATCCGCTCCTGAAACGTGTCGGCTCCCTCGAAAGGATCGCAGTCGCACCAAGTATTGTAGTGCTTCCGTAGGGATTGTAGATCGAGCCATTCTTCCTCTGTCATTCGTTTAGGCATATCGGGCGTCTTCCCTGTTTCAAAGACCATCGTATTGCTATTGACAATAGCATTGCCGCGCCTTACTTTCAAGCCCTGAAATGAAAATATCAAGGGCGGCATGAAATATCCCGTAAAAATCGGCTGGGTCCGCGCGATGAAGCGCTACAGCGAATCAACACAGCGCGCCGCGCTAGCGGAAGCTGGCGTTGACGAAATGAAGTTGTACACCGACCGCGAAGGGCGGATGGCGATGCTGGCGGACCTCGGTGCCGGCGGCGAGTTGTACGTCTATCGGCTCTCATGCCTTGCCCGCGATCGTCGCGACTTCCGGGCGCTAGTCGAACAGATTAACGACCGCAGTTTTGGCATCACTGAAGTCGCCACTATGCGGCAAGCAAAATGGCCGGCTGTACTTGGCGATATGTTGGCCGACGCTTTTGACGATTGGGCCGGCAACCGAATGACGGCGGCCGAGGCGAAGCGCGCCGGCAAGAAGGGCGCATCCAAGCGCTGGACCAATCAGCGGCGCACGCCGATCAACGTCGCTCGTCCGATCTGGTTGAACACCAAGGACTACATCCGGATCGAAGACGCGCTTGCGCACCCCGACATGGACGGGTGGACGCCGATCACGGCTTGGCGCCTGCTCGGCAAGCGCGGAACGGGCGTGCAACAGGTGAAGCGCAAGCCGACGAAACGGAAAAAGTAGAGGAGCAATGAGTAAGCGCGGCCGATACAGAGAGCACGTTAGCGTGATCTCGACTATGGCTTGCGCCTATCCCGGTGTAGCGCTGCCTGATCAGCGGCTCTCCGCCCCTGACAATGTGGGGATAAGCGCCGGGACGCCGGCGGCCGGGACACCTATTTGAGGAGCGATCTGTGAACGAATGGAACGAGGCCATCGAGGCGGCGGCGCGGAGGATCGAGGAACGTATTGTTCCAAAAGAAGCGGCAGAAGCTAACGAGGAACTATGGCGACGCAACGCAACATTTGAGGATTGCGCGCTAGCCATACGGTCTTTGAAGCGGGACAGTTGATGAGCGACTGGGATGACTCCGAACGTAGCGATCTTCTTCCGCGCTGAAGGATGGTATCCAATTGAGTTCATTGATCCGTCTGCGTGCGGACTCTCAATGGAACAGCAGGCGGCGCAGCATGCCGAGACGAACCCCGGTACGCTGCGCGTCGAGGACGTCAACGGAACCGTTCTATGGAGGCTTCAGTAATGACAACCCAAACAACCATGGACGCAATCATAAGCGAGCTTCGTGAGCGCTTAATTGACGCACGGACGGAATCTGCCGAAAGTAGCAAGATCGCGTACAACAGCTATGGAGCCGGATATGACGCCGGCTATGCACAGGCCATCCGGGACACGATTGCTGGCATTACCGGCGAAGAAACGGTGTGAGTTAAGGAGCGGCCATGCTGATACAGCACGACATCGACGAATGGGAGGGCGTCAGTGAGCATCGCACCTGCCCATTCCACAAGGAGCACCCTGGGCAACCCTACGCCGGATGTACTTGCATGTCTGGTTTTGGATTGCGGCGGCGCGATCCTGCCGAAGTGGCGAGGATCAAAGCTGAGCGCCGCCGGAAACATGAAGAAGATGTCCTGGCCGAAGCGGCGCAGATCATGGCGCTGCGCGGGATGAAAATCGTCCGCGTCGTAAAAACAGAGCGGCGGCCGTTTGTCATCGATGAGACTGAATAAAGGAGCGACGACGTGGCCTATAGATTCCAGACTGGAATTGACCCGTTACACCCGCGGGATTTGCGCGACCAGTGCCCGAGTGGATGGGACACAGTTATCGAGGATGCGCGCGATAGGTCAGCGCAGTTCTGGGGGTGCACGCCGGCGCACCTCGCTCCCTATATCGAGTGGGAACGGCGCGAGTTGGCGCTGCAACAAAGTTGAGGAGCGCATCATGCGAATCGAAATGTCGATTGAAGACGGCGATCTTGTCGTCAGACTAATCAACGATGATGACCAAGGAGATTGGGTGGAAAGCGTATCCGCAATACCCGTGATGGATATCGTGCGCGCTGCAGTAAAATATTCGTCAGAAAATTATGCGCAGGCAGCAAAGAGTGAATAAAGGAGCGGATTGCATGTGCGTTCCTGCGGAGGTGTTCCCGCCCGGCGAGTTTATCCGCGACGAATTGGAAGCTCGCGGGATAACGGAACGCGGGTTTCAGGTGCTCTTATTCTCTGTAGGCTGCACGCCTGTCCAGGTGTTTGCCTGCGAGTTGGCCGCCTACGTCGATGACAAAGACCTGATACTAGATAGAGACACGGCAGAATGTCTCGGCAAAGCATTCGATGTTGATGCAGACTATTTTATCAATCTAGACCGTATGTGGCGCAGAGTGAAATAAGGAGCGACTGACGTGAGTTGGATATTGCACGATCCGGATGAGTGGGAAGCTAAATCGGAATCTACCATTTATGGGCGTGACCCGTTCGGCAATGTGCTCGGTACTCGGGAAACGACTCACGTATCGTGGCACTGATCGGACGGCCGGAGTCTAAAAGACGATTCCGATCAAGGCGTTAGATAATGCCTTGATTCTGCTTAGAATTTGTGTACATTGAGTGTCGGCAGGCAACGCTGGATCACCCCGAGTTACGCTTTGCGTGACAGCCGTCTGGATGCCCGTCACTGAGGGCGGGCTAGAACACCGGCGGTGGCATCAGGGGCCAGGGGCCTGCCGTTTTTTTAGCAACGCATAGTAGTCGAGAGCGGACCGTTGGTCGGCCGATGCACGTGTGAGGTAATTGCTGGGCATCAGCTTGAGGCCATATCCAAAAACCCTCCCATGCGCATCGGCGGTCATCGAGAGCCTGAAAATGCAAGTGTCGCCGCTGATGCAATTTGAGGCTCGCAAGGATGTCACGAACCCACGTCGCCTCTCTTTGTATGCCGACGGGGACGACGATCGCGGCGAGAACAAACCATTCTGAAGCACCATCTGGATCGATGGGCTTGACGCGGGCCAACCCGTCGTCTCCAGATTCATCGATGTAGGCGACGTAAGAGACCTTCGACATGGCAAAAGACAAAAGCCAAGCCGCCAAGTTCCGCGAGACCGCTCGTGAACTTGGCTGCAATGAATCTGAAGAGCACTTCGACGAAGCGCTGCGCGCCGTCGCGAAGCATAAGCCGAAGCCCAAGCGCCCCAAAGAACCAGAAGGCAAACCCAAATAGGGTGCGCCATCAATCATGCAATCGAGCGAACTCTGACATGAGACTCTTAATTGAAGGGTTGCAAGGCGTTGTGCTTATGCACCAACAGAACGGCCGTAACGCTCTGGTTCCCATGGACAGTAGCGAGCGTACCGCAGCGTTTTCGCTGTTGATTGGTGCACTCGCTCTGTTGGCTGGGGTTATGCCGCCAGAGTCATCTGTCGCCACGGAAGTTGCGACAGATGAACATTGCTCAGAAAGCGAACAATATCATCACGAACATACAGACGATGTTGTCGTTCCCCTAACAAAACTGCGGGACGGACAAGTTCGAAAGTCCACGCCCGCACAAGCTGATCGCGCTGGGACGGATCATTAATCACGCTATCCCGGACGCATACAACCGCAAACTCTATTCCTTGCTCTCTTACGAGAGCTACTTGCCAAGTAGCCATTGTTGGCTCCCATAGTTGGGGCCGGGCTTGACCACGCATCGAATCTGGATTCTAACCTTGGACGTAACCAAGATGATTCCGCGCCCGGCCATTGGCTGTGCGGATCGGAAAAACAAGAGGGGCCGTCTGGTGGGTCAGACCGGACGGCCTCGTGATGCGCTCCTTATTTCACAATCGAACCTGCAAGGATTCTTTGCAGGTTCGCGC
>CAZWFX010000080.1:0-7257 GCA_964633425.1 uncultured Candidatus Saccharibacteria bacterium
TGCTCGGCTACATATGGTGCAAGAAACTTGCTGGTTGTGCCAGCAAAAGATAGCGTCGTATTGCGCGAGAGCCAGATTCCAGCTTCGTCTTTTCCGCACCGCGAGTGACCAACAAATAGCAGTTTCATGGATTCCAGACCTCTCCATTCATCAGATTTGTTACGCTGCCTATTTGTCCATCCCAGTTGATGTGTTCAACGCCAGAGTCAGTCAGCATCTTCAGGCCGAAGGCAACTTCTTCCTGATACTTCTCGTAGGTGCGATCCATCATCGACTTGTGTGTCACGAGCGTCTTGACGCCACAGGAGAGAATCGCCTGGGCACACTGGCAGCACGGCGCCCACACGCAGAGCATTGTCGACCCGCCAGTCCTGACGCCGAGCCTAGCTGCGCGAAAGAGACAGTCTCTCTCCGCGTGAATCATGACACGAGCCTTCGTCTTATCGTCCGGATAGGACTTCTGTGGAACCGCGAAGTGATTCCACCCAGCGACCTCGACGCTATCGACAACGAGCACAGACCCATTCTGCGTCTTCGTGTCGTCGCTGTGCTGCGCGTTGAGGTAGCACTGTCGCAGTAGCCTGTGAATTCGATCGTCAGTGAGGCGCATGCTCTCCCTTGATGGTACGAAGGAAGTTCCTCCGGAACGAAGATCGCGAACCTCGCGTGTCTCCAGATTGACGAAGCGGAACCATGAACTTCTCGAAGGAGTCCATTTCCTTCAGATCATCGAGAATCCCGCCGACTTCTGAGTGCGACGAGAACAGGAAGCCAGTCTTTCCATTCTCAATCTGCTCGGAGAACCCGCCGTGATTCGAGACGATCGGCAGGCATCCACTCCGCTGTGCCTCACAGATCGTTCGTCCGTATGTCTCTTCCGGGCCTTCGTAGAGAAGGATGTCTGACGCGCCGAGGAACTGGATCGCACCAGGGGAAGCTGGCAGGAAGTTCGCGTCTCCGCAGGCTGCGAACAGTCGCTTCTTCAGGCTTTCTGGACAGCCGACGAACAAGAAGCGGAATGCGTCCCGATGCTCCGATGCAATCGCTTCGTAGAGCTTCTCGACACCCTCGGGCCACTTCGCCGTGTTCGGAGTGCAGTAGCGAATGATGCGCGGCTTCTGGCGACCGTCTTCGATGCGATCGACACTCTCGACGGGCTGGTAGACAACCTGTCCGGCGCCGACCTTGTTTGAAAGAAACTTCGACACAGAGAGATGGAAGTCGCACCGCTTCGCGCAGGACACGAGCGATCTCGCCGCACTGTGCTGGTAGAACACACTCAGGAGATTCGACGGCAGGTGCTGTGGGAAGTTCTGTTCTCCCGTGTTGTGGAAGATGACGATATCGGCCGCATCGAGATGCGCCTGCTTGATTTGACCGCAGGTGACTTCGTGGCCAGCGAAAGCCTTCTCCGCTTCATCATTGGAGAACCCGATGAAGTGGATGTGGTGCTGCATGTCCGGAAAACACTTCGTGATCGACAGCGCGCAATTCGACGTGCCACCGACCATCGAGGCGAGATTGTTGACCTGTAGCAGTTTCATTTCTTCCACGACTTTCTAGCTCGGGCCTTCTCTGATGCGGCTTCAACAACACTGCGGACACCTTCGAGGTGCTTTGTAAACGCTTCGTGGTCGAATCCGTCCAGGTCTTTCAGCTTGTTGGAATTAATCAGCAGCATCTGAATCTCAACCAGCATCGACGAGAGGCAGGTGAACGTCTCCAGCCTCAGAAGTGGATTCCCGCTGGGGTCTGGCATTGGTCCACCTTGTACGGAAGGAGTTGTGACGCTGACTCGAAGAGTCTCCAATCGGCTTCGTATGTTGTCGCCCATTTCTCTCCGAATGCGTCTACTTGTTGCGCGATCTTCGTCGGCATCGCGAAGTTCATCAGGTCGATGTGCGACACGCGAATTGGGTCTTTTGGATACTTTCCGAGGTATCTCCCCTTCGCCTTGAGTTCGATCGGCACAATGGAGATGCCGTTGCCGTTGTGAAATGTGTTCAGGATTCCGAAGTGCCTCGACAGGTAGTCCGGGAAGATCACATTGTCGTGGTTGACATAGACGATCCACTTCCCGCGCGCCGCATGAGTCCCTTCGTTTCTTGCCGGATTGCCCCAGCAGCCTGGGCGACGAGAGCATCGAATCTCGCGAACTCTCCCGAGGCACATCCTGCTGATCTTCTTGACCTGCAGCGCCACCGAGTCATGAGGCTCACCGTCGTAGCAGACGATCAGCTCCCAGTTCTGGTGCTTCTGTAGGTTGACGCACGCGAGAGCGTATTCGGCGACGTTCCACGGATCGAATACGGACATCACGATCGAGAAGTCACGCATCGTTCCACTTTCTAATGAAGGCGTGCTTGTCGGCCTCCCAGCGATCCTTTGCGCCCTTCTCATGCTGCGTCGTCTGCCTTCCGATGTGCTTCAATGGAAGCCCGGAGACTCCGACGATCGGAATGTTTTCTCTGTCACAGCACATCTGGTAGTCGAGGTCGGAGAAGTACATCTTCATTCGGCGATCGAAGAATGGGACGACATTCCTCACCGCCTGTGGAATCCAGAGACACCAGCCCTCCAGCCACTGCGGACGAGAGAGGAGCTTCGAGTGGGCGCCGAGTGCGGTCTCGTTCCTCAGCTTCGCGCCGAGCATCACGAGTCCGCCCTGATATCCGCGCTCGAAGTCGACAAACAAGCGAGTGAATGGACCAGAGACTTCCACGTCATTGTTCAGTAGGAGCACAGGCTCGGAGGCATCCGAAAGTGCGATCCCGGTGTTGACGGCGTCGGTCCAGCCGTCGCCTTCATTCAGGATCAGATCGCACCTGGTCTGCATGGCGCGAGAGTCCCGATCGTCGTCCACAACAATGATGCGGACGTAGTTCGATTCGTGCTGGCGGATCTGCGACACAAGACGGTTCGTCAGGTGCCTCTGACCCTTCTGTGGAATGACGATTGTAATCACAGCAGGGAGTCCAGTTCGATCTCTTCGGGGATATCTGCAACCTTCTTCGTCAGCATCTCGATGCGCTCGTTGTCAGTCTTCTTGTGGAAGTCGTTGACGCGATCATCGCCGTGCGGCTTGTAGTCGCGCATCGGCATCAGGCCCGACCCAGGCTTCGTGATCTCCTCGTACTTGCCGAGGCAGGTCTCTGAATTGGGATCTCCGACAGTCTCCTTGATCCACTCGCACGCCTCCTCGACAGTCTTATTCGTGAAGTAGTTCGACAGACGCGACGGAGACGTGCAGCAGACGAGTTCGAGGCCATTCTTCGAGAAGTTGCCGCGAGCCATGCGCAGGTACTGAGACGTGCGGTAGTAGTGCTCGTCTGCACGAATGGTGGTCTGCCACTTCCGGGTCTCCGACATGGAGTAGTGCTCGGGGCGCCCAACGTCGAGGATCATGCGCTTCTTGCCGTCCTCGCATTCCTCTCCGGGGTTGCAGTCTCGAACGAGACCCTTCTCTCGGCAGCGAGCATCGAAGTCTCGCAGGAGAGCGCCGTCGACCTTCTCCATCTTCGTCGACATCGTGCGCGGGTCGTACTCGACTCCGTGCTGTGCCGCGAGTTCAAGCTGCTCGTCGCTCGGGATGACCGCGAGTTCGACGCCGACCATGAAGATCTTGCGGAATCCGAGTCGATACGCAATGTCGATCGCCTGAACGAACGTGTCCTGACAATCGATGATCTTGTCGGAGTTCGGATCGGTGAACTCCTCGAACTTCCGATACTCGCGGTCGAAGAACAGCGCGTTCGGCGCTTCGTAGACACGATACGTCGTCTCCGGAATGATGTCCGCCTTGCGTGACTTGCAGACGAACTTCATGATTCCCGGATCGAGGTAGATCGACTTGTGGAACCGTCGTGTTGAATCGTATCCCGTCCAGAAGTCCGGCCGGAACAACGGAGGTCGACCATCCTTGTTGCACCCCGACAGGTTGACACAGAACTTCGGAGCGGGACTCGACCGAATGAGATCGATGTCTTCGCGCTGAAGCGATGGACCTGCGCCAATGAGCCACAATGGCGACGGAAACGGAGCGACGAACTGGTCGTCGATGTTGACCGCCGTCTCGACTCCGCTCGGGCTGATGCGAAAGAAGGGGCTACTCATCCGGCCACCCCTCGCCTTCGTAGCGATCAATGGGGTAGTCATCTTCGTCGGTGTCGTAGTCCTCGACGAGAATCGCACCGTTGGATGCAGAGACGCGATGCCACATTCCCGGAGGAATCGCAACCCTGTCTCCGGCAGACATGATCACCTGCTCTGTGGCAGAAACGCAAACAATAACTGCGCCTTCGACACACAGGATGTGCGACCAGCACTCGTGCCGATGGATCGAGGTTCTGCTGGATGTGTCCGTGAACTTCGCCACATAAGTCAGTGGCATCACCGGACCATCAACCTCACCTTCGATGTCCAAATCGGTCACTGGAGCCATTGCCCCCCACCGCTTCACGATCAATCCGTCAATCATCCCGCCCCTTTCGTGAACAAAGCGAGCAAAGCCTATGGGTGTTTCATGGAAACGTCAAGCGGAAAACATCGCGAGAATCGACTGGCATTCCTCGTCGTATCCTGGATTCGGAACGATCGATCCTCGCTTCCCCTCGGGCTTCGTGCGCCGCTCGATGTCCTCGTACCAGAACGCAGAGTCCATCGCCCTCGTGATCGCATCGCCGAGGTACGACTGTCGCACCGTCCAGCGATAGACATACGAAGCACCACGCTTGTGGTAGTGCTCAACGCGATGTCCACGCTTCGACAGATCGGAGATCATGTCACGCTCGTAGCATCCCATTCGCGACAGTGGCCAACCGCCGATCTCATTCAGGAGGTGTCGGGATATCGCCAAACTCCCATGCGCTTTGGTCACTGAATTCTCGATGATGGCAGTTCCCGGATACGCCACAATCTGCTGCTCGTGCATCACGAAGCCACGCATCGGACAGACCGTCGCCAGAGATTCAGTGTGCCACGGGAGGTAGATGTCCATTGCATCCCAGACGCAGTAAACGTCGCCGTGCGGAGCGGACTTCACGAGGTGCGTGTACTTGGCCGGGATGGATTCGAGCCTGTCTGGGATCGAAATAACGCGCCACAGTGGATGCCCGAGGCGATTCCTTCGCTCCGAGCATGTTCCATCCTTCATGTCCCCGGAGTCGTCGAGGATCAGAAGCTCCCGGTGTGAGTCCGGATACGTCTGATCGACGAACGACTGGATCGAAGAGTTCAGCCACTTCGTCTGGCGGAACACGGGACACAGAGAGATGACGTGCGGAAGACTCAAGAGACTTCCTTTCCGAAGAGATTCTTGTAAAGCGCCTTTGTCGACTCGTCGAATTTCGGCTCGATGTGATCGCGGTACTGCGCCTTCGTCACTTTCTCTGCGAGTTCCCAGAAGTTCTCACCGAGGCCCTGGCCGTGGTACGCGCCGGTATCCTGCCAGCGAAATACGAACTGCGGATCGAAATCTGGCCGAAGTGGCGCAGATATCTGCGACATTGACGACATGAACTGCTGGTCAAATGAAAGACTGTCGGTCAGTGGCCACCCATTCACGGCGCCGAACATCTCTCTTGTCAGAGAGAGCGACGAGTGGAATCTCCCGTCTGCCGGTTCGAGATTCGGGGTGTTTCCCTGCGCGTCTGGATGGGTCGACCACACGAACTGAGACTTGCACCAGGCGGCAGCCCCGATCGCCACGGCGTTGCGATACGCCTTGACGTGCGAAGAGATGTGTCTCGGCCCGAACACCTCATCGTCTTCCCACGCGAAGAGAACGTCGGCGTATCCAGTCACCATCGACGCCATCCAGTTGTACTTCTGCGGCAGGCTCGCGAATCGCGTCTTGCGAACCGACAGTTTCCACCTGTCCCCGGAGCACGGAGAGAGTTCTCCGGAGTCGTCGAGGATGAGCATGTACCGACGATGCGCCGGATAGTCTTGCGCCTCGAAGCACGCGATGGCGTTCTGGAGGCAGTCGGGCCTGCGGTAGGTCGGACAGATCGCAACGACATACGGAAGCTGTTCGGATTGACACAGCATGGGCTACTCCTTTGACCACTTGCCGACAGGACATTCCATCACCGACAAGAGCGCGCGACCAGGAGCGCCTGCCGGACCTTCCAGCAGGAAGCATCCACAGTGAGAGCACCGCATCTGTCCGTTGTTCGAATCGGCGACACGGAGTTCGCACCCGAGGCAGTGGGCAATACGAGACTCGACGGCCTCCGGAGAAGCCATCTTCAGGCCACTCGAAGCGACTTTCATGAGTGCCAGCGCGGCGTTGACGCCCATCTTGGCGACTGACGGAAGTGGCGGCATGTCGTTCGGATTGCAGGTCAGGACCATCAACCCGTGATTGTTTCGACGGACAGTCATAACCATCCAGAGAGGATTCTCTTTCAGGAATCGGCGGATGCCAGGCAGGAGACCAGGTGTCGGAGTCTCGTTCGTGTGCCCTTCTCCGTATTCACCAAACGTCTCGGTGTCATGAATGGCGATCCAGCGATTCACCCTGCCGTGGTGCTTCGTGAGTTCAGCGTAGATCTGCGGGGCGGTATGGAGAGTATCTACGAATAGCATGTCACATTGCTGGGTTTCCACATCGAGAGAACTGGCGACAGTGAAGTCGAACTTCTCTGAAACGAGTTCCTTCAGTCGCCGCGCTTGCGCCGAATCGTTCACGTCGTAGCTGTAGAGCTTCCCGCGAACACCGCGCAGCAATGCCGTCGTGCTGACGCCGGTTCGGACTCCAAACTCAACCACCGTGTCGCACTGAGACGCCAGGGACGAGAGGAGTTCGAGGTGTTCGTTGATGTCGCTCGGCGTGTCCTTGAGCGAGTTGTACATCTCTTCGATTGAGCCAGTCACAGCAGGCTCCGCCTTCTTCTTGTCGCAGCCGCACGCCATGTCGTTCTCTCCGAAGACGTTCTTGCAGATCACCTCGTAGGTGTTCGGAATGATCTGCTTGAAGTGGTTGACACAATCCTCAATTCCGAGTCCCCACACCTTCTGCTTGTCCATCCCGAGCATCACCTCCCAGCGGAGGTTATTCTCGAACTTGTCTTCGATGGAGATGGTGTACGGCGCCGTGCCGGTGTACCCGAAGCGATGAACCCACTTCAGCCACGGCAGGCAGATCGCCTTGCCGCCATTGCGACGAACTGCCTCATGGAGATGCAGTTCCTCACCGCCGAAGCCGCGCAGTCCTTCTGGGAACTCCGGAAGTGCGTCAGGGCGCATCACGAAGAG
>CAZWFX010000081.1:0-6949 GCA_964633425.1 uncultured Candidatus Saccharibacteria bacterium
TCCTTCACCTTCGGCAGGTGACTGTTGAAGAACGACCTGACCTCGGCGTCGGTCTTCCCCTCCAGCGATCGTGCAAGGCGGGGTGCCCCCATGTAGTGCTCCGCCAACACCTTGTCCCAATCCCCATGGTGCTTCTTGTAGAGCTGGGAGAGGTAATCCCCGCCCGCATCCACCTGCACCTGGGCCGGACTGTTCGTGTCCATCCCGTAAGCCTTGCGCATGTCCCCGGCGAACTGGAACAGCCCGTAGGCGTCCCCCTGCGCGTTGTAGGCAGATGGGTTGAACCCACTCTCCTGCGCCGCCAGCCCGAGCACGTAGGCTTGGTCGCGGGGCGAGTCGGGGAACAACTCTTGGGCTTTGCGGCGTACTAGGTCGAGCCCTTCACTGGACATACCCATTCGCCTCCAACACCGCTACCAGCCCATCCACCTCCTCACCCGTGTCGAATCGTACCTGCTTCTCCGGCAGCCCGATAGCCTGGGCCACCGCCGCCGCCTTCCGCCGTGCCAGGGAGAGGGACTGCGCCTCCCCATGTGCCACCGCGACGAACCCATCTAGCCCGGCCACCATCAACCGCTCCCCCTGAAGGGTGCTGTCGTGCCAAAACGCCTGGGAGAACGCCTCCCTCGGCCCCTCGATCTCCGTGGGCGAGGAGCTGACGTTCCCAACGACCGGCCAGGGCGGCACCGTCACCGGGATCACGACGCTGTAGGCATGGGGTAGGTAGCCCTCACCCCTCTCCAGCAGGTCCCCGAGTCGCCCCCCCTGCGCCGCCAGCCACGCATGGGTGTGGAGGCCCTTCCAGCCCCCCTCCGACCACAGCGGAGCCAGGGCCTGCCCCAGGTGCATCTGCACCAGCCCCCGGTGCCCGCTGGCCTTCAGCTCGTCGAATCGCTCCGCCCAGGCCCCCTGGACCACTCGCTCGTAGCCCCTAAGCAGGACCGCCCCACCCTCGACCCTCGCTCCCCCATTACCAGGGTAGGCCCCCAGGCTCACGGCGAGGAGGTGGGGATGGATCAGGTTCTCCCCCGTCCACCACCCACACGCCCGGAGCGGAGCCGGTAGGTCACTCTCCCCTACGGTCGAACCGAATAGCTTTTTGGCCCCGCCGAACAGCTCAGCCCACCGCCCGGAGTCCAGGAGGACCGTCACCTCCCCCGCCTCGGCCAACTCGATCACCGGCCCCAGGGTCTCCTCGTCTCGCCGAGCCTCCCCCTTCAGGGCCGTATCAATCACCCCACCCCACGCCTTCTCGAACCGCTGCCTCCACGGAATGTGCTCGACCGTGTGCCCTTCGACCCGTAGCCGTTGGGCCAGCGGGAGGAGGCCGTGGTGCTGCGAGAGAAGGAGGTACTTGCTCATCGTTGCCCTGCCGCCTTCCGTTCCATCATCTGTTGCTGGACTTCCCACATCGTCACCGGGGGTGCCTTCTCCTCGCCCGCTCCGGTGTGGTCGAAGAACCGAGCGATCTCCTCGCGACCGTCCTTGCTCATCGCCCCTGCTGCCTGCTGGGCGACGAAGGCTCCCCCGCCCATCAGCGCCCCCACGCCCTTCACAATCGGCCACCCCCCCACCGTGTGCCAAAAGTTGGTGGGGGCCATTCCCGTGGTCGCATTGATGATGTTGGTGCCGAGCATCATCGCATCCGAGACCGAAGGCCCGAAGAACACCTCGTAGGGCTTGTTGTAGGCCGAGGCCATGGCGAGGTTCGACGCCACCCCGAACCCGCCCATCGCGGCCACGTTCCCAATCGCCTGCACGAGCCCGTTCTCGCTCTCATCGAGGTTGGGCTGCCCCTTCACCGCCCTTTGGACAGAGCCGATGATCTCCCCAGTGACCGGGAACACCGTCATCAGCGTGGCGAGGGGCTTGTAGTTCCCGTGCGCCATCTCCTTGAACACCGCGTCCCGCATCAGCCGTCCCTGCTGGAGGCCGAAGGACTTGAACTGGGTCAGCACCCGCCCGTAGGGGGTCTGCCACCCGAAGGGCCTGCGAACCCGATCACTGGTGAACTGCGTGAGCTGCATCGCCCTGTTGTAGGCGATGTCCAGCTCGCTGGGCTTCAGCACGAAGCCATCCTTCACTACCGCTTGGCGCAGCACCGAAGGGTGTTCCATCACCTGATCGAGGCTCGCGCCCGCCTGCCAGAGGGGCCGCCCCTCCCGGGTGATCTTCCCGAGGTCGAGGTTGTAGTCGGCGAACCGCCTCTGCGCTCGCTCCAGGTTGGAGCCCCTGAGCCTCCCATCGAGCGCCTGCGCCACGGTCTTCCTGATGTCGTAGTAGGCCGCCGAACCTGCCCACCGCTTGTTGTTCCGCTCGGTGACGTTGAAGAAGGCCAGGGACCGACGCGCCCACTTGTCCAGGGTGCTCTCCGCTCCAGTCCCCTCGTAGAGCCGCTGCGCCGCTTGGTGGGCGCTCTCGTGAATCGCGATCGCTTCCTGAACCTGCTTCGGGGTGGAGCCCGTGAGCACATCGAACAAGCCTCGGCCGAACGGCTTGATCCCCTGGTAGAGGAGTACGTTCATGGGCTGCGCGATGTTGGCAATCGGCCCGAAGGTCATCTTCGTCATCGTCTGCACGTCGATGAGCTGCTGGGCGAAGTGCCGGTCAGCGGCCTTCGTCAGGTTGTGCTTCAGCAGGCCGTCGATGTAGGTGTTGACCACCGCCTCGGAAGCCCCTTCCTTGAGTGCCATGGCCCGAATCGAGTCGGTGAGTTCGTTATTCCAGCCCGCAATCCCCGCATACACATGGCGGCGAGCCATCCCGTTGACTGCCTGCTCCCACGCCTTGAAGGGGTCCTTGATGAACGGGACACCCGCATCGGTCAGCTCCTTCAGGGTCCCAGGGAGCAGTCGCTGAAAGTCCGCGCTGGTTGCCTTCACTGGGTTATTACGCATCTCGGCTGCCTCACTGGCAATCCGATGCGCCACCGCCTCCGCGTCGAGGCGACTCATCCCCTTTTGCATGTTGACCCGGACCACCCCGTCGAAGAACGCCTTCTCGAACTTGGGGCCAGAGAGGTTCGGGTCTGCGATGTGCGGGACCCACTGTTCCACCGCCATCGGCCCGCTGCGCCCGAACGGCAAGCTACCCTCGCCACCCTGCTTGACGATGGCCTCATGTAGGGCGCGGGCACTTCCGAATCGCTCGAACACCGGGACAGCCTGGGGGTGAGCAACTGCGAACTGCGCCGTCGTCATCGACTCGTAGTCGTGCCCGATAGCCGAGAGGGCAGCATCCCATCCCTTGCGACCCGGCTTGATCCCCACCGCCTTCCCCAGCTCTGCCACCATGTCCACCTTGGAGGCCAGAGCGTTGTTCCCGAGGATCGAGAGGATCGCTTCGCCCGCTGCCCCCTGCTGGTTGAGGGCCGCCATGGTGACGCTGCCGCTAGCGCGAGCCGCCCCCTCCGGTGTCATAAACCACTTGGCGATAAAGGACTGCACGCCCTCGGGCAGCTTCGCCATGATGCTCGGCCGCAGCCTCGTAAGGTTGTCGGCCACCGTGTCCGGAGCGTTGGCGAGGGAGTTCATCGCATCGGAGACAGACTTCACCTTCTCCCACGCCTGCACCGACTCCGGTGTCAGCCCTCGGTTCCACGCCTCTGCAAGGGCGTCGGCTGCCTTGTTGTTCCAATTCACCGCCTGCGGCCCGGCGACGTTGGTCTTCCAGGCAGCGAACTTGGCCCGTGCCGCAGCCGCATCCGGGATAGTCCCACCCCCCAGCAGCCGTGTCCCTACGGTCCCCGCCCCACGCAGCAACGTGTCGATGGCCGCCGTAGCGCCCCCACCGATCCCCGCCGACTTGAGGGCATCCATCGGAGTCCCACCATCGGCCAGCGTCTCCGCTCCCGAGTAGGCCCCTGCCCCCATCGCCCCACCGACCACCGTGGCAGCCTTCTCCAGCAGCGGCTCCGATACCCGGGGAAGTGCCGCATCCCCTAGAGCAACCGCACGAGAGGCAACCTGCGCGAGCTGCCCACTCATCCAGGGGAGCGCCCCCGCTGCGACCATCTTCGGTGCCAGCGTCCTGAGGCCCCCTACGATAGCGGCGCGACCGAGGCTCCAAGCGCCCGCCCCCGCCGCAAACGGCAGTACCCACTTCCCAGTGAACTCCAGGACCTCCGGGATGGTGCCCTTGGCCTTCCCGCCCTGGTAGGTCTCCATCGTTTTGGGTGAGACACCAAAAGCCGTAGCCGTCGTATCAATGATCCACCGCTGAATGGGGTCCTCGCGCATCCCACTCACAAGAGCGTGCCAGCCCGACCTTTCCATGGTCAGGTCCGCTCTCTCGTCGGAGATGAACTCCCCACTCCCTCGGACGTTACTCTTCAGGGTGTCCACCGGGTCGCTATCGTAGAGTTGGACGCGACTCAATCCCTTTGCCCCCGGGTCCAAGTCCCAAAGGTTGTCTTAGCATCCCGAAACTTGATGGCGTCGATCGGAGAGACACCTTGGTCTACCCACTCCTGTACGGTGGGCACGTAGTCGTCGGCAAATCCGCTGCCTTCCCGTACTCCCTGCGCGAACTCCCGTCCCACACCCTCAACCGCGCCAGCAACTCTCCCAGGAATACGCACCACTGAGTCAATGAACTGCGCGTTCCCTCTAGTGATGGCGTCGCGCTTTGCTCGGTTGGCCTGGTCGGCTGCATTGAGGCGTTCGGCTGCCGTCCCCTGAAAGCCCTGCGCCAACTCGTCACCCGCACCACCGACGAATCGACCGAACCGGCGTACAACGCCCACGTTGGGCTCGCCCGCCCCCTCCGCCGCCAGCGCCGGGTCGTTCTCTGCGGTGCCTCGGTCTCCGGGCGGTACGTCAGCAGCCAGCGGGTCGGGATTCTCGCTCTCGAAGACTCCCCCCATGATAGTTGCCATGAAGATTTTCGAGGAGGCCCGGTTGAACTCGGTCGTCTGGTCGTCGTCTCGGAACACGACCTCGCCGCCCTTCGAGTGCTCCCAGTCCACGAGAGGGGCAAGGCGCTCACGAGCGGCAGCGATCTCCCCAGGGGTCCCCTGGCCCATCGCCGTCTCGAATAGGCGAACGGACTCTGCGATCGGGATTCGATCAAATCGCTGCCCGTGCCCAGGGTCACCAAACCCAAAGCTACTCAGGAAGCCACCCTCCTTGGCAGGCGAAACGATCAACAACTCTCGGTTCACGTCGGCCATGTCCATGGCAAGCCCGTCGAAGAACCCGCCTGTCGCCGGGAGGATGTTCCCCTTGCTGTCTACCCCAAGCCGCAAACGGGTTTCCAACTGCTCACGGGTAGGCATCGGGGCGTCTTTCCACGAAGCCGTGCCGTCCGCATTGAGGGTGCGAATCGGTGCGGGTCGCGGTCGAAGACCGATGGCCGTCGTGTAGGGAATCTCGGGGTTGATCTGCGCTGCCTTCCTCGCGTCCGCCAAGGCGTCGAGCCGGGCCTTCGTCAGGTCGTTGTTGAGCCCCTCCCCAACAATCTGCTTGACCTTCAGGTCGTGCTCATCGTTGAAGGCACGCATATTGGCGTCGTACTCGGCCAGCTTCATATCCTGGATTCTGGCGCTGAAGGTGGGCGGCAGGTTCTTGAGGAAAGCCGCCTGCCCCACATAGTCGTCCCCGAAGTCCGCCAGCTTCGCTGCGATCGCAGGGTCCTTGAACTCGTTCTGGTAGGCGAGGAAAACCTGCTGCTTGCGCTGCGCCGCCCACTGGGCGTTCCGCTGGTTCATCTCCTCACGGTTCATCCTGAGCTGGGCCGCCTGCGCTGCCGTCAGCACATTCGGCTCCATGGTGAGGCGACTTTCCCGCGTGGGCTCCGTCCCATAGGGCGTCTGCCTACTCCCATTCACCACCTGCATCGAGGTCAGGAAGGGGGCGGCCTGCTCATCCGGGGGACCCCCCGGCCCGACCGGCATGGAGACCTGCCCCCCTCCACCCTGACCTTGAGGCTGCGGTGCGATCGCAGCCTGGGGAGCGACCGGGGGAGCGGCCTGCGGCTGCTGCGGGGGACCCGGCTGTGGCCCTCCGGGGCCACCCACCGTCGCCATGGCGTTCCCCAACCGCGACTCGATCGCGGGCATTTGGCCGAGGCTGAGGGTCATGTTCGAGGGGGAGGGGCTGGAGAGGGCGCTGTCCTGGAGCGGCGCATCGAGCACCGGCTCCCCGTTCGCCCCCGGCCCGGGGTCCTTCGCCTGGGCCTTGGCCTGCTGCTGCTGGGCCTGGAACTGGGCGGCAGCCGCTTGGCGCTCCATCTTGACCCGATCCTGCTGGGCCTTGATGAGATTCGCCTGCTGGTCGGTCTGGGCCTTCTGGGCGATGAGGAACTGGTCGAGCTGAGCGTTCTGCGCCGAGCGCGCCTGATCGGCCTGCGCCTTGACGGCAGCCGTCCGCTGTTGGAGCTGGGCCTTGGCAGCCGCAATCTCTTCCAGCCGCCGCTGCATCGCGGCCTCGATCTCCGGGGGTAGACCAGCCACGAGGGCCTCCTACTGGGGCTTGCGCCCGAACATGCCCTTGAGGGCTGCGATGAGGGGATTTTCCTGGCCGCCCTGGGTGCTGAACATCTGGCTCAGGAGGTTCCCCCCCGTTGCCGTAGCCGAGAGGGTCTTCGCCACGCTGTCGTTGTAGCCCGGGGGCATCCCACCCAGGCTCTGCACGTAGGGGCCGTTGCCGGGCATCGAGGACTGCATCATGGCCGAGGCGGCCAAGGGGTTGGTGACGGAGCCCGGGAGGGGCTTCATCATCTCGCGCATGAAGTCCAGGTAGTCCTTCTGGCCGCCCCCTGCGCCCGCACCAGCAGCACCCCCACCTTGCCCCTTGGACACGTACTCCAGGAGCTGATCGAAGGTCTTCTGGAGGGCTGCGATCTGGCGCTCCAGGGAGGCGGACTGGCCGCTCGGGGACCCCGGGCCGGTGCCCGTGATGGTGCCGGGGCCGAGGGGGCCGAGGCCGGTCATGTCGTTCATGTTGCTCAT
>CAZWFX010000082.1:0-6918 GCA_964633425.1 uncultured Candidatus Saccharibacteria bacterium
GCCTTCGCGCCGATAGGCTGGCTGCATCTTCTCGCTGGTTGTGCCAGTCAGCATCGCGGCATCGTAGTGGATGCCAAGGAACGCCGCCACACGCTGAAGCTCGTCCGCAGGAGCGGAAACAAGGTCTTCGTATTTCACCACGAGTAATGGACCGCCAGTCTCACGCAGGCGTTGCAGATACCAGATGGAAAATTTCCAAAGCTCGATGGCCTTCTCAAGCGGCGCGTTTTTCCGCCGCATCTTTGACATGACGCATGTGCGTCCGTCGCGAAGCATGAAGATGCATGGAATGTGCTTGGTGGCCTCGATATATGCGAGCGCGCCATCTCGCCCCATTGGGTAAACATGCTCGGTCGGAGACTTGTGGCCCCATAGCAGCGGCGCGGCGTCACTGGCGGCCTCCGCGCAAGCAGCCATGTAGCGCGCGATCCGCTCACTTGGCTCGCCTTCGCCGCTATGCAGCAGAGACTTAGACAGCGTTTCAGGAACGACGGTGCAGCGCGGGTGTGCGTCGATTAGGCCAGTCATGAGGCTGGTCCCGCTTCGGCCCGCGCCACTGATATGAAAACCGATGCTCAAGACCCAACCCCGTTCCACATGAAGCTCCCTTATCCTTTATCCCACCAACCCCTCCCCCGCCATCGCGCCCCTAAAATCGGCGCATGGCAAGTCAACTCGAAATCGCCAATTGGGCGCTCATGCTCTTGGGCGAAAAGCGCCTTTCGTCCTTGTCCGACGATACCGGCAAGGCGGAGGACATTTCCGCCGGCTGGGACATGCTGCGCGATCGGGCGCTGAAGCGTCAGGCTTGGCACTTTGCGATTGAACGCGCTTCGCTCGCGGCAGATTCCGACGCGCCCGAATGGGGCTTTGATTACCAATATAGCTATGCGGGCGATGTCATCCGCGTGCTTCAGGTGGGTGAGTTTTACCCAGGCCCCGACCTTTCCGACAACCGCAACGCCGACACAGCGCCCTATCGGATCGAGAAGCGCAAGATACTCACCAATTACGGCGCGCCGCTTTCGGTTAAATGGGTGGTCAACTCGGTCGACATTGGCGACTGGGACCCGTGCTTTGCCGCCCTCTTCGCGGCCGACATCGCCGACTATCTGGAGCCACGCTTAAAGCAAAGCGAGGCGGTGGCCCAAAGGATCGCCGCTTGGCGCGCTGAGGCGATGATGGAGGCTTACGCCACCAACGCCATCGAAGACCCTTCTGAGCCGGTCGCTGACGATACTTGGATGGCCGCGCATGGCGCGTAACGCCGTCACACAGCCAGGGTTCAACTCGGGCGAGCTGACGCCCTTCCTCTTCGCGCGCGTTGAGATCGACCGCTACGCCTATGGCGCGCGCTCGATGGTCAACTTCATTCCGATGCTGCAAGGCCCCGCGCGTAAGCGCCCCGGCTTTAAGTATCTCCATGACCTCAAAGAACGCTGCTGGCTCTTGCCGATCACGTTCTCTCAGACCGACGCGTGGATCGCAGCCTTCGGCGATTCTAAGGTCAAGTTCTTCACCGATCATGGGCCGGTGCTGGAAGCGGCCAAGAACATCACGAACGTCACGCAAGCAAATCCGGGCGTCATCACCTCAAACAGCCACGGCTATTCTAACGGTGAGGAAGTGTTCATCCAAGCCGTCGGCGGGATGACGCAGCTTAATTCGCGTTCGTTTCTTGTCGCGAACGTAACCACCAACACCTTCACGCTCACCGATATGTGGGGCGCCGCGGTCGATACCTCGGCTTATAGCGCATACACGTCAGGCGGCACGGCCAAGCGCCATTATCAGATCGTTTCGCCCTACCCGATTGCGGACCTGACGGACGCTAACGGCTGCTGCCTGATGTCATGGTCGCAAAGCCAGGACGTCACCTATCTTTGTGTTCCGGGCTACCAGCCGCGCAAGCTGACGCGCTCAGGCTCGACCTCTTGGGCCTTCACGCTGCTGGAGCAGGAAGGCGGCCCGTTCATTGGCTCTGACCCCGACGAGACGATCACCATTCAAGCCAGCGCCGCGACCGGCACAGGCGTTACGCTGACGGCCTCCAGCGCGATCTTCACAAGCGATCATGTCGGCTCGCTCTTCCTCGTTGAAAAGCCGCTGACGGACACGACAGCCGCTTGGGAGGCGGGAAAAACCATCGGCTCGACTGGCCTCATCCGGCGCAGCCAGGGCCATTATTATTCCTCGGCCACGACCGGCACGACCGGCACGGTGACGCCTTCGCATACGGAAGGCTCGCGCATGGACGGCGATACCGGGGTCCAATGGGATTATCACAATTCCGGCTATGGCTGGGTTGAGATCACCGCTATCGGCGGGGGCGGCACGACCGCTACCGTTGACGTGATAAGCCGCCTCCCCGCGCTCGCTGTCTCAGGCACGACAACCCAATGGAGCTTTGGCGCCTGGTCCGAGGCGGAAGGCTGGCCGACGCATGTTTGCTTTTTCCGCGAGCGGCTTTGGTTTGCGCGCGGCACTAAGCTCTGGGGCTCTGTCCCTGACGACTTCGAGAACTTCTCCGAGCGTGACGCCGGCGTGGTCGCAGATGATAGCGCCATCTCTATCGACATTCGCCAAGGCTATAACGACGACATCCAATGGATGCTGCCCTCATCTGACTTGCTGGTCGGCGCGGGCGGCAATGAGTTTGCCGTCGGTGAAATCTCCACGGCAGATCCGCTCGGCCCGGCTAATATCGCCTCGCTCCGCGGCCCTGGCTATGGCTCCCGGCGCGTTCAGCCTGTGCTTATCAATGACGGGGTGATGTACGCGCTCCCGGCTGGGCGGGTGTTGCGCGAACTCCGCTACGCGTTCGAGACGGACGGCTACACCGCCCTCAATCGTTCCGCCTTCGCCGAGCACATCACCAAAGGCCAGATCAATCAGATGATGTTCGCCAAGGAGCCCGAGAGCGTGCTCTGGGCGACGTGTGCGGATGGCGCTCTGATCGGCATGAGCTTTGAGCGCGAGCACCAATTGATGGCCTGGCATCGCCATGCGTTGGGCGGCGCCTTTGGCGATGACGCGCCGTTTATCGAAGCTCAGGCCGTTATCCCCTCACCCGATGGGGACCGCGACGAACTCTATGTCTGCGCCAAGCGCACGATCAACGGACAGACCAAGCACTACCTCGAATATTCCGCAGCCCATTGGGATGAGCCGACCGAAGGGCTGGAGGATATGTTCTATGTCGATAGCGGGCTTTCCAATGAAGCCAACGCGTCAACGACGATCGGCGGGCTTGAGCACCTTGTCGGTGAAAGCGTGAATGTGCTTGGCGACGGCAAGTCGCTCGGCCCCTTCACTGTGAGCGCAAGCGGCGAAATCACGCTCGCAAGCTCAAGCGCGCCGACTGTGGTTCATGCAGGGCTAGCCTACACGGCAGAGCTCGAATCCATGCCGATCGCACGCCCTGGCTTCTTGGTGCAGATCAAGAAGGCGTTCACCCGGTTTGTCTCGACCGTGAAAGCTAAAGCTGGTGGCGCAACCTCAACCGATCGCGATACGCGCAAATCTTGGGGTCCGCGCGAAATCAATTGGCGCTTTACGGGCGCGACCGTTTCGGCGCCGACGCCTGCGCAAAGCCGTATCATTCAATGCGACGGCGAAGGCGACACTGGACAAGAGGTTTTCTTCCAAGTCACGCATGATTTTCCGAGTGCTTGCACGATCGCAGGCTGGACGCTCGAAACGGAAGCGAACCAAAGATGAGCAACCTCACTCTAGGCGCCGGCGATGAAAGCCGCGGCCGCCCGCTTCTGGGCGGGATTGGCGCTGTGCCGGGAGATTCTTCCGCCCGCCAAGGGACCGGGCTTCCCTTCGTCGGCGCCCTGGAAGCGTTCGCGCGCGTCGCCTCCTCGATCGCAAGCGGCTTTGGCGCAGGCTCCAGCTTCCTCGGCGACACCAGCTTCAGAGATCCGCGCCGGCCGGAGAACCAAGACGCATGAAGCTCCTCCCCCTCTCCGCCGAGCACCTGCTCGAGATCGAATGGCAGGACAGCCAAAAGCCGTTCTCGCACCATGTCAGCGCCGAGCTTGCAGACTGGTGGGAGGAAAACGGCGAAGGCCTCACGCTTCTGTCAGACGATGGCGAGGTTATCGCCACGGCTGGCGTTGCCCCGACGCGCATTCAGGTCGATGCCGATGGGCGCGAGACGCCGCTCCAGTCTTTGGCTGTGGCCGTGTTCAGCCCAAAGTTTCAGAGCCACATCAAGCTCATCCTACGCGCGATCCGAGAGTTTTTGAACAACCGGCCAGAATACAAGATCACGATGGAGGTCTGGCCCGCAGATGCGAAAGCCGCGCGCTTTGCCAGGCGGTTAGGATTTGAGTTCGAGCGCACACAATACGAATCCGCCATTGGGGCTTTCGTTCATCTTTACGCGCGCGTGAGGAACTGATGGGTCCGCTTGCGATCGTTCAGACCGGGCTACAAGTCGCCGGCGCTTTCGCGCAGGGCGGCGCTGAGTATCAGCAAGCCAAGGCCGATCAATACACGGCCCAGGAAAACGCACGCCGCGCAGAGCAGAACGCCGCGCAAATCAGGCTGGCCGGGCAAAGTGCTGAAGAAGCCAAGCGCCGCGAAATCCGCCGCAGCCTTGGCCGCTCGGCCGCTTCCATTTCGCAAGCTGGTATTGGCGGCGCAGGTTACGGCTCGGCAGGCGCTTTGCTGAAGCAAGCCTCAACCGAGGGCGAACTCGACGCGCGCACGCTCCGCTATGAATACGAGATGGACGCATACGGCCAAAAGCTCGAAGCCATCGACCAGACCGCGGCCGCTCAAGCCGCGCGCCGTCGCGCCAGAGGCGCAAAGACCTCGACCTTCATCAATGCTGCGAGCGCTGCCCTTGGCGGGTATTCAAATTATTCCGGCATGAAAGCCAAGCGCGCAGCCATGGCCCCGCGCGCCAGCTCTTCGCGCGGCCCACGCTACGGGGTGAATATCGGTATTCGGAACGTGGGGCCTTAAGAGATGGCGAAGCAACCCACACCAGCTTTCCGCCTCTACGAGCAAGGCTCGGCGCCACGGCCGAACGCTGCCCCGTTGGCTAATCGCCAGGACGTTTCCTCTGGGCTCAACAGCATCGGCCAATCATTGGCGCGCGCCGGCGCAGCGGTAGAGAACTTCCAAGAGACCAATCTCCAGATTGAGCGCCTGCAGCAAGCGCGCCGGGAAGATGATGCGCGCATCGATGTCACGCGCCGCATGGCGGAATTTCGCCGTGACGCGAACCAAGCCTTGCGCACCACCTTCGAGGAGGCGCCGGATGGCTGGCGTGACGGAACGACCAGCTATAGCCAGCGCTTCAATGCTCTTCGCGACGAGCGGCTGGCGGATGAATCGCTGACGCCAGAAGCGCGCGCGATGTTTGAAGACCAACTCTCTGTCTTTGAGCAATCCGCTTTGGATACGGCGGCCGATCGCGAGTATGAGGCGCGCGGCCAATGGCAGATCGACGCCACGCGCCAAGCCGTTGACGCCGGCGGCTCGGTTCTTGTGACCGATCCCGACCAATACGAGGCCGTTCGTCTTGATGCGCTCGAAACTTTGGGGGCCATCTCTGACCCGAACGCGCGACGCGACTCCATCGAGATCATGGAAGAAAGCTATGCGCGTTACGCTGTTGGCGGGCTGATCGAAGCTAACCCGCGCGCAGCTCTGACCGCATTGCAAAACCCGGAAGCGGAAGGCGCTTATGCGCGTCTCTCCCCTGCCGCCCGCGCGCAGGCTATGGGGCAAGCGCAAGCTGAGATCGATCGCCGGCATGCGCGATGGGTCGCCAGCGTCAATCAATCAGTGCAAGCGGCCGAGCGCATGTTTGAGCTGGGTATCCCGACAGATAACGCGCCGAGCGTTGAGACAGTGCGGTCAGCCTTAGGGAACGAGCGCGCCTTGGCCTATGAAGCCTCGCGCGAAATGAGTTCGCAGTTCGGAACGATTGCCAACAGCACAAGCGCCGAGCTTGCTGCGATTGTGGCGGACACGAACCCGCGTACCAATGAGCGCGATGCAGTGCTTCAAGAAGCGCGCCGGCGCGCTGCCGCAGCGACGCTTCAACAGCGCCAGGAAGATCCGATGCAGTATCAGGTCCGGCATGGTCTGACTGAGCCCGCCGATCTTGTGGCTGCGGTAAATGAGCAAGACTGGTCATTGGTCAATCAGATCATGCGGACGCGCGCGTCAGCCGCCCAAACCAACGGCGAGCGTATGGGGATGGCGCCGCTGCCGCTCACCGCGTTCGAGGCCAATGTCTTGGGGGCGCGCGTTCGCAGCATGTCGGCCCAAGAGCGCGGTGCGTTCTTGCGCAACGCTGCCGCCTGGATGGGGCGGGATTCGCAGGCGTTTGCGGGCCTTAACGCACAGCTCTTTCCCAATAATCCCGGCTCGGCGTTTGCGGGCTATATCTCTGGCGTCAATGGCGAGCGCGGCGCGGCCGACGCGGATGTCATCCTTCGTGGCGAAGATATTCTGGGCGGGCGTAGCGCGGAGGGTGAATCCAGCGGCGGCCGCTCGCGTTTGGTCGATATGCCGGAAGAAGATGATATGCGCCGCCAATTTCGCCGCTATGTGGGCGACGCTTACGCGGGCATGCAGACCGATCAGCAGGGCAATCGCGTCGCGGAGGCGCAAGCCTATGAGGTCTACCGCGCCGCCTATGCCGGACTCATTGAGCGTTCGCCGCAAAGCAGCAACGCGATCAACACGCGACTCGCGCAGGAAGCCGCGCGGATGGCGACTGGCGGCGTTGTTGATTGGAACGGTCGCAGGACGCTGATGCCGCCGGGCATGTCGCAGACGCAATTTCAACAGCAGGTCCGCCAAGGCTTCCTGCGCTGGAACCAGTTCCAGAATGTTGACCCGCGCGACTACACGCTGTTGCCGCTTGGTCCCTCTCCGTCTGGGAGGGGC
>CAZWFX010000083.1:0-399 GCA_964633425.1 uncultured Candidatus Saccharibacteria bacterium
GTAAGCAGGCGACCCTAGTCGGCGAGGGCCTCACCTTCGACGAGCTCGCGGCCGAGCGTGAGGCCGTGCCGGCGTGCCCACGACCGACAAGGGCGGCCGCCCACCGTTCCAGCCCTCCGACAAAGAGCGGGCCCAGTGCAAGACGCTGGCGGCGATGGGCATCCCGCACTCGGACATCGCGATCGTCCTGCACATCAGCGAGCCGACGCTGCGCAAGCACTTCCGGCACGAGCTCGACGCGGGGTCGATCGAGGCGAACGCGAAGGTCGCCGCCGCGCTGTTCCGCGCCGCGACCGACGACAAGCGGCCCAGCGTCGTCGCGCAGATCTTTTGGCTGAAGACGCGGGCGGGATGGACCGAGCCGAGCAGCGAGCGCGATCCGCGCACGCCGCGCGAGGA
>CAZWFX010000083.1:409-6849 GCA_964633425.1 uncultured Candidatus Saccharibacteria bacterium
GGCGGGATGCCGCACGAGGACATCGCGACGGTGCTGGGCATTTCCGACGACACGCTGCGGAAGTACTACGCCGCCGAGTTGAGCGCCGGCGCGCTGTCCCGGAGGCTTGAGGTGCTCGAGGGCCTGCACGCCGCGGCAAAGCGCGGCAGCAGCAGCGCGGCGCGCGCCTACCTCGAGCACGCGCCCGAGTTCCACGCGCCGCCGGCGCCGAAGGATCCCGTCCCGCAGCCGGTGGCCGAGCCGAAGCCGGAGAAGGTGCCGGCGCTGGGGAAGAAGGAACAGGCCCAGGCGGACGCGCTGACCGCGCACGTGGGCACCGAGTGGGCTGACCTGCTGCCAGGGCCTGCGACGCCGCAGTGACCCTCGACCTGTCGTGCACGGACTGGCGGGAGCGCCTGCAGTCCGGGCGCAGCCTCGTCCCTGACCTTGACCTGCCGAACGCGGCCGAGGGGCACCGCGCGGTCGGCATCCTGAACAAGCTGCGACTGTTCGACGTGCCCGGCACGCCGACGATGGGCGAGGCCGGCGGCGAGTGGTTCCGGGGCATCGTCTTCGCACTGTTCGCCTCGCTCGACCCGGTGACGCAGGCCCGCCTGATCCGCGAGGTGTTCCTGCTGGTGCCGAAGAAGCAGAACAAGACCACCGGCGGCGCGCTGCTGATGCTGACCGCGCTGCTGATGAACAAGCGGCCGCGGGCGCCGTTCCTGCTGACCGCACCGTTCCAGAAGACCGCCGACGACGCCTTCGCGGCCGCCGAGGGCGCGATCGCGCTCGACAACGTGTTGGCGAGGAAGCTGCACGTGCGGGATCACATCAAGACGATCGTGCACCGGGAGACCGGCGCGAAGCTGGAGATCCTGACCTTCGACCCGGACATCGTCACCGGCAAGAAGGTGGTCGGCGGGCTGATCGACGAGCTGCACGTGCTGGGCAAGTCGGCGCGCGCGGCGAAGGCGATGGTGCAGCTGCGGGGCGGCATGGTGCCCTTCCCCGAGGCGTTCCTGTTCACCATCACCACGCAGAGCGACGAGCCGCCGGCCGGGGTGTTCGACACCGACCTGAAGAAGGCGCGCGAGATCCGCGACGGCAAGCGCACCGGGGCGACGCTGCCCGTGCTGTACGAGTTCCCGCAGGAGGTCCAGGCGGACCCCGAGAAGCCGTGGCGCGACCCGGCGATCTGGCCGCAGGTGCTGCCGAACCTCGGCCTGTCGGTGCGGCTCGAGACGCTGGTCGACGGCCTGGCGGATGCGGAGTCGAAGACCGAGGAGGACCTGCGGGTCTGGGCCTCGCAGCATCTGAACATCCAGATCGGCGTCGGGATCAGCGCCGCGGCGTGGGAAGGTGCCGCGCACTGGGAGAAGAACGGCGACGGGCCGGCGACGCTGGACGAGCTGCTCGAGCGCAGCGAGGTGGCGGTCGTCGGCATCGACGGCGGCGGCCTGGCTGACCTGCTGGGCCTGGGCGTGATGGGCCGCGAGATCGGATCCGGGCGCTGGCTGCACTGGGGGCGCGCGTGGGCGCGTCGCTGCCTGCTGAAGCGCAACAAGCAAGAGGAGGCGCGCCTCCTAGGCTTCGAGAACGACGGCGACCTGGTCATCGTCGACGACGAGTCGGACGACGACATCGAGCAGGTGGCCGACATCGTCAAGACGGTGGACGACAGCGGGCTGCTGGACCGCGTCGGCGTCGACCAGGCTGGCATCACCGCCATCGTGCAGGCGATCGTCGCGCGCGGGATCAAGCACGACCGCGTGATCGGCATCCCGCAGGGCTGGCGGCTGTCCGGGTCGATCAAGGCGGTCGAGCGGAAGCTGGCCGCGCGGACCCTGCGGCACGGTGGCCGGCGGCTGATGGCCTACGCCGTCGGCAACGCGCGGGCGGTGGCGAAGGGGAACGCGGTCCTGATCACGAAAGAGATCAGCGGCGCCGGAAAGATTGACCCGCTGATGGCGCTGTTCGACTGCGGCGCGCTGATGGCGATGGACCCGAAGCCGCGCCGGAAGAAGTACCAGATGTTCGTCTATGGCTGACGGGTTGACCGCCGGTCAGGGACGGGACGCGGGCCGGTCGGGCCCGCATCAGACCAGGGAGCCGACGGCATGAAGCGCGCGTACAGCATCGTCGAGAACATCAAGGCCGCGGAGGAGGGCGACGAGCGCGTCATCCGCGGCATCGCCACCACGCCGAGCGTCGACCGCATGGGCGACGTGATCGACCCGATGGGCGTGCAGGTCGCGGGCGATATCCCGCTGTTCCTCTATCACGACTCGTGGCAGACCGTGGGCCGGGCGAAGCTCGGCAAGGCCACGAAGGACGGCATCCCGTTCGAGGCGCGGCTGCCGCTGGTCAAGGAAATGGGCCGGCTGAAGGACCGCGTCGACGAGGCGTGGCAAATGCTGAAGTACCGCCTGATCACCGGCGTGTCGATCGGCTTCAACGCGACCGAGACCGCTGCGATGAAGGAGGGCGGGTACCGCTTCCTGAAGACCGAGGTGCTCGAGCTGTCGCTCGTGCCCATCCCCGCGAATGCGGATGCACTGATCACCACCGTGAAGTCGATCTGCGAGGGGCACCGGGCCGCGCTGGGCCCGCCTCAATATCAGCACGGCCGCCCCGGCGCTTCGGGGCACCACAGCGGGGCTCCTTCGGGGGCCCTTTCTCATTCCCGAAGCCAGAAAGGCACGGACACCATGAAGACCATTTCGCAACTGCGCGAGGAGCGCAACACGAAGGCCGCGCGCCTTCAAGAGCTGACGACCCTGTGGCAGGGCGCCGACCACCAGAAGACCGCCGAGGAGCGCGCGGAGTTCGACACGCTCGACGCCGAGATCCTCGACCTCGACGACGAGATCCGCGTGCTGCGCGTGGCCGAGATCCAGTCGGCCGGCGCGCGCCCGGTCGCCGGTGAGACGCGCGGCGCCGCCGCCGGCTCGCGCGGCCCGACGATCATCGTGCGTAAGCAGGATCCCGACGACGCGTTCAAGGGCCAGTCCTACACGCGGCTCCTGATCGCGAAGGCGCTCGCCTTCATGTCGGTGAAGGAGGGCAACGTCGTGTCGCCGGTGGACATCGCGCGCCACCGCTGGGGCAAGTCGCATCCGAAGCTCGTCGAAGTGATCCGCACGGCGGTGGCCGGCGGCGGCACCGGCTCGGGCGAGTGGGGCGCCGAGCTCGTCGAGTCGCAGACCCGCTTCAACGGCGATTTCGTCGACTACCTGTACTCAATGACCGTCTTCGACCGGCTGCCGCTTCGCCCGATGCCGGCGCGCGTGCACATCAAGGGTCAGGACGGCGCCGCGACCGGCTACTGGGTCGGCGAGTCGAAGGCGATCCCGGTGTCGAAGGCCGACTTCTCCGATGTCGAGCTGACGCCGCTGAAGGTGGCCGCGATGGCGGTCTGCTCGAAGGAACTCATCACCGACTCGTCCCCAAGCGCCGAGATGTGGATCCGCGACAGCATCGCGCAGGCCAGCGCGCAGCGGGTCGACACCACGTTCCTTTCGACCACGGCGGCTTCGTCCGGCGTCAGCCCGGCCGGCATCCTGAACGGTCTGTCGGCTGGCGCACCGTCGGGCACGGACGCCGCGGCCGTGCGCGCCGACCTGATGACGCTCTACACCGGCTTCCTGTCGGCGAAGAACGCGTCGGGCCTGGTTCAGGTGATGACGCCGTCGATGGCGAAGGCGCTGAGCCTGCTGGTCAACTCGCTGGGCCAGACCGAGTTCCCGAACCTGAACGCCAACGGCGGCACGCTGCTGGGCGATCAGGTCTACACGGGCGACAACGTCACCGGCGGGCACTGGATCCTGCTCAAGCCGTCGGACATCTGGAAGATCGGCGACAGCGGTATCGAGGTGTCGATGAGCGACCAGGCCACCATCGAGCAGAACGACGCGCCGGCCGGCGCTGGCGACACGCCGACGGCTGCCTCCGCGACGCTCATGTCGCTGTGGCAGACCGAGCAGGTCGGCTTCAAGGTCGTGCGCCGCATCAACTACAAGCTGCGCCGCAGCGGTGCGGTCGCGTACCTGGACAACGCCGAATACGGCGGCGTCGTCTCCTGACCCGATCTCCTGGGTGTGGGTGGGGCTCTTCGGGGCCCCTTTCCTCGGCCGGCTCGCGCTGGCCGGGGGCTTTTCGGGAGAGCAGATGGCCAAGATCCAGCTGATCGCAAAGCGGCCCTTCCTGTACGCAGGCAAGCGGCTCGCCTCTGGCGCCGAATTCAACGCGCGCACGCACAGCGACGCGCGCCTCCTGATCGCGATCGGTCATGCCGACTTCGCGCCGCAGGGCCCCGTCGAGCCGGAAGAGCCGCAGCCGTGGTCGGTGGCGCAGCAGCCGCCGGAGACGGTGGCGATCGAGGTTACGGCCCAGCCCGTCGACGAGGCGCCCGCCGAGGTGCTGCCTGTCGAGGAGCCTGCCAGCGATGCCGCAAGCACCGCGCCGGCCGAGGAAGCGCCGATCGCGAAGCCGCGCCGGCAGTACCGGCGCCGTGACCTGACCGCCGAGGGGTCGGAGTGAGCGCACTCGGCACCATCCGCGCGCGCGCCGCGCTGGCGCTGGCCAACTGGGCGCAGCGCCTGGCGAAGCCGGGCGAGCTGAAGATCGCCGAGCCGCAGCACCAGAAGCGCACGCTGTCTGGCGTCGATGGCGGCGGCCGCGGGTGGTGGTCGCTGCTGGGTAGCACCTGGGCCCGGCATCTCGGCTTCCAGACCGACGCGCCGGTCGCCAGCGAGGACCAGATCGTCCGGCAGCCGACCGTATTCGCCTGCCTCACGCTGATCTCGAACGACATCGGCAAGCTGCGGCCAAAGCTGATGGAACAGGCGAACCGCATCTGGCGCGAGGTCACGAGCCCGGCCTTCTCGCCGCTGCTGCGCCGCCCGAACCGCTTCCAGACCTGGCAGCAGTTCGTCACCCAGTGGGTGCTGTCGCTGCTCACCGACGGCAACGCGTACCTCCTGAAGGAGCGGGACCGCCGCCGCGTCGTCGTCGCGCTGTACGTGCTTGACCCGACCCGCTGCCAGCCGCTCGTCTCCGAGAGCGGCGACATCTTCTACCAGCTGCAGGAGGACGACCTCTCGGGCGTCTTCGAACACCTCCCCGCGGTGCCGGCCAGCGAGGTGATCCACGATCGGATCAACTGCCTGTTTCACCCGCTCGTCGGGCTGTCCCCGATCTTCGCCTGCGGCCTCGTCGCCACGAAGGGACTGAGGATCGAGGAGAACGCGACGCGCTTCTTCGCGAACCAGTCGCAGCCCGGCGGCGTGCTCACGGCGCCCGCCGAGATCAGCGACGAGGTGGCCGCGCGCCTGAAGGCCTACTTCGAGGAGCGCTTCACCGGCGAGAACGCCGGGAAGGTCGCGGTGTTGGGCGACGGCCTCAAGTACGAGTCGATGAGCACGAAGGCGGTCGACGCGCAGCTGATCGAGCAGCTGAAGTGGTCGTCGGCGCAGATCGCCGCGGTGTTCCACGTGCCCGGCTACCTCGTCGGGGCCGAGGACGTGCCGCCGAACAACAACATCGAGGCGCTGCGGATCGACTACTACAGCCGCTGCCTACAGACGCTGATCGAGGGCATCGAGAACACCCTCGACGACGGCCTGGGCCTCGGACCGATGAGCGACGGCCGAGTGCTCGGCATCGAGCTCGACCTGGGCGGCCTGCTGCGGATGGATACGAAGTCGCAGGTCGACGTGCTGACTAAGGCGTCGGGCGGCGCGTACATGAAGGTCGACGAGGCGCGCGCGGCCGCGAACCTTGAGCCGGTCACGGGCGGCGACACCATCTACAAGCAGCACCAGGACTACAGCATCGAGGCGCTGCACAAGCGGGACCAGACCGACGACCCGTTCGGCACTGCGACACCGGAACCAGCGCCGGCGCCGGCCGAGCCGGATGCCGACGAGCAGCCGCCAGCGCAGGACGATCAGGCGCGCGCGGAGGCGGCGGCAGCGAAGGCGATGGCCGATGCTGCCCGCGCCGACGTGCAGCGGATGCAGGAGCAGCTCGCCGCGGTGCTGGCCAGCAGCCGCCAGCGCGAGGCCGAGACGAGCGCGCTCGAGGCGCACAGCGCAGAGGTCCGCACCGCGCTCGAGCGCGTGGCCAGCGAGCACGCGGCCGCGCTGCGCGACGTGCGGGCGATGGTCGAGCGGATGGCCACGCCGCCGCAGCGCGACGCCGACGCCGACCTGGTGGTCGCCGCGGTCGCAGAGCGGTTCCGTTCGCTGCCGGCGCTGGTCGATGGCTGACCGGCACGCCGTCGTCGCGCAAGGCCCCGAGGGCGAGCGCGGGCCGCGTGGCCGACCAGGCCCCGACGCCTACGAGGTCGCGGTCGCGGCCGGATTCCGCGGCACGCGCGCAGCCTGGATCGAGTCGCTGCGCGGTGAGCGTGGCGAGCGCGGGCCTGTCGGTCCGGATGGCCAGCGCGGCGAGCGCGG
>CAZWFX010000084.1:0-6705 GCA_964633425.1 uncultured Candidatus Saccharibacteria bacterium
CGTGTTGTGCGAGGGCGAATGCTCTTTGGAGAATGGAAATGAAATCACGAATCGGTTTGATCGTTGCGTCTCTTTTACTCGCGATCTCGATACTCGCTCCCTCGTCAGCGACTGCTGACGAGCAGGTCGTCACCATCAAGTCGAATGCCGACTACAAGGTCCACCTGAAGTTCTTTTCGCAGAACTACAATCGGTCGTGGCCGGGACCGAGTTCGTCCACCGTCTGGGTGCTCGACGACTACGCCCGCCACACCTACAACCTGTCGTGCGCGACCGGCGAGAACATCTGCTACGGCGCCTGGGTTGCCGGTGACCGGTCGGAGTACTGGGGTGTCGGCGCGAGTAATCGCAATAGCTGCACCTCATGCTGCTTCACATGCGGCGCAGGGGATGTGAGCTACACCCTGGAAGAAGACGACGACGACTGATCTCGCGCCGGTTCCGTGAACACGCGCCGCAGGCAATCTGCGGCGCGTTTTTATATTCAAGTCGCTGTGCTAGGATGGGCGCCGTTTTCACAGGCTCTTTGAGGTGCAGAATGTTCAGATCAATACTGCTCGCGTGCGTGGTACTGCTCGCGGGACCGTGGAGCGCGCACGCTCAGGATAAGAAGATCCTCTCGGGGGCGTTCGAGATCGCGACCAAGGAGTACGCGATCGCGCGGGGCATCCCGGAGAAATTCGTAGCCGCTACCGCACGGACGACCGTCGTACAGCTCGAGGAATCACCGTCTTCACGGTGGGATTCCTCGTGGGGTTCATACCCGCAGTTCGTATCCGACACGCTCTACATGCTCGGGGACACCGAGGCGGAATATCTTGGTGCTGGACGTATGCAGGTCACGTATGGCCCGCGTAAGGTACTCATCGACACGCTCCAGCGGTTCTCTCGGGAACTTGAAAAGCGCGGACTGGAGTTGCGGTTGCATATGCTGAGCCGCGATCTTTCCGCGAACGGAAATGTGCACGGCGACACGAACAGCGACCACATGATCGGTCTTGCTGCAGACGGTGCCGTGGTGTTGCGACCATGTCCGGCCGGGGCTTCGTGTTCGGAGCGCGAGAAGCTTTCGGACAACCCACTTGAGGTACAGCTTCGCATCATCATGGCGGCGACCACGGCGGGTGCTCAGCAGATCAATATGTACGGACGATTCAATACCGTCCGAGGTCAGTTGATCCACATCGGGGTGAGTCCGTTTCGCAACGGTGGCCCCGGCGAAATGCTCGGGAATGTACCCGCTGCAGGGACAAGACGTATCGGGTACGCGAGTGCGCAGAAGGGCGCGGTCGGAAAATTGTCGGCCGATGCGGAGCAGTATGTCGGGAGCGACGGGACTGAAATGCGCGTCGCATTCCAACAGCTGCTCCAGAATCCGCCGCCGCCGGGCTACCGGACTCTGTACGAAGCCATTCGAGCTCGGAACCTCGACTGGCTCGAAGATCTGATCGACTAACAGCTCTCTACTGAAGGGCCGCGAGCACGAGCTTGCGGCCCTTTTGCTATGGGTCGTAAAACTGCGCTAAAACCGTATAATGGTCGGATGAATTACAGGGTGCACGGCGGGAAGGTCCTTTCGGGCACCGTACAGACGAATATTTCGAAGAATGCGGCTGTTGCCATGCTTGCCGCATCACTCCTGAACAAAGGAGAGACGATCCTCAAGCGTATGCCTCGGATCGAAGAGGTGAAGCGACTCCTGGAAGTCATGGAGTCCATCGGTGTGAAGATTGTCTGGGACGAAAGCGGGGACATGCGCATTACACCGCCTGCGCAGATTGATCTCTCGAAAATCAATCACGAGGCGGCATCGCGCACGCGCTCCATCGCGATGTTTATTGCGCCCCTCGCACACTTGTTCAAATCATTTGATCTTCCTGCGCCGAAAGGATGCAACCTCGGTAAACGTTCGCTCGGCGCGCACATCGATGCACTCGCAAAACTTGGCATCGAGGTATCCGGCAACGAAGAGGCGCACTCCTACCACGTCGAAGTCCACGAATTCACGCCAGGGGAGATCATTATGGGCGAAGCGTCGGACACTGGCACCGAGAACGTGCTTATGGCTGCGGCAAAAGTACCCGGTATTACAACGATCAAATTCGCAAGCGCCAACTACATGGTGCAGGACCTCTGCGTATTCCTGCAGCACTGCGGTGTAAAGATCGACGGCATCGGCACTGCGACGCTTGTTGTGCACGGCCTTTCACATATCGAAGGCGAGATCCACGGATATCCGAGTGAAGACCCTATTGAGTCAATGTTCTTCATTGCGCTTGCCGCGACGACTAAATCACAGCTTACGATCACCCGTTGCCCGATCGATTTCCTCGAGCTTGAAATGTATACACTCGGACAGATGGGTCTGAAGTACGAATTCGGTGAACGCTATGCATCCGAGAACGGTCACACCGTGCTGCGCGACATCACCGTGTATCCGTCGGAACTCGTCGCGGCTCCGGAAAAAGTGCATGCGCGACCGTATCCGGGAATCAACATGGACAACTTGCCGTTTTTTGTGCCGGTCGCAACGCAGGCAAAAGGCCACACGCTCATTCACGACTGGGTCTACGACGGGCGAGCCCACTACTATTTGGAAATGAATCACCTTGGCGCCGATATCGAACTGCTCGATCAACATCGGGCGCTCGTAAAGGGTCCGACGAAGCTCCGCCCGGCGCATATCGAAGCGCCGCCGGCATTGCGACCCGCAACACTCATCCTGATAGGTATGCTCGCTGCTGCAGGGGAGTCGATGCTCTATAACGTGTATCCCATCAACCGCGGTTACGAGAACCTCCATGAGCGATTGAAAGCGCTCGGCGCCGATATTGAAGCGATAGAGGAATAGTTCATTTTGCTATAGTGGCATCTGAGGAGAGAGGATGGCCATGAGACAAGAGATCATTGTACTTTCGACCGGCGAACAAACGGGCGGCGGGACGGGTTTCGAGAAGCATGTCGAGTATTTCAACCATGCGCGCCGTCGCGGAAAGGTGATGGGTGTTGTAAGTACTATCCGAGGCGGTGGTGTCGAGGAACGCGCGCGCAGACTATCGATACCGTTCATGTATCTGCCGAGCGAGGAGTGTACCGCCGACGGTTACCGGCGGATATCGTCATATTTTGGGACACGAGATCCGTGGTATTCGAGTTCCGGGTGGATGAGACTCATCAAAGGATTGCCGCTTGAAAAGACAATCAATATTCATCCTGCGCTCTTAAGTCAGCTCGATGGTCGTTTTGGCGGCAAAGGAATGTATAAGCATCACATTCACCATGCGGTGAAAGAGGCGCTCGATGAAGGACTCATCGACTGTTCCGGCTTTACGATGCATTTCGTGAATGATTCGTACGATCGCGGTCCTGTCTTTGCCGAAGTGCGGGTACCGCTCAAGCGAGGAATGAGCGCAGAGCAGATCAGGTCTGCGGTCAACGCCGAAGAACATCGTCTGCAGCCGTGGTTCATTGAGCTCGTATTGAACCGACGCATACGCCTTTCGGAAGGTCGCGTGATAGTTCCTGAAGGGTATCAGTATCTGCCGGTTGCGACATAACAACACCCCACCATCTCGGTGGGGAATGTGTTATGTCTTGAATGATGTTGTTTCGTGGTACTCACGGTAATCGGCGGTGAGTTCTTCGCCGGTTTTTATGTCGCGAGCCGCGACAAAATATTCACCATCATCCTTCGCGATAAGATTCGGTGTTCGCGAGTGGTTCACAAAAAAAGATTTATCGAGCGCATCAATACCGTAGGTAGGCACGAAATATACTCCGTCCTGCAGTGCGCAGAAATCGCGCACGATCTGCTTCGCCGGCTCCGGTGCGTCCGACGCCTCGAACTCCGCAGCGGGAAGTTCGATAACGTCCCCGAAGGGGTCACAATTCTTGAAGGGGTCGGTGCCTTTAGGAATGGGACGCACCGCGACTACGCCCACGCCATGCTTTGTGCGAGCGATCCGGGTGTAGACGTCGTGGAGTGACGCCAAGAACTGCCGTTTATTCATTTTCATGGCCGTCAGTATACAGGGTGGCGGAACCCTGACTTTTTGCCTATAGTCGCACCAGGAGTATAGAGGACCACTGAAACATAACTGAACGGGGGTATACATGTGCGGACTAGTAGGAGTCATCAGGGGTAAGAAGGCGGCGGAGCTCGTCGCAATCGGCCTTCATCACAATCAGCATCGTGCGGTGGATGCGGCCGGCATCGTCTCGTCGAACGGTCGGTATCTGTTCCGCGAGCGAGGCAATGGCATCGTGCGCAATGTCTTTGATGCGGATATGCTCGATCGCCTGCACGGTATGTCGGCCATCGGTCATATACGGTATGCCACGTCCGGCGCGGACGGCGACGCCAAGAAGTACGACAACGTGCAGCCGATCATGGGTCATTTCCATGGCACGCAGATCGCTATTGCTCACAACGGCAACCTGACCAATGTTCGTGAGCTCGAGCGACATGTCTCACCGAATGAGCGCACCACGACTACCGACACCGAGTTCATTCTGCGTCTGATCGAGCGGGAGAAATCTCACGACATCATCCACGCAATCAAGAACGTGCTACGGATGCTTCGCGGCAGCTACGAGCTGCTCGTCTTGCTGCCCGACAGGATGATCGCCGTGCGCGACCCGCACGGCAATCATCCGCTCTCAATCGGGAAGTCGGGTACTACGTACTTTGTATCGTCGGAAACGTGTGCGTTTCCGAGTCTGGATGCGCAGTACGTGGGTGAAGTCGAGCCCGGTACGATGGTGACGTTTCCCGAGCACGGTGAAATGACGGTAACGCGGTACGCGAACCCGTCGTTGCGGCAGTGCGTCTTTGAGCTCGTGTACTACGGTCACCCGTCGAGTAAGATTTTCGGACGAAATGTCGGGCGTTTCCGCGTCAGGTTGGGAAGGCAACTCGAGGAGGAATTCGGCGTTCCAAGCGGCGAAATCGTCGTCGGTATTCCGGATAGCTCGAACTACATTGCGCGCGGATATGGCGAAAGCGGTCGCTCGGGTGAACATTATCCGGCGATCAACAGGCATCACTATGTGGGACGCACCTTTATTGCGGCCACGCAGGCGATGCGCGATCTTGAGGTCTCGAACAAGTTCACATTCTCGGCCGACGACGTCGCCGGCAAGATCGTGGTTTTGATCGACGACTCCATTGTCCGCGGTACAACGCTCATCAATGTAATCGGGGTACTCAGGCGGATGGGGGCGAGGGAAGTGCATGTTCGCATCGCATCGCCGCCGTTCAAGCACCCCTGCCGGCTCGGCATCAATACGAAGACCTACGAAGAGCTGATCGCCAACAACAAGACGCTCGAGGAGATTCGAGCGCACATTGACGCCGATAGTCTGCAGTACCTTTCGCTGGGTGCGCTCAAGACGGTCGTTGAAGATCACGAAAACTTCTGCTTTGCGTGCATGGACGGAAGTAAGTGGTATGACACGATCGCGGTTGACTGGGCAGCGTAGACCCGCTGATCTTTGAAGACGCCCCGCGTTGCTATAGCGACGCGGGGCATTATAATGCGCGAGTTCTTATGCCTTGAGTGGGCATGTGGCGGAATTGGTATACGCGTACGTCTCAGAAGCGTATTCCGAAAGGAGTGGGAGTTCGAGTCTCCCCATGCCCACTCAATGCAGAAGCCGACGCAAAATGTTCGTGTGGTTGCCGGTGTAGCCGCGGCATCACTCTATTTTTTATATTGTCTTGTCACACCAGCGGCGTGGCATTGTATCGACGGTGTGAATCTGATATTCCACGAGGCAGGGCACACCATATTCGGCATTCTGGGTCTCGAATTCCTTGCTGTCGCAGGAGGCACACTGATGCAACTTTTGGTCCCGTTCGGTGTCGCCGTATATTTCTGGAAAACTAGGCAGCATATATCGGCCACGATCGCAGCGATGTGGGGAGGGCAGAGTCTCTCTAATGTGTATGTGTATGCGGCAGACGCACAGCGCATGGAACTGGAGCTGCTTGGGGGAGGTGATGCGATCCACGATTGGAATTACATGCTCATCCATAGCGGACTTTTCATGCATACAAACGCTGTCGCGACCTTCATACATATGCTCGCCGTAATCTGCACCGCGGGTGCTATCGCAGGCGCGCTGTATTTGCTATTCTCTGCCGAATGGAATTCAAAGGGGCTTCGGTAGTACTGACGGGCGGCGCGCGAGGACTCGGCGCAGAACTTGCCCGAGAACTTGTTGTGCGCGGGGCGCAGGTGCTTATATCCGATATCGACGGTGTCGATCTGCAGGACCTCGGCATCGAACTCGATATGCCGACCATACACTGCAACGTTACCGAGCGTGATCAGGTGGAGACTCTCGGACGGGCGGCTATGGAGGAGTTCGGGAAGATCGATCTTTGGATCAACAACGCAGGTATTTGGATGCCGTATGTAAAAGCACAGGAGGCGGACATGAACCGCGCGAAGCTTTTAATGGACGTAAATTATTTCGGTGTTGCGTACGGAATGATCGAAGCGATCAAGCATATGCAGGAAAAGGGCGGCATCATCCAGAACACACTTTCAGTCCGTTCGCTGAAGGGGAAGGCATTAGGGGCCGCATACTCCGCGTCAAAATTCGCAGCCGAGGGATTCACGCAGGCAGTTCGTGACGAACTGAAAGATACACAGGTCAAAGTAATTGGCGCGTATCCGTACCGAATCAAGACGGGGCTAT
>CAZWFX010000085.1:0-6625 GCA_964633425.1 uncultured Candidatus Saccharibacteria bacterium
ACGCCCTGGTGCCGTCCGTCAAGATACCGGCGCGGCCCTACCTCGGCTGGTCGGCGAAGACGCTGGCCAAGGTGGAAGCAATCCTGGCGACCGATCTGGCCAAGGCACTGGGGGTGGGTTGATGGCGGACGTGCAGGTGATCCACGGCGACTGCCTCGACGTGCTACCCACGCTGGCCAGCGGGAGCGTTGATGCCGTGATTGCCGATCCGCCCTACGGCACCACGGCTTGCAAGTGGGATAGCATCATCCCGCTGGGGCCGATGTGGGCGGAACTGAAGCGGGTCATCAAGCCACGCGGGGCGATTGTGATGACGGCGAGCCAGCCGTTTACGACGACGTTGATTGCGAGTAATCGGGAGTGGTTTAGGTACTGCTGGGTGTGGGAAAAATCCCGACCAAGCGGGTTTATGCACTGCAACAAATACCCGCTAAAGTCCCACGAGGATGTTTGCGTTTTCGCCAGTCGCGTGCCGGCGTATTACCCGCAAAAGCCCGCTGCCCCTCGGCGATCCGAGGGGCAGCGGCGAGTAAAGGCGCACCCCGCCGTATGCCAATCTGACCGTGTGCGGACGTTTGACAATAACGGGGAAGCATACCCCCGAACGGTTATCAGGATTGCCAACCCGAACCATCAGACGGACCACCCCACGCAAAAGCCCGTCGCCCTCATGGAATACCTGATCCGCACCTACACGAACGAAGGCGAGACGGTGTTGGACTTCTGCATGGGCAGCGGGACGACCCTGGTGGCAGTTTTGCAATGCGGAAGGCGGGCCATCGGTATCGAGCGGGATGCCGGGTATGTCGAGATCGCCCGCCGCCGCATCGCCGCGGCGCAGGCCGAACACCCTCTGTTTGCGGAAGGGGCCGCCAATGGCCAGTAGCGTCCACGAGGACATCCTCGCCCTGAGCAAGACCCGGCTGGAGGCCCTCGACCTCAACGGGGCCGAAATGCGCGTCGTCGAGCGTGAGGCCACCGAGGGGGCGTGGGCAACCAACTGGCCCGCCTACCCCCTCGTCGTGCTGTCCGGCACCGGGCTGCTGCGCAACCTCCAGCAACCGCAGTCGTGTACGTTCGACCTGGCTTACCCCGTGACGCTCATCTACCTCGACCGCAAGCCCGCCTGGTCCGTAACGGACCGCGCCTTCCACCAGAAGGCGACGCAGAAGATGATCGACGCCTTCCAGAACAAGCCGCTGGCGCTGACCTACACGGGGGCGCACTGCACCGACATCGTGCTACTGGACGGCCCCATTCTGCAGCGCGCCGACGACGGCTGGCTGCTGACGTGGCGGCAGCTCAACTTCGAGGCGCACGTCAGGCAGCGCCGCACCTCCTGAGCGATTGGCACCACGCCCCCGCCGGCTGGCATGATGCCCCCACCTAACAGGGGAGGGCCGGCGTTATGTCCGAAACGATGGGCTGGGAAGAAAAAATCGGCATCGACTCCGCCTCCTCGACGGTGACGACGCAGTTCGGCGGCTTCGCCACCAACACCTTCACGAAGACTCGCCCCCTCATCCAGCCCCAGGGCGGGGACGGCAACATCGACCCGCTGTACACGCGGGCGCGCTACGGCGTCAGCACCATCCAGGGCAGCATCCGCCTGGAACCGACGCTCGGCGAGCTGGCCGTGCTGCTGCCGTGGATCTACGGCGCCACCAACACCGGCACGGACTTCCCGCTGGGGCAGACGTTCGTCGGCTACTACATGAGCATCGACAAGAAGCAGAAGGTGTTCGACTACACGGGCGTCAAGGTCGCGTCGGCGATCTTCGAGTGCCTGCCCAACCAGCCGATGAGCCTCACGCTCAACCTGCTGGCGCTGACGGAGACAGTCAGCAACGCCGGCACCTTCCCCAGCCTGACGCCCGACTACACCCGCGCCTACCCGATCCTGACCGACGGCGTGTTCACGGTCAACAGCGTCACGACGTGTAGCGAACTGTTCCGCCTAACAATTGATAACGGAATGACTTACGCGCCGTTCACGAATTGTCAGACGGGGCCGGCGGCCATCATCGCCGTCGAGCGCACCATCACCGTCGAGTTCCTGCCGGGCTACAACGGCGACCACAGCGCCCTGTACCCGCCGTCGGAATCCGGCTGGTCCGTGTCCGTGGTGTTCACCCCCGCCACCGTCAGCACCACGTCGCTGACGTGGTCGCTGGGCAAGGTGGTCTTCGAGCACCAGGCCCCCAGCGCCGCTTCCGCCCGCGACTTCATGAAGCTACCCCTGCGCGGCCGGGCGCTGCGGCAGAACGCCACGGCAAGTTTGGTTACAACCTTGGATTCCACGGTCTAAAATCTACTCGCCTTGTCCACTTTAGAGGATTGCATGTCTTCCCCGTTCATCGACGACGGCTTCACGCTGACTGCCACCATCGCCGGCCGCGGCCGGGTGCCGGACCTCGAAGTCACCTACCGCCCGGCGCTGGCCCGCCGCATCTACCAGTGGAAGCACGACGCGGCACGCTGCAAGGACGCCGCGGCCGAGTTCGCCAACGACGCCAAGCTGATCTGCGAACAGGTCAACTGGTGGAGCGGCGGGCGCGAGGTGACGCCGGATTCCGTCGCGCACCTCCTCCAGTGGCAGGTCAACGACCTGCTCAACCTCGTGGCCGGCTACGTCGTGCCGGACGCCACCACCGGCCAGAGCAAGCAGCAGGCGTTCGAGGGAAACTCGTAGCGGGGGTGCGGCTCTACTGGGCCGCCCCCCGCGTCGCCCTCCGCGACTGCAGCCACTGTGCGACGTGGTGGTACGACGAGAAGACGGGCAGCGTCCGCCTCGACCACCGCCGCCAGCCCTTGCCCCGGCCGCCCGCCGTCAAGCCGCCGTGCGCCACCTGCGAGAAGGTCCCCGAGGACACCCGCAAGGGCAAGCCGCCGCAACTGGTCACCAGCAAGGACGCCGTCCAGGTGACGCCCGAGGTCCTCGCCGTGCTCGACCACTACCTCATGTGCAAGGCGGTCGGGCGCTTCCCCGAGGACCCCATCGTCGAGCGGCACGCGGCCATCCTGGCGCGGCTGGAGGAGGCGCGGGCGCGCAACGACGCCGCCCAGCGCCACCAGGAACTGACGACCGTGCTGGGCCTGCTGCGGAGGGCGTGAGATGGCCGACAGGGACGTGCGGCTGACTATGCTCGTTTCGGCGAAGCGCGTCGAATGGGAGTTTCGAGAATCGTCTTGGCCAGTTTCATTTTTCGATCCAAGTAGACGGCTGCATTCGAATACAGGGCGCGTACCAGGCGCTGCGTCTGGTTCAGGCCGCCTATTACAAATGACGCGAGCGGCAGCCCGCTGCGGCACGGGCGAATCGACACGCCGGCCCGAGTGCCTGTGACGTTCTTTGCGAAAGCGGCGAATGCGGCAACACATTGAGCAGATCCGCAGCACCCGACCGACCATTGGTCAGTCGCGTATCCTTTTCGGCACGACTGCCGCGAAATGCATCCGTCCCCATCTACGAGTCCGCGGAAAAAATGTCGGAAGTGTTCGGCGGGCAGGTGTGGCGATACTGTCCTTTCAAGCGATGGCGCAACGACGCCATGCGACTTGAGGTCTTTCAGCATCGTCACCGAGTGAATAACCAGGCTCGCCACTTGGGATTTGGCGCCGGACGAGCCATAGGAGACGTATCTAGTCACGACGGGCGAGTCGGTTTCAATTGCCAGTTTGAATTTCTCGACGTGCGCTTTGTCAGTGCCCTTTAACGTCAGGGTGATTCTCCCAGCAAGCGAGTAGCCAACATCAGCATTTAAAAAGCCAAGCCAGTATGCTTTTTCTTCCGTGTCGATGATCTCAAAAAATCGCTCGTTAAACCAGTGGCGTCTATTAAGCGTATGCGACGTGCGACGGGGGACGCCGTTCGATTCAAGGATGGCGTACAATTGGGTTGAGCCGCAGCCAATTCGCTTGGCAATGTCCGGGCACCCTGCGCCGCTTCTGTACAGATTTAGCGCCAGTGCTTTTTCTTCTTCGGTCAGGTAGTGTTGCCTTGTGCCCAGCCCGCGACGATGCAGTACGTTCTTAACCGTGCTAGGGCAGCACCCAACTGCCTTGGCTGTGCGTACGGACCCTAGTCCGGATTGGTAGGTCCTAACAATGGCTTCTTCCACCTCGATAGAAATGCTCCGCTTTGTCATGGAATTCACTCCTTGATTTAGATGCTAGTATACCACTGGCGTCAACCTTGGTAGCGATGGTTTGCCGCACACCTTGTGATTCGCGTATGCTTGCCACAGCTACGGCAAGACAAGCAAGAGGTGAGTATGGCCGGCGACCGCGACGTGAAAATTCGGCTCACCGTCGAGGGCGGCAGCGACGCCGGCGCCAAGGGGCTGAAGGCGACCGCCGACGCCGCCCGCGACGCGGCCAATCAAGTCAAGGCACTGAACGCCGAACAGCAGAAGGTCAGGGCCGCCGCCGCCTCCAACCCGGCCGCGCCGCGTGCGGGGCTGGCCGGCGGCATCGGCGGCGGCGCCGACCCGTTCGCCGGCGTCAAGCAGATCGAGGCGCAGCGGCAGGCCATGTTGCAGCGGCCGGGGCTGCCCACGGCCGCGCCCTACCAGCCGCCGCCCCCGAGCCTGCGCGCCGCCGAGCAGGCCAAGAAGCCCGACGAGGTCAAGGCCCCGCCCGCGGCCAAGCAGGAGGCGGCCGGCGGGCTGCAGGCGGGCATCGGCAAGGCGCTGGCCCAGCAGGCGGGCATCCCCCCCGAGGCGCTAGCCGCCCTGGGCGCCAGCGTGGCCAGCATCGTGGGCGCGGTCAAGGTACTGTCCGCCGGGCTGTCCACCGCGGCCAAGGCGGTGGACGCCTACGGCGACGCCACCCTGACCGCCAGCCAGAAGGTCCGCCGCATCGCCGAGAGCATCCCCGTGCTCGGCGAGGTCTACAAGTCGGCCGGCGAACTGGCCGACGCCCTCAGCGGCAAGACGGAGGCCATTCGCAAGGCGACCCGGGAAGAGGCGCAGGTGACGGCGACGGCCCAGGCGGGGGCGCAGGCGTTCCAGGCGTCGGCCCCGGTGCGGCAGCAGATCGCCGCCCTCGACGCCAAGGCCGCCGCCTTCGAGAAGCTGCCCGCCGCCTTCAACGCCGCCGCGGCCCCGTCCCGCGACACCTTCGAGGGCAACGTCGCCTTTCAGCAGTTCGAGCGGGCGCAGCCCCTGGAGTTCGAGAAGGCCAAGGCCGCCGCGGAGGTGGCCGCGGCGCAGCAGGCCGAGGCCGACGCCCGCCGCCGCCGCCTCGACCAGCAGAGCAACGTGGGCGCCGCCGCCTCCCGCTCCGACGCGGCCAAGGAGGCGGAGAAGGAGGCGCTGGCGGCGGAGAGGGAGGCCAAGCGGCCGGGCCGTGCCCGCGGCGCCCTCGGCGACCTGTTCGGCGACAAGGCCGTCAACACCGCATTCACGGCCGCGATCCCGTTCAAGGGGTTGTTCGAGAGCGCCGACGCCGACAAGAACAAGATCAACGCCAGCAGCGAGTTGAAGAAGAAGTTGGCGGAGGAGTTGGCCGAGCGGCAGAAGTTGATTGCGGCGGCCCAGCAGGAGGCCGCCGCCGTGCAGACGACGCAGGCGGCCGAGGCCAAGTTCCGCCAGGCGAACATCGCCCTGGCGAAAGAGAAACTGGCCGTCCTCAAGGAAGAGGAGCAGCGCATCGCCGGGGCCGCCGCGTCGTTCGGCTCCCTCTCTGCCGTGGACAAGCAGGCTGCATTGGAGGCTGCTCAGCAACTTAAAGGCCGCGGCTACGACAGCCTGACGCCCGAGCAAAAGCAGGCCATCAGTGCGGCCGGCTTCGGGCAGCAGTTGAACTTCGCCGCCCAGCAGTCGGCACTCGCCGACCCGTTCTTCCAGCAAATAAGCCAACTGTTCGGGCAGTCCGCCGACCTGAAGGGCAACCAGCAAAAGCAACTCGACCTGCAGGCGCAGATCGGCGTGGACGTGAAGGTGGATGAGCAGAAGTTGGCCAACCAGTTGCGCGACGCCCTCAAGCCCGTCCTCGAAGAACTGGTGAAGCAGTTGGAGGCCATCGCCAAGGCGCAGGCGGATCAGGTCAAGGTGGGCCAGAACCAGGCCAACGCCGCGCAGTAGCCTACAGGTCGCGGGGGTGCTTCTGCCACCGCTCCCGCGCCTCCCTTTCCATTTCTTCCATGAACCGGCGGTTGGTGGCGTTGCTCCGGTCGTTGAAGTCGCGTATCGTCTTTTGCGCCCCCTCGGGCAGCCCGCCGGAAGGGAGTTCGTCGTTCTCCTTTTCCCGGCGGGCTGTGTCGGCCGCCCGCTCGGCCCACTCCTTCTTGATGTAGGCCCGCCGCTCCCGGTCTTCTTTCGCCTTCCGCTCTGCCTCCTCGCGGCGGTCCTGCTCCCGCAACTTGCCCTCATACTCGTCGTCGGCCCGCCGCCGTTCGGCGCGCTGGTACGACCACCACGACAGGCACAGCCAGCCGGCCACCACGACGAAGGCGGCCAGCCCGCCGAACACGCCCAGCGCCACCTTGATTGTCAATCCGCCGTCGCCCCGCCGCCTGTTGCGCCCCATTGCCGCCCCCGCGTTGGTGCCTCGTGGGTCCGGCGGTGATTATATGCGCCGCCGCCCCCGTTACCTGATTCGCACCCCGACGCCCGCCCTTGCT
>CAZWFX010000086.1:0-3473 GCA_964633425.1 uncultured Candidatus Saccharibacteria bacterium
GCAAACTGCCCTTCCATCGGCACCATCGGCAGGTCCGCCGCCGTCCGCACGCGCAAAACTCGCCCCCGAATCAAAAGGAAATCAAATGGCAGGAGCAAAGGGCAGGAGCGGCGGCGCTAGGCCCGGGGCTGGCCGGAAGAAAGCCCCGGGGACGGAAATTGCCCCGTATCTGGCAAAAGTGGCCGATGGAGAGCCGTTAGACCCCAAGCCGACCCTGGAACTGGTCGCTTTGGGCCACATCACGGTCAGCGCGGAGCAGATGAAGGCCCTTGTTGCCTTGCTGCCCTACGTGCATGCCAAGAAGGGCGCGGCCAGTGCTGCCCAGGAATCGCCCGCAAAGCCCGCCAGCGGTCGCTATGGCGTGCGCAAAGGGCCTCGGTTGGTCGCTGCTGGCGGTAGGGCGGTCTAAACGTGAAGCGGTGGACAACCGCGTGCCCGGACTGGGAGCGCCGGATTGTTGCCCGAGAAAGTCTGATCCCTTGCGAACCGCTGTTTCCTGAGGTTGCGGCCGAAGCCTGGGACCGGTGTAGCAATTTCGTCATGGCGGATGTGGCTGGACAGCCAACATTCGGCGACGCTGCACTGCCCTGGATCAAAGACTTCGTGCTGACGGTGTTTGGCGCGGAAGACCCTGAAACCGGGCGGCGCCACATCAATGAATTCTTGCTCATGGTGAGCAAGAAAAATGGCAAGAGTTCGATTGCAGCGGCCATCATGCTGACGGCGTTGCTGATGAACTGGCGACCATCGGCCGAATTGCTGATTCTGAGTCCGACCAAGGAAATTGCGGACAACAGCTACAAGCCGATCCGCGACTTCATCAAGGCCGACGATGAGTTGCAATCCATCCTGAAGGTGCAGGACTACTTTCGCACCATCACCCACCTAGAAACCGGCGCAACCCTTAAGGTGGTTGCCGCCGACAGCGATACGGTTTCCGGGAAGAAGGCCAGTTTCGTCTTTGTTGACGAACTGCACGAATTCGGAAAGCAAGTCAAAGCCTCAAACATGCTGCTGGAAGCCACGGGCGGACTGACATCACGGCCCGAGGGGTTTGTGATCTACGCAACCACGCAGTCAGCAGACCCGCCGTCCGGGGTGTTCAAGGCCAAACTGGCTTATGCCCGCAAGGTTCGTGACGGCATAGTCAATGACCCCAAGTTTTTGCCGCTGGTCTACGAATTTCCGCAGGCAATGCTTGAATCAAGGGCCTACGAAGACCTTGAAAACGCCTACGTGACCAATCCCAATTGGGGCGCGTCAGTAGACGTGGAACGAGTCACCCAACTGCGCCACCAGGCGCAAGAAGAAGGTGAAAACGAGTTCAAGGAATTCCTAGCCAAGCATCTAAACGTCGAAATTGGCCTGAATCTGCGCTCCGACCGCTGGCCTGGGGCCGATTTCTGGGAAGTGTCGGTAGACACCAGCCTCACGCTCGAAAGCCTGCTGGAGCGGTCCGAGGTGGTCGATATCGGCATCGACGGCGGCGGATTGGATGACCTTTTGGGGCTCTGCGTCCTGGGCCGTGAGCGGGAAACCGGTCTCTGGCTCGCATGGTTCCATGCCTGGGCACATGAAAGCGTCCTTGCGAGGCGGAAACAAGAGGCGGCGCGCCTGCGTGACTTCGCCAAGAGCGGCGATTTGACCATCGTCAAGAACGTGGGCGATGACGTGACCGCGGTCGTGGAAATCGTCGTCCAAGTCGTCAATGCGGGCCTGCTGGACAAGGTTGGAATCGACCAACACGGTGTCGGCGGCATCTTGGATGCCCTGATCGGCACGGATGACGAACCCGGCCCGATCACCATGGAACAGATTGTCGGCATATCACAGGGCTGGCGGCTCCATGGTGCCATCAAGACCGCCGAACGGCGCCTGGCTGGCAAAAGACTGATCCATGCAGGGCGCCCGCTCATGGCCTGGTGCGTCGGCAACGCCAAGATCGTGCAGGCAGGCAACGCAGTAACCATCACCAAGCAGGCCAGCGGGACGGCAAAGATCGACCCGCTGATGAGTCTCTTTGATGCCGTGCAGCTGCTGTCGCTGAACCCGGTCGCGCAGGGCCGCAGCTTTTGGGAAACCGCATGAAAAAGACACTCAAAACCGCTGCCGGTGTCATCCCGGAAACCCTGGCCAGTGCTGGGTGCCTCGCCATCAGCTACGGCGCAAGCATGGTCTATGCGCCGGCTGGCTGGATCGTCGGCGGCATCCTGGCCATTGTTGCCGGTGTCGTCATGGCGCGGGGTCAGTGATGGGGTTTCTATCGCGGGCACTCGAAACCAAGGCAAGTGACCCGCTATCGGTCTGGGCTGAAATGCTCAAGGCCGGGGTGACGGCCAAGACCGGGGCAACGATCAACCTCGAAAACGCGCTGCGCGTTGCAACGCTATTTGCATGCCTGCGGGTGCTGTCTCAAGGGGTCGCACAAGTCCCATTCAAGTTGCACAGGCGAACCATCGCCGATGGTTTGAGCAAGATCGAAGCGGCCACCGGGCACCCGCTCTATGACCTCGTGACCGTCGCGCCCAACGACTGGACAACAAGCTACGAGTTCCGCGAAACCATGATGTTGCACGCGGCGCTGGGCAACTCTTATGTGTTCGTCAACCGGGTGGATGGGAAGATCGCTGAACTGATCCTCATCAATCCGGCGCGGGTCACGGTCGAACAGAAAGACCAATTCAACCGCCCGGTCTTCACGGTCACGGGTGACAGCGGCACCAAGATCGACATCCCGCAAGAAGCCATCTGGCATGTCAAAGGCCCATCGTGGTCTGGCTTTGCCGGAATGGAAATGCTCAAGATTGCCCGTGAAGCGCTGGGCCTTTCGATTTCCACCGAAGAAACCCACGCCAAACTGCACGCCAAGGGCGTTCGACCCTCCGGGCTCTACACAGTAGACAAGACCCTAAACCCGGTGCAGTACGGCCAGCTTCGCAAGTGGATAGAAGCCGAACTCGGAGGCAGCGAGAACCAAGGGGCAGCGCTCTTGCTGGACAGCGGGGCGAAATACGTCCCCACAGCAATGACCGGCCTTGATTCCCAGCATCTGGAAACGCGCAAACACCAGATCGAGGAAGTCTGCCGGTTCATGGGCGTGATGCCGATCATGGTCGGCTACTCCGACAAGACGGCCACCTATGCCAGTGCTGAACAGATGTTCATCGCGCATGTGGTGCATACCTTGTCCCCCTGGTACGCACGCATTGAGAACTCTGCCGCGGCTTATCTGCTGACCAAGCGCGAACGCGCGGCAGGGCACTACTTCAAATTCAACGCAAACGGGCTTATGCGCGGGTCTGCAAAGGATCGCGCCGAGTTCTACGCCAAGGGCCTTGGCTCTGGTGGACATCCGGGATGGTTCTCGCCGGATGAGGTCCGAGAACTTGAGGACATGAACCCCATGGGTGGCGAGGCTGCAAAGCTGCCCCCACGCAATGGCCCAGCGCCACAGGAACCACAACCATGACCAC
>CAZWFX010000086.1:3573-6549 GCA_964633425.1 uncultured Candidatus Saccharibacteria bacterium
GAAGCCTACGAGTTGATGAAGATGGGCGCTATTTCCGGGCTCTCGATTGGCTACCGCGTCCGCGATGACTCCTGGGATCGCGTCACCGGCATCCGCACCATCAAAAAGGCCGACCTCATCGAATTGAGCATTGTCACGATGCCGATGAACGATTCGGCCCGAATTTCAGCGGTCAAGACCATTGAGGAACTTGATTCGCTGTCTGAAATTGAGCGCCACCTTCGTGATGTTTGCGGCTGCTCGAAAAGCGAGGCACTTGCCCTGGTGTCGCGCATCAAGAGCGTTGTCGGCCGGAGTGATTCCGGGGACGCGCAGTTGGCCGAACTGGCCGAAGCCCTGAAAGGGTGCCCGGTCGTCTGATCGACGCGCCAGCCCTCACCAAAACAAACCGCCTTCGGGCGGTTTTTTCATTCCCGAAAGGAAATCACCATGTCTGACGCAACCATCCTCGAAATCAAGCAGATGCTCGAAGACCGCAAGAAGGCTTTCGATGAACTGCGAACCACTGTCGAAGCCCTCGACAAAGCGAAAGCCGATGGCAAGGCCATTGGCGACCTGTCGGCCAAAGTCGAAACGCTCACCAAGGCGTGCGACCAGTTCGATGAAATGAAGGACGCCATCGACAACCTGAAGAAGGCTGCCGGCCGTCCCAAGACCGAACTGGAAGCCAAGGCAGAAGTTGACTTCAACGCCGAAGTCAAGTCCTTCAACCTCGCCATGCGCGCCGACTACCAAAGCAAGGGCCGTCAAGTCCCTGCTGAGTGGGATGCTGCCACGTACCGCGAGTACAAGAGCGCCTTCTTCAAGGTGGTTTCCGGTGTTCCCCTGGCTACCCTGTCCGCCGACGAACAGAAGGCCATGCAGGCCGGTTCTGACCCGGACGGCGGCTATCTGCTGCCCGCGTCCACCATGGGCCGCGTTGTGGGCAAGATCTACGAACAGTCGATCATGCGCCAACTGGCTTCGGTGCAGTCCATCAGCACGGACAAGATCGAAGGTCTGGTTGACAACGGCGAGGCCGATGCCGGATGGGTGTCCGAGTTGGGTTCTCGTTCGGACACCACCACGCCGACCTTGGGCAAGTGGGAAATTCAAGCGCACGAGATGTACGCCATGCCCAAGGCATCCCAGAAGATTCTGGACGACGCCGCTACCGATGTCGAAATGTGGCTTGCGGGCAAGATTGCCAACAAGTTCGCTCGCGTCGAGGGAACCGCGTTCTGGCAAGGCACGGGCACGGGGCAACCTCGCGGCCTCGCGGCCTACACCACGGCGGCAACGGGCGATGCAACCCGCACCTGGGGCGAAATCGAGCACGTTGTATCTGGTGCCAACGGCGCATTCCACACCACGCAGTTCGATCCGGTTCACACCCTCATGGGTGCGTTCAAGGATCAGTACCTCAACAACGCCACTTTCGTGATGCGTCGCGCTGTCCGCACGGCCGCGCGCACGCTCAAGGAATCGACCACGAATCGCTACCTCTGGGAACCCGGCCTGCAAGTCGGTGCCCCCGAGCGCTTCATGGGCTATCCGGTGCGCGTTGATGAGTACATGCCCACCTTGGCAACGGGCTCGCTGTCGCTGGCCTTCGGCGACTTCCGCGAGGCTTACCAGATCGTGGACCGCACCGGCATCCGCACGCTGCGCGACCCCTTCACGGCCAAGCCCTACGTGGTGTTCTACAGCACCAAGCGGACTGGCGGGGGTGCGGTCAATTTCGAAGCCGTGAAGTTCCTAAAATTTAGCACTTAATGTGTTATCATGTTCTAGTCGAAAGGCTAGGACATGGGGACTTGCTCTCAAAGTGGTTGTGGCGGGGAGGTAAAGGCGCGTGGCTTGTGCGATAAGCACTACCTTCGCTTTAAACGCGCTGGCGAGTTGGAGTTGCACAAAGGGCCTGGGCGAGGAAAGCATTCGCCGGAGTGGTCTACGTTGTGCGATGGAGTTGCTACTTGCGGCAAAGATGAATTGGCGCGAGGCTTGTGCAGCACCTGTTATCAGGTGCGACGCAAGCGCGGCGTGCTACATCTTTTGCCAAAGGTGAATGTCGGGAATACTTGCAAGGTTGACGGGTGCTGTTCGCAGGCCAAGGCTCTCGGATATTGCATTGCTCACTACGAGCGATTCAAAAAGTACGGAGATCCGCTTGCATCAGCCGCCCCAAAAACTGGCGGCATGTGTAGTACGCCGGAATGCCTCGGCATTGTCATTGCGAATGGTGTGTGTGCAGCTTGCTACGCACGCATCAAGAAACATGGCCACGTCGGATATTCGCAGCGTCACATGCGACGGTTTGAAAAGGTGATTGACTCCAATGGCTATGTCCGAGTGCCAGTCCTCAGCCAAAGCGGCAAAGGGCGTCGCATTCTTGAACATAGACAGGTAATGGAGCAATTCCTCGGGAGACCGCTGCGCAAGAGTGAAAACGTTCACCACAAGAACGGCGACAGGACAGACAACCGCATTCAAAACCTTGAGTTATGGACGACTGTGCAACCAGCCGGCCAGCGGCCCCTGGACTTGATGAAGTGGGCGAGGGAAATCCTCAAGACCTACGCGCCGGAAGAGGCGAAGCTAAAGCAACTTGACTACCGCAACAACCGCAGCAAATAGTTTTCACCATCTTTAGTTCGTCAGGCCCTTCGGGGCCTTTTTCATTTCACGAAAGGAATCCATCATGGAAATGTTCAACAACATCACGCTCAAGCGTGTCATTTCGCCGGTCTCTGTGTCGGACAACACCGCGCAAGTCGGCCAGGTCATCGACCATCAGGGATGGGGCCAGGCTGTCTACGCCATCGCTACCGGCTCACTCGCCGATGCTGATGTGACGTTCACAGTTCTTCTCGAAGAATCCGACGCATCCGGCTCCGGCTTTGCAGCCGTTGACGACGCCGATTTGCTGGGCACCGAAGCGCTGGCCAGCTTCCAGTTCGACGACGACAACGAATGCCGCAAGCTGGGCTACAAGGG
>CAZWFX010000087.1:0-6505 GCA_964633425.1 uncultured Candidatus Saccharibacteria bacterium
ATCCGCCCAACCCCAAGTCGTGGGGAGCGGCGGTGAAGATGGCCCAGCACCGCGGCCACATCCGCTCCGTCGGCTACGCCCCGGCGAACAGCAGCAACAGGTCGCCCAAGGTGCTCTGGGAGGCCGTCCGTGGGTAACCCGATCAACCTCAACAACGGCAAGACCGCCGCCGAGTACGCGGACAGGGCCGCCAAGGCCACAAAACGCACCGCAGAGCGTGCAAAGCGTCTGGGTGAGGCGAGGGTACGTCAGCCCCGACCGAGTCGCGCCATGCCCCGTTTAGACGCCTCCGAGCACGCCGCGCTGGATCTGGCCTCCGCGCTGGGCTACCCCACCGGGCTGAACCCCCGCGGCGGGTACGTCCACCGGGCGTTCGTCCTCGAGGTCGACGACGATGCGCCGGACGCGTGAGCAGATATACCGCTGGCAGGAGGGCAGCGTTCCCGAGCGGCGCTGCCTCACCTGTCGCGACTGGCTCCCCCTCGTCGAGTACCGCTGGCGGGAAAAGAACGCCTCCTACAACTCCGAGTGCAAGCTGTGCGAGAACGCGCGTCGGCTCAAGAGTTACCACCGGGTGAAGGCGTGATCTCCGACGCCGAAGTCGAGCGGGCGATCGACTACCTGCGCGACAACGCCGACAAGGACGCCCAGGCACGGGCCAACGTCGACTACATGCGCGAGTGGGTCAAGTGCGAGCTCGCCCGGCTCACCGTCGCCAACGCCGGCATGTCGAACGCCGCCGCCACCGCCCTCGCCATGACCTCACCGGACTACCTGCAAGCCCTCCAGGCGCTGCGGGAAGCAGTGCGGGACGATTCCCGGCGCCGGTTCCTGCGCGAGGCCGCGTCAGCGCGCTTGGACGCCTGGCGCACCCAGTCTTCCAACGAACGAGCCCAGAGGATCTGATGCCCGACTGCGCGTCCTGCCGGCACTACCAAGCCGCCCCAGCCCTCCCCGAGCCCCTCTGCCACAAGGGCGTGCACTACGGGAAAGCCGTCATCACCGCCGTCTCAGCCAAGACCATGCGCCATAGCGGGTGGTGGGGCAACGAATCCTGCGGCGAAGAAGGCAAGCACTGGGAGCCGGCGCGGTGAAGGTCGACCACGCCTACGCCATCTCCGTCGCCCGGGCGATGATGGTCAAGGTCAAGCAACAACGCAAGCCCCACGCCATCATCATCTACCACGGCGAGCCAGCCATCCGCCGGATCCGCTGCCACAAGGAACCCGACGGGCCACACTTCTGGCGCGAGCACGGCAATACCCTCGTCGGCATCTACGACCAGCACGCGCTCCTCGAGCAGGTCGCCGACGACATCCTCTACACCATCGCCGGCGAGTACGCCCCTGCGTCAAAAAGCAGACCCTAAAAAGCAAACCACGGCGCTACTCTCGCCCGCAGCAAATCTAGGAGCGAGAGCATGAAAAAGCAAAAAGGCCCGCCCGGAAAAAAGCAACCGGGCAAGGGCAAGGGTTGCTGACTAGAGTAGTCGGCAATAGTCATGCCACATGGCGCTAAGTTTGGCGGGCGCGTCAAAGGAACGCCCAACAAGGCAACCGCGGACGTGCGCGAGGCCATCGCTGCCTTTGCGTCAGCCAACGTCGGCAAGATGAGCGAGTGGCTCGACGCGATCGAAGACCCGGCCAAGAAGATGGACCTCTACCTCCGCGCGATCGAGTACCACATCCCCAAGCTCGGCCGCACCGAGCTCACCGGCCAGAACGGCGCCAAGATCTCGATCGTGATCGATGGAGCCTAACCTCGGCGTCCACTACAACTACGGGCCGGTCCCCACGATCAGGGACTTCGCCCGTAGCAACGCCGAGATCCGCGGCCTCATGGGACCGTTCGGCTCCGGCAAGAGCTCGGGTTGCGTGATCGAGATCCTGCGCCGCTCCCTTGCCCAGCCGCCGGGCGCTGATGGCGTCCGCCGCACTCGCTGGGCGTGCGTGCGCAACAGCTACCCGCAACTGCGCGACACCACGATCAAGACCGTGCACCAGTGGCTGCAGCCGGGGATTCTCGGCGAGTGGCGCGCGAACGATCACACCTTCCTGCTCAAGGTCAACGACGTCGAGGCCGAGATCATGTTCCGCGCCCTCGACCGCCCCGACCAGGTCGGGAACCTGCTCTCGCTCGAGCTCACCGGGGCGTGGGTGAACGAGGCGCGAGAAATTGACTGGGCCATTATCCAAGCGTTGTACGGCCGCTGCGGGCGCTTCCCGCGGCAGCAGGACGGCGGCGCGCTCTGGTCTGGCCTCATCCTAGACACCAATCCGCCGAGTGATGATTCTTGGTGGTTCAAGCTGTTCGAAATAGACAGGCCGGCCAACGTCGCCCTGTTCCGGCAACCCTCAGGTCTGTCGCCTAGCGCGGAGAACCTGCCCAACCTCAAGCCGGGCTATTACGAAGGGCTGGCCGCCATCAACTCGCCGGATTGGTGCCGAGTTCATGTCGAGGGCAAGTACGGCTACGTCCAGGACGGCAAGCCCTGCTACCCAGAGTACTCCGACGACCTGCACTGCACCGACAAGGCCGACTACATCCCCGGCGCCACGGTCTACCGCGGCTGGGACTTCGGGCTCACCCCGGCGTGCGTGTTCTCGCACCTGACCGCCTCCGGCCGCTGGATCGTGTTCGACGAGCTCGTCGCCGACAACGTCGGCATCGACCGCTTCTCCGATCGCGTCCTGCAGCGCATGGGCGAGAAGTACCCGGGCGCCAAGTGCGAGGACATCGGCGACCCGGCCGGCGAGCAGCGCAGCCAGACCGACGAGAAGACCTGCTACCAGATCCTGCAGGCCAAGGGAATTATGATCAGCGCCGGGCAGCAGGACCTGGCGATGCGTCTGGAGAGCGTCAAACGCCCGCTGGTGACGCTCGCCGACGGCAAGCCTACCTTCGCCCTCAACCCGCGCTGCGAGACGCTCAGGCGCGGCTTCCTTGGCCGCTACCGCTACGCGCGGATGCAGACCAGCGCCGAGCGCTACACCGACCAGCCCGAGAAGAACGCCTACTCGCACCCGCACGACGCACTGCAGTACGTCGCGACGCGGCTGTTCGGGCAGGGACTGCGCACCTATCACCAGCCGCCCGAGCGCCGCCAGCGCTACGGCCGGCGAGCCGAGTCTGAGGGATCATGGATGAGCGTGTGAAGGACGAGTACACCCGCGACCCCGACGAGGTCGTCGCCCTGGTCCAGAAGCGGTGGAAGGAGGCGCGCGACCACTGGAGCGACTGGCGCACTGAGGCGCGGCAAGCGTATGACATCGTCGCCGGCCGGCAGTGGGCCGATACCGACCTCGAGATCCTGAAGGAGCAGCGCCGGCCGCCGGTCACGTTCAACCGGGTGGCGCCGACAATCGACGCCGTCTGTGGCAGCGAGGCCCAGAACCGGCAGGCGATCAAGTACCAGCCGCGGGGGATGGAGGACGTCGGCGTCGCGACCCTGCTCAACAGCGCCGCGGCGTGGGTCAGGGACAGGTCGAATGCCGACATCGAAGAGAACGAGGCGTTCCGCGACAGCCTGATCTGCGGCGTCGGGTGCACGGTCACGCGCGTCAGCTACGCCGGCAACCCCGACGGCGACATCGAGATAGAGCGCCAAGACCCGCTCGAGGTCTACGCTGACCCGGCGAGCAGGAAGCGCAACTTCGTCGATGCCCGCTACGTCATCGCCGAGCGCTGGATCAGCGGCCCCGACCTGCAGGAGGAGTGGCCCGAGCAGGCCGGCGAGCTCACCCAGGAGTCGCGCGGCTCCGATCAGCCCTCGAGCCCGGTCGATGCCAACGAGCAGGACTATCAGGACGACACGAACGCGCACTACCGGGCGCGCACCAACGAGTACCGGCTGATCCAATGCGAGTGGCGCGAGCCACAGACCTACTACCGCGTGCTCGACCCGCAGAGCGGCAAGGTGGTCGACGTTGACGTCAAGCGCTGGAGCGAGATCGTCAAGGCGATGCAGGCGACCGGCGTGCCCCCTCCGCGGGCGGTGAAGTCCAAGAAGTGGACGTGGCGGCGCGCGATCGTCTGCGGCGACGTGCTGCTCGACGACGGACCGGCGCCGTGCGACACGGGCTCGAGCTACAAGTTCATCACCGGCGTGCGCGACCGCAACGAGCGCATCTACTACGGCCTGGTGCGCAGCATGAAGGATCCGCAGGACTGGGCGAACAAGTTCCTGTCGCAGATGATGAACGTGATCAACACCAACGCCAAGGGCGGCGTCATCTGGGAGGTGGGCGCGTTCGACAACCCGGGCGAGGCGAAGAAGGAGTGGGCGCGGCCGGATGCGTGGGTGCGCGCTGCCCCGGGAGGCATCGGCAAAATCCAGCAAAGGCAGGCGATCACCTACCCGGCCGGGCTCGACAACCTGATGCAGTTCGCCGTCTCCAGCATCCGCGACGTGACCGGGGTCAACCTCGAGATCCTCGGCCTCGCCGACCGGCAGCAGGCCGGCGTGCTGGAGTCGCAGCGCAAGCAGGCGGCGTTGACGATCCTCGCCGGATGGTTCGACGCCCTGCGCGCGTACCGGCGCGAGCACGGCAGGATGTTGTACCAATTCATCCAGAAGTACCTGGCCGACGGGCGCCTGATTCGCATCGACAGCGAGAACGGGCCGAAGTACGCGCCGCTGGTGCAGATGGACGACACGCTCGAGTACGACGTGATCGTCGACAGCGCGCCCGCGTCGGTCAATGTCAAGCAACAGACATTCGAAACCTTGCAGGCTTTCTTGCCGGCGGCGATGAAGATGGGCATGCCGGTCCCGCCGAGCGTGCTCAAGTACCTGCCCATCCCCGAGTCGCTCGCTACCGAGTGGCAGGCGATGCTCGGCGGCGACAACATCCCGCCGCAGGTCAAGCAGCAGATCCAGCAGGGGCAGCAGCAGATCCAGCAGATGGGGCAGGCGCTGCAGCAGCGCGACCAGCAACTGCAGAAGATGCAGGCCGACCTACTCTCGGCCAGGGTCGCGATCGACACGGCCAAGGCGCAGGGACTCATCAGCGCCCAAGACCTGCGGGTGAAGGAGCTCGAGACGCGGATCAAGGCCGAAGAGGTCAAAGTCAAAGAGTACGAGGCCGAGACGGAGAGGCTGCGTCTTGCGCTCGACGCCCAGAACGCGGACGACACGCGCGAGGTGACGATGGCGAACCAGGAAGAGAAGGTGCGCGCGATGCTCGAGGAGCCGGTGAAGGCGGCGAAGCAGCGCAGCGAGATGGAGCAGATCGTCTCCCAGGCGATCGGGCCGATGGCCGAGCAGATCATGGCGCTGGTGCGGGCCGAGTTGGACAAGCCGAAGACGCTGGAGTACGGCGACGACGGCCTGGTGCGCAGCATGAACGGACGGCCGGTGGTGCGCGCACCCGATGGTCGCATCGTGGGCATTCAATAAGGACAGGAGAACGGAATGGCACTGTTGACCCCCAACCAGGGCGAAGAAATTGCACTTGGCGCGCTGCTGAACAAGACCGCGCCGCAGGATCTCGACCTGTGCTTGTTCAAGAACGACTACACGCCGGTAGAGGGCACCACCGAGGCGAACGTGACCGCGGCAGACTTCACCGGGTACTCGGTGATCCAGTTGACGGCGGCCAGTTGGACGATCACGCCGGGGGCGCCGACGAGCGCCGCGTACGCGCAGCAGACGTTCACCTCGAGCGCTGGGTCGCAGAACCAGCCGATCTACGGGTACTACATCAAGCAGCGCACGAGCGGCAAGCTGGTGTGGGCAGAGCGATTCTCTGATGGTCCGTACACGATCACGAACAACGGCGACAACATCAAGATCACGCCGACCATTACATGTGACTGATGCGTGTCCCGCAGCAACTGCTTCGTCGCCTCGCTGGTCATGGTCTGGCGCCTGCGCGCCCGTCGTGGCCGGTGGTGGGTGCGGCGCAGCGACCACATAGCTGGCTGGCACTGGGGCTGGCAATCACGCGATCAACGCTACACGCTGCACTACGAACCGCTGGAGCCGCAGCCGATGCCGCGCGCGATCTGGCACAAGGTCTGGTACGAGGGCGTACTGACAAGAGGCGATTTACGAAAGGAATGAGATGCTGACGACGGAACAGGCCGCGACGCTCGCTGCCGACATTGCCAACGACCCGGTGCTGAATGCGCTGCCGCACAACCCCGACGGCGCTTTCGAAATCGCTGCGGCCTACAACGCGCCGGCATCGCCCGAGTGGTACGTCTGGAAAACCAACGCCAGCGCCGACGACGTCTATGACGCGATCACATGGGCCAGTTTGACGCCGGCAGACGCGCCAGACGGAACCGCGTTGTACACCAACCGCGCACTGCTTTGTCAGGCGAAGCAGATCAACCTGCAGATCATGCTGCAGGGTAAGACCACGATTAACGCCGCCAAGCTCAAGATTCGGCAGGGGCTTACCGACGCTCTGCAGGGCGTTCCTTCGGGCGCTGGTGGTGCGACGTTGGACGCGGGCTGGATTCCGGTCAAAAACACGCTCTATCGCGCTGCGACGCGGCT
>CAZWFX010000088.1:0-6366 GCA_964633425.1 uncultured Candidatus Saccharibacteria bacterium
GCTCGCGAGCAGTAGGACGAGCAGCACGCCCACGCCCGTGCCGACCCAGACGCCGGCGAGGAAGAGCAGCCAGCTACGCATCATGCGGACTCGGCAGCTTCTCGCGCGCCTCGGCAAGCTGGCGCTCTAGCTCTGCGACCTTCGCCTCTGCGGCGTGTTTGTCGACGCTGAGTTGTGCCGCGAGGGAGGATGCGTGCGCAGACAGCAAGCGTTCGTCCGCAAGCTGGCGCTCGCAGTCGGCGAGAAAAGCGAGCACCTGACACGTCTCGCAGCTACCGTAGCCACGACGGGCGGCTTCGGCTTGCACGTCCAAGTGGGTCGCATGTGACGACGCAAGTATACCGACACCGCATCGCCGCAGGTCGTTGGTGCCCCAATCTTCCTGCACGAACGCATCGAGGTCGCTCATTCTCCCTCCGTTGCCGTCATCGCTGTGTTCTCCCGCCACGCAATCGCGAGCGCTCGAAACGCCACATGCACCAGCGGATGCGCGCCCGAGTCCGCGTCGTGAAGTTCACCCCGCACCCACCGATCCCAGTGCCGTGCGATTCCCAGCACGTGCGTGCCGACGGTCGTCTGCTGCCACGCATGCGGCGCTCGCTTGGTTGCGCCGTCGGCCAGTACGGGGCGGAGCAGGCGGGCGAACTCAGCCAAGATCTCATCCGCCTCATGCTCACGCGGCTTGTCTGCAAAGGTGCTCACGATTGCGTCTCCTTCTGCGGCACCACCACCGTCTGCATCCCTCGCCCACCGCACGAACACGGCGCGGTGTCCGTCAAGGCCCGTGGCTGCTTGCACGTGGTGCACGTCGTGATCCGTATCGTGGGGCCGCGCTCGCCGGGTTGCAGGCCGCTCATCGGTGCTCCTGAGGCCGCACGCACCGCGCGATCCGGCTGTTGTGGTCGGGGGTGCGTGCGGCCCGGGGTGGTCATGCTACTTGCCGCGGTTCCACTGCTGCTTGATCGTGGCCGCCATCTTGATCAGCGCCGGCGCCACGAGCTCCGCGTCGACGTCGCGGTTGATGTTCACGCCCTCAGCCACGAACTTACCGAGGATCGCGCGCTCTTTGCTGCCCTTCGGGAAGGTGTCTGCGACCGCCGTGGCGAAGCTTTGGGTTGCCTTGGAGGCCATCGGATCAGCCCTCCACCGGGGCCGCGGCCGGCGTGTTCTCGGACACCGCAGTCGCGAGCGAGCCCGTCGACGCTTTCAGCTCCGACACGAGCGCGGCCAAGTCCGCAGGGTCGACGGTGTTTCCCGACGCCGCGATGAGCTCGTCAAGCTTCATCGTGAGGCCGTTCAGCAGCGTAATTGCCGACTGGTCGACCTCGTTGTTGGCCGCCACGGCGGCGCGCAATTCCGACAGATCGAGTGCCATGCTGTCTCCTTTTCGGGTGAGGACGGTGAGGGTGAGGCCCTGGAATCCCAGAGCGGTTTCAATCCGCTGCAACGCGGCTTCGATGCGCTGCGTGCGGGACGGACGGGTGAACCAGCAGGTGGTGAGACGGTCGGTGAAGGTCACGACACCCTCCGCGCGACGTCAGCGACGAGCTGTAGGACTTGCGGCGCCATCGTGTCGTCGAGCTCGCGCCGTGGAGCGGATCCCGGGAGCGGCCACACCGTGGCCGCGTCGCGCTGCTTCTCGCGTATGACGTTCTGCTCGTACACCCGCAGGAAATGCGCCCGATCCGCCATCACGTTCTCGGTCTCCTCGCAGAGGTACGTCCAGCCCCCGATGCCCTCGATGCAGCGCTTCACCATGCGGTCGAAGGGCGTCGCCGTCGGCAACGTGCCGTAGCTCCCGACCTTGCGGATGAGGTGCATCACGCGCGCCCAGGCGTCGCCGGGAGTCGGCCATTCGGGGGCCGCGTTCGCGGTCACGGCGTCGCGGATTTCGGCGATCGTCGGCAAGAATTTCGCGGTGAGCAGCAGCCGCTCGACCGCGTGTCGGACCGCTGGGTACTCGAGCGGCAGCAAGATCTCCGCGTAGATCTTCACCGTTTTTGGGGTCACCTCGGGCCGCGGATAGGCGCCCTGCAGCGCTGCTACGATCGTCAACGCCTCACGTTCCGTCACGCCAAAATCCTCCCTTCGGCGGCCCATTCTTCGGCAACCTGCGCCACAGCATCGAGCCCGCGGGGAGACGCCCGCTGGCACGGGCACGCGTACTTCCCGTGGTTCCCGACCCACGTCCGCCATGCCGCCTGCCAGTCGACGAACCTCGACCCCTTCGCGGTGTGCAGGTTCCGGAAGTGCTCGAAGGCCGCACGCGGATTCTTGCATCCGACGTTGCGGATCGCTGCCGCCATCGCGTCGGTCAGCGCGAAATCCGCTGGAATCCGGCACGCGCGTTGCTCTTTGCGCGCGCGCGCGGTGGTAGTTTCTGCTGATTCCGGATCGAAAAGCGTCTCGAGGGGGACTGTGTGTGGGCCGGAAGCGTCAGCTTCCGCGCCCTGAAGCGATTCGGGCGCGGGAGCGTCCGAGAGCTTCTCTGGTACGGCTAGGCTAGGCTTGGCTAGGCTAGGATGGCGCTTTTCATGCGCGTCGTGTGCGCTCGCCGTGCGCTCGCCGTGCGCCGATAAGTGCGCTTCCAGTGCGTTCGCGAGCTTACGCTCGCAGGCCGCCCGCTCCTTCGCCGACAGCCGTGTGACCTTCGGGACGGTGCCATCCGCGAACAGCTTGCCCGCCCGGGCGAGCATGAGGTGCACGCCGTCGTCAGCATGCTCCGGCCAGTCGTGAACGATGAGCCGGTGCGTCGGGTGCGGATCAAGAAACCCGACGTCCACAAGGGTCGCGATCAACGGCTGTTCGGCGATGTCGGTGCCGGCTATCACGCCCGACCATCCGAGCTCGTCGATGATTTCCTCGTCGGTCCACGAGCCGATGTCACCGGCCGTCGCCTGCTCTGCCGTGAAATGCCAGAGCATCTCGAGGAGCCCGACTGCGGCGAAGATCGGCACGTTCAGCGCCTTCGCGAGCCGCTTCGTTTTCTTGTTGCGAGGCGTTCCGCGCTTCATCGTCCCCCCACCGTCATCTCCTGCACACACCAGCACGCCCCGAAGGTGCGCGGAGTCTCGGCACAGCGCTCGAGACAGGGCGTCACGGCGCAGCTTGTGAGCAGCAGCGCGGCAATGAGCACCGCAGCTCTCATGCGATGGCCTCGAACAGTCCGCCTTGGCGCGCGACCGAGCGCAGATTCGCGACGGCCTGCTCGTAGTAGGAGCGCTTGAGCTCGACGCCGACGAAGCGCCGGCCGTGCTCAAGGGCCACGTACCCTTCCGATCCGATCCCGGCGAACGGCGACAAGACGATGTCGTTCGGGTTCGTCCAGAGCTCCAATCCACGCGCGATCACCTGGAGTTGCAGCGGGGCGATGTGCCGCTCGTCGCGTTCTTCGCGGGCGCTCCGGTGCTGCAACGTGTCCGACGGATCGATGTCCATCCACACGGGCGAGGCGTAGCGCTGCCACTGCTCCACCGGGAAGGATTGATTCGTGTGCGTGACCCGCTCGGGATTGTCGCCCGGCTTCCGCATCGTCACCAGGTAATCGGCGATCCCCTGGCGGCTCATGCACGAGTCTTTCTTGATCTGCTTGTGGAGCAGTCCGAGCGCCTTCGTCCGCTGCATCGCGGTCACGGGGTCTTTCCAGATGCAGACCTCAGAATGGTAGATCCACCCGGCCTGCGTGAACGCGCGGATAAGATCGCCGCGAAAGTCGGTGATCCCGATCACGCCGTCGCGCGCCTTCGACGTGGGGAGGTTCATGCAGTGGAACGAGAGCAGCCGCCCCGGCATCGTGACCCGCAGTAACTCGGGGACGAGAAACGCGAAGTGCGCGGCGAAATCCCGGTGATCGCGGCAATTCCCCATGTCCCGTTCGCTGTCGCTGTAGGTGTAGAGCGACGCGAACGGCGGCGAAAAAATCGTGTAATGGACCGACGATTCCGGGAGCCCCCGCACGACTTCCACGCAGTCGCCTTGAATCATCGTGAAGCGATCCGTCGTCACCTGATCGAGTACGGACGTCATGCGGCCTCCGAAACGAGCCACTCGGGAATGTCGAGCGGCCGATGGGGGCGGTACGTGGCGAGCTCGCGGCCCGCCGCTTTCACCGCCGTGAAATCCTCGAGATGCGCGACCAGCTCCGCGTGCAGCGTCTCCGCCTCCGCCTGCTTCCGCTTCAGATTCGCGAGCACCGCGCCCTCGCCCGTGCTCGTGATGAGATGCACGTGGACGGGTCGTGTCTGCCCGAAGCGATAGGTGCGCCGCAGCGCCTGATAGTACGCCTCGAACGAGTGCGAGAGCCCGACGAAGGCGACGTGCGCGCAGTGCTGCCAGTTGAGTCCGTGCCCGAAGATCGAACTCTTACTGATCAGGACTCGCGATGTCCCCAACGGCCTGCCGCAAGTACATCGCCGCCCGTTCCAGCCGCTGGGGGTCGTCGTGGAATTTTCCGAGCCCGAGGTTACACGAGGAGCACAAGAGTCCCCGAACTCGTCCCGTCGCGTGGCAGTGGTCGACATGAAGTTGTCGGTGCGCGTCGACATTCTTCTGCCGCCCGCAGATGGCGCATCCCCCACCTTGCTCGGCAAGCATGGCGGAATATCGATCGGAATTGATCCCGAACTCTGCGCGCAACCTTCCGTCTCGCTTCCGCATCGGGTCGCGACGTCTAGCCGACGCCCTTTCGCGCGCGCGATATTCCGGGTCGGAACGGTATCGATCGCGCCGTGCGGCGTTCCGCTCGCTTCGTTTCGCTTCGAGCCGCGCAATGACTTCCGGCCGCTGCCTGTACTCTCGGAGGTACCGCTGCATATATGCGCGTCGCTCGTCTCGATGGTCGCGCTGGTAGGCGCTCGCATCGGCGATACGCTGAGCGCGCCACTCCGGATCAGATCGATACCGCTCTCGGTGGTAGTCTTCTCTCCGCACGGGCATGCAATCGCTCCTGTAAACCAGAGACTCGCGCGTTCTTTGTAGTCCGCATCGTCCGATCCACGGACCTCGACGGCGCCCGGAATTGCTCGCGCGAGCGCCTCGGATTCGACGTTGAGATCACACCACACGATCCACGGCGCGGCCGAGGCATTCACGAGATCAGCGGCGATGGCGACGCGATCCGTCAGGCTCGCTTTCCGGGCCGCACGCTGCGCGTCGAGCGTCTGTGCTTCGACGGCGAAGAGGAGCCCCGACTCATGCGCCAGCGCGTTGTCGGTCGTCACCCGATGCTCGTGCAGATGGAGCGGCGGCAGCCGATACGCCCCGTCATCGTACCCGAGATCGCTCGGCGTCCGCACGCAGACCGCCCACGACGCGACCCAGCGCCAAAAGTCGCGCTCAGCGTGCCCCTTCAGCCGCCACGCCTGCGTCTCGCCGCCGTCGTGCGTGAAGAACGTCGCGAGCATTTCCTGGCGCGATAGCGTGCCGAGAAACTCAGCGTGGTTCCCGAGCTCCATGAAGTCGTTCGGGGCCGGAGTCGCCGTGCACGCGAGGCGAAAGGGCGTCGCCGCGAAGCGGGCCAGGATCATGTTCCGCGTCGCTGACGTGTGATCCTTGAGGATCGAGGACTCGTCGAGCACGACCCCGCCGAGCGCCACGTCGTCGAAGCGATGCAGCCGGTCGTAGTTGGTGACGTTGATCCCGGGCCGCACGTCGTCACCGTCACGGCAAATCGTCACCGATAGACCGAGCTTCGCCGCCTCGCGAACGAATTGCTGCGCGACCGCCAGCGGCGCCACGATCAGCACCGGCTGTGCCGTGACATTGGCCACGACGCGCGCCCATTCGAGCGCCATCCACCCCTTACCGAGCCCGCAATCCGCGAAGATCGCGGCGCGCCCACGGCGCAGCGCCCAGGTCACGATGTCGCGTTGAAACGGGAAGAGCGACGCGGCCAGCGGGGGCACGTCAACCAATCCCACCGACTCGGCGCGCAGATGCTTCGCGTGTAGGTAGTCCTGATAGGAATTCATCGCACCCCCGGAAACGTCATCTGCTCGGTGATCGCGTTCGGCTTCACGAACGGCGGCACTTGTCCTCCGCGGCCCAACCTCCACACGATGGCGTTCCGTCCGCTCGGTGTCGGCCGCCGCTCGTCGCTGGCGTGGAGCTTCCCGCGCTCGACGAGGTGCCTTCTGTTCGCCGAAATCGTCTGGTGACGGAGCCCCGTCCGCGCCTCGATCTCGTGGTCGCACGCCCCGCCGAGCTCGCGCACGACGTCGAGAATCTGTTCGTCGACGGTGCGGGTCGGGGCGTCGCGGAAGGCTTCGCGTGACGTCACCTGCAGGAGCGGGCGGCGCTGGGTGCGAGCGGGCGCGGTCACTTCGGCAACCTCGCGTCGAGGAATTCGAGCACGCCACCCACCAAGAA
>CAZWFX010000089.1:0-6243 GCA_964633425.1 uncultured Candidatus Saccharibacteria bacterium
GTCGCCCCAGTCGCTCGCTGCGGCTCCGTTCGACGCCTGGGCCGGCGCACCGGTCACGCCGCGCTCACGGAGCCGCTTGGCCCAGCCGCGCGCACGGCCGGCGTCGAGTTTCTTGAACCGCGCACCACTCCGCTTCTTCTCGTCGCCGTCCTGTTCTGCCATGTACGCGCACGCGTCGAGGTACTTGGCCATCGCGTCGAGGTACTCGGGCTCCAACACCTGCGAGAACTTCCGACCGACGCACGAGGCGCCCGTCCAATACTTCTTGCGCGGGTCGAACTTGATCACGGGGTCACCGTGCCCGCGCGGGTCGTCCAGGTCGGAGTCAGGCGCGATGGCGCCTTCCGTACTCGCCTGCCGGCGTCCATCGGCAGCAGGGCGCGCAGGAGCGCCGCTGCCGCCGGACGCGAGCAGCATGTCGAGCTTCCCTTCGATGATGGCCAACTTTGCCATGATCACGGCTTCGTTCACGATGCCGCTCCGTTCTCGGGCTCACCGCCGCGCCTGCTCTTCGCCTTCCGTACTTCGTCCACAGGCGACGCCTGCGCCGGAGACTCGACCGTGCTGCCATCGGCGGCCACTTCAGCGCTGCTGGCCGTCGCGGGTTCCGTCGTGCCAGGATCGGACGGCTTCGCCGTCGGAGCGCCAAGCAGCGCGGCCTCGAGTTCCTGCGCGCTTCCAGGTACGACCGTCTTGGGCACCACGACGTCGGGGATCGCGTAGCCGGTCGTGTCGATGGCCTCTTCCGTCGTGTGCATGCCGAGGCTCATCTCGGGGCAGTACACGCGCGTCCAGAAGCCTCCGGCGCGGTACATCAGCATCAACTCGGGGATGGTCTTCCACTTGGAGCCAGGCTTCGCGTACCACCCCTCATCCTTCGAGAGCTGAATGGTCACGAGCGGGCCGACGCACTCCTCGCCGCTCTCACGGTCCTTCGCGACGGCGCGGCAGCCCCAGTCGTCCTTGCCAGGCGTGCCCTGCCACCGAAACCGGATCGGTGTGAAGCGGCCTGACGCGTTCACGGTGCCGATCAAGAACTGGGCGCGCCAACTCGGGCGACCGTGGATGATGTCGAGCGACTGCATTACCATGAAGACCGACACGCCGATCCTGGCGGCCATCTCCATCGCGATGAGCACGTTCGGGATGTTGTTCTGGTAGGCGGCCGGCACGAGCGAACTGGACGAAAGCGCCTTCGCCATGCGCTGCGCGGCGATGAAGTTGTGCTCGCTCGCGAAGGCACTGATTGCGCCGCCGGGGCCGTCCGACGTGGCGGACTGCGCCGGAGCGAGCGCGGCGGACGCGGGCGGGTGCGCCCCGTTGCTGTTGGCCATCGTTCCTGTCTCGATCATGGTCATTGGTCGTGTTCCTCTTTCACGCTGCCCACGGAGGCAGGCTCAGCATTTGAATCCCAGAAGGATAGCCAGGCCACGCGTTGGCCCTGACGCACTCGGCCATGGTGGCGATGTTTCTGCGGGCTGCCACGTACCCTTTTGCCACGGCGTCTTGGTCGAGCGCGTAGACCGCAACGGCGTGCGGCGGCTTCTTCTCGACCGCGATGAATACGAAGTGCTGCACCGGCTCGCCCGCGGCCGCGAACCCGGCTCGGTAAAGAGCGTCCTGCACGTGGTAGCGGTACTTTGCGACGTCCTTCTTGAATGCGTCTTCACGCCCATCGAGCGTGCTCTTGACGTCGGCGACCATGGCGAGTTTGCGCACGTAGTAGTCGGCTCGGCTCTTACATTCTAGTCCGGTCTCCTCGTCTGTCCAGCGGATCGTAAGCTCAGCTTGACCGTCTCGGAACATGCGGCCGGCAAGCGGGTGCCGCTTCACGGCTTCGGCCATCGCAACGATGGCTGCGTTATCGTCCTGCGAGAGCATCACCACTCCGGCGTGCTCGGCCTCCCACGTGTCGCGTGCGGTCTTGTTCGCCTTGAAGCGGCAGTCGCCGAAGTCTGGAGCCACGGCGTATTCCTGCGCGAACCGCTCCGGCTCGAGCAGTGCACAGTGAAACGCGGAGCCGAAAGCGAGCGCTGGCGTCTCCTCGTCAGGAGCGCCGTCGACCCATGCCTTGTAGTGGGCAGGCGAGCGGTCGATCAGGTCAAGCGCGCTCTTGCTCACGAGGCCCACGCGCCGCTCGTGGTAGACGGCGTGAGGGACATTCGCGTGGATGCCGCCGCCTTGGCCTTCACCGAGAGCCATCGTCCGCCTCCATCTCCGCTCGCTTCCACCGCGCCACGGCCTCGATGGCGAGGAGCCCTGCCGCGGTCGGAGCAGTACCATCGCCGCCGACGTCGAGCAGGTCGTCGAACAACTTGCGGACGTTGTCGTTCTCCCAGTGGCGATACAGACGCTCGGCGATGTACTGCGGCGCTGCGACGAATGCCGCCTTGACCGCCGCCTCCGCTTCCGCCCGCACCTCCTCCCGCGGTCGGATCGCCTGCCAGGCTTCGACGCAGAGAACGGCGGCGCGACGACACACGGCTGGTTCGGTACCGGCAATCGCGACCAAGATCGCCGCGTCTCGGCAATGAAGCGCCGCGTTGAGCAAACTAATCTCGGTTTGCACAGCGGCAACGCCAAGCAGTTGCCTGACGCCGCCCGATGCGGCGGACTCGGCTTTCTTGATCGCCTCCCGCGCTCGCTCAATCGCCGTCGTCACACTCGCCTCGCTTCCATGTGAGGGAACAGCGCGGCTTTCACGCGCGCGGACTTCCATTCGATTCGCCGTTCGTGCGTGCAATTAGGACAACCGTCGTCACACGCACCATCGCAACCGCAGACGCCTCCCACGGTGAACTCTACGAACACGGCGTCGTCGTCTGCCTTCGTCCAACACGGAGGGTAGCCGTACCTGACTGTCACACTCGCCTCCTCTCGCGCCACCCGTAGTTCCAGCCCGCGTCATCGTCCCCAAACCGAATCTCTCCGATATCCCGCGGCGTCTGCGCCTTTGCCTTGTGCTGCGGCACAATGAGCGCGTCGAGCGTGTCTCCGCCGTACCACGCGACGCCGGCCACCGTCAGATTGGGCCGGTTGCAGACGGGGCAGGTCATCGTGCGCACGCGGGTGTTCTCGACGTAAACGCGCATGCAGGCACCGGAGCACATGCGGTCGGTGAGTTTCACTTGTCGGCCTCATCGGAACCGCGCTCGTCGGCGAGCACTTCCTCAATCGCTGCGCGGTCTTCGTCCGTCAGTTCGGACTCCGCCTTGCGGCAGATGCGCGGCGACACGCAAATCACGCCGTAGCACGCACCGTTGAATCGGCACGTCATCTCACTGGTCACGCCCTGGCAAACATGTATCCTCACGCCGCCTCCTTTGCGTCCGCCGCGTGCCGCGACATCACTTCAGCCCGAGCGCCTGCTTCAGCGCCGCCTGGAGCGTGCCTGCAACCTGGGCGTCGATGAACTGGCCGATCTGCGCCTTCGCGGCCTCGATGTCCTTTCCGAGGCTGCTGTTGAGCGCCTGGCGGATCGCGTCGCTGGCGATCCTGCTCAGTTCCGTCGCGTGGAGCGACTTCTCGATCCGCTGCCGGAGGGTCGCGCGCTTGCCGCTCGCGCTGTTGCCGTAGCAGTCCGTCTCCGGCCACCCTTCGTCAATCAGCCTGTTGATCTCGGTGCGGATGCGCTCTTCGGTCGCGCCCTTCGCCGCCTTTGTGACGGCTTCGCGCGCGTGTTCTTCGACTGCCTTGCCCATCATCTCGTCTGCCCGATCGGCCAGGCGTTCGACAAGCCACCTCTCGACTTGCTCGGCCTCGAACCCGCTCACTGTTACAGTAAGATTCGACATCCCATCCTCCAATCGCGTCTCATCCGCCCAGCGGGCCGACGCGAAGTCCGAACAATCTAGCACTTCCCGCCGCGATTGCCACTCAGGCGTCGGCGATTTCCCCCGTCCAGAGCAGGAACGAGGCGGCCATGCCAAAGCGCGTCTTGAGCATCGGGTACGCCGTCTCGAGCGCGTCGCCCTTGAGTACGGCCTTCACCTGCGCAACGCGCCGGCTCGCACGCTCGCAGTCGTGGCACGGCCCCGGACGGGAGACCTCGCGACGGTGGCAGACTGGGCAGAGGAGACTCACGGCTTCCACCCCTTCGGCATCGGCCAACCCGCGGCGAGCGCCTTCGTTGCCCATTCCGGCAGCGGGCGCTCTTGCTTGAGCGCGGCCTTTGCGACGCGTAGCGCGGCTGCTGCTTCGCTGCGCGAATCCCAACAGAACGACATGGAGTCGCGCTGTGCGCCGGTCGCGCGCACTGCCTTGCTTGCCGCCCAGTGCTCCCAGTCGTCGTCATCGTTCGGCGTGTCGCCAATGCCGTCGTTCTTGTCCTGCCCGAGACTACCGCCGACGTCGCCGTCTTCCGGGAGGTACCACGCGATGCGGTACGCCCCTCGCTCCTCTGTGATGATAAGGTACGGCTTTCTCATGACGCCTCACCTTCGGCAGCCCTCTTCTCATCGCGGACTCCGCGAGCCCACTTAGCGAAGGCGTCGGCGTTGCTGATGAGCCTATTCGGTGGATTGCGGTCGAATTCCGCGTCGACGCCGTCGCTGAGCAGATCGTTGATCTCTTCGTCGGTCATGCTGCCTTCGATGGCGCTAGCGCTGAACCTCACATGCAGATCGCTGGTGACGCACGTCGCCTTGAACGTCTTCTCGCTCATCTCGCCTCCGCTCGCGGCCTCAGCCGCTCTCGCTCTTTCCGTCTCGCGCACGGCTCGCAGTAGTGCAGGCCGCCGTGCTCGGTGAATCGCAGGCGCACGCGACGGCGCGCCTCTTCGTAGGTGTCGGCGTCGACCCAGTGCGCCGCGTGGCAAGCGGGCGTGGCACAGGAGAGAAAGGCGCGGGCCATCACGGATCTCCGGTCTCAGGGTCGACCCAGCGCTCGAACAGCACGTTGAAGCAGCCGTCTTTCGTCCGATTGTGGTGATTGGCCAGATCGCCATCGCTGCCCCGCCAGCCATCCGCCTCGTACGGCGCGAGCGCGTCACGTCGCCTCTGCGCTTCCACCTCGCGCGGTCCGTACTTCGACTCGAACGGCACGGGCAGGGTCTTGTGTTCGCGCTTCATGCCGAGGCAGGCGACATGCGCATCCACCTCGCACGACTGGCGACCAAGACCTAGGACGGCCACCGCGAACGCCTCGGCGGTCATCGAGACCTCGAACAGCCTCGTTCCAGAGACCTGGTCCTCCAGGTAGAACTTCGCGCCGAGCCTGCCGTCGTAGTCGTTGGAGCGAACGATCGTCAGTCTCGCGGGCCCCTTCCATTCCGTCTTCACGTCACGCCTCCCAAGGTCGATTCGACCGATAAAACGGCCGCGTCGTCCACACGACCAACGCCGTGAGCCAAGGCCGCTCGCGCAGGATGTCGGCCACGGCGCAGAGCGAGCCGCGCTTGCCGACGCACGAGGGGCCGTCCAGGTTGCAGTGCGGGCAGGTCACGGTTCGGCCTTCCACGCTTCGCGGTTCTTCTTGGCGCGCACGAGTCGCTCGGCTTCGTCGGCGAGGCGCTCCGTGGCGATGCGCAACTTCTCGCGCAGGAACTCGCGCTCGCGGCTGTCGAGCGACACGCCTGCCTCGATCTCGAGAATCAATTTCTCCCACGCCTCCGCAGAATTGTCGAAGTGCGTGTTGTCGTACTGCGCATCGCCGTCGGCGTCCCTGTGTGGGTAGCCGGCCCGCGCGCACTCGACGGCCTTGATCGTCGCGTTCGGGTAGTCGTACTTGTAGCGGATCACGGCTCCAACCCTCTCTCGCGCAGGATCGCGCGCGCCGTATGAATCCTCTGTCCTGCGGTGCCCTTCGGAACGCCCATCTCCGTGAGCAGATAGCCAGCGGCGTACAGCCGAACCGCCTCAAGCACCTTGGGCGGCAGAGCCGCTTCGATACGGCGCCAGACCTCGCGCGCCGCCGTCAGCGTCTCCGGGCCCGCCCGCTCGTCGCTCTGGTCCACGTACTCCGCCGTCCCGTGATACTTCGGGCGCCTGTGCCGATCGAGCGCCACGTTCCGCGCGATCACGCTGGACCAGCGGAGCAGGTCGTCCTCGGTGCCGACGAACGAGCCGAGGCCGCGCAGGGCCCGCTCCAAGGCGTCTTGCACGACGTCTTCCACGTCGGACGCGGGGACACCGGCGCGGCGAACGGCTGTGCGCATGGTGGGGATACAGGTGACGAGTTGCATCGTTATCTCCCTTCAACCCTCAAGCACCAACGCCGCCCGTTGATAAGCAAAGTACCAAGCTG
>CAZWFX010000090.1:0-6240 GCA_964633425.1 uncultured Candidatus Saccharibacteria bacterium
CTCGAAGCCGTCCAGGCTGAGCGCGGGCAGCTCGAGGAGCGCTGCGCCTGGCATCTCGCCCAGCTCGACCGCCTGGAGCAGCAGCTCGAGGCGTTGAAGGAGATCGAGCGGCTCGCCGGGCGGCTCGGGCATGGAACGGCGGGGGAGGCGCCGGGCACCCGGGCGGATTCGGCCCGCGTAGACGGCTCCGCCTCCGTGCGCCCCGCCGGGCCGGACGCTGCCAACGTCCCGCCCGGCGTCTCCCCGGCTCGTTCCGTGCCGAAGAAGCGGCCCGCGGCCCGGCAGCGTCCTGCTCAGAGGACGGCTGCCGGGCCCGTGCCGAAGGTTTGCCGCAAGGCCCCCGACGGCGAGGGCCGCGCCGCCGTGCTCCGTGCCGTCCAGGCCGGCGCGCGAACCCAGGCCGAGATCATCGACCGCACCGGCCTCACCCAGAACCAGGCCCGTCACGCGGTGAGGGTGCTCGTCGCTGCAGGGGACTTGGCCGCGGAGGGCGCGACCAAGGCCCGCCGCTACCGGCCCGCCAGGCCGGACGCTGCCAACGTCCCGCCCGGCGTCTCCCCGGCTCGTTCCGTGCCGAAGAAGCGGCCCGCGGCCCGGCAGCGTCCTGCTCAGAGGACGGCTGCCGGGCCCGTGCCGAAGGTTTGCCGCAAGGCCCCCGACGGCGAGGGCCGCGCCGCCGTGCTCCGTGCCGTCCAGGCCGGCGCGCGAACCCAGGCCGAGATCATCGACCGCACCGGCCTCACCCAGAACCAGGCCCGTCACGCGGTGAGGGTGCTCGTCGCTGCAGGGGACTTGGCCGCGGAGGGCGCGACCAAGGCCCGCCGCTACCGGCCCGCCAGGCCCCCGGAAGCTCCTGCTCCCGAGGCGCCCTCGGGGGCTGCGGCGCCCGACCGTGTACCGCAGCCGCCGGCGGCGCGCGATGAGATCGCGCGCCGCGACCGCGAGGCCGTCATGGTCATCCTGCGCGGCCGCCTGGACGGCAGCGGCGTCTCGCATGGCCGCCTTGCCGACCTGACGGGCCTCGGCCGGGGCCGCCTCACGACCGTCCTGATCTCGCTCCGCGAGGCCGGCCTGGCCCACCAGGACCCCAGGACCCGCCGGTGGCACGCCTACGAAGAGAGCGACGCCGCATGAAGTTCACCGCCGCGATCGACGAGTACCTCGCCGACATGAAGGCCCAGGGCCGCATCAACAGCCCCCGGACCGAGCGGTCCTACTTCAGCCGGCTCGCGATGCACGCCGACGACGTCAGCAACCGCGACCCCCGTGAACGCCAGGTGCAGGAGGAGTGCTGGTCCCTGAGCCACGATGACACGCACGTCGCGGGCGAGCTGGCGCGCGCCGCGGCCGCGTATGCCTGCCCGGAGCCGTCGCTGCTGGATGGGCTGTGGCCGTGGGAGCCGCGCTCGTTCAAGCCTGGCTCCCGGATGCGGGACCTGGCGAAGGCGGGCGCGCTGATCGTTGCGGAGATGGAACGTCTCAGTCGGAGGGGCGGTCATGGCGAGTGACGCGAGGCCGGGGATGTCGCGGCATTTCCGCGGCGGCCGGCTTGAGGACGATCACGTCTACGTGGCCCTGATGAGTGAGCGTGACGAGGCGCGTGCGGACGCTGAGAAGCTGCGCTCGGATGGCGCGGCGCTGTATCGCATGTTCGCGAAGGCTCAGGATCGGGCGGCGCGTCACCGGGGGGCGTTGGAACGTCTGACGAAGGCCGTTCACAACTGGAACGTCGCGCTGGATGGCGACGACTCGGCGGAGATTCATGCTGTCAGCGGCGAGCTGGAGGCCGCTTTGATCGCGGCTGACGAGGCGCTTGGGGGCAGCGATGACTGACTTGAGGGACGTGACGCTGTACGAGGACGAGCACGGGACGTTCTTTATGGCGGCCGAGTCAGGGCCGGGCGACGAGCCGGTCCCGGCGGTGGTGGGCATCACGGTCAAGCAGGTCATGTTTGAGCGGCGGGTGACGGACAAGATGCGCCGTGAGCGTGACGAGGCGCGAGCGGAAGCCGAGAAGCTGCGCGAAACGCTCGCGAGCGTCGGCGTGCCGCTGGAAGCGTTGCGGCTGGCGAACAGGGATGTGCCGGGCTGGGTTGTCACGGGAGGGGGACGGTGGCGTGGGCTGATGGGCTGGGGCTTGGCTGGCTGCTGGATCGTTGCTACCCGAAGGAGGACGGATGACGACGAAGGTGCTGGACGGCCGGATCGGGCGGGCGGGGGTGTCTCGTGGCGAGTGACGCGGGGGTGGAGAGGCTGGCGAGGGCAGCGGTGATCGCTGCGATCATCCGGCACGCGGGCGGCGAGTGCCTGCCTGCCGCCGCGTATCTCAGCGTGGTCCGTGCGGTGGGCGATGACGCGGAGCGGGCGCTGGCTCATGCGAGGACGCTGGTCGGGGAGGCGATGGACCGTGGCGAGTGACGCGAGGGGCCTGCGGGACGTGCTCGTCGGCGTGGACCGTGAGCCGGCGGTGCTGGGGATCACGGTCGCGCAGATCGAGCATGAGCGGTCGCAGGCGGCGCGCTACCGGGAGGCGCTGGAACGGATCACGGCGGCACACGTCGCAGGCGCGTCGGCTGGGGAGCTGGCCGACAGGGCTCGCGGGGTGTTGCGCGGGGGTGGCGGGCAATGAAGGAGCGCATCAGGTCGTGGATGCTGCGCCGCGCCCGGCTCGCCCTGGCGGATGCGGAGTTCTACCGCGACGCCTGGTACCGGCATCAGAAGCCGAGCGAGATCGAGGCTCATGAGCGGCGGATCGGGCGGCTGGAACGAAGAGTGGCCCGGCTTGGTGGTGGCGGGCAATGAGCGATACCACGCGGATCGACTTCGAGTCGCTCAAGGCAGCGAAGGGCAAGTACCGGACGCTCGTCAAGGACGCGGAGCGGGGACTTCCGAATCTTCACGCGGCATACAAGCTCGGGGAGTCCGATGGGTGAGACGACGAAGATCGAGTGGACTAACGCGACGTACAACCCGTGGCGCGGCTGCTCCAAGGTCAGCCCGGGGTGCGCGCACTGCTACATGTTCACCGAGCAGCGCCGCTACGGGCGCGACCCGGAGGTCGTGACGCGGTGCGCTGACGCGACGTTCTACGCGCCGCTGCGCAAGCGCGCATGGCGCGACCTCCCGAACGGGGCGCTCGTGTTCACGTGCTCGTGGAGCGACTGGTTCCACGAGGCCGCGGACCCGTGGCGCGATGAGGCGTGGGACGTGCTGCGCCAGCGCCCGGACCTGACGTGGCAGATCCTCACCAAGCGACCGGAACGCATCGCAGCGCACCTTCCCGGCGACTGGGGTGACGGGTGGCCGAACGTGTGGCTGGGCATCAGCATCGAGAACCGCCGGTTCGTCGGCCGGGCCGACGTGCTGCGGCAGATCCCGGCGGCGGTCCGGTTCGTCAGCGCCGAGCCGCTCCTCGGCCCGCTCATGATGGATGACGAGGCCGAGTGGGCGTGGGGCTTCCGGTTCGGCGAGCGCTGGTCGGACGGCTACGACGGCCCCGAGCTGGCCCTCGACGGGATCGACTGGCTGATCGCCGGGGGCGAGTCCGGGCCCGGGCACCGCCGCATGGACCTGGACTGGGCTCGGGATCTCCGCGACGCCTGCGACGCCTCGGGGACGGCGTTCTTCATGAAGCAGCTCGGCGGCGCGCAGTCCGGGACGCGCCTCGCGGATCTGCCGGCGGATCTCCGGGTCCGTGAGATGCCGACGGTGGGGGTGGCGTGATGGGTGAGCCGACCGTGCTGGACTTGTGGGTGTGCCCGGAGTGTTCCGCCGCCCATCACGTTGCTGGCAATCAAGCATCCTGGTCGGTCGGCTTTTCGCCGTGGTGCGCTGACGGGTGCCACAAGCGTCCTGTGCGGATGGTGCGCCGTCGGGCGCTTGTGCTGGACGACGCCGCCGTCGAAGCCGGGTCTCAGGAGCTTTCGGGCTACACGCCTGGCTATGACCACCGCAGTCTGGCGCGTGCGGTTCTCGGGATGGAGGAGAGCGATGGCGACGTGTGAGTGGTGCGGCGGGACCGGCTGGGGCGAGGCGCGCCCGAAGGTCGGCTTCGCGGACAAGTGGCTGCGGGTGCGGTGCCCGAACCCGGAGTGCGCCTACCGGGCCGAAGACCCGCACGATCCGAGGGTCGAGGCTGCCGCCCGGGCGATGTCGGGCATCACGCACTGGCCTCCCGATGATGCTGCCGAGGCCGCCATGTTCCGCGAGCAGGCACGGGAGGGACTGGCGGCGGCTGATGCCGTGGACCCGTTGCGGGACCGTGGCCGGTCCGTCCCGATCATCGAGCAGGCGCTATCCGCTGAAGGCAAGCCGGGCTTCTTGGAGCCGGATGGGCTGTGGACCGGGCGCATCGCCGAGGCCGTGTTCGACGCGCTCAACGGGGAGCAAGGGTGACCGCCGCCCGGCTTGTCGGGGGCGTCCTGATGGGCCTCTGCCAGGACCCCGACGCATGATGCGAACTTGCCAACTTCGGATGGTCCCGCGGACAGGCACCCGGCGGCGCCAGTGCTCTGCGTCCCGTGCCGCTGCCCGCGCGCCCTGCCAGCCGTGCCGCCCGGGGAGCCGGCCCGAAGAGAATCCCCGGGACCACTTCAACCAGGAGCCAACATGAGCAAGATCTGGGCAGTCTCACGAGGCGATTACTCGGACTACGAAGTCCAAGCGGTGTTCGAGCGCGAAGAGGACGCGGAGGCCGCCGTGGAAGACGGCTACGGCGAATACGTCGAAGAGTTCCGGCTGTTCCGTGCTGGCGAGCGCCCTGTGAAGGCGCGCTACTGGCGGGCGCAGAATTACCCCTGGAACCGCGCGGACCCATGGGGGGTGACCGTGGGGGAAGTGGTCGTCTTCGATGAGGATGTCCCGAAGCACCGGTATGGCGATGACCAGTCGCAGACAGGGGTGAGGTGCTTCTGGGCGGAAAGCACCGACATGGAGCGCGCGGTGAAGTCCGTGGCGGACAGGATTTTCCGGCACCGCTCGCTGCATGACGGCGACGACGCCAGCGCATGATCTTCCGGCCCGAGCTCGCCCGCAAGATCGCCCGCGGCGAGAAGACCCAGACCCGCCGGCCTGTCAAGCCCGGCGAGAAGCACTGCCGCTACCGGGAAGGCCGCGACTACGCCGTCCAGCCCGGCCGCGGGAAGCCCAGCTCGTTCCGCATCCTCATCCTCGCCGTCGAAGGCCAGGCGCTCGGCGACCTCACCTACCGCGACGCCCGCGCCGAAGGCTTCAAAACCCGCGACGAGTTCCAGGCGTACTGGCGGAGCCTGTACGACGGACGCTGGGACCCCGGGCAGCCGGTGTGGGCGATCCGGTTCCGCCTCCTGACCAGCCACGACAAGCCCCGCCTCCTCATGCCGATCGGCGCCGGCCACCACGACCCGCACGCCAACCCGGGCGTCGACACGCCCGCCGATCACGGGTACACCGCCGATCCGCGCCGCGCCGTCCGCGACGAGCCCGAGGCCGTCGACCAGGCCACCCAGGACCGGTACGCCCGGCACGCCCGCGAGGCGGAGCGCATCACCCGCCGCGACGTCTGGCTCGAGTCCCGCGACCGGCTCCAAGCCGAGATCGACAGGCTCCGCCAAGCGAACCTCGGCGCCCACACCGCCAAGGACATCGCCGCCCTGCAGTCCCGCGTGCGGTCCCTGGATCGCAAGCTCGCCGCATGACCGTGCGGTTCCGTCCGAAGGCCACCGGTAGAATCCAAGGCAGCCCGGTGCGCCTCTCGGGCCGCCCTCATTTCCGGCGGCTATCGGGGCACAGTGCTTGCAGTTCGAGCACGTCCAGACCCGGGCGCTCCTCACGAATGACCGACCCAAGCGGGCAGCCCGCGAGGCTGCATGCCCTGACGTTCGGCCCCACCATCCCAGCCGCCCCCGCCGAGTGCGATGGCGGCTACACCTGCATGTGCCTCTTCCACCAGCAGGAACGGTGGGAGCGCCAGCAGGCCGGCGTCCGCCCCCCGCGCGGCCTCCCGGTCAAGACAGCGCTCCGCAAGGCCGCATGAGCATCCGCGTCGAGATCCCCGCCGTCGCGGGCCGCGACACCTTCATCGTCACAGCCCGCGGGCGCAGGTTCGCGGTCCGCAAGCAAGACATCGGGCCTCCGTCATCCCTCCCCTGCCCCAAGTGCGGGCGGCGGCACGGCATCTATGAACGCTGCCCGAAAGGCCTGAACCGCGCGTGACCACCCAGGGCGTCCACCAGCTCGCGAACGTCGGCGGACCGCCCGAAG
>CAZWFX010000091.1:0-5935 GCA_964633425.1 uncultured Candidatus Saccharibacteria bacterium
AGGGCGAGAAGCGGCCCGACAAGCCGAGCGCGAAGGACAAGATCGACGCCGTCGTGGCGCTCACGATGGCGATCGACCGCGTGATCCGACAACCGAAAGACAACCCCGAGTACAGCCCAGTGCAGGTGTGGTGATGTGGAGCAGCCTCGTCATGACTGAGAAGCGCCAACCAACGCAGAGCGTGCGCGAGTGTGCCGACCAGTACGGCGTGACCGACCGCACCGTGCGTAACTGGATTCGGAAAGGCGCGGTCGTCACCGTACGGACGCCTGGAGGCGGGGTACGGATTGTCGCCGAACCCTCCGCGCGGAAAAACGCGGAAGAACAATGAAATCCTGACACCTACCCACTTTCGCTGCACGACGCACGCGCCCACCATGGTTGTCAGGCGCGGCGTCGCGTGAACGCGATATCGGCTCTGTGAGTGAGGGCAGCCGCGCCGCTCTTTGATGCGCCGCTACTTGGACGACCTCTGCGTCGCGACCGGCGCCGTCAGTATTGGCGTTGGCGTCTGGCACGTCTGGCCGACCGGTGTCTGGTTCTACGCCGGCGCGGTGCTTGTCGCTACCGGTCTGCTCGTCGGACGCGTCTCCGTCACCACATCGTCGACGCTCAGTGCGACGCGTGAGCGCAGGGCGGCCTAATTGTGCTGATCAGCCGCCTCATGGAACTGCGCGCCGTCGAGCACATCGGTCCTGACGTTTCGGTCTCCACGTACAGCGACCAGGCCGCGCTGCTGCTGGGCGCGGAGACGACGACCGCAGGCCCGAACGTCCACGAGGGCAATGCCGAGGGGATTTCGGCCGTCTACGCGTGCGTGCGTCTCCTGTCCGACAGTATCGCCCAGGTGCCGTTCAAGCTGTTTCGGCGAACGAACGACGGGCGCGAGCCAGACGAGACGCATCCGCTGCACACGCTGATCCACGATCTCCCGAACCCAGAGATGACCTCGTTCGACCTCCGGGTCACGATGGCCCGCTGGTTGTTTCTCTGGGGGAACGCGTACGCCGAAATCGACCGCAGGCCGGATGGCAGCATTCGCGCGATCTGGCCGCTGCGATCCGACATGATGGTTGTCGACCGCGACCGCCTGAACCGCCTGCGGTATCGCTACACATTGGTCGATGGCACCGAACGCGTCTGGATGTTCGACGCGCGCCGGCCGCCGATCTGGCACTGGCGCATCAATGCGATGGACGGCATTCACGGCCGGTCCCCGATTCGCATGGCGCGTGAGTCGTTCGGGCTGAGCAAGGCGGCGCAGCTCTACGGCGCGAAGTTCTTCGGGAACGGCGGGCGCCCGGCTGGCATCCTGACCACCGACCAGAGGCTGAACGACGAATCCGCGAAGCGATCGAAGAAGAACTGGCAGGAATCGCACGGGAGCTTCGACACGGCGCAGCGCGTCGCGGTGCTCGAGGCGGGGCTGAAGTTCCAGCCGATCATGATCCCGCCCGAAGACAGCCAGTTCATCGAGACCCAGCGCAACCAGGTCGAGGATACCTGCCGCATCTACGGCGTGCCGCCGTTCATGATCGGGGCCACGACGACCTCGACGAGTTGGGGCAGCGGCATCGAGGAACAGAAGATCGGCTTCGTCACGTTCACGTTGACCAGCCACTACGAGCAGATTCAGCAAGCGTCGAAGCGTGACCTGCTGACGCAGGTCTCGTTCAACACGCACGACTGCCTCTTCGTGCTGAACGCGCTGCTGCGCGGCGACCTGTCGCGGCGGTTCTCGGCCTATCTGACTGGGCACAACCGCTGGTTGACCACCAACGAGATTCGGGCGCTCGAAGACCTCAATCCGATCGACGGGGGCGACGTCATGGGCACACCCGCCGGCACGGCGGCCGGGCCGCCCGCCTCGACGACGCCAGGCGCCGCGGACAGCGCCAAGGGGGCAGCGAATGGGTAAGGTGACGACCCGCGCGATCGCGCAGGCGCCGGAGCTGCGCGCCGAGGGCACCGAGACACGCCTGGTCGGGTATGCCGCGGTGTTCAACCAGCGCACCGACATCGGCGGCATGTGGATCGAGGAGATCGCGCCGGGCGCGTTTCGCGCCGCGATCGCCGACGGGGCCGATGTGCGTGCCCTGTTCAATCACGACGCGAACCACGTCCTCGGCCGCACGGTGTCGGGGACGCTCACGCTTCGCGAAGACGAGACGGGCCTGCGCTACGAGATTGCGCCGCCAGCAACCGCCATCGGCCAGAGCGTGGTGGAGTCGGTGCGCCGCGGCGACGTGACCGGGTCGAGCATGGGGTTCGCCGTGCGCGCTGAGGAATGGACGCGCGCCTCCACGCCCGGCGAGCTGCCGGTGCGGCGCATCACGGAGATCGACTACCTGCGCGATGTGGGTCCGGTGACATTCCCGGCCTACGAGCAAACCACGGCCGACGCGGAAGCGCGGTCGCAGGCGGCCGCCCTGGCGGCGCCGGTCGTCGATCTGCGGGAGAACGAGCGGCTGTTGACGCTGCTGGCGATCGACGAGGTCGAGTGAGGTGGACCTCGTCAGTGTGCGGTGCACGGCCTGTCGGCAACTGCTGCTGAAGCACGAACCGCGGGCGGTGGCGCCAGGGAAGTGGATCGAGATCAAGTGCCGATGCAACGCGATGAACTACATCGGCGGTGAGACAGAGGCGGGACACGCCGAGGACGACACTCGAGGCCGGACAGGCCCAGACGACAACCGAACACCGGCCATGAGGGACGAGAGATGACCATCAAGGAACTTCGTGAGAAGCGGTCGCAGCTGATCGCCGAGGCGCGTAGCGTCGTCGAGGCAGTCACGACCAAGGGCGAGGCGCTGAACGCCGAAGCGAAGGAGCGTGTCGACAAGCTGCGCGCCGACGCGCGGGCGCTCGCCGACACCATCGAGCGCGCCGAGGAGCTCGAGACGGAAGACCGCAGCTACGTGCCCGACACGCAGCGCCAGGAGTCGCGCCAGCGGGGCGAGGCCGAGGCGAGCGCCGAGGAGCGCAACGCGGCCGTGCTGTCGGCCCTCCGCGGCATCGCGACGCCCGAGCAGCGCCGCCTCGCGGGGCAGTTCGAGTTCCGCGACCAGAGCACGACGGGCTCGGCCGGCGGCTACACCATCGCGCCCGACACGCGCTTCTACGGCCAGATCGTCGAAGCGATGAAGTCGTTCGGCGGCATGCTCGCCGCCCCGCTGACGGTGATCAACACGACGACCGGCGCGGACCTGCCGATCCCGACCAACGACGATACCGGCAACGTCGGCAGCGTCGTGGCCGAAGCGGGCTCGGTCGCCGGCGGCACGGACCTGACGCTCGGTCAGATCACGCTGCGCGCCTACAAGGTCGTCGCGCCGATCGTCAAGGTGTCGATCGAGCTGCTGCAGGACAGCGAGGCGAACTTCGCCGCGTTCCTCGCCCGCCAGCTCGGCAAGCGCATCGCGCGCAAGAAGAACGCCCTGCTGACCGTCGGCACGGGCAGCTCGCAGCACCAGGGCATCGCCTACAGCGGCGCCTCGGTGGGCCGCACCTGCGCGAGCGGCTTCGTCACCACGTGCTCGGCCGACGACCTCCTGCGGCTGAAGCACAGCGTCGATCCCGAGTACCGCGACCAGGCCGGGGCAGGCTACATGATGAACGACACCTCGCTCCTCACGATCGCCCTGCTCAAGGACGGCGACGGACAGTACCTGCTCAAGGGCCTGCAGGAAGGCCAGACGCGCCTGTTCGCCAAGCCGATCTACGTCAACCAGGACATGCCCGACATGGGCGCCAGCGCCAAGTCGGTCGCGTTCGGCGACTTCTCGAGCTACTTCCTGCGCAACGTCAGCGGCATCCAGATCGTGCGCCTGAACGAGCTCTACGCGGCGACGCAGCAGGTCGGCTTCCTCGGCTGGGAGCGCAGCGACGGCGCCCTCGTCGACGCCGGCATGCACCCCGTGCGCGTGATGGTGAACGCGGCCTCGTAAGCGCCGCAGGCAGACCCGGGTGCGCTGATGGCGACATCGGCGCACCCTTCGCCCTCACGGGACGAAAGGAACGCACTCCCATGCCCGATCTGTTCTTGAGCGACGACATCAAGATCACCAAGCTGCAGGACCACACCACGGCCGCCACATCGACCGTGACCTCCGACGAACTCGACATGGTCGGCTACGACGGCGTCGTCTTCATCACGTCGTTCGGCACGGCCGCCGCGAACAACCTCGTGACGCTGCACCACTCCGACACCACCGGGACCGAGGCCGCGACCGTGGCGCTCAAGGCGTCCGGGACGTCGGACGAAGACGTTGTGCTCGACGTGCTCTACCCGAAGCGGTTCTGCAAGCTGGTCGCCTCGCGGGGGACGTCCAGCACGCTCGAATCGATCTGGGCGATCCAGTACAAGGCGCGCGCGAAGTCCGTCACCAACGCGCTGTCAGGCACGCTGGCGATCGCGAAGTTCAACACGCCGGCGTTGGCGTAACCGACGCCCTCGGAACCGCGCTGAGCCTGGTCGGGTCGCGAGGACTCGGCCAGGCAGCCAAACGGGACGAAAGGACACGGCACCATGGCAGCAGATCTCACCTACGCACCGAAGATTCACAAGGCCGACGGCGGCGACACGCTCATCTGCGAGAGCGGCGCCAAGGTGGCGGCGGCCTCCTCGAGCGCGAGCTCGCCCATCCTGACGCTGCGGTCACGCGTCACGATCGCGAACGTCAATGCCGGCGCCACGCTGCTCGCGGCGCTGCCCGGCTACAAGTACCGCCTCGTGTCAGCGTTCGCGATCGCCTACGGAGGCGCCGTCGGCGCGTTGACGACGGTCGACATCCTCGGCACCCAGAGTGCGTCGAGCGTCAAGCTGGTGGCCTACGCCCAGGCCAACCTGACGCAGAGCACCGTGCTGGTCTCTGGCGGCACGGGCGCCGCGGTGCTGGCAGACGGCGCGTCGTACGCCGCCTGCGACGCGAACACCGCGATCACCATCGGCAAGACGGGTTCGAGCGGCACCACGGCCACCGGCGTGGACGTGATCCTGAACTACGCCATCGAGGCCGCGTAATGACTCGCGAGGTCGTCACCGTCACGGTCGACGCCAGCGGCAACGCGACGGCCTATACCGGGCACGTCACCGGACTCGTCCGCGCGATCCGGTACGTGCCCGACGGCACCAATCCGCTCGATACCGGTGCCGACGTCACGATCACCGCTGATGCGAGCGGCCTGCCGATTCTGACCATCACCAACATCGGCACGTCGGCGTCCAGCTACGCGCCGCAGCAGGCCGTGGTCAGCGTCGCCAATGCCGCGTCGTTGTACGCCGCGGCCGGCACGGCGGTGACGGCGCCGATTCCGGTGTCTGCCGAACGCATCAAGCTCGTCGTTGCCCAGGGTGGCAACGCGAAGACGGGCGTGTTCCACATCTACGTGGGGTAGTCCATGCGCGTGCGGATCTTGAGTGAGTGGAACGGGTCAGGCCGGTGCGGCAGCGTCGTCGAGATCGATGACGTTGTCGCCGCCGGTCGCATCAGCGGAGGGTTCGCTGAAGCCGTCGCGCCGCTTCCACCACCGGTGGTCGTGGAGACACACGTCGCTGATGCGGTCGTCGAAACGTCCATCGATGCGCGCAAGCCGCGGAAGGGCCGGGCCTGAGCAATGGCGCTGGCGTCCACCTGTCTCTGGGCGAGCCTCGACGAGCTGAAGCCCTGGCTGCGCCTGGCGGTGTCCGACGTGCAGCATGACGCAGTGCTCGAGCAGCTGGCGAACAGCGTCACCGAGGAGATGGAACGCCTGACCGCCCGGGTGTTCGTCACCAGAGCGATCTCGGAGACGTTCGACAGCACCGAGACCGTTGGCGCCATCCGTGGCTGCTCCCTGCGGCGGTTTGTGCTGCGCGGCTATCCCGTCACGACCAGCCCGCTGACGACCTTCACGATCGACGGCGTCGCGGTCGACACCGACGACTACGTGCTGA
>CAZWFX010000092.1:0-5794 GCA_964633425.1 uncultured Candidatus Saccharibacteria bacterium
TGCGGCACGCTACGGGCCAAGTCCAGCAGGAGGTCGCGGAACGGGATCGGGGTCAGCCGCGCGGAGGGCGGCTTGAGCGCGCAGCGCCACAGGACACTGTTGGCCGACAGAATGGAAGTCGTCCGGTCCATGCCCGATCCGCGCACAGGCTTCGTTGTCGTCCGGATCTGGCGCAACTTCCTCCAGCGCGTCCGCCAGAGCCGCGACCTGGCGGGCGAGGCGATCCATGCAGTCAGCCGTGCTCTCGCCCAGTGTGCCGTGCCTCTGGAGTGCGCCGTGATGCTCGCCGAGCACGCGCATTGCCGATTCCTTCCACTGCTCCAGCTCGGCGACGCGGGCGGCCGTGTGCGCGATCAGATTGGTTGCCGCATCCAGTTTGCGCATGACGCGCTTGGCTGCCTCCAGTGCGGTCTCGCCATCCTCGGCGTCCAGAACGTCGCCGATCTCCACGACGCGGGCAACGTGCTCGTCGCAGCGGTCTTCGGCAGCGATGACGCGGGCGCGCAGGGCGGCGAGTTCTGCCATCGCAATGCCTTGCGCGTCCCACGGGTCGATGTGTCTGTTGTCGCTCACGTCTTCCTCCCGGCCACCGCCTCAGCCCGCTCCAGCCGCTCGATCAGGGCGAGAACGGCGGCGGGGTTGGCGAGGGCGATGTAGCGCACGTCAGCCGTCTGTGCGATGTCCTCGGCCAACAAGCTGTCTAGATCATCGAGCGAGAGCCACGGCTGTCCATTGTGCGCCTTCTGTGCTGCCGCCTTCAGGGCGGGGATGTCGAGGTCAGTCACGGTCCACCTCAATCCTCTGCTTGGTCGGTCGAACGCGAATCAGCCCGGTCGGCGTGACCCACACATGGAATGCCTGCCGCTTGCTCTGGAGCGCAAGCAGGATGCCCTTGTCGTCGGACAGCACCCGAATGACCGACACGGGACCGTAGGTGAACCCGTAGCGGTTCTGGGTCAGCGTGCGCTCGCATGGCTTGCGCTTCACGACTTCACCTCCGGCGCGGCGGCGAGGAGGGCGTCGCATCGATAGCAATGCATTCCTCCCTTTGGTCCGCCCTTGTATGGCGCGTGCCCCATGGCCTCGCACTCCGTCATCCTGCGTGCGCGGTTTGCAAGACACGCAACGCAGTCAATGGTATCGGTCACATGCGCTACGCCATTGTGCCCAACGCCAGAGGCATGAACAGCTTGCGCTAACTCCCGCAGCAGCGCAACCTCCCTGGTCACCATGGCATTCGCGAACGCGGCGATCCGCTCCGCGAGCCTAGAGACGATCTCTGTCTCCGGCAGCTTCTTCCATCCGTCCATGCTGACAAGGATGTCTCGGGCGTGCTCGAAGGCCTCTGGGAACTTCTCGACGGTCACGACTTGCGCCACGGTCTTGCCGGCGCGCTTCATTTCGTAGACTTCCGTCATGGCTTCACCTTCGCGATGTTGCGCTGGTACCACAGCAGGCTCCGCACGGTGGTGCGCTTCCACCCGGTCACCTGGGAGATCTGCGCGGGGCTCAAGCCCACCTTGGCCAGCGCCATGGCGATCGGGCCGCGCGCTGCCGACGGGGCCTTCGCGAACTGGTCGGCGCTGCTGATGTATCCGCAGCACGGGCACGCGATGCCCACGTCTTCCGGATCGATGGCAGGCGGCACCTTGCCGGCGTCGTGCTCGAAGTCCTGGCTGCTGGCGCTACACGGACCAGTCGGGCGTGTGGTCTTGGCGGTCATGGCAGCAGCCTCGCGATCGCATCCGGGTCGTTCAGCACGTCCACGCCCCGGCTCGCGCCATAGGCCCGCACGTGGTCCAGCCACGTGGAGTAGACCGCGCTGCTCCCGCCGGCACGCTTGACCGGCCGCGACTCGGCGGCCATGCGCAGCTCGTGGTAGCGGTCGGTGCCCCCGTCCTGGGGCGAGAGAGAAAGCAGCAGAAGGCAGGTCAGGAATCGCATGTGGTCACTCCAGGGAAACGCCCGCCCACGGGCGAAGTTAGATGCCCACGCAGCCCTCGGCGAAGTGCTTCGGTGCTGCGCTCAACCGGGCACAGGTTCCTTTCTGTGGGCGGGCAACATCTTCTACTCAGGCTCAGTGGGGCGCGTCGGCGGACGGTACAGCGAGTTGAACGGCAGCGGTGGGCTGCTGCGCCACACCGCCGCGTACTCCCGCAGACGGTCGGCCACCACCTTGGTCAGCGGTACCTCCGTCAGCGGGCTCATGTCGCCCTTGTTGATCAGGCGCTTGCGTCCGTCGGCGAGGTTCTCGATGGCCTGCGCAATCGCTTCGGTGTCGGTGACCAGCTCAGGAAGCTTATCCTCACCGAGGAAGATACGGAACGCGCGCAGACCCATCTGGACGGCGGGATCTTCCGGTACCTGCGAGGTACGGTACGCCATCCAGAGAGCCTCGACGAACTCAGCAAGCGCCTGCTTCTTCATGGGTCAGTCCGGCAGGCTGTCGATCAACCCCTTGGTGGTCTGCTTGGCCGCGCTCGGCTTGCTGGTCGCGCGCTGCGCCGGGGCGGTCTTGGCGACCTGCTGGACCTTGGGCGGGGCCTCGGCTTCCTCCGCGCCCTGCTCATCGATCTCATCGGTCTCGAGCGCCTCCTTGGTCTCGCGGTCGGCCGCCGACTCGACGATGCGCACGAAGTTGATGCCCATGCGCGCCTTGCCGCCCTTGTCGGTGTACGGGTCCATCTTGTACTCGTACACGTTGCCCTGCTCGATCGCGTCCTGCAGGCCGGCAGCGCACTCCTCGACGGTGCTGTTGGCGTAGCCGAGGTGGCCGACGCGCGCCTTGAAGCGCCCCATGGCCTCGTCGTCGGACATGGTGAAGCCCTCGTTGAAGGTGCGGCCGGCCAGATCGCCCGCCACCACCTCGAACTTGAGCGTGATGCGCACGCAGCCCTTGGTGGGGCCCTCGTACGTCGAGATGGCGTCGGTGACCTTGACCAGCTTGGCCTGGTAGACGCCCTCGGGCAGCGTGCTGCCGGCCTCGACGACGGGCGCCTTGTCGAAGGCCTTGGCGATGGTGTTGAGACGCTCGAGCAGCGAGGCCTGCGCGGTGGACTGGGGAGCGGGCTGGGTGGGGGAGGTCTTCTTCGCGGGTGACGGTGCCATGGCTATTCAGCTTCCTTGTTGGTGTTGGAGGTTGCTTCCATCCCCTCGACATAGAGCTGGAAGATGCGGTCGAACTGGCCAGTTGGTTGGAGCTGTCGAATCTCCGGAGGAAAGAGTTGGAGGCCGGCCGCGGTGAGGCGCTCGTCCTGGCGCATCTTGGTGCGGTACAGCTCTCCTGAGTTCATGACGAGCACGCGGTTCTGCGCCGTGACGCGCAGGTCGTGCTTCTTGCGCTGGTTGGTCGGCGTCTCGACCTTGCTGCCCTTGGGCATGACGCGCAGACCGGAGCCGACCTCGAAGCCGAGGTACCACGCCCAGTCGGTGATCTTCCAGACCAGGCGCTCGCACTGCGTGGGCATCGTGGGCTCGATCTTCGCGTACTCCTCGCCCATGAACAGGACGGTCTCGCTACGCGCGTGCGAGGTCAGGATCAGCCCGGTGTCGGTGGCGGCGCAGTGGTTCGCCAGCTCGAGCATGCCCTCGGTGAACTCCTTGTCCACGAGGACCCAGCCGTTGCCCTGCTTGCCCGAGCCCGGCTCCTTGATGCCGGCTTGCCTGCACACCTCCTGCACGCAGTTCTGGTAGAGCTGGTCGATGGTGTCGATGGCGAGGAAGTGACGGCCGGCGAACTTGACGCGTGCGCTGCCCACGTCGGTGCGAAAGTCCTGCCAGCCGCGCGCGCCGAACGGGTAGGTGCTGATGACCTTCTCCGGGCCCAGCCAGCGGCAGCCGGTGTCCGTCGCCAGGATGCCGATCTTCTTGTAGCTGGCGAGGAAGCTGGTCTTGCCCACGCCAGGCGGTCCGTACAGGACGGTGAAGGAACCGCGGAAACGCTTGTACAGCTCTGCGACGTTGCTCACTGAGGGGTCCTCTTGATGCTGACCACTGGAATGTGCTCGGGGTCGGGGTAGTACTTGGAGGTCTTGTACAGGAGCGCGTCCAGCGCCATCAGGGCAGCGAGCGCTTCGTTGCAGGACTTGATCACCGCCGGCACGATCTCGCGCAGGGTGGCGCTGTCCTGCTCGCCGTCCACCAGCACGGTGAACGTGGCGTGCTTCTGCATGGTCAGGTCGTGGAGCATTTTCGCGAGGAAGAAGGGCCGCGCGGCCGCCTCGCCCATGACCAGGAGCAGCTCGGCGATGTCGTTGGTACGGAAGCGCGTCGGCAGCGGCTTGGCGGGCTCGACGGGCTGCGGGGTGGGCTCGGTGGTCACTTGGAGGCCTCCTTCTGCGCAGCAGCCTCGGCCTCACCAACCAAGCTGAGCACGATGCGCACGCAGGTCTGCGCGTTGATGACCATGACGCGGTCCAGAAGCACGCCGTCGTCGTGCGCTTCCACCGCGCGGCTGAGGCAGCAGAAGAGCTCGACCACCTTCATGAGCGCGCCTTCGTTGGTGCGCAGATTCTCGATGCGCTGTGCAGAGACGGCGGTTGCAGTCTCGCGCGTGCGCCCGATGATCTCCAGCAGCTTCGCGCGGGTGATTGTGTCAGACATGAATGATCTCCTCTGGCTTGATCTCGAAGAACCGTTCGTCGGGCAGCTTAGCGTACGCCACACACGTAGGCAAGTACTCGCACGTCGAAAACCCGAAGGTGCAGTGGTCCGTGTTAGGGTACCATGCCTCGTCGGTGTCGTCAACATACTTCTGCGCGATCTCACCGAACACGTAAGTCAACTGCTTGACGTACGGTTCCAACTGACGACGCGAAAGCCTGATCTCCTGCCGCCGGAAGTACTTGTCGGGGTTCTCGGTGTAGTCAGCCGCGACGCGGTTCACGTACTCCTGCTTGTCTTCCTTGGTCTTCTGCTTCAGGGCGGTCTTGCCGATGGCGTTGTAGATCACCCCCATGGGCCACGCACCGGTGAGCTGGCGGGCGCCCAGCATGTAGCCGAAGATCTGCCAGGAGATGGCGGCCTTGTCGAAGTAGTCCTCGGACAGGTCGCTCGTGGTCTTGTGTTCGAAGAACCAGAGCGTGCCGTCCTTGCGCCACGCCAGCCCGTCGATGGTGCCGGTGAGCTGGTGGCCGTTGCCGATGTCCGCGGTGAACTGTTGTTCAGCCTGGAAGGTCTGGTACTCCTGCTCCTGCGGGTACCTCGAGGCGTAGCCAGTGAGCATGGCCTGCGCCGTGCCGTGGCAGTACTCGAGCGTGGCGATGTTCTTCTCGTTCAGGCCGGCGAGCCCGCCGTAGCTCTTGACGATGCGCTTGGCCTCGTCGGCGATGGCGCCCTGGGCAGCTCCCAGGCGCTGGGTCGTGTGCCACGCAGCCAGGCCGAGGTGGACGAACTGCCCGAGCAGGAGGTTCTTGTTGGCGAGTTCCTTGGGCACGTAGCCGTGCTTCCAGCGGAAGCGGAACTTACGGTGGCACGACTTGAAGTCACGCAGCGCTGAGTTGCGGATGATCATGGCATCCCGAGGTTAGAGGGGTCACGGAAGGATCGAGAACCGAACGAACGGCGCGCCCAATTGGAGGAGAGCGCGCACCGGGCGGTATGGGGTCCAGCGGTCCATGGCAGCTGGAACCGTAGGCACGCGCAACAACAGGGCGCGCCGTTCGTTCCGTACTCGATACTCTCGATTGAGTGTACTGCTGACTCGCGCGGTGCCATGCCGTCCGCGTCGCGCCCCTCGTTGCGTCTAGAGGCAGCAGTACACTCCATCGAGGGTATGGAGCGGGCGTACTAGGCG
>CAZWFX010000093.1:0-5581 GCA_964633425.1 uncultured Candidatus Saccharibacteria bacterium
GCAAGGCATGCTCCAACGCGACCCGGGTCATCACACTCACCGGCGCATGGCTCTCGAATCGCTCCAAGACTTTTTTCCACATCCGCAGTTCTCACTCTGAGAGGCTGTGAGGCTGAGGTTACTGCTGCGCGCTCTGGGACAAGACCTTGAAAGGGATGGCTCTAAGGCTAAGGAAATCCTTCAAACCGTCCCCCGTGGTTGATAAATGTCAGGCAAGCAATGGCAAGGCGGCTACGAACCGAGCCATCAGAAGGCCTTGCGGTACTGAACGCGGGTCATGGAGCCCTTGTTGCCGGAGGTCTGCAGGCTGAAGGCGAGTTCATCATTCGCCCCCAGACGGTAGCCCAAGCCCAGGTTCAGTTCAGTCAAGGCGCGACTTAGACTTTGACCCCCCACTTGGAAGCGTGTGGCTTCGGTGTTCAGGTTGGCAATCACGGGCGTGGCTTTCTTGCCGCCAGTGCGCACCGTCAGGCCCACTTGGAAATTCAAGCGGTCCGTCAGCGGTCCGGAGGCATGGAGTCCGAACACCGGCACGGTTTCACTGTAGTTTTGCTTCTGAACGGTCAACGCATCGGTAACGGAACCGGAGTTCCGCTCAGTGAAGCCATCGACAGAACTTTGGGCATGAACCAATTCAGCTGAGCCCTGCAGGCGGATGCCTTGGGTGCTGGTGGTATAGGCCAAGCCCACACCACCCAGCGTGCCTTGCGACCCAACGCTCGTAGCAGAGGCGTTACCATGGTTCGTGACTCGACTCACATCGTTCTTGAACGATGCATACGACACCCGACCGGTGAGGTACAGGCCCGGAACGGCGTTCAGCGCGGTCAAGCCCGACAAGGACAGAACATTACCACGAACCGAGGAGCGCAGGGTGTCGCTGCGGACATCGCCATCTTCGTTCGACAGCGTCACGCGCCACAGACCATTTTCGAACGCACCGGTATAACCCAGGCGTGCCCCTTTGGTCTGCACTTCATAAGACGCGTATTCACTGGAACTGCCGGTTTTGCGCGTGCGGTTGAGTAACTCTACCGTGCCTGCGTTGGCAGGTTTGCCCACTTCCAGAGCCAGGTTGTTTTGCTGATACAGCGCGTCCATGGATTGGTTGAGCAGGCTGACATAGAGCTCCGGCGAGGTTCGCGCAAAGATCGCGTCTTTGTTGGTACCAGCCACATCGGCATTGATCAACCGCTCAGTCAGCTTGCCACCGTACACTTGGCTGACGCCGCCCGCCGAGTTCACGGTGAGGTCAGCCAACATCGCGGCTTGGTTGCGGGTGTTGGCAGAACGCGCCGTGAAGTCCGCAAACGACTCGTTGCCCAGTCCGATGAGTTGGCCTGTGGAAAGACTCAAGACCTCCTGGACACCCAGACTGCTGGTGACGCTGCCGAAATGGCCCGACACCTTGCCTTCACCGACTTTAAAGATGTTCAGCGCTTCACCTTTGGCGACAGCGACATAGTCTGATCCGAATCGCTGAAGGACAAGGGCCGCATTCGGCTGAATGGCCAACTGATTACTGATGGACACCTGGTCAAAATCGACGCCCGCCACTCGGCTGCCAACGGTGCCGCCAGCGACCTCAATGAGGGTGGATGAGCCATCACCCAGGGTGAGATCCTGCAGCGCCAGCTTTCCAGGAGAGTTGCCGGGGTTGAGTTGAGCTCCGCTCTGCATACTGGTGACTCCCGTCAGCGTACCTGAGCCAGAAAGTGAGCTACCCTTCGAGAAGGTGGACTGTGCGGCCTCGATCACGCCTTGGCTCATGTGAACATTGCCGTTAACCAGCAGGGTCGGCGAAGTCAGCGTTCCCGCAACATCCAGTTGATCTCCGGAGCCGATAGTAGTTTTTGTGCTGGTGACTGCTCCGCCGGTCTCAATCGACAGGCTGTTTCCGCCGCCGGTGGACGTGATCGTCGTGCTGCTGACGGTGCCTTCCACATTCAGCGCGGAGTTGGCTGTCAGATTGATGGCCGTGCTGGTCACAATGCCGCCCCTCTGCACATTCAACCGGGAGTTCTCTGTGCTGGTGCCGTTGAGATTAATGGTTGGGTAGATCAGGCTGCCGCCGTTGCTCACGGTGGTGGTGGACCCACTGTTGCCAGTGCCCACGTTAAACTGGCTATTTGGATCGATCGAGATCAACCCTTGTGACACGTTGAAGTCCCCGCTCGTGATGTCCAGGGCGCCCGTTCCCAAAATGTTGCCGGTGAACTGGCCGCCTCCTTTGATGGTCAGCTTGTTGCCCGCGCCGGTATTGATCACTCCGCCACCCAGCAGCTTATTGATGCTCTGGTTGCCAGTCACCAAGGACAGGGTGCCGTAATCGTCTTTGTCGGCGCGTGCGACGGTCACGTCCTGGGTAGCGCTCAGGATGTTGGCGCCTTCTAGCGCGATGGTGCCTTGTTCGATCACCAGTCCTTGGGTGAGGTTGACAGAATCAGCCTTGCCTTTGAGAGTCAGGGTGCCCGCACCACGCTTCGTCATAGCGCCCGTCCCCTGGATGTCACCGGAATAGGTGGAACCTCCACTCTGAGTCACCGTCAGCGCAATGCCATCATTCGGCACCGATCCAATCTTGATGGTGCCTGCGCCACTCAGACCAGAGGTGGTGATACTCTGCGCACCTTGCACAGTGAGGGTCCCGTCATTGCGGACTTCACCGGTGGAAATCACCTTCGCGGACAGATTAACCTGACCTCCGAGCTGGTTGTCCAGACTGGAGATGCTCTGCTGTGCGTTCACGTTCAGCGTGCCCGCGTTGGCGACCTTTCCCAGCGTGTCGACGGTGCCCGCTGTCAAGCTGGCACCGCTGGCAACGGTCACGTCGGAGCCATCAAGCGACGCGGTGCCAGCGGTGATCACGGCGCCCTGATTGACGAAAAAGCCACCTGCCAGGGTGTGTTTGTGATTGTCCAAGGTCAGGGTGCCTGTGCCAGCTTTGGCGAGTGAGCCTTCACCGTGGAATTGCCCGCTGAAGGTGGAGTCCCCCGACTGTTCAAGCGTCAAAGCAGCCAAAGTGGTTTGCTTGTCCAGGCCAATGGTGCTGGCCAGAGTGAACTTGCCGTCACCTGTCAGCGTGCTCGTGGTGATCTTCTGCACCCCCACGATGTTCCAGGTGCCGTCATTGGTCACCGACTCTGCTGCAGTGATATCTGCCTGCTGCTTGATCAGGCCACCCTCGGCATTAAGGATCGTGCTCTCCGAGTGGAGGTTGGCATTCACCTGGCTCGTCGCACCAGCCTGGTTCGTCAGGGATGCAAGCTTCTGGGCTGCGTCGATAGTGACTTGGCCGTGGTTCACTACCGCGCCAACGGTGTCAGCCGTGCCCGCAATGAAGGTGGCGTTCTTTTCAACAGTGATCGCTCCGGTGTCTGCCAGGGTGCCACCGCCGGTGGTGTTGATCGTGCCTGTGGCGACCGTCAGTCCGCCGGTAAAGGTATTCGCACCAGTCAGTGCCAGTTCGCCCTTACCGGTTTTGGTCAGTGAGCCTACACCGTTGAATTGCCCGCTGAAGGTGGAGTCGCCCGACTGTTCAAGCGTCAAAGCAGCCAAAGTGATTTGTTTGTCCAGGCCAATGGTGCTGGCCAGATTGAATTTTCCGTTACCGGTCAGCATGCCCGTGGTGATCTTCTGCTCGCCCACGACGCTCCAGGTTCCCGTCTGGTTGATGCTGGCCGCGCTGATGTTGGCGCCATCCTTGGCGACGATGCCACCACTCGGGGTCTCAATGAAGCCTTGCTTCAAGGTGCCGGCGTTGTTCAGCTGTCCAGCCACCACGATGGACGCGGTGTGGCTCAAGACGCCGGTGGCTTCGTTGTCCAATGTGTCGACATTGGCCTGGGCATTGAGGACCACAGTACCACTGTTGGTGAGTGTCCCCGTTGTGGAGAGTTTGGCATCGGTCAACGTGCCCAGATAGCCTTCCTTGTTGACGGTGACCTGCTGGGTCTTTTCACTCGAGCCCAGCAACAGCGCCGCATTAGCGTTGATGGTGAGGCTGTTGCTGTTGCCTGCTGGATCAAACAAACGTCCCACCTTGCCTTGGTCGTCCAAGGTCGATACCACGCCACTGTTGATGGTCAGCCCTGTCAGCGCATTCTGACCCGTAAGGTAGAGCGTACCGTTGTAGCCGGCGTCGCCGACATTCAGGCTGCCGCCGTAGATTTTGCCGCGCATGTAGGCGGCGTCATTGACCTTTGTGTTGGTTTCAGCGAGCACTTGCTGGCTGTCATACACGACGATGTTGCCGGTCTTGCCGTTGAGGTTGATGTCATTCATCCACTCGACGGAGCCCATGCCGTACTCCGAGCCGAAGACCAGGGTAGAAGCTTCCGTCAGGTAGTTTGAGCCCCAGGACAGCGTCTGGCCGGAGCCTGCCGCATTGCCCGTGCGGCCGAAATTGATCTGGATGCCCTCTGTCGTTCCGGCAGCGAAGCCACCGGCGCCGTCCCAGGCGACTTGGCCGGGCATGGTGCCCGCACGCTTGGTCACGTTCTCCGACAGCATCAACGTGCCGGCGTTGACGTGGGGGATCAGTTTGCCGATCTTGCCAGTGCCCTGGAACAGAATGGCGCTGTCTTGATGGATGCCTTCGCCCAACGTGGCTTCGAGTGTGCCACCTTCGATAATGGTCTTGCCTGAGTAGGTATTGGTGCCCGCGAATTGCACCAGGCCACCACCTGCGATGCGAATGTCCGCTCCATTGCCCGAGGCCCAGGATGCGCCACCGATGCTGGCTGCGCTGTCATCGGCAATGGAGCCCTCGAATCGAATGGTGTTGCCTGCGCCGGGGCTCAAGGTGACTTGGCCACCCCGCATGACAAAGAGGTCGGTGCCCGCCGACTGCCCTGCTTCACCGCCATTGTTGCTGGAGCCCGCATAAACGTAGTTGTTGCGGAACAGGGCATTTCCAGTGATGGTCAGGGCACCACCTTGGTTGCCGTCGCCGCGCACGAAGATCGCGCCGCCGTAGCCGGAGCCGCCACCGCCACCCTTGCCGCCACCAGTGGAACCCACGCCGGCACCGAAACCCGCGTCACCGCCCGCGCCCGCATCCCCAGCTTTCGCATAGCCGGTGGGGCCGGCTATGCCGCCTGTGCCGCCAGAGCCACCGCCGGCGCCGAAGCCGCCACTGCCGCCATCGCCGCCGGCACCGCCTGTGCCGCCTTCGGTGTAAGACAGACCGCCTGCGGCACCCTTGCCGCCCGAACCGCCAGCGCCACCGCCGAATAACTCGGCGCCGTCGCCACCGGAGCCGCCATCACCACCATCGCCGCCTCGGGCGCGGGTGCCGTCGATCATGCCCTGAATCCAGGTCACGCCATTGATGATCTTCTCGGTGAGAGCGACGCCGGCGATGACGCTTTGGGCCACTAGCGTCGCCCCCGTGGCGAAGCTTGGAAATGGCGCGTTGCTGAACGCCGAGGCAGCTTCTGCCACCGTGCCGACGAAATCTGTCGTGGCACCGTCGATGTCCATATAAACTCGGCATGATTTATTCATGAACTTTTGTAGATTGCGTGAGTCGAACGTTCATGGAAAAAGAAGATGCACGCAAGCAGTCGCGGGAAGTGCT
>CAZWFX010000094.1:0-5493 GCA_964633425.1 uncultured Candidatus Saccharibacteria bacterium
AGCCGTCGACACCGCAGACCGGGGGTCTTGAGTTCCGGTTCTGGCCGTTCGACGGTGTGCTTCTGCCGTTCTCCCAGCAAGGCCCGCAACAAGGCGGGCTACAGCCGCCACCTGATCCGGTGCGCGACGCCCGGCCCGTGTTCCTCGGGGCGACACCAACCGTCCCTCAGCGCGGCGGTATCCGGGTCATATGGACACACGGCACCCCGACCCCGCCGCCACCGGGTGAACCCCCGACATGGGATGGTGTCGGGGAACCACCCGCGGATCTGCAAGTCAACGGGTACCCGCAACGCACCGCCGCCACGGCGTCACCGGCACTCAACTCGGCTGGGTCCGGGTCACTCACCTGCACCCCCGCGTCGGCTCCGGGCCTCGGTGATGTGCTCACGTTCGTGTCGGGTGGTGCCGCCGTGTTCACCGGGTACGCCGACACCGTGACCACTGTTGTCGCAGACCAGGCCGAAGAATCCGGGCAACTCGTGACCGCGAACGCCGTGGACCTCCTGTCCATCGACTGGGGCGAGACCGTCGTGTGGCCCGATTTCGGTGCGTCCGATCCGATGCGGCTCGGCGCACCACCACAAGATGACCGCGAGTTCGGGTGGCCGATGATCGGACTGCTCGAACCCGATCAGGTCGCGGCACTCACCCCGTCGGTGGCGAACAACCCTGACCTGTACGGCTCCGACGCCGAGGTGCTGCCATTGCCATCGGATTTCCCGGACCCGACCGCACGGTGGATATGGGACACGTCCCCTGACAACGAGTCGCAGCCGCAAGGCTGGTGCTTCTTCCGGGTCGAAATGGGATCGTGGCCCGGCAGGTACGCGATCTTCCTCAACGCATGGGACTACGCACGCATGTACGTCGACGGGGCGATAGTCGCAGAAGTCACCACCCCAGGTCAGACCGTCCGTTTCGATGTCGACTTCGACTGGGACTACCACCTGGTTGCTATCGCCGCGTACAACGAGGGCGGACCCGCTGGTGTGATCGCCACCGTCATGAAGCACTCCACCGACGGGTCCGGGCTGTTAGCAACCGGGAACGGCACCGGCCTGGACGCGCCGGCGATGAACACCCGTGGCGGCTGGCAGACACTCGGCTACCCGGAACGCACCCTGCGGGCATCCACCGGGAAAGTATTGCTCCGCCTGCTCGACGAAGCGAACAACCGCGGAGCACCAGCAGGGCAATGGTCGGCGTCGTTCACTGCCGAAGCAGACAGCCGAGGCCGCGCATGGCCCGACGACGACAACCTCGTGACACTCAAGACCGGCCAAACCTATTGGGACGTGCTGAACATGCTGGCCGAGGACCGCATCGACTTCCACGCGTCCCCGTCCGGCCGAGTGCTCTACGCTTACAACAAGGGCGAAGGCGCCGGGTCGGTCGGCATCCCCTGGACCGTCGCCGTAGACGCCGAATCCCTGACCACGGAGGTAGCAGGAAGATGAAGCCAGACACCATCCGCATCAAGGCCCGCGTCAACGTCGGTGGGATGAAGCCCGGGGAGGTGAAGGACGTGCGCCGCGGCTACGCCGAGACTCTCATCAAGGTCGGCTACGCCACCCGCCTCGACAACCTCAAGGACGCCCTCTCCGCTGAGCCCCTCCGCTACGGCGACTGGGAGGACGACCCCCGCGGGTCCGAGGAAGCCTCCGATGGGTAGGTCCCACACCGGCTACGACGTGTACCTCGGCACGCCTGACACCGACCCCTCCGAGCACGCCCTCGCGTTCTCGGCCACCATCATCCACGAGGACACCCACGCCAAGGTCATCAAGGTCAAGACGAAGAACCCGAACCGCACCTGGGGCGTCGTCTACACCCTCACCTACGAGGGTGTGATGCAGCGCAACGGCACCGCCCTGCGGTGGTCAGGCACCGACACCGAAGGCAACGCGGCCGTGGTCACCGGGGTCGCCGTCAAGGGAGGGTGCATCCCGTGCTCGCGACGCTGATCCTCTGCGTGTTCCTCACCGCGCAGATCACCTACCTCGTGGTGGACTCGGTGATCCTCGATCGCCCCCGAGGGTGGATCACCGAGCGGAGGGACTTCTACGTCCTCAGTTGCCCGTGGTGCTTGAGTGCGTGGGTCGCTGCCGCCCTCGTGGCCTTCAGCGGCCTGCCCGTGCTCTCGTGGGGTGCGGTCTGGTGGGGCGGTGTCGCCGCCTACTTCGTCGGCCAGTGGCTTGCCACCAAGCCGTACTCGTAATACACTAGCTCCATCAACCCCTACCCCAAGGAGCGCATCATGGCGACCACCCCCTTCTCCCCGCTGGAAGTCGAAGTCGAGATGCGTGACTGCATCGAGGCTCTGGAGTCCGCCATCGACGGCCTCGCTTCCTTCGGTTCCGCCGCCGCCAAGGCCAACCACACCTACCGGGTCGCGCAGGCCAAGGCGTGGATGGAGGCCAAGGCCAACCCTGACCTCAAGACCGACAAGCTCCGCGAGGCGTGGGTGGTCCAGCAGACCTCCGATCAGATGTGGGAGCGCGACACCACCGAGGTCGCCTACGACGTGCAGAAGTCACTCGTCCGGTCCCTCCAGACCAAGGCCGACCTCCTGCGTTCCCTCGCCCGCTCCGGCCGCGACCTCGTTGACTCCTGGCACGGTGGGGCATGAAGCCCCCGCACCAGCCCAACCCCCTTCTGGCTGGGGTAACGATCGTGGCCGAGCCGATCGTGGAGATGATGGGCGACGGCTACTTCCCCGACCGCGACTGGAAGTTCGTGGACGAGAACGGCCACGGCCACTACTACGAACCCAAGGGGTCGAACCACTACCCCACCCTCACCCTGGACCACCGGGGCTGCGACTACTCCGACCACGACGAGGACTGCGAGGGTGCCGGCTTCTACAAGTGCTCCACCTGTGGGGTGGAGGTTGAGCCCGGGACCCGCTACCAGATGGCTCGGGAGGAAGTGGTGGGCCACCGCTACACCATCATCCGCGAAGGGGCCACCTCGGTCACCCGCTACGCCCTCACCGAGCGCGAGTTCAAGGAGTTGATGCTGGCAGTCACCGACGCAACCTCGGATGTGCTCGATGACATGCTGGCCGACGCCCAAGTCATTGACGTGGAGTACCGCTCGACGTAGGCTGACCAACACCTAGTTCCCGCCCCTCGGGACAGAAGAACCCCACCGGCCCCATCCTCCGGTGGGGTTCTTCGCGTCTAGGCTTGTTGTATGCCACGCGCCTTCGACTCCGAAGCACGCCTCCGAGTGATCCAGCAGGTTCGCCTCGGTGGCAACCTCACCATCGCCGCGGAGAAGGCCGGCTTCTCCGTCGCCACCGTCAAGCGCCACATGAAGGAAGATCCGACCTTCGCCCAGGAGGTCACCGACGCCATCAACTACGGCGACGGGGAGATCCAGCTCACCCTCCGCGAAGTGCTGATCCGCGAGGAGAACGTCCCGGGCATGTTCCGCTGGCTGGAGTCCCGTCAGGCCCAGGACTTCGGGCAGAAGAAGCTCGTCGTCAACCAACACGTCGGCCCCGGCGGAGGACCTATTCAGGTCGCCGTCGCCACCACCGACCAGCTCCGCGAACTCCTCGGTGACCCCGACTACCGCGACAAGATGCTCTCCGTCGTGAACGACCTGCCGATGATCGAAGCGACGGCCACCGAGGATGGCTGACAACGAAGCCTTCGAGGCCACCCTGGACGAGTGGCGCAAGAAGGCCACCCCCGCCCACCTCGCCGTGTACGCGACCAAGGACATGCCGGAGGAGGCCCAGTGGCGACCCTACAAGCACCTGCTCCACATCAACAGCCGCATCACCGACGCCTGCACGTCCAAGGAGCAGACCTTCCTCAACGTCGCCTGCACGGTGCGTGGGGGCAAGAGCTTCCTCATCTCCAACTTCCTGCCCGTCTGGTACCTCGGCATGTTCCCCGACCGCGACGTGGTGATCGTGTCCTACTCGGAGGACAAGGCCAAGGAGTGGGGCCAGTTCACCCTCAACCTCGCCAAGCTCGTCGGCCCCGAGCTGTTCGGGTGGAAGGTCGATGAGGCCAACTCGTCCAAGGTCTCGTGGGGCATCCAGGGCCGCAAGGGTGGGCTCAGGGCTGTGGGTATCAACGGTGCGCTGACCGGCCGCGGCATCCACCTCGGGATCATTGACGACCCGATCAAGAACCGCGAGGAAGCGGCATCCGCCACCGGACGCGAGAACATGTGGTCGTGGTACGGGTCCACCTTCCGCACCCGGCTCATGCCCCACGGCACGGTCATCCTCACGATGGCCCGCTGGCACGAGGACGACCTCACCGGCCGGATCATGGTGAACGCCGAGGAGAAGGGCGACGAGGCTGACCCGTGGGAGTTCATTCGGATGCCGGCGATCGCTGAGTGCCCCAAGGGCGAGGACCCCACCCTGTGGCGCGACGAACTCGGGCGGGCCGAGGGCGATCCCCTGTGGCCGGAGGTGTGGCCCGCCGACATGCTCAGCAAGGTCCGCAACTCAATCGGCACGGCCGACTGGGAGTCCCTCTACCAGCAGAACCCGACCCCCCGCGAGGGTGGCATGTTCAAGGTGGACTCGTGGATGCGCCGCCCCACGGCCCCGGACGGGCTCCAGAGGATTCGGTGCTGGGACCTCGCGGCCACCAAGGACGGCGGCGACTGGACCGTGGGAGTGCTCATGGGGCGCGACCACGAGGACCGCTTCTACGTGCTGGACGTGCAGCGGTTCCGCATGGACGGCAACGAGGTGAAGAAGCAGGTGCTTGCCACCGCCCGAGCCGACGGCAAGGGAGTCTCCATCCGCATCGAGCAGGAGCGGGCCGGGGCCGGCAAGGCCGTCATCGCTGACTACCGTCGGATGCTCGTCGGCTACAACGTCATCGGCGTGCGCCCCGAAGGGAGCAAGGAGCAGCGGGCGATGCCCTACGCCTCTCAGCAGCAGGACGGCAACATCTACCTCGTCAACTCCATCGGCTGGGAGAAGGAGTTCATCGAGGAGCACCGCGTGTTCACGGCCAACGCCCGCCACGACGACCAAGTGGACGCCGCCTCCGGGGCCTTCGATGAACTCACGCAGATGCAGCCTGCCTCGATCGAGTGGGATGGTGAGATGTCCACCGAGAACGTGGTGGACTACCTGACCTCAGCGAACCCCTACTTCGCCAACGCCTGAACCGCGACCACGGCAAGCACCCACGGCAACAGACGCCCCCACCACGGAACAACACTCGACCTACTCACCCATCACCCCTCTCGTTGTGCGCCCTGGCAGCAGCCACCGACGCTTCCCAGTCCGCATTGCGGGGCCACGCCGTGTTGCACCGCTGATGCACCCAGAACAGCACCCCGTCGTAGACCTCGGGGTCCTCGACCCCGTACAGCTCCATGTCAGGGACCGGACCACACTTCGGGCATTCCTGGGTGGTCATGCTCGGCCGCCGTTGCCGTAGCCGTCGCCGTAGACGTCGCCGTCGCCGTTGCCGTCGCCGTAGCCGTAGCCGTAGCCGTAGCCGT
>CAZWFX010000095.1:0-5420 GCA_964633425.1 uncultured Candidatus Saccharibacteria bacterium
GACTGGTTCGCCGGGCGCGCCGTCGACCAGGCCGAGGCCGTCGCGGTCTGCGCCGAGTGTCTGGTGCGGGACGAGTGCCTCGCCTTCGCCATCGACAACGACGAGCGCGGCGTGTGGGGCGGCACCAGCGAGGCCGAACGGCGCGCCATGCGCCGGGACGCCGCCTAAGTGACTCTCACTTGATGACACCAAACGCCAGAAGTGCGCCAAACAACACGAGGACGAAGATCAGGTAGAGCCACATCGGGGCACCCTTGCACGCCGCTCCGGGTGCGGGTGCATCCGCGTGGTTCGTGCCCCTTTAGCGCACCACCCGCAACCGCCGCCGGTGGACCCACGGGAAGACCTGCAACGTCGGCCCGCATCGCCTGGCCGGGACCTCGCCCCGGTCGATGAGCCGGTAGAGCTCGCGCATCGGCACCTCGAGCACCTCGGCCGCCTCGCTAGTCGACACCCACTCACCCATCGTCATGGCCCGAGATTGTCGCACTCCGTCGGCATGCTCGCTCCAGGAACCGGCGAAGCCCCCGGCCCCGAGCCATCAAGGGACAAGCCGTCGCGCTGCCAGGACACCGCCGCGTAGGGTCGGGCCGATGCGAGCGATGCGCAATGAGTCATCCGGCGTGAAGATGACCCTTGGCGTCCATGGCGACCGACTGCGGGCGGATTTGGGGGGGATCGACTGGCCCCTTGATGAGCTAGAGGCCGTCTCGGCCCTCGCCCTGTACGGACAGCCGAGAAAGGCCATCCTCGTTATCGCTCCACGCGGTGAAGACTTCGAGGCGTTCCACGGTTCGATGAGTGACGTTTGCGGTCTCGCCGAGGACCTGTGGCAGGCGATCCCGGCACCCGTCGGCGATCGGACTTGGTGGCAGGACCTTCCGGTGCAGTTTCAGGTGCCATTCGCGAACGAGCTGCTGGCATCTCCCACGGCCACTTACCCAAAGCCGGTTCCCGTCGCCGCTGTCGCGCTCCCGGCCGGCGTGACCTTCACCGGCTACGGAGGTGAACGGGTGAACATCCGCTGGGACTACGTGAGCGACGTGTTCGTCGGCGGCGAGGATGAGTTCCGCACCCGCTTCGCGCAGAAGAGCACGTTCCTCATGTTCGGCGTGTTCGCTCTTCTCGGCACGCGGAAGGTGGGTCGCTCGATCATCACCCTTGAGACCACAGAGGGCCCTTGGGTCTTCAGCGGTGCGTATCTTCCGGTGCAGACGAAGGCGATGATGCAGCCCGTTCTCGACCATTTCGCCACGGCGGTTCCCCGCGGCACGGCCGGCGGCACCGTGGCCGACCGGCTCCGCGATCTGGCAGAGCTGCGCGACGCGGGCGTAATCACATCCGAGGACTTCGAGGCGAAGAAGGTCGACCTCCTCCGCGAGCTGTAGGGGTGGGGAGCCAGAACCCTACGATTACCGAATACTGGCGTCATCTAGCATTCGTCAGTAACATAGTGAGCATGACGAGAGCAGCCATCTACGCCCGCATCTCGCAGGACCGCACCGGCGAGGCCGAGAACGTGGGAGAGCAGCGCGAGCGTTGCCTGACCCGCTGCACCGAGCGCGGATGGGACGTGGTCGCGGTCCACGAGGACAACAACCGCAGCGCCTACCGCAAGGGTGGCAGCCGGCCCGCCTTCCGCGACCTCATGGCCGACGTGATGGCCGGTGGCGTTGACGTTGTCGTGGTCGACCGCCTCGACCGCCTCACACGCGACCCCGGCGACGACTGGGCCGTACAGACCGCCCTCGGGGAGGCCGGCGCCATGCTCGAGGTGGTCAGCGGTGCGGGCAGCCTCGACCCTTCCAAGGTTGACGACCGACTGTTGCAAGGCATCAACGCCCTGGTCGGGTGGCGCGAGTCGGCGGAGAAGGCCAAGCGCCTACGCCTGAAAGAGGCCACGAAAGCGCAGCGCGGCGACCACCACGGCCGGCGCGGGTTCGGACACAACCACGACCGTTCCGCGACCATCCCCGCCGAGGCCGACCTGATCCGTGAGGCCACCGACCGGGTGCTAGCTGGTGAGGCCGTGCCCGCCATCGTGCGCGACTGGACTGCCCGCGGGGTGACCACAGCTGGCCCGGGTGGCGGGTGCCCGTGCGACGAGTGCCCGGCGTCAAGTCAACTTGACACCGCCGGCAGGTGGTACCCCACCACCCTCACCCAGGTGTTGCGGCAGCCCCGCCTCATGGGTGCCCGCGTCCACAACGGGACCGTGACCGTAGCCGACGCCTTCGCCCCCGTCATCGGCCCCGACACCTTCGAGCGCCTACAGGCAGCCCTCGACCGCCGCCCGGGTGGCACCACCCAGCGCCGGCCCCGCAACCGCCTACTCGGTGGCTTCCTCATCTGCGCCAAGTGCGGCACCGGGATGCGCTCAGGGTTCGGCGCACCGATGGCCGACGGCATCCGCCCGCCTCGGTTCGCCTGCCCCACGAAGGCCGCGGGCGGGTGCGGCAGCATGGCCGTGTTCGACCACAACGCCGAGCCCGTCGTGGTCGATGCGCTCTTCGACTACCTACAGTCCGACGAGTTCGCGAGGGCCCTCGACCGCCAGGAGGCCGCATCGCACAACGTGGACGTGAAGGTCACCGCGGACGACCTACGCGCCGCACGTGGCCGCATGGTCGACCTCGGGGACATGCTGGCCGCTGGTGAGCTCGACCGCGACGAGTACCGCCGCCTCACCGCCCGTGTGCGGGCCGACGTGGACCAACTAGAAGCCGACCTCGCCACCGTGTCACCCGCGGCGCCGGCTGCCACCCTCGACCCCGTGGACCTGGCCGCCCGGTGGGACGTCATGACGTTCACGGAGCGTCGGACCGTCATGGAAGCTGTGCTCGACCACGTGACCGTCAACCCCTCGCCCGTGCGCGGTGGACCCTTCCGGCCAGAGCGGCTGGACGTCTGTTTCAAGTGGTCTGACTAGGCCGCAAGATCCGTGTAGCCGTCATAGAACCGCAGCAGCGGTAGGCGCTCAGTACCTGCTGGCTGAACTTGGAGGAACCGCCGATTACCTTCAGGCTCACCGAGAAGCTCCGCCCAGAACCGCCCGTCAGCGGCGATGATCTGACACACCTTCTCGATCGCAGCGCGGCTTCGCGGGTCGTTGCCGACAAGGCCCGAGACGCCATCCCGCAGCGCCGCCTTCATGACCTGCCTTGCGGACTTCTGGACCGACCGTCGCGGGTCAACCTGCGCGAGTTTCATCTTTATAGTTTACCTGGTAACGTGAAGTTCTCAGCTTCTCGCTGCTGGTGCCACCGGAGGATCCGGGAGGCCTTGTTGCCGGGCGAGACACGAACACCGAGAGGTGACTTGTGTCCGCATTCCGGCATGACCGCGTACGGGAGGCCCGCATAGCGGCTGGCCTTTCCCGAACTCACTTGGGCCACATGATCGACCGTGGCTATCCGACTGTCGTCGCCTACGAGCGCGGAGACGTCTGCCCGCCGATCCACGTGCTGGAGAAGATCGCCGACGCCACTCACGTCCCGATCTCCGCCTTCTTCGATGAGGCCGCGTGATGGCCGCCGAGACGAAGGAACAGGCCCTCGACCTGGTGGCCGCCATGTTCACCCGCGCCGGTGCACGCCTGCCCGCCGACAGAACCGTTGCCCGGGGGAACGTTTCTCGCCTCGCCGCACCGCGTGACCTGTCCGAACGGGAGGCCGCATGACCTCGCCCTCAGAACGAGAACGCCGCCCCGGCAAGGGCGGCGCAGAGTCTCGCGGTGGACGAAGGCTCACTGGTGATTTTACACCCCCGCCCCCTGATCCGACCTACGACGACGAAGCTCCCGAGCTCGAGGGCTACGAGTCCGACCCGCTCACCGCCGACGAGTGGTCTGCGATCTGTCTGGCCGAGAGCCGAGACGTTGCGCTTGCGGAGGTGGCCGAGTGACTGCCGACGACGTCGCAGCCAATGCCGAGAAGGTCGTCAGACACGCCGAAGAGATAGGCGACCGCCTCTTTGGCCCTCAATGGCGGGACACAGGTTCCACCGGTTCCACCGGTTCCGGAGGTTCCGCTTCCCTAGAGGGAGACGGCTTGCTCTGCGAGGTGGAGGAGTACTTCGCCCGTTACGTCGCGTTCCCTTCAATGGCCGCTGGTGTGGCCGTCACCCTCTGGGTAGCGCACGCGCACGCCGCACCCGCCTTTGAGTCGTCCCCACGTCTCGCCATCCTGTCCCCCGAACCGGGGTCCGGGAAGACTCGGGTACTCGAGGTGGCGGAGCTGGTCGTCCCCCGACCAATGCACGTGCTCTCCGCCTCACCCGCCGCCATCTTCCGTTCCATCGAGACAGCGAACCCCACACTCCTCTTTGACGAGGTGGACGCCATCTTCGGACGGAGAGGCAAGGGCGACGACGGTTCCGAGGATCTACGCGCACTCCTCAACGCGGGCCACCGCTCCGGGGCCACCATCCCCCGCTGCCACGGTCCCCTCCACGAGGTGCACCAGTTCCCCGTATACGCCCCCGTAGCCATGGCCGGACTCGGGGACCTACCAGACACCCTGATGTCTCGCTCCATCATCATCCGGATGCGCCGGCGTGCGCCTGACGAGAAGGTCACCCCGTTTCGCCGCCGACTGGCCGAGCCCGACGGCATCGCACTACGGGACGGACTGGCCGAATGGACAGCCAGCATCTCCAACCAACTCGCCAACGCCTGGCCCGAGATGCCCGAGGGAGTGGTCGACCGACCCGCTGACGTGTGGGAGGCACTTCTCGCCATCGCTGACGCGGCCGGTGGGTCCTGGCCCGAGCGAGCGAGGGAAGCGTGTACCGACCTCTGCAAGGTGAGCAACAGTCGAGAAGCGAGTCTCGGCGTGCGACTCCTCACCGACCTGCGAGGCATCTTCGGAGACGACGACCGACTCGGTACAGAGACCATCCTCGAACGTCTCCACGACCTCGACGAGGCACCTTGGGCCAACCTGCGAGGTGTTCCCCTTGATGCCCGGGGACTCGCCTACCGCCTGTCCGGATACGAGATCAGCAGTACCAAGGTGAAGGTAGGTGGCGCATCCGTCCGGGGTTACCGGAGAGTCGACCTCTGGGACGCCTGGCAGCGCTACTGCCCAGAGACACCCCGGGAAGCGGAACCTCCGGAACCTACGGAACTCCCCCTGTCCCAACAGGCTTCTGAGGTTCCACCACTGCCCACCGGTTCCGGAACCGAGGAGGCAGCAGCGTGACCAGCGTGACCACCCTCACCCGTCCGCGTGCATGGCCCGTCGCCACAGTGGCAGCGGCGCGTGCCCTCACCGTCACGGCCCACACCCTGCCTCCCGTGGTGTTGCTGACCACCCCCACCCCACCGGCAGGGGGGAGGGGGGAAGACGGGCCCGCAGCCCACAGCCAGCACCCCACGCCATCCACGCGCACGCTGTGGCGAAAGTCAGAAGGCGGTGAGT
>CAZWFX010000096.1:0-5310 GCA_964633425.1 uncultured Candidatus Saccharibacteria bacterium
TACGACATACGACATACGACATACGACATACGACATACGACATACGACATACGAGTCCAATAGCATTTTTTCTCCACTTCTGCTATACTATTTAGATGTTTTCAGGCTTCCATGAGCCACAATTGGCGGATCGTACTGTTCCTGATACGTCGATGGTGCCCGTTCTCCTTCCGGCGATGGCTCGGCTCGGGGTTCCCGTACTCGTCTTCGGAGTATTGTTTCTATTCCTCGTCTGGGCTCTGACACTCCTGACATCTCCCGATCGTTTCCCCGTTCATACCGGTGATGCGGTTGTACGTCTCCAGGATTTAGAATCGAGAGCACAACTCCTCGAGACTCAGAAGGCCACTCTCGAGAAGACCCGTCAGCAACTGCAGACGAAAGAGAAGGCGCCGGTCCTCATGCAGGTGGCATCCCTCAGTCATGCGACGGTGCCACTCGGTGACGTTCTCCTCTCCATCGAGGAAGCGCGGAGTAGCTTGTCTCATGCACCGAACGCTCTCATTACTCTTCCGCGTATGGAGTATGTCGACGGTACGCTCATTCTTGGCGGTGATGTCCTTGATGCGTCCGGTCGATCGATGCAGATCCTTGCTGAGTTCGTCGATAGTCTTCGCATGGTCTCGGCAGTGGTGTCGGTTTCCGAGCCTGAGTACGTGACGCATCCGCGCGCCGAGGGTGGTTCTGTCTCTCCATTCATACTCACACTCACTCTCCGCAGTGCGTAGCGTCATCCTCCATTACAGGCGCGTACTCGAGCTTTCCGCGTTTGCGTGTGGCATCCTCTGTACAGTGCTTGCCTGTGGCATCCTCATCGCGCACGCTGATAGTTTCGGGAGCAAGCGTGAGAAGGCACTCTCGATTGGCATGCAGTTACCGGAGATGGAATCGTCGGTGGCCCTCCTCAAGGCGAATGTCGAAGCAGAGACGCTGTTCTTCGAGAATGGACTCGCATCGAGGGAGGAGCTGGCAGACATCTATATCTTGCCTCAGACGTCTCCTGTCCCACGGTTCATCTCCAGTGCGAATGCGATTGCACGCAGTCTGTCGGTAGTCGGCATGCCACTCACCATCGAACGGGTGACGGTCGATCCATCCCCGGTGACGACTGATGGTGTGAAGTCGTACCGCACACATCTCGCGCTCCGTGGTTCATTCCAGGCGGTAAGCCGTTTCCTCGGTGCGTATTCCTTCAGTGGAGACATGATGGTCAGGGACGTCCTCCCATCGGATGTCGAAAGTACTCTCCTTCGTGCGATCGAAAGCATCGCACCCCTCACTCTGCGGTCTGCTGAAGAATTTCTCTACACCGATCTCCTGGAGTACGTGTCCAGTCCCGATGCAGTGGAGCAGAGGATGCTCGCCGACGTGCCTCTCGAGACGGCGAGTGAACTCAGATCCGTCTTCTTGCGGGCAGGCCTCGCGCATGCACGTTCATCGCTTGCCGATATCGCCAAGAGTCTCCAGAGTCAGAATGTGTGGCCGTTTCCACTCGTCTCCATCACAGCGCTCCAGAGGGAAGGGGATCGATGGATGGTGGATTGCACTGTGTTTGGGCGATGAGTCGATGGAGCAATAAGCTATAAGCTTTAAGTATTCTGGCTTATTGCTTACAGCTTCAAGCTTATAGCTTTTTTGTTCTCTCTATTTCCTTCCAATCGAATCCGATACGCTCTTCTTATGCGTAGTATTCTCTTCATCACGCGGAGTACGAGTGGGACTGGCGGCATGCAGACGTACACACGGACGCTTCTTGCGGAACTTCGCAGAGATCCATCTGTCGATATCCATGTGTGTGCGTGGCGAGGACCAGTTGTGCTTTTGCCTGTATTTTTTGCCTATGCATTTTTTCGTGCGCTGATCTTTCGGGGGGATGTCTGTCATATTGGTGATGCGCTGTTATCACCGATGGCGCCGTGTATTCGCTTCTGTCGTCCTCGGTTACGCCTCACCCTCACGACCTACGGACTCGATGTGATCTATCCATCGCGTCTCTACCAATGGGTGCTTCGTCGATCACTTCCGCTCTTCGATGCCATCGTAGCGATTAGTCATGCGACTGCAGACGAGCTCAAGAAGCGTTCGGTCACAGATCATCGTATCGTGACGATCGCTCCTGGCATCGACGTCTCACCGTCTCCTCCTCTGCGCGCCAGCACATCGACGCATCAGCTCCTCATCCTCGGGCGTCAGATTCAGCGCAAGGGGGTGGTGTGGTTTCTCTCAGAGGTGATGCCTCTCCTTCTCAAGCGCTGTCCATCGATGCATCTGACGATCGCTGGTGATGGACCCGAGCTTCTTGCCATTCGTGTTCTTGTAGATTCTCTACGTCTTCGTGATTACGTTTCAGTGTTGGGAGACGTCGATGAAGAAACAAGAGAGTCACTCCTGCAGACATCGACATTATTTCTCATGCCTAACATTGATGTTCGAGGTGACATCGAAGGCTTTGGACTCGTGTGTACAGAAGCTCTCGCGCATGGACTCCCGGTGGTTGCGTCGGCGAGAGAGGGGATCCTTGATGCAGTGGTCGACACAGTCACCGGAGTTTTCTTCACGTCAGAGGATCCTTCATCAGCGGTCGAAGCGATCATGAAGGCGATGGCACATCCATGGGACTCTTCTCTCATGCGTCGTACACTCGAGGAGCGTTATTCTGTTCATGTCATGTGTTCTCGCTATCTCTCCTATGTCTTCTAAACCTCTTACGATCGGCATGGTCAGCTTCGATGGCAACTCACCCATCGGTGGTATGGGGCGACACGTCCTCTCGCTCGTCGACGGACTAGAAGCACAAGGAAATAGTGTGTGTCTCTTCGATCGATCGAGTCGACCATCGTTCTGGAGTTTTGGCCGAAATCTTACGTGGTCTCTTTTTTTGCATCACGCTCTTCGTCGTTGGATCGCGTCAGAGGGCATCGACATTCTGCACGTACACACGGGGCCTGGTGGAGCGTTTCTACTCCATCGATTCCCGATCCCCGTCATCGTGACAGCGAATCACACGTACGCTCAACAGTGCCTATTACCACGCCAACGATGGAAGAAAATTCTCGTGCCCTTTGAACGCAGAACATACCAGATTGCTGACGCCATTCTCTGTATTTCTGAAGACACTGCTCAGATTCTACAGACTGACTACAACATCGATTCTTCCCGTATTTCCGTCGTTCCGTGCGGTATCGACACTGCTTCATTTCGTCGATGTGATAGAGAGATTCGTCGACGACGAGATGTACTGTTTGTTGGTCGTCCTGATATTCGCAAAGGCTGGGATCTGCTTCTGTCGGCCTGGGCAACAGTGATCGCAAATGTTCCCGATGCCATTCTCCATGTTGTTGGTTTCTCTGAGTCAGGGAAAGATGCATCCATTCGTTTTCATGGGAAGCTCGATGATGCTGTGCTCAGATCTCTCCTCGGCTCCGTCGGGCTTGTCGTGTGTCCATCACGCATGGAGGGCTTCGGTCTCATCTCCGCAGAAGCAGTAGCATCGGGCACGCCTGTTGTTGCATGTGATGTTGCTGGCCTCCGTCGCATCGTAGAGCAGAACGTGAGCGGGCTCCTCGTCTCGCCCGATGATGCTTCTCTTGCTAATGGCATTCTTCAGTGCATGCGCGATGATCAGCTTTGGAGCACACTCAGAGATGGCGCAAAAAAAGCAGGAGTTCGTTTCGATCGTACCGCAGAGATCCGTGCTCACATTGCTCTCTACGATCGGGTATACTCACCCATGCAATGCGTCCACGCTCTACAGTGATTTCGATCGTTGCCCTCAGTGCTCTTGGGATTTTCCTCCTGAGTGCCAAGTACGTCTGGTCTCTCTACGCATTCCCCGGCGTTCCTTTCGGTTACGACGCAGGGATCTATCGCTATTTATTCATCACGTATGCGCATGGCTTTCCTCCATTCGTCATTCCGCCGATGGCAGAGTGGGCGAGGTCGCATCCTCTCGGACTCTTCTTCTTTTCGTCGATTGCGCTCAAGCTCGGTCTTCCGGTTGATTGGTTGATTGGATGGATCTGGAATCTTTTCCCCGTCCTCCTCTCTGCCGTCTTTGCGTACACGACGTCACGTCGCTCTATCGTCTCCCTTGGTGTGATTCTCCTCTTCGTGAGTGCGCTCTCGGTCGTCCAGGCACAGGGGTTCCTCATGATGTACTGGAAGGTTTTCTCTGCATTCCTCTTCATCGTTCTCGCTTTTCATTTCCTCGAAAAAAAGTCATGGTGGAGTGTTCCCTTTGGCATGCTCACGATTGCCGTGCATCAGCAGATTGGTTTGATCTTCGTGCTGGCGACGCTATCCACGGTCATTCTTCGCTACCTGCGTGAGGGGTGGGCTTCGTCGCGTACGGATGCAATGTTCATCGGTCTCTCGATCGTCCTCGGAGGAGCGTGGTATCTGCCGAATTACCAGCGTGCCCTTCTCGATGTTCTCCCGTCCGTCCTGCGTTTCGAGGTGATCGTCGGGGTGGGTATCGCTCTCGCGATTGTTGCATCTCTTCTCTTTCTCCTCCGTATCACGCGCTCCCGTACGCATCGCATCGCACACATCACGTTCTCGATCGTCATTGGCCTCCCCATTCTCTGTCTTCCCTTCGTCGGGACGGCCCCGAGTTTCTTCGATCTCTTCGTGCGTTTCGTCGGTCAGCAGACGCCTGGCGCGTTCTTTTCCGTGCATGAGTACCTCGCACTATCTGCCCCGCTCCTCATCCTGGGGATCACGGGGCTCATTCTCTCCCTGCGTAGAGAATCCGGGACACTCTTACAATTCTCTGCTCTCTACTCCGGCATTGCTGTTGTTGGCCTCTTCTTCTTTTACCGTCGCTTCATCCTCCCGCTCGATTTTTTCCTTCTTCCGTTCGTCGCACTCGCGTGCAGAGACGCGTGGGATTCTCGGAGGGTGCTCGTGCGATCGACACTCGTCGTGCTCGTGGTCATTCAAGTGATTCTCACCTTCCGCTTCCTCCAGACGATCGATCCACACGTGACACGGGGAGAGCTGGATTCCTTCCGCGCTCTTGCTACAGAGGTCCCTGACGGATCCACCGTCATCGTCCTCGACAACATGGCTCCGTGGATCGTTGGCTTCCTGCCGATGGCACACGTCAGTGGTCCTGGGATTTTCGATTCACGACCGTATGCAGAGTGGGAGAAATTTTTACTCGGTTCCAACGATGATCGACAAGAGTTCTTCGATTATTATCCGCGTGGCACATTCTTCTTCGCGTCTGACGTGTTCTTCACGATCTATCCGCCAGAGGTTGTGTCGGTGCTCGATCATGCATGTCTACAGAAGACAGCACAGGAAGGG
>CAZWFX010000097.1:0-5276 GCA_964633425.1 uncultured Candidatus Saccharibacteria bacterium
GAAATTTCTCAGCGGTGTTGTTCGTCGTGTTCGTCATGCCCATACATATACGTCCTCCCGTGCGTGTATGCAAGAGGAAAAATGCACTCTACTGCACTTTTTCTGCGCCGCCGTCGGTGAACACACTCCGCACATGCAGCCCCACCCCGAGATACTCGCCCGCCCCCGACAGCGGCACGATCGACGCCTGGGTGTACTCGCGCAGCACGCCGTCGATCAGCGCCCAGCAGCGGTAACGGGGCAGGACGGCGGCGGCTTCAGGGGAGTAGTAATAGTGCCAGGGGCGCAAGGTGTAAAGCGGGGGTTGACTACTGGGCTACGGCAGCAAGTCAGCGACCTGCTTGCCTAGCGCCTTGGCGAGTTTGGCCAAACTGGCTACTTTGGGCTCCTTGGTGCCGGCTTCCCACGCTTGCACACCGCGCACAGACACATCTGCAGCCGCGGCGAGTTCGGCTTGCGTCCATGACAGCGCCTCTCGCGCCGCGCGGATCTTGCCAGGGGTGCCGGAGGGGATCGGGCGGTCGCTGTGCTGCTTGCGGCGGGCTAGGTTGGCGGCGAAGGTGCTCATTTTAGTACAAACCTAAGCGCCTAAGTTCCGCTCCGTAGTAAGAGCGCTCGTGCTCATGTCGACCGTGCTGCCGACCTCGATATCCGCCGAGGGTGCCTACCCGAAGGTGCTCACGATCCCACCGCCCGTCACCAAGGCACGCATACATGGGATGTATCGGCAGGTCGTACTTAGCAAGGTATGCAAAAACGAAATCTGTAGGCCACCACCCGATCGGCGCGCACGTATTTTGCGACGATTCACCCCAGACGCGCATTCGCAACTTACGCGTGCCGGATTCGTCAGCTCGCACTCCGCTAGCGTATCGCTCGCCGCAGACTTTACTAACGCGCTCGAACTCTTTCTGGGCCCCATCGTGCCCGTGCAGGTCATGAAAATCGCCAAGCGGCGGCGCAGCAATCTCGCGGTAGTGCATTGGGTGCCGGGCAAGGAATGCGTCGCGTACAAGCGCGCAATCTGGGTTTTCGATCTGCCCCGCAGGAAACCACACGAGCGGGCAGTCTAGGCCCAGCCTACATGCCAAGTGCGCGACGACAACACTATCTTTTCCCCATGACACACTGACGTAGTCAGGGGCAAAGGACTCTAGTGCACGCATGGCCCTTTCTTCCAAGTCAGACATGCGGCGCTGCTGCGCGCGCAGTAGGTCAGTCTCTTCGAAATCGCGCCACAGGATCAAATCCTCTGCGCTATGGCGTGGGCTCGCGATCAGCATTCTTGCACTTGGATTCGCCCGAAGCCTCTGCTGACGGTACTGCCGATTCCGACCTCTTGAGCCACGCGCAGCGCTAACAGCCCGTTTGCATCAACAACGCCAGACCACTCCCACCAAAAGCCGCTAATTCGTCGCCCGCTCCATCGGGTATCGGTTTCGATCCGAGCCTGGTCAAATCGCGCGATTTCAAAGACTGCTCGCTCTGCCCATGGCTGCGCACCCAGAAAGCGGCGCAAGCTCTGCTGCAACGCCCCCAGCCAGATTCCGCGATCACACCGCTCGAAAAACCCGCCTGAGGTTTGCTTGATTAACATTGGCGTGAGTCCGCGCACTTTGACTGCTTGCGGTTTGCTGCGTGGGATTTCAACAGAGACCTGGCTCATTTCGCTGACGCTCACGCGCCGTATTGCACCGAACAGTTCCACGGGGAAGGTTTTACCAGCTAGCTTGTGCGAGTCCTTGTGTAGCCACAATGCATCCCAGCGGTTACTGGCGCCGGCTGCATTGGGAGTCAGTGGGCGCAGGACAATCAAAGGACGCTGACACTGCGCACGCTCGCGGTCATGCCCCACGTTAGCAAGCATATGCAGAGCGCCATGCAGGCAGAGCGTGCCACGAAGGTCCATTGGCCAACGCAAAGGGCTGATTGTGATGTCGCTTCGCTGGGCAGGCAGGTACAGCAGATCAGGCGACCGCGCAGGGCTGTTCATTTCTGTACTCCCAGTAGGGGAACATCAAGCATTTCTGTTCGACCGCAAACTGCTTGAGGCCTGCATGATCAAGCGGCAGCGAGCGCAACGGGGCACCATCTCGTAACACTGGAAAACCGTCCCACGCTTTGCACTCCTGAACGGTCCATGATGTCACTCTGCCGCAACCGACAGAGCGCTTCTTGCCTAGGTGCGTGACAGCTTCCAACGTCTCGCGCAGCGCGTTCGCATCAGCCAGCGCAAACCACTGGACCTTTGAAGCGTGTACAGTCGCTAGGGGAATCCGGTAGCTTTTCGAGAGACCGGTTGTTAGTTCGACGCGCCGGACTTTAGCGCCGCCTAACTCGACAGCGCGCGAGGCTGCAAAACGCCGATTCAGCCAACGCTTTTCATTCTGCACGCGCTCGATCTGCGCATCCGACACAAGGAAAAATCGCTGACACGGGCTCAAGGCTACGACTTTCGCCACGTGCTTGATCAGCAGCGCTTGAGCTTCTGCGCGGCCATGCTCGTCCTGTGCTCCAATCGGCGGCAAATCTAGGCGCTGCGCAATGCTAGCGGCCAGTAGGCCATCGAGGGCAACAGCCGGATTGATAGCCGCACTTTCCAGTGCGGCCGTGACGATGACAGGCGTCATGCATCCACCGTGGCAAGCAATGCGCTTAGCTTGTCTCGCTGCGCCTGCATGTGCGCCCGCACGACACCGATCGCCGTACCGCTGAGCGCCGCTACATCTGCCTCCGAAGCCATCGGCGAAACGCTCGGCAATGCAACATCTTGACACGACAAGGCGCGCAGCTTGCCGTGGCCCGTGCCGCGCTTTCCGCCGAAGCGCCACGTTTCAAACATCAACGCAAGCGACGAAAGCAGCACGCTGCGTTCGAGATCGGACAGGTTCGCCCCTGTGATCTCCCAGGACAAACGAGCCCCCGCCGCAATGGCCTCGTAAGAGTGAGGCATGGGCCGGCCGCGATCTTCTGGCTCTGCTGCATGATCTGATTTCTCGTGAGCCGACTCTTTTGCCAACAGACGGCGATGCACATCGGCCTGAGCTGCCTCAGACAGTAAGAACTGTTTGTGCTTGTCGCGCGTGACATCAAAGCGCACGCGCTGGCAGTGCTCCATTTGCTCAGACCATGGGGCCCACGTTTGGTTTGCGATGGCCCATGACCACGTCGCGTGGGCGGTCTCAGCACAGATGAGTTTCGCGTCGCTGCACTGCACCTTGCCTGGAATCATCATGGCGTCGACGCAGCCGCCCATGAGACTTACCACAGGCAGCACTTCACAGATCTCGCGCCACCGATCGAGCTTGATAGTGCCTGCGTCCCCGCGGCCGGTCAGCATGCCCCCGCTAAACAGCAGACGCAGTGCAGATTCGCTGAGCTTCGCGCCTCCCTCTTGAGTAAGCAGTCCTGCAGCGTCAAGACATAGGATTGCAGCGGTTTCGCGCAGTCCGTGCCGCATGGTATCAGCGCTGATGATTGGGACGCTCACATAGGATCCGTCCGGCTGTCGCTGCTTGCGCATGGCATGCAGCGAGTGATTTCCCTCGACTCCCTCTGCGTGCGAGATCGGAGTTTCTGCTTCGAGCACGAATTGCAAACAAAGGCGCTTCATGAGATCTCCTTGTCCCGCGCATCACGGCGCGCTTCAGATATCACCCGCGCACGCGCCACAATCGCGGCTGCCATTCGGTTCAGTTCTGTTACTGCCAGACGCTCCGCACAGCCAGAAGCGGCAGTGCGCAGAGTCTCAGATGCCAAAGAGACCGAGCTGCCGGGCGCCCCCAGTCGAAGACCCTTGCACAGTTGGGCAAAGAAGCCCGGAATCGTCCCGTTGATCCGGCTGGCTACTTTCCAAGCGCTGAGGATTTGATCCCAGTGCTTCAGTGGATTCGCTCCGGCGGCGAGATACTGCTTTCTTACTTCGAGCAGCAGAGCTACCGCTGCGGCGATCACTGCGTTCCTGTCGTCGTCGTTCATATTCCTCCTCATCGCGCTGCGATAAAAACAGCGCCAGTTCAAACCACGCGCTGCCTCGTTCTGAGCCCCATGCGCGTTCTAGTTCGGTGATGATCGGCTCGTTTTCCTGCCATTGCAGGGGCGTATATTCGCCCTTTGCCAGTGATTCCTTACTAAGCCCGGCAGTCAGTGCGTCTGTGAGTGCGTCGACAAGTCGCCACTCTGCCGCGGTTGGCGCGGACAAAATGCGATCCTCAAACGCCACTCTGCCTGTTTGTCCGATGTTTATCGGCGCCCCTGGAATCACATGCTTTTGTCCGCTTTCGGCGATGGCAGCAAACCACAGACCCGTCTTTGGCTTGCGCAGCCACTCCCTCAGCGCGTTTTTTTCGCCCTTCGACGCGGTCAGAAGGGCAACCGCCCCTCCGATGACTTCAACGCACACGCTGTAATTGCGCCAGTTTCCGCCGGCCGTCTTACCTTCCTTGGGGGGCCTACCTGGAACCGCAAATGTTCGGCTGTGCAACCACATGCACGGCTCGCAAATGCGATCGGACCACGGAGCACGCACGCGGTTTTGGCCGGTGTAGCTAGCTCCCAACCAATTCGATCGAGACACGCTGCGCTCTGCATCTCCGCCGCATACCCAACACACGCCAGGCATATCAATGCACTCGCTGTGTATTGGTGAGCCCGTGGCAACCCAGCACCAATAAGTGGCGCTGCGCCTGCCAAGTGCCTTGGCAGTTTGGCTCATCGCCACTCTTGCGCCCGGACGGTGTCAACGTCGAGGCGGTAATCAAAGCACAGTGCTTCCAGCGACGAATAGGCGAGATCGCCCCCGTCAGCATGGCCAGCCACGGCAACCCCAGTCGCTTCAGTGTGCCATCTGATTTCCGTTGGCAGGCTGATGGTGTCGTCCGCGCTCTGCAGGTCTGTAACGGCTTTACCGTCGCTGGTGTATAGCTTGAGCGTTTTCATGTTCTCTCCTAGGGGCGAGGTTAGGCGAGGCGCTGCGGGTCCCGTAGCCGCACGCAGCGCCGGGCGGGGTTTACAGCGCTTCGCCGCGGGGTCCGTAGCCGCGCTTTGCAAGCCACTTCTCAGCAGCGGCGCAGGTCTTGAATTCCTTAGACGCCGTGAATGTCATCGCGAGGAAGATGCCGTTAGGCTGAGCAAAGCAGCCGATGGTCCAGGTCTGGTTATTGCCGCAATCGACAACTCGGTTTGTTTCGGTGTTCGTCATGCCCCTACATATACGTCCGCCCGTGCGTGTATGCAAGCATTATTTTACAAAAATCGACATTTCCGACGGTGGCGAG
>CAZWFX010000098.1:0-5192 GCA_964633425.1 uncultured Candidatus Saccharibacteria bacterium
TCATTTCCGCGTTGCCATAACGCTTGCCCGTACATGCGGGATTTTTTCTTTGAGGCCATGTCCGGACCAAATCTCATCATCGTCGCATCCGTATTGCAGCGCATGCACGATGGGGTAAGTCTGCGTAGCGCATGCGAGGCCGAAGAGTGTTCGCCATCCACGTTTTTGCTTTGGGTGTCCAAAGACAAAGACCTTGCTGAACAATACGCGCACGCACGCGCGTGTTTACTAGACGCCCAGGCCGAAGAGCTAGAGGAAATCGGCGAGCGTGCTGCAAGTGCAGAAAGCGCTGTAGAAGTGGCCGGGCTGCGTCTCCAGAGCGATAACCGCAAATGGCTGCTGTCAAAGCTTGCCCCAAAGAAGTACGGCGACCGGCTGGAGCTTGACGCGAACCACAGTGGCTCTGTGGCGGTTGACCACGGCGTGACCGCTGAGACGGCGGCATTGCTACGCTCGCTGTCTGTGGATAACTCTGCGCCCGAAACGCACTGATCCTGTTACAAAGTGCCTGGAATATCGGGGTTTCATTGCGTCATTTGTAACAAAACTCCAAAACTGCTGAAAGTTTAAGCAAATGGGCAGTTTGACCGACTACCAGGCGCGGCTAGCAGAGTTCTGGAGAGCCTGCCCAAAAGGCCAAGAGATAGCAGCGCTGCGGCACCTGTGCCGGACTGATCTCTATTTCCTGCTGCGCTACGGCCTGAATCGGGAGGATGTAGAACATCAGTGGTTGTTTGACCGCTGCCGGGAGGTCCAGGCCGAACCGGATGGCATGCTGGACCTGTGGAGCCGTGAGCACTACAAGACGGCGATCATCAGTTTCGCAAAGTCCATCCAGGACATCTTGGCAAGCCATGGTGACGGGCCTACAAGCCAGTACGGGCGCGAGGTCTGTATCGGCCTGTTCTCGCATTCTCGGGGACTCGCCAAGCGGCTGCTGCGTCAGATCAAATACGAGTTTGAGAGCAACACCAAGCTGCAAAGCTGGTTTCCTGATGTACTGTGGTCCAACCCGCAGAAAGAAGCTCCGAAGTGGTCAGAGGATGATGGAATCGTAGTCAAGCGCAAGAGCAACCCGGCAGAGGCCACCGTTGAGGCCTGGGGGGTTGTTGATGCTCAACCAATCGGGAAGCATTTCCCCGTACTGGTGTATGACGACGTGGTAGTGCCTGAGTCAGTGACCACACCGGAGATGATGAGCAAGACCAGCGACATGCTGAGTCTGTCTTATGCACTCGGGGCGGATGGTGGTGTACGTCGATTCATCGGCACCAGATATCACCAGAACGATGCCTATCGCACGGTGATTGACCGGGGAACAGCCAAGCCGCGTATCAGGCTGCTGACCGACGACGGCACAGCCACAGGAAACCCGGTCCTGCGGTCCCGCGATTGGGTTGCCCAAAAGCGCAGGGACATGGGTCCTTACTTGTTTGCGAGCCAAATGTTGCAGAACCCGACAGCCGACGAAGCGCAGGGATTCAAGGCCGATTGGCTGAAGTACCACGACGGCATCAAGCGCACCGGCCTGAATGTGTACATCCTTGTAGATGCCGCGAACGACAAGAAAAAGACCAGCGACTACACCGCAGTGTGGGTGATCGGACTGGGTCCAGACCGCAACGCCTATGCACTGGATGTGATCCGCGACCGGCTGAATCTGACGCAGCGCGGAAAGTTGGTGATGGACCTGCACAGGAAGTGGCGACCGATTGCCGTGAGGTATGAGCGCTACGGCCTGATGGCTGACATCCAGCACATCGAAAGCCTGCAGATTGCGCAGAACTACCGTTTCGACATCACCGAGGTCGCAGGACAGACCCCGAAGAACGACCGGATCAAACGTCTGCTGCCGTGGTTTGAGCAGGGCAGGATCTACCTGCCTAGAACACGGTATTACACGCCATACGACGGCAAAACGCTGGATCTGACACAGGCGTTTGTCGAAGAGGAATACAAGCCCTTCCCAGTCCCGGTGCATGACGACATGCTTGATTCATTGGCGAGACTGGACGAACCCGATTTGCAATTGATCTGGCCCGCTGAAGAGGAATACGACAGCCGCGAGCTGGAGTCCGAAACATTTGATGACTGACCTATGACCACACCGAGCTATACCGAATCAGCCCCGCTGGTGACGACGCGCACGATCACGCTGCGCGAGCTTGTCCAAAAGGCATGGGGCAAGGAATGGACCAAGCCTGAGACGGTCTATCAGTTCTCCAACGGCCGCAAGTTCGAATCGACCGACGACACCGACAGCGGAATCTATGAACGCAACTGAAACCATTGTCGGCATCGACACCGAACGCCCACAAGACGAGCCGATGGCGGCGGAACTGCTGCGCTATCTGGTGGACGCATATCCCGGTTATGGGTGGTTCGTGCTGATCCGTCAGGGCATCATCAAGATTTGCATTCCTGAGTGGTCCGACGCATGGGGGATGATCCTGCACTATTCTGCGATATCGTCTGATGCTGGCGACCGAAAGAAAAAGACGGTCCGCATGGCCGGTGAGTTTCTGGAGCGTGCCCGCATGAAGCGCGGAACCCACGACGGAACACCGATCAAGGCGATTGAAGGCGTGCCCATGAAGTACATCGCCCGTGCGGCGTTCGGGGCTGCGTGATGGACTGGTTGCAGATCGCTGCTGATGCGTTTAAGGGTTCAACGTCCTACATGGACGCGAACTATCGCAAGCAGTGGGAAGAATCTCTGTCAATGTTTCAGTCCCGTCACGCGCCGGGATCGAAGTACAACAGCGAGGCATACAAGTCGCGGTCCCGATTGTTCAGACCGAAGACACGATCCATCGTGCGCAAGAACGAGGCCGCATCAGTAGCGGCCTTTTTTTCGTCTGTCGATGTCGTTTCTGTTCAGGCTGAGAACAAAACCGATCCGATGGCGATGGCATCAGCCGATGTCATGTATGAGCTGCTGAACTATCGCCTGCAAAAAACCATTCCGTGGTTTCATTTGGTCGTCGGGGCGAGTCAGGACGCGCAAATCTACGGCATGGTGTGTTCCTACCAGTATTGGAACTATCAGGAGGTCGAGACGCCATCAATGAACGCGCTTGGCGCACCACAGTACAAGGTGGTGTGTGACGAGCCGTGTATCGAACTGATCCCCCCTGAGAACTACCGTTTCGATCCTGGCGCTGACTGGATCAACCCGGTCAAGACATCGCCTTACTTCATTCGTCTGGTCCCGATGTACGTGGCCGACGTGAAGGCGCGGATGAAAGCTCTTGACCGGAAGACGGGACAGCCCAAGTGGTTGCCCCTGTCGGACGGAGAAATCAGGACTGCCAAGACCGATTACGACACCACGCGCATGCAGCGCGAAAAACCACATACGGACCCGCTGGACGACAACGAGGCACCACTGAGCGATTTCGAGATCGTCTGGTGTCACGAGAACTTCGTGAAGCGAGAAGGCCAGGACTGGGTGTACTGGACGATGGGCACACAGCACATGCTCAGTGACCCGGTGCCAATCGAGAACGTGTACTTCACTGGTGAACGTCCTTTCGTGACTGGGACATTCGCCCTTGAGGCACACCGGGCGATGCCTGAGAGCTACGTCCATATCGGCATGAATCTCCAGCGCGAGGCCAACGACGTTGTCAATCAGCGAATGGATAACGTCAAGATGGTGTTGAACAAGCGCTGGCTTGTGAAGCGTGGCGCTCAGGTCGATGTTCAGTCCCTGAATCGGAACGTGGCCGGCGGCGTGACCATGGTCAACGACCCACAGCAGGACGTGCAGGAGATCAACTGGCCTGACGTGACAAGTTCAGCCTATCAGGAGCAAGACCGCATCAATGCGGATCTTGACGAACTGATGGGCAATTTCAGCGTCGGGTCAGTTCAGACCAACCGGGCATTGAATGACACCGTAGGCGGGATGAATCTCGCCGCTGGTGCTACGTCTCAATTGACCGAGTACGGATTGAGAACGTTTGTCGAGACATGGGCAGAGCCTGTCCTGCGTCAGTTGGCAAAGCTTGAGGCTGCGTATGAGACCGACATGACCCTGTTGGCTCTTGCTGGCAAGGCTGCAAAGGTGTTTGAGAAGTACGGCATTAATCAGGTCACTGACCAGATGCTGAATCAGGATCTGTCGATTCGTGTCGATGTCGGACCCGGAGCTACAAATCCAAATGTCCAACTTCAGAAGGTGTCGATGGCAACTGACATCGTGGCAAAGATGGCCGCAGCCTTCCCGGACGCCAAGCAGAACGAGATCAGGAAATTCGTGTTCAGCCTGGCCGGTGAGCGAAACGCATCGCGGTTCTTCCCCGAAGAGGGCGGACAAGAGTCGCAGATGAACAAGATGCTGACCGATCACCTGAACCAGACCACGCAGGCGCTCGAACAGGCGCAGTCTGACCAGCAGGAAAAGCTTGCACAGAAGGCGAACGAGGCCAAGAAGCTTGATCTTGAAGAGCAAAAACTAGTGATCGACAAGTTCAACGCAGACACCAACCGCATGAAGGTCAAGAACGAGAAACAGGCTACGGTTGCAGAGCCACAGGCTCAAACGATTGCTCTGGCTGAAGTTGCCCAATCCATGGCTGCGATTCCTCAAGCCATTCAGTCAATCGAGGCAACGACACAAGCCGTGCTTGCTGCAACCCTGAGCCTGCAAGAGGTTGCTCTGAAGATGGGACAGAAACCAGCATACGACTTCATGTATGACGAGGGCGGCGACATCGTTGGCGCTGTGCCTGTGGGGGTCCAGTAATGGCAGATCCAGGCTACGCGACCGGGCTGAGAAACGCCAAGCAGGACGCAACAACGACCTATGCGGGTAACGCTGCGATCCTGCGTATCTATGACGGCACACGGCCATCTACTGGCGGCGCGGCGACTACGAAGCTTGCTGAGTTCACTCTTGGCACTCCGTTTGCCGCATCTGCCGCATCTGCTGTGCTGTCTCCCAACTTGCCAAGCGCCGCGACCGGACTGGCAGCAGGCACGGCTACATGGTGGCGAGTCGTGAAGTCTGACGGCACGACTCATGTGATGGACGGTGACGCCGGTCTGTCTGGTTCGGGTAAATCGATGATCCTGAGCACGACTACGGTGAGCGTCGGCCTGTCGATTTCGGTCACGTCTTGGTCTATCACCGGGGGCAACGCATGACCGTCACCGCAACCTACAAAAGCGCGGCGCTTGAGTTGACG
>CAZWFX010000099.1:0-2562 GCA_964633425.1 uncultured Candidatus Saccharibacteria bacterium
GGCGCGTCCTACACCTACTTGCATCACCTGTTCGATGAGGCAATGAAGCACGCCCGCGAAGACGCGGAGGCGATGCGGCGTGACTGCTACCTGATGTCCTTGTTGCAAGAGCGGCAACTGGCGGTGGCGTCCCTGCCCTGGCATCTCGAAGTCCCCGACGAAAAAGACAAGTATCAGGTCCGCGTGCGGGATGGCGTGGCGCGTATCCTCAAGGGAATGCCGCTGCTACGTCGCATGATTCACTGGTGGCTCGAAGCCATCTGGTACGGCAAGTATGCGGTGCAGGTGGAATGGGACTGGTCAACCTTCAATGACCGCCCCGTGGACCTCGACGACGACGGCGAGGAAGATGTCAACGAAGCCCCGGCGATGCCGGGAATGCCAGCACCCAAGCCGAAACCCAAAAAAGCCAACAAGAGCAACATCCGCCGGTGCCTGACCGTGGCGGACGCCTACCCGGTGAACGGGGACAAGATCGGGCACCAGTACGACCACACGCCTTACGTTCTCGTTCACTCCGGGGACGCGGACAGGCTCCCCGGTGCGGAGATCATCACGACCTACCTGGGGCGTGCGTTGTCCCTGCGTGGCTCGTGGCGCGAGCGATTCATTATCCACAAGCAGTTCGTGGAAGACGTGGACTTCTACAACAGCGAGCAAGCCGAAGCGATCCACGGTATTGGTCTGCGTTCCAAGCTGTTCTGGAACAACTGGCTCAAGATGGAGTGGCTGGGCAACGTCACTGATTTCTTCGACCGTGTTGGGCTGGGTGTCACGATCTGGAAATATCCACGGGGGAGCGTCGAAGCCCGCCGCGCTGTCGAAGCGGCAAGCCGCGACCAGAGCAACCGGGCACACATCTTCGTGCCCGTCGATCCCGATGACATGGGCAAGGCGGGCACGGGTGTGGAGCGGATGGAAGTCCCCACGTCCGGTTCGGAAGCCCTGAGCAAACTCATCGAACTGATTGACCGCTACATGGAGCGTTACGTCGTCGGTCAGGAGGGTTCGTCTCGGGGGTCGGCGGCGGGGCTGGGTAATGAAGCCAACGCCGAATTCCAGATGGACACCAAAAGCCGCATCACCATGTTGGATGCGTCGTTCCTGGCAGAAACGATCTCGGGAAGCGAGCGAGAGCCGGGGCTGGTCAACACCATCGTCAAGTACACGTTCCCCGACGCGGACTTCCCGGTGCGGTTCCTGTTCGACGTGGAACGCAAGGAGAGCGAACGCAAACTGCAAGCCGCCAAGACCCTGATCGAGATGGGGCTGAAGCTCAAGGCGGACGAAGTGCGAGCCGCGGGCGGGTTCTCGAAGCCCGCCGAAGGCGACGAACTGGTCGAGCCTCCGCAACAGGGTGGACCCGGTGGACCTCCGGGCGCAGGCGGTCCCCCAGGTGCGGGTGGACCTCCGGGCGCAGGTGGCGATCCAATGGCGGCATTGATGGGGGGTGGCGGTGCCGGTGCGGGTGGTCCGGCGCCGCCCGAAGCGCCGGGTGGCGAGGGACCGCCTCCCGGCGACTTCCTTGCCGGTTTGCAGCAGCAAGCCGGTGGGGAAGGTGGAGAACAGCCCGCACCCGAGGGGCAGGAACAAGCCCCGCCGGGTGGTGGCGGTGATTTCCTGGCGTCCATCCTGGGCGACAAGGGCGAGGAAGACCAGAAAGCCGCGCCGTTTGCTCGCATCACCAAAGCCGTGCAATACCTCCGCAGTCGGGGACGGGACGACCTTGCGGAATCCATGTTGAAAGCCTACGCACGACGTAAAGAGGGCGTAAACCCATGAGCGATAGCATTCAGGCGACCGGCGAACTCCTCCTCGAAGCCGTCCTGCGTTCGGACCCGGACGCGGTGATTGACTACCTCGCCGAAGTGGTCCAAAGCACGCCCAAATCGCAGCAGATGGACATGGGGCAGTTGCTTGCCGCTGCGCTGCAATATCGTCGCGACTCGAAGCCCACGACGCCGCCCGCCGATTCCGCCGCCCTGGAAGCGGTGCGAGCGGAGCTGCGCCGGGTCAAGCGGCAATACCGCAAGATGGACCGGGCGTTGCGGTATGCGTGGGAAGCCCGCGGGACCAAGGGCACCAGCAAGCATGGCGAACCCATCACGCACTGGTACGAAACCGACTCGGGGGAGCATCGCTATCAGGTGAGCGAGCCGGGCACGGGACGGCGAAAGAAACAAGCCCCGCAGCAGGGAGGGCAACAACAACAGCCGCAGCAAGCCCCGCAAGGCGAACAGGGGCAGCAAGCCCAGCAACAGCCGCAACAACCGCAGCAAGGGCAGGAACAGCCTCAGAAGGGCATGGCGTGGCTCACCCAGGAACGGAAAGAAAAGCACGGGGGAGCCGTCAACACCCTGAAGGGGTTGAACCGGGAAGACATTACGCCCGAACAGGTCGATCAGATCACGCAGTCGTTGCTGGGCATGTCGCGCGTGGACCTGCATCAGGTGCGCGTACAACTGGGTCTGGACCGCAAGGGTCTGGTGGCAGGGTCCAAGAACAAACTGGTGTACGCCCTGTTGAACCACGTTCGCAAGGGCACGACCGCGAAGCCGGAAC
>CAZWFX010000099.1:2662-5175 GCA_964633425.1 uncultured Candidatus Saccharibacteria bacterium
CCGCGAAGCCGGAACAGGAAGCACTAAATGACATTGGCGGTGGCGACGTTGCTGCACCAGAAAAAACAGGTGGTACTCCTGGGAGTGGGTCGCACGAACATGAAATAGCAGCACAACGTGCAGCGAATAAAGCGTCTGCTGTGTTTGGATTGCCTTGGCAATCAGTTCGTTTTTCCGTTACGGATGATGGCAAGGTGTTTGGAGAACATGGTAGTAATGGTGCGGTAATTGCTAATGCGCACACGGGTCGGCCTATTGATCGTCAATTAAACATTCCATTGTCTCGGTCTGTGACTGAAGGGGAACATATTGCTGCCCATGAGGTTGCGCATCAAGCGTATATCGCGGATGCCGAACTAGGGCGGGAAATGATGGAAAAATTAAAATTAGTGAATGCCAAGCATGGTAGCGCCGTCAGTATTTATGGGGCTTTTAATGGTGCGCTTGAGAACCTGATGGAGTTGGGGGCTGTGTATGCCCACTCTCCTGACGATCTAAAGCGATACTCGCCCGAGATGTATGCTATTGCCCGTGAATGGGCGGAGAAATTATCTCATGATCGAGACTCTCAATCTGGCGACCGGGCAACGGAACTTCTACGCGGGGATAACTCCAAAAGAGGCAGTGATAGCGGCATACGCACAACAAAACAAGGATTGGGCGACCTGGATGTATCAGAAACGCTACAGCCACATGGTCAGGGGGGGGGAGAAGACCGTGATGTGCGGGGATTGGGCGGCGATGAAAGTGTAGCAGCCAAGTTCGCGGTGAAGCACACCGACGACAAGTTCGCCCACATTGGCGTTCCGGGGACGGATAGCACGTTCAGGATCCGCAAGGACCAATTGCCGACCTTTCATGAGGACATGCAGGCAATTGCGTCCGGGGAAGCGTCGGAAGACGTGGAGGGCAAGTATTCTCCGCGTGTGGTGGCGTTGGCGAAGGGGGAGATCACGCCAGAGCAGTTCGTCGCGAGCCAGAAGAAACCCGCTCCGGCAGAAGCGAAGCCCAGCGAGCCGGCGGCGGAAAAGCCGGCAGAGAAGCCAGACGTTGCCCCGGAAACCGCCGACCTGCCCGCCGGGGACATTCCCATCCACGATCAACTCGACGCCCTGGAAGACCAGTATCACGCCGAGAAAGACCCCGCCAGGAAAGCCGAGCTACGCAAGCAGTTCAACGACCTGCACGCTACCCTTTCCAAAAAGGGGCACGCGGGCACGGACAAGCTGGGAGCCAAAGCCGCCGGGGTCATGGACAAGGTGAAGGACCGCAAGGCGGCGAAGCAAGCCCCGACGCCGGTGGCAGAGACGCCCGCGACCCCGCCTGAGCCTGAAAAACCCGAGTTCCGCGCTACACGCCGCAACATGACGCCCCTGGACAAATTGGGCGTCCGTGGAGCGATGCAGGACATGGCGAACCAGGGCAAGAAATTGCCCACGGGGAAACTGGAACCCAAGGGGATGCCGGGAGATTCCGCCAAGCCCGAGGTAAAGCCGGGGGCGTTTAACATCCACGGTCCCACCCTGGCGAAATCGCTCGAACAGGCGGGATTGCCCGTTCACAAACTCAATCAGGATGGGGTAAGGATCGCTCACGCGGACAATGGAGACCCCACAAAAAAAATCCTGTCATGGGCAAGCAAAGATCAGGGTCCAGACGCTTACGACAAGGACATGAAAAAGACCGAGGAGATGGAGCAAAAACTCAAGTCTCTCGGATATGACGTGGATCGCCCGTTTGCCGACAAACGATTCTTGGAGATCCGCAAACAGACAGGTTTGGGCAAGGCAATCGCGGCAGAGAAGCCCGCCGAAAAACCGCCGCAACCCCTGTCCGCCGCCGCTCCTGTTGCCGATAAAGTCTCTGGAGAGACCCAGGCACCCGAAGAGACCCAGGCACCCGGAGAGCAAGCGATGGCAGAAGACAACAACGAGAGCGGTAAGATTGAAAACGTGTTTCACGGGTCACATAGTAAACTGCGCCAGTTAGATCCTCGCGAGGTCAAAAATTACAATTCGCTGGGGACGTGGTTTACCTCGTCCCCCAAGGTGGCGAGCGAATACTACGGCAGCAACGTCTATTCCGCCCCCAAACCTCAAGGCAAGATGATGAAAGGGGACGAAGATTTTGGGCGGTTTTTCGCTTCCGATCCCGCGTTGCTGCGTGCTGCCGGATTGACCAAAGAAGCCGACGCAATTCAAAAAATGAAACCGGACGAGAAACGTCTGCGTGAACTGCGAAAGAAAGTCAACGACTCTGGACTGTTAAACGCAAAAGAGGTCAAGGAATACAAGCTGCTCGAAGCCGCCGAAACTGCGGCGAAAAAAGCCATGTTGAATCCCAAATACATGCAGGCTTTTCGGGCTAAACTTCAACAGCAAGGGTATGATGGCGTCCAATGGTCTGCGTCCAAGATTGACGGGGCAGATCACGATGTTTACTTGCAATTCCATGACAAACCCATTCCCCTCTCCCCTCATTCTTCCAGGGAAGGGGAGGCGCAAGCGATGGCA
>CAZWFX010000100.1:0-3992 GCA_964633425.1 uncultured Candidatus Saccharibacteria bacterium
CTTCGGTGACGCCGAAGAGGTCGATCTCCTGGTCGGGCAGCTCTTCGGGGAGGCCGGGCAGGACGTGCAGCTCCTGGCCGTCGTCGGTGAGGGTGCCGGTGCGATCCGAGACGAGCCAGCGCATGCCGCCGATGCGCAGTTCCAGGATCACGCGCTCGTAGTCGACGCTCATCAGACGCCGTGTTCCACGAGGCGGTGACGGAAGCTCTCGGTGGCGGCGAGCAGGTTGGCCCAGCGGCCGGTGCCGTCGCCGTTGTAGGCGTAGCCCACGGTCCCGTCCTCTCCGGCGGTGAGCACGGCCACGTCCTGAAAGGCGCCAGCCTCGGCCTTGGCGAGCATGTACCGCAGCAGTTCCACCGTCTTCTCGCTCACGTTCGGCGGCGTAGGCAGGGGCAGCGACAGGATCACGGGGCTGAGTTCTTCGGGGTCCATGGGCGCTCCGGCTGGTGTGGATGGTTCGAGCACAGCTTAGACCAGCTCGCGCAGGGCGACGGTGGAGATGCGGACGAGGCGGCCGGAGTACTCGGAGTCGCCGTCGCGGGAGACGCCCTGGGCTTCCTCGGCGGTGATGGGGCCCTCGATGGCGGCGGGCAGGAAGAGGCGGCGGGCGGTGAGGGTGACGACGTTAGGGGTGCCGGCGGGGACGTAGAGGGCGCAGACGACGGGGACGGCCAGGGCGTCGAGCTCCTCTACCAGGGCCTGGAGGTTTTGGGCCTCGGCGCCGCTGGCGCTGGAGGTGGGGGCGTTGGCGGTGCTGGTTGCGGTCCAGGTGGGTGGGGTCGGGGTGGCGCCGCCGATCCAGTGCTCCAGGACGCCGTCGCTCCAGGTCCAGGTGACGCGGCGGCGGGCGGGGCCCAGGGCTCGGCGGTAGAGGGTGCCGTCGCCTTCCTCGACCTCTTCCACCGGCGCCAGGACTTCGCGGTCGCTGGCGTCGTCGGGGTGGATAGCAAAGGGCACGGCGTAGCCGAGCAGGTACTTCAGGCTGAAGTCGTTGTCGATCGTGTCCTGGGCGCCGATGGTGAGGCGGTAGCCCTTGCGCTCTCGGGTGGTGCTGGTGTGGTGGATCAGGATGAGGGCGGAGGTGGGCCAGATGTTGCAGGTGCCGGAGGCGCCTTCGGTGCCGTCGCAGCCGTCGAGGGTGAGGATGGGGAGGCGACCCGTGGCGCTCCAGGTGCCTTCGGTTTGGCGGATGACGCGGCGCAGCTTGCCGCCGCCCAGGTCCACCGTGGCGCCGACGAGCTCGCCGCGCTCCAGCCAGCGGGAGCCGGGGGGGCTGGAGGCGGTGTCCACGGTGATGGTGCCGCCCTTGCGCAAGTAGGGCAGGGCGGTCAGGCCCGTGGCGAGGTCCAGGCTGGCCAGGGATTGCCAGGCTGCGCCGTCGTGGTATTCGAGGGTCGCGGTGCGCCAGTTGCACCCGGCGAGCCAGAGGGCCTCGGTGGCGTCGCCGTAGCTCTCCTCCAGGGTGTCGAGCTGCCAGGCGATCACCTGGTCGGCGCTGTCGTTGATGCTGCGCCAGGCGCGGCGGACGCTGGCCTCGGTGGCGAGGTCGGCGACGGAGAGGGGGTAGTCGGCGGTGGCGTCCAAGGTCCAGGCGTCACCGACGGCGGCGGGGCCTGCAACGGCGCTCACGCTGGCGCCGTCGGCGAGGTAGACGGGGCGGGCAGAGAGGCCGACTGGGAAGAGCTCGTCGGGGTTGGTTTGGCCGCCGGCGAGTTGGGCGCCGGTGAAGGTGTCGTTGACGAGGTGAAACTGGACCCACTCGCTGGTGGTGTCGGCGACGGCGATGTCAACGTGGCCCCAGGTGGCGACGTTGGTGGTACCCCCAGCGGCCGCGTCGTCGGTGACGGCGCCCTGGTGGACAAGGATCCAGGCGCGCTCATCGGTGCGGCGGGCGCAGACCCAGACGGCCACCTCGCCCGCGGCCAGGGCGCACAGGATGCGGATGCCCGCAGCCATGGCGGGGTAGGTGGTGCCGTCCAGGGTGACGGTGGCCAGGGTGGCGGCGGCGATATTGTCGTAGACCCGGAGCTGCGTGGTGGACAGGCGGATCTCCACCTCGTAGCCCTTGGTGGCGTCGGCGGTGCGCAGCAGGAAGCCGCAGGGGAGGGCGGTGACGGAGCCGCCCAGGGTGCATTCCACGTCGGCGTAGGCGATGATGCCCTCGGGGGTATCGCCGGTGAAAGTGCCGGTGCTGTAGCTGCGGGCCTGCCCGATGGTGGTGGTGAAGACCAAAACATCGCCGGTCACGGCGGAGGTGCCCGCGCCTGCGGCGGTGTAGCCCAGGTCAACGGGGTCGCACAGGGGGACGTAGGCGCGCTCCCAGGCCACTTGGGCGGTGTTGCGCTGGACGGCTTGGAGGGGGGGCAGGGTGACGGTGCTCATGCCGCCCATGTGCAGGCAGTCTATGGCCTGGGCGCGAACGGCGCCGGTGTGCTCGGTGGCAATGAGGACCTGACCCCGGAACCACGCGGCGGCGTAGTCGCGGGGGTAGATGGTGTCGGTGGTCCAGGGGTTCCACCAGATGGTGGCGGGGTCGGATCCGCTGGTGCTGGACTCGCCGACGCTCTCCCAGGTGGTGCCACCGTCTTGGGAGCGGTAGACCGTGCCGACATGGTCGAGGCCGGGAAGCAGGCCGTAGCCCCAAAGGGTGCCGTCGTCGGTCTGGCAGATGGCCAGTTCGCCATCGGTGTAGGCGGTGGCGCTCCCCCAGATGGTGATGGCCTCAGAGCCGACGAAGAGGGCCTCGGCGGTGTAGTTGCCCAGGGCTTCAAAGGCGGGGCCGCCGCGGCGCAAGGTGCCGGTGTTGAAGTCGTTGCTGAGGTAGGCGATGCGCAGAGCACCCGCCCAGAACCACAGCTCAGGCTTGGCGCCGTTGAAGGCGGTGCCGACGAGGTGGAGGGTGGCGCCGAGGTCGTCGCTGGCCCATTGCAGGATCTCGTAGGCGCCGCCGTGGATGGTTTCGGCGACGACGGCGATCTGGCCGTTGGCGTAGGCCATCCGGATGCGGCGGCCCGTGATGGCCGACTCCAAGGGTTCGGCCAGGGCGTAACGCTGGTGGGTAGACCAGGTGGCGCCGTCGTCGCTGGAGACGGCGATCCAGAGGGTGAGGCTGGTGCTGTCGTCGTACCAGGAGGCGCACAGGACGCGGCCGTCGGGGAGCAGTAGCAGGCAGGGCCAGAGGTCTTGTGCCACGGTGTTGCGGGTGCGGACGGTGATCCGGGAGCCCCAGGCGCCGGACACGTAGCGGCGGCAGGCGATGGTAACGGCGCTGGCGGCTTCGTACTGGTAGACGCACAGGACCACGCCGGAGGGCAAGGCGAGGATGTGGGGGTGGCTGGTGGCTACGCCTGGGGTGCCGCTGTGGGTCTCGGGGGTGGAGAAGTCAGTGATGGCGCTGGGGACGTCCTGGCCGTAGTAGGCGGTATCGCCGTCGCGGCGCCAGACGAGGCCCGCTTCGCCGCGCAGACCGAAGCCGCCGCGCTGGATCAGCAGATCCAGGCTGGAGCCGCTGGTCTGTTCCCCGGCGCCGACGAGCTGCAGGGCGCTGGGGGTGGTGGGGTCGGGGGTGGGCGTGCCGGTGCGTGGGCCCTGCTCGGTGTAGCTGCTCTCGGCGGCCCAGATCGTGGCGTCGGTGTGGGGGCAGATCAGCGCCCTGACGGAGGTGGGGTAGGTGGGCACGGGCTATCTCGCTGCGCGGCGCCAGGAGCGCCCGGGGTTGGTGGTGCGGCGCGTGGGGCCTGGGGCGTTCTTAGCACGCACCTGCTGCTCCTGGAGGGTCCTGGTGCCCATCTTGAAGACGACGCTGATGGGGCCCGGGGCGCTGGTGCCCTGGCCACGGTTGATGCGGCGAACCACATCAGGGCCACCGATGTCCTTGACGCCCTGCTTTGTTAGGACGCCTTCGTCCTTCTGGAGGGTGGCGGAGACCTCGTCGCCGGCGATGCCGCCGCGGTGGAAGGTGGCGCCGGCGATGGCGCCGATCTGGATGGCCC
>CAZWFX010000100.1:4092-5153 GCA_964633425.1 uncultured Candidatus Saccharibacteria bacterium
GCGATGCCGCCGCGGTGGAAGGTGGCGCCGGCGATGGCGCCGATCTGGATGGCCCCGGCGGCGGCGGTCAGACCTGCCTGGATGAAGTTGGCGGGCGGGGGGCCGCCTGCAAGGGCGGCGGTGATGCCCTGGGCGACGTTGATGAGGCCGGTGGTGATGGCGGCCTTCTTGCGGATCTGGCCGATCTCCTCTTCGGTTTTGCCTGCCTTCTCCGCCTGCTGCTCGGCCAGGGTGGCGATGGAGTTGGTGAGGTCGGCGGCCAAGGAAAGGGCGAAGTTGAAGCCTTGGAGGCGGGCCTGTTTCTCGGCTTCGATCTGAGCCAGGACCTTTTCGTGGGCGGCCAGCTCCATGGCGGCGATGCGGGCCCGGGCGTCGATGGCGGCTTGCTCTTCGGCGGCGAGGGCGGCGGCGCGCTCGGCTTGAACGCGGGCGTAGCCTTCGGAGAGGACGGTGGTGGCCTCTTCGTCCAGGAGGTTGGCCTCGGCCAGGCTGACCAGGAGGGCATCGAGCTCGGCGTTGGCTTTGGCGAAGGCGGCGGCGATGGGGTCGGCCGCCTCGGCGTTGGCCTCAGCGACGACGGCAAGCTGCTCTTGGAGCAGGCGCAGGGCCTCGGCCTCGGCCTCGGCGGCTTTGGCGGCTTCGTCGGCGGCTTTGTTGGCGGCTTTGTTGGCGGCGGCGTAGCTGCGGATGGGGGGCTCGACATCGGCGGCGGCGGCGCCGAGGCCCTGGGTGGCCTTGATCTCGGCGTGGAAGGCGCGGACGGCTTCCATGGCCTCGGCGTTGGTGCGGGCGATGGTGAGCTGCAGCGCCTGCATGCGCTGGCGGGCGGTCTCGGGGGAGATGTCCCCGGCGAGTACTCCGTAGAGATCGACGGCGGCGCGGGTGGCCAGGGCGAAGCCGTTGATGACCCTGGTCATGGCGACTTCGCGCAGGTAGACGAAGGCCAGGGAGACCTTGTTGATGACGTCGGCGGCGGCGGGACCGAAGCTCACCAGGAGCTGGTTGCCGGTGGAGGTGAGGGCGCTCTTGAGGTTGGCGCTGGCGGCGATCCAGGCGTTGGC
>CAZWFX010000101.1:0-5113 GCA_964633425.1 uncultured Candidatus Saccharibacteria bacterium
ATTCGGATGAAATTACGATTCTGATTGCCCGCGCCATCGAGCGCGAGATTTTGGAGCCAGGATCGTGAGCACCACCTGCAGGAAGCTGCTGCAGGCGTACCTGATGACCAGCTACCTGTACTACGTGCTCAACGTCAGCGTGATCCTTGACGACCTGTATGACAGCATCGCCAAGGCACTGCTGGCGCGCTACGACGAGTTCGACCATCAGCACAAGCATCTGGTTAGCAAGGCCGATCTGGAGGCCGGCACGCTGTACCACTTGCGTGGCAACGATTACCCGCAGATGATTCAAATGGCTGCCGACATCTGGATGAATTCCGGGGCGGAAGCCAGAGAACGCCGGGAGTTGGAACTGCGCCAGCTTCTGGCTTCGTTATCGCCTGCAAGTTGACAAAGGCAACACAACGGTTCCTATTAGGAACAGAGAGGACATGAAGATGATTTACCAATCGAACGAACCGCCTATCAGCAACCTGTCTCTGGACGAGCTGCGCAAGCGTCTGGAGGCCCGCTGCGATCCTACCGTCGACCAGTTCCTCGCCGCACTGGATATGCGGGACGACGCCAACATGGAGCAGGTGAAGGACGCGATCCAGCAGCTTGTCGTGAACTTGGCCGACCTGTTGGTCGATCTCGACGACGAGGTGAAGCAGATGGAAGACCTTGCCCGCAATAAGTTGAGCATGGGGCCGTCCGATCTGTGGATGGTTTCAGACCGCATCGACACTTACCGCGTCAACGTAGCAAGCGAGGTCGACGAGGTGCTGCATGCTATCGATGACGGCGGCAACGACCGCGTGTACACCGCGTTCAAGCAGTGCATTGCCGACCGCGAACGTGAACGTGAGCAGGCAAAGAAGGCCGCGGCATAGTCACGCCTGCGATGTTGACATAAGCAACAGACGGGTTCCCAGAGTGGAACCCGTATCACTATGAATTGACCCTGACTGGAGTTGAAAATGGAAGCTACTGCGACCAAAGAAGTGAACGAACACACCAAAAAATCCTGGGCTGACCTGTCGGAAGGCGCAAAGCAGAACATCTGTGGCCACTACGTGAGGCAAGAGGTCCAGCAGTGCGTTTCCTGTCTGGTGTCGTCGGTGATCGGCCTCGCCGGTCAGTACCGTGAAGTGGATTCCGAACTGGAAACCGACGAGCTGCAAGAGGGATTCTGCGGTTACGATTACCTCGAAGCAGCCGAGCAGCACATCAACGATTGCAAGTATATCGACGACCTGCTGGAGATGGCCGAGAGTGTCGGCGACGAGGACGAAGCAATGCTCGCCGCCGGCTACGACGTTGACAATCCACCTATCGAGGATCAGGCCGATCCGGACGATCCGGAATCGGAGGACAAACCTTACGAATCTTTCGACGACTTCTTCTACGACCGCAAGCGCGTAGCCGGCGAGGACGGGATTCTAAAAGCCCTGCGTGCCTATATCATCGAGCGCCTGGACAACAACCCGGAAGACTTCTGTAACGAATTCGACGTGGACTACTATGACTATCCGCGGGAAGTCTACGAATACTGGCTCGTGTCCGACTGGATGGGGCGTTACCTGAAGGATCGCGGCTATCTGGTCGTCGACTGGATGGGCTTGACCGTCTGGGGGCGACAGACCACCGGGCAGGCGATCCTGCTGGACGGCGTGATACGCAACATCTGCGGCGAGCTGTACGACAAGGGTTACTACTTTCCCGACTACATTTTGGAGCGCAACAATGTCTAACAAAACTCTCTGGGTCGACAATGACGGCCTGCTGCAGCAAGGTGAACGCGGCTTCCTGGTACGCAACCATCACAACACGAAGGGCTGGGATCGTTACTATCTGCGCAACAATCCGCCGAAGACGAACGTATCGTTTGAGGCTCGCCCGTATGGCTGGTGCGGCACCTGCGACAACATCGCAACGTTCGGCGAGGGTGTGTGGGAGGTGACCAAGGTGGCGCGTAATGGCCGCGTGCAACTGACCGAAATCACCGATACCGAAACGTTGGCCGAGTTCCTCGACGAATTCGGCTACCCGGAACTGCTGGATGACTTGCTGGAACACATCCATGACACTGTTGCGCGCTGACAGTTGACATTGACAACGAAAGGATGACGATATGAAATTCCGCACAGAAACCCACCACTACTTCGAACTGCCGAACGGTGCCGAAGTTGAACTGCCGTGTGAGCCTGAAGACTGGCTGCAGGACGAGCTTGTAACCGTCGAACGCCCTGACGGCGGCTATCGCGTCGCGTACCTGACCCATGACGAGTATTGCAGCAACCCGCTAGAAGATTGCGACGGTATGGGCGCGATCTGGCACCACCCACGTAGCCACTACGGCAAGAGCGATGGTTACTACGAATCCTGCGGCCTGGACAGCTACGGCGACCCGATCATCGACGAAGACAAGCTGCAGCAGATGTGGCACGACAAGGTGATGGGTTTGTCGTTGCAGGACTTTTACCTCAACCCCGCCTTGCGCAAGGTCGCTGACGCTGAAGACCTGCGCCAGATGCTCGCAGACGAGTCGGTCATCGGTGACTACACGTTCGAGCAAAACGCTCGCGGTGCTTGGGGCGTGCGCCTTGAAGACGCCGATCCGGATGACGTTCAGGCGCTGATCGACAAGGTCGAAGAAAAGCTGAGCGATTGGAGCTACGCAAAAGCAGAGCGGGAATGCACGCAACCGATGGACGAGTACGCCGTCCTGTTGGACGTGTACGACCACTCAGGTCGCAGCTACTCGCTATCCGGTGGTGGTATGCAGTGCCGCTGGGACACCAGCCGGGGCGAAGCCGTTTGGATCGCTGACAAGTACGCCAAGGAGGAAATCGACCGCCGGGCCAGGGTGTATGCGTTTGGCGCGGTCGAGCGAGTCGGAACCAACACTGGGAAGAAACTGTACAAGGTGTCGCCGAAATCCGGAATCGAACCGTCCGTGTTCGACAAGTGGGCCGACGCCTTCGAATTCCTGCGGCAATTCGGTATCGCCTATGAAGGTGAGTTGACTCCGGAGGACGTAGCCCGTGGCTTCGACCGTGCCCGGTACGACGTCGCAAAGGACAGTGTTGAAACCTACGACAGCTGGCAGCGTGGCGACAACTACGGCGTGATCTGTGTCGATTACGACGCAGAGGGCAAGCAGATTGACGACGAGGACGCCTGCTGGGGGTACGTCGGTATCTACTGGGCGCGGCAGGAACGCGACTCGTTTGTGAAGGGGATGAATCGTGTCTGAATTCCATTACAGCAGCAGCAACGCCATCATCAGCAGCCTGTCCGGCATTCTCATCAGCATGGCACATGGTTATCTGGAAGCCGCCGTGTTCACGGTGTACGGCGGGGACGGCATAGAGGTTGACGACGAATTCTACCCCGAGGCGGTGGCCGGTGCGTTCTTAGTGTGCGCAGGCTTCCTGCGCCGCTGCGGCCCGGACATCATTGCCGCCTGTGACAAAGGCATGGACTTGTCGCAGATCGGACGCGACATCTGGTTCACCCAGAACGGTCACGGTGTCGGCTTCTGGGATCGCGGTCTGGGTGACATCGGCGAGCGGTTGTCCGAGTCTGCTCGCTCGCTCGGCGAGGCTTACGTAGTGAAGGTAGGCAACGACAAACTGACAATTGAACATGACTGGAGCAAGGTATGAGTAACAATCCAAGCACGCTGCAAACCAAGCTGACAAAGCTGAAGGAGCAAGGGCTGACGTTCGGCGACTGTGTCGCCGCGTTTGGCAGCAACCGCGCCACCAGCAAAGTCGCGCAGGCCGCTAACGATATGTATGCGTCCGATCTGGTAGAGATCGATCCGGAAACCGTCGTCAGTGAATCCGACGAAGGTGCCTGGGTCATGGCCTGGGTCTGGGTGCCGAAGGAGGATGCCGGTGAAACCGATTAATGCCCGCGTGATGCACGACCGCCGTGCCCGGTACGCCATACGCCAGCCGAACCCGATGTTGCTGGTGGGCGATTTGACAGCCGGCTACAGCGAGCTGCCCGCCGTAATTCTGCACGCCCGGCGACGCCGGCCGGCGGTGAATGACGTGTTCCCACCGGCGAAGGTGTTGTCATTGACAACCTGAAAGTTGACAGGAGATACTACCGTCATGGAATCACTCATCAAACAGTGGCCGGCAGCCGAAGGTATGCCGGCTTTCTCTGTCCGCAAGGTTGACAACGGGCAGATCGAAGTTGCCGCCGGCAACTACCGTGAACGCCCGCGGATCGCCGGCGGTAACGTGGTCTACGCCCGTCCGGAAATGTTCCCGCGCGCCGTGAAGGCTGTCGCGTACAAAGCAATGCGGGAGGCCGGGCATGTCGCTTAGTGGAGATCACGACGAAGCCCGCGCGATGCGCGAACTCACCCTCATCGATAATGGTAAGTGGAGGCGAAACGTGACGGCTGCCCGGCCGCTCGCTGCCGGCGAGATGTACCTGACCACCGACTCGATTGCGCGCAAGCACGAGATTCCCAAGTCTCGGCTGGTGCGGGACATCAAGCGGGGGCTGCTGGCTGCGTTCCGAGGGCCGGCGAATAAGTGGCTGGTTCACCCAGCCGACTTTGCAACCTACAAGGGAGCGACGCAGCAATGACCGTCGATGAAGTGGTCAATTCCCTGACCAAACGTAACGTACTCAAACGTGAGGAAATCCTGGCACTGCTGCAGTCGGTGTTCGCCGAAGACAGCGACAAGGTGCCCGAGTTCGCCGAACGTCTGTACATCTGGGCCGAGCAGGTGAAGCAGCAGTCGCTGCTGCTGGACATGATCCTGAAGGGCGCCCTGAGCGTGACGTACAACCCGGCCGGCGAGATGGTGGTCGGCCTGACCGAGCTGGCAGCCGAGTTGCAGAAGGCGCTGGAATCTGAATGACCTACGGCGGCTACACCCGCGAGGATTTGATGCAGCTGGCGCTTAACGCGCCGGCAGTGACTCTGGAACGCGACGTTGTCCTGGAGCTGCTGGAGCACATCGATTCCCTGCGGGTGGAGCTGGCCGAGGAAAAAGCAACGGTAGCAGTACTGACATTTGAAAGGTAAAGGTAATGACTCTGAATCCGATCCACGACCAGATGCAATTTCTGGTGGCATGCGAACAAAACAGCCCGGCCT
>CAZWFX010000102.1:0-5032 GCA_964633425.1 uncultured Candidatus Saccharibacteria bacterium
GAGCTGCTTCGGGCCGAAGAGGCTGCCGGGGTGACGCTGCTCCCACAACTTTTGTCCGGCTTCACTGTAGGAGCCGTCCGTGTTGAAGTATTCCTTGAAGATGTCCTGCGTGGTGCCGTAGGTGGGCCGCCCGTTGGAGTCGAAGCTGACGGGGGCGAAGCCCGCCATCATCTGCATGAAGGTGCCGAAGGGGCTCAGGATGGCGGGGTTGGAGGTCTGGTCTGCCACGTTGGAACTCCCTGAGGCGTAAGTGGGGGTGGCGGGTGCCGGAGCGTTGATGCCCGAGGTGGCCGGTGTAGGGGTATTCGGGCTCGGCAGCGGGGCAGGGGTCACGCCAGCATTTGCGAGGGCTGCCAGGAGGTTAGCATCGCTGATGGCGTTTACGTTAGCCCCAGCGTAATTGGTGACGGCCTGCCCCATCGGGGCGTCGAACTGGAGCCCCGCATTGGTAAAGAGCTGCCCCACGCCAGCCCACGGGCCGTCGAGGGTGCTGTCGGGAATGTAGAGGTTCGGGTTGTTGGCGAAGTTCCCCGTTGCCCCTTGCGGTGCTGTCCACGGGTCGTAAAGGCCCTCGATCACCTGCTGGATGCCAGCGTCCGCAACCCCGAGGCCCTTCAGCTTCTGTCGGATGGCCTCCTGGGAGATGAGGGACGAGAGCGCCCCTGGCACCATCGTTTGGTCGCCATACACACCCTGGGTGTCGAAGGCGGGGTTGGCGTTCGCCGCCTGGAGGGCCTGCTGGAAGCTGGAGCGGGGGTCCGTGTTGATCCAGCCGCCCCACTCGGCGATGTTCTGGTCAAGCTGGCTGAGGGCGGCGTAGGAGCGGGCCGGGCCACTGTAGTGGCCGATCTTGTAGTTTCCGCCCCCCGTCCCGTCTGCGCCAGAGCCGCTGAAGATGCCGCTCGGTTGGCTGCCGCCAATGTGCATCGAGGACTGGTAGGTGGGGAAGAGAGTCCCGCCAGCCGCATCGTCCTGCCACCGCGACACGATCGGGGCAATATCACCCCAGAACCAGTTCGAGATGGAGTCGTAGTCTTCGGGGATGGTGAACTGGGGGATGCCAGCGGGAACGGTCATCGTAATCCCCTAGACCGGGTTCACTTGCCCCGTGTGCGGCGGCACCGTCCACGTAGCATAGAACGTGGGGGTCCCTGCCGCATCGAGGTCCAGCTCCAGGGACTGGAGGTCCCTCACCAGGATGCCGTTCGGGAACTTGTCGGCGCTGCTGTAGGTCGTGTTGTTGGCGACCGAGATAGTGTCGATCAGCCTCACCGTAGGCGCTCCCGAGAGGCCATCGTTCAGGTAGAGGTTCACGACGATGGCTCCACCTGTCTTGTTGGGCACCGTGATCGCCATGACCGTGTAGGCGCGACCGTGGCCGGGCGGGGAGACGGCGGTGACGTTGGTGGTCCCGTTCAGCACCCCGAGCTGGCTGTCCGAGAGGGTGACGAAGGTGGACCGCTCCAGGGCCTGGGTGAAGGGGATGCCGCTGCTGAAGAAGGACTCGCTCATCGGCTGTCACCCGTCTTGGTGTAGGTCTGCTCGAAGCCGTGGATGCGAATGGGGTGGGTGCCGCTGAAGCGGTGCTGCATGGAGTAGGCGGTCCCGTGGACCGGCAGCTTCATCACCCCTTGCTCGCCCCCGTTCGTCGTGATTCCACCTTCGACCGTGTTCTGGGTCTTGCTGACGGAGGTGCCGTCGATGATGGCGTTAGTCCGTCCGTCTCGGCTCTCGGCGGCGATGGTGCAAGCCGCTGCCAACTGCTGATAGCTGATGCTGTGGGCGGTGATGGTCTTGCGGACGAAGGGGTCCCCCAGGGACTGGTAGCCCGTTTGGTAACGCCAAACCGTGTTGGTCCCGTCCCTGGCCCCAGTATCACTGGTGTCCCCATTGTGCTCCCACACGTACCCGCGACGGGAGGCGTGGACGACGCGCATCTTGAGGGCGCTCTTGTCCCGGGCGATGCACATGGCGGTCGGCCATTCGGCCGTCCCCCCACTCGCTCCCCCGATGGTGAAAATCTGCGGCCACAGCCGATCGGTCTCGAACTCGTAAATCCAGGTCTTGTTGTTGGAGGCGATGCCCCCGGTGCCGGTGCTGAAGTTGATGTAGACGAAGCGCCTCTCTCGGTCGTAGAGGACGTTGATGGTCTTGCGGTAACGCCAGTCGAGGGTGTCGAAGAACTGCTCGGTGAACTTTCGGATGCGAGTCCCGTTGGCGACAGTGACCCCCAGCTCCTGCCACTGGCCGTTCTCGTTGAACAGGAAGAACCCGTCGTCGAACACCCCGAAGTGTGTTCCATTCCCAATGTCGCAGGCTGCGTTGGCCGAGAGCAACCCCCTACGGCGATCCATCGACGCAATCGTGAAGGGGTTGGTGACGTTGCCCGTCCACCGCACCAGCGCCACCCCATCCTCGAAGTAGCAGGCCAGGGACTGTCCGATGGGCAGCACCTTCACCCCCGGTCGCTGGAAGGCGTTCAGGTCCGCTGCCCCGGCCCCCGCCTTGCTCGTGTCGAAGTTGGCCGCTGCGACCGTGGACCACCCCACCGTGGACCAGCGGAGGCGCTGCGGGTGCGACCCCCCATTCTCGTAGGTGTTGAGGAAGAAGACCCGCTCGTGGGCGTTGGTGACGCTAGCGGCCCGAAAGTTGGTCAGGTTGGGGGTTGCGGTGGGCATCGGGAAGACAGCCCACTGGTTGCCCGCATCCGGTGTATACCAGACACCGCAGTTTGTCGGGTCCTCTACCCCGGTCGTAAAGATCAAGATGCCCGGCCCACGAGTCGCCCCAGTGACGGCGAGCGGGTAGAAGGTGCTGTCGATGATGTTGGTCTCGCCAGTGGGGATGCCAGCGGTGGCGGTGCCGACGATGGACCAGAGGCCGAGGGCAGTTGCGTACCAGAAGAGGGTCCCATTGGTAGCGTTGGCGTTCACGCTGATGGCGAGAAGGCCCTCACTGTAGATGGCCCCGTTGAAGGGCAGGTAGTCGAGCTTCAGGATCGGGTTCCCCGTACCTGTTCCCGGGAACCCCCACGCCATCCCACCGAGGGGAACCGGCTTCGTGGCCTCCTCGTAGCGGCTCCAACCCCGGTCGAACGTGAGGGACTCGTTGGCCGGGATCAGGTTCTCGACGAGGAGGGCCGCACCCGGCCCAAGCAGATTGTTGTTGGTGTCGGAGATGAACCCCGCCCATCCCCCCGTGATGAGGGACTTCTTGACATCGGCGGTCTCGGGCACCCGCTCCACGCCACCGAACGCAACCCTGGAGGGCATCTACATGACCTCCGAGACGACGACGTTGGGGCCGAAGTCGGTGTCCTCGGCATCGAGGCCAATGCGCTCCGTGATCTCGTTGATGAGCTGGCCGGTCTCGGTCTTCGCTTGGTTGGCCCGCTCCCATTGTTCGAGGAAGCGCCACCCCCTCCAGGTGGCCCCTTCCACCAGGGCCTCGTCGAAGACGGTGTGGAGAGGGCTGGTCTCCGTCGTCTTCAGCAGGCTGGAGCCATCGAGGGTGAACAAGGTCGGTGTCACTTGGCGACGGACGTAGAGGTTCCAGGCGTTGTAGCCGCTGCTGGGGGCAGGGAGAACCTCGATCTGCGTAGCCCCGTAGAGAGAGTAGTGAGTGGGGCGACTCGACGAGTTCACGCCGCTGATCTCGAACGCCTCCCTGTCTCGCATCGGTGTGAGGCGACTCCGATCGGTGACGTTTGAGGGGTTCCGAATCACCACCGAATGGATACCCAAGGTCTCGGGGGTCCCGATGGTGTAGAGGCTCGTGTTGGTCGCGAGGGCCAGGGTCGTGGTGACCTGAAGCTCCCGATGCCGGTAGACCTTCGGCGAGGCGATGTGAAGGAGAGACCAGTTCAACCAGACGACGATGTTCACGTCGGTGGGAAGGTCTCCCGAGGAGGTGGTGCGGTTGCCCAGGTTCTGGCGAACCTGCTCGCCCATGGCGCTGGCCGTCATCGTGCCCATCTACTTCTCCAGGCTGGTGGGGCGAGGTCGCTTGCGCCCAACGAACCGCTCGGGGGGATCGTACTCGTCTCGGTGTACGGGCATCCTCGTGTAACCGTCGATCACAGCCTCGTCGGCCGGAACCCACCGTCCGCTCTTGTGGCACTCGACCATTCCCGAGGCGATTCCCAGCTTCTCGTCACGCACGTACTGGTGGCCGACGATGCCGGTGCGCGCGGAGGTCTCCGATGCCACAGTGAGAGTGGGGGTAGAGCCAGTAATCTCGATCTGCCCTACATCAGTTTTCGCCCCAACGGCAATCAGCATCAGCCGCTGAAGGTCCCCCGCTGTGTCCCGGTAGCTGTTCCGCCAAGCGTGGTTGAAGTTGGTGAGGCCCGCTCCAGCCGTATCGACCGTGATGGTGACAGCCTCGGGAGCCGAAGCGGTGTAGGTGGCGATGGGGATGATGAGCGAGGCGTAGAGGTTCCGTGCCACTACGTTGCCGGGAAGGGGAGCGATGCCATTGACGACAACCCCAATAGTCACCACCCCCGCCTGATACACGTCCTGCACGTCGAAGGTCAGCGTGAAAGAGGTTGCGATCAGGTCAGGGGCAACAGGCGGGAGTCCCCCAAACTCGAAGAACCCCCGATAAAAGTTGGGAGTCACCAAGGGGTTTCCCCCCGGCGAAAACACCCGATTCGCCAGGATGAGGGTCCCACGGTTGGTGAGAGAGATCGCCATGCGGGCAGTTTACCTCATCTCAGCCCCGAGGGGAGGCTACTTCTTCTCGACGTAGCTGCCCGTCACGGTCGTCGCGCCAGCGCCTGCCGCCGCCACCGTTGCCACGATGTCTCCGCCGCTCGCCACGTAGGCCGAAAAGCCGAACGTCACCGCTCGCAGCAACAGGATCACGAGGTTCTTCCAATCCATCGTCGGTTCTCCTTGAGGGGAAGGCGACGGCACCCGTAGGTGGATGCCGCCGCCCCTTTGCCCCTGAGTCTTGTCGATCACTTACCCATCACGTCCGAAATGCCCCGAGCAGTTCAGTCCACCCTTGAAGCGAACCGCCCGGCCCC
>CAZWFX010000103.1:0-4883 GCA_964633425.1 uncultured Candidatus Saccharibacteria bacterium
TGTAGGCACAGGTGTAATACGAATACGCCATTACACCCTGCGACAAGCACCACGCGCTGCATGCAGCCTGACCGCCTTCGATTTGGATCGAAACCGGCGCTTTTGCAACCGTGGCCTTATCTCCGAACCTCGAGCTGCCTTGTGAGTAGGTACATGTACCCTTTGCGATCGGGCTTATTGTGCAGTGCCAGTGAGGAACTTCGCAGTTGTTTGCATCTCGCGTGGTGAGTTCGTGCACCATCGACTGTCCTTCGGGGCAGAGCGGGATCGTATAGACGGGACATACGCTCACCGCCTGCGGCACGATTACATTAAACGTGCGCGTGGCAGTTCCACAGGGATTCGTTGCCGTGATCACGATGGGATAGGTCCCGGCAACCGGAAGTGAGTTGAATGTAAGCACTGAGCCTGCGAGCGTTGCCCACGGGAGCGACGTTACCGAAAGCTGCGGGTTGCCTGTTGCAGCGATCTGCTGTCCCTGACCGGCCATGCTGATTGCGAGTGAGTATCCGGCAGCAGGCATGGTGATTGTCGGTGCTACGCAGCCCTCCGTCGTGCCCGACAACGTGAACGGTACCGTCTGTGCTACATACACGCCGGTTCCGTAACTCTGCGCGCGCACAACATACGCCCCGGCGGTCGCATTGTCGGGCAGAGTCATCGCACCTTCGCCGCTTCCCGATGCGATTGCAGAAACGGAGTAGATACGGTCTCCGTTGGTTTGATTTACAAATATGAGCTGTGTATTGGCCGGCAGACTTGCGAATGAGTACGAGACAGTGCGACCGGATATTGACCCGAACGTAACGCGCGACGATCCGCTCGTGGGCGTCGAGCCGCCGGTCACTACTACGCGCGCGCTCGCGCGCACCCAACAATCCGTCCCGACACAATTGCCGTCAGTCGGACCGGGCACTTGCGAAACTTTGACAACATACGTTCCCGGAAACTGATACACATACGAGCCACTCCATGAACTTCCGCAGTTTGAAACACCGCCGGACTCCTGGTTACAGATCACACCGCCCGCACCATCACCGAAGTCGATAGAATATTTGTTCGAGCTTCCCAAATTACTGACGGTTGCAAGAACACTGAGCGGTGCGGTTCCCAAGGCGGGTGAAACACTGAGCGCGACCGTAGCGGCAGTGTCTGAATTCGGCACGCAGCGCGGCGCACCCTGACAGCCGTTCTGCAGGTAGGTACCACCCACAAGATGCTCGTTCGAGGCGCAGAGTGCCGGCATGTAGACCGGGCAACTGATCCGATCCGTCATGACCGGCGGTATCGGAGTCTGCGCGTTACGAGCAATGAGCTCCGTGACAAGAGACGTGAGTCGGATTACATACGCCTGCAAATCCTGTACGGTCGGATTCTGCGGCAATTGCGGCAGCATGAACTGATCTTGCATCGAGAGCGCGGCTGCGCTCATCGGGACGACCATCATGAAAAGTGCAACCGCACCCGAAACAATTTTTTTAGACATCTCTCTAATGTGCTTACCCTATAAAAGGAAAACCGCACCACTAGAGAGAAAGTGGTATGCGTAGTATTGCACGAACAATCGCTATGCAACGTGCCCGCGACCGATTGATGTGGATAACCCTACTGCACGAATATCGTGTAGCCGTTGAACGTGCACTGTGTGTTACGTGCGGGGTACGAAGACTTTTCGGACTTGCAGCGAGCTGTCGCGCTGCTTTTGGTTACGTTTGTGGTTGAGTAGATCAAAACCTGTCCGTCGTAGAGCGTAAACACGCCGACCTCGTCCTGAGCGGTCGGCTTTGGTACGGTAAATGATGTCGATGTGGCCCAGCTCTGTTTGGTTGAACTGGCTTGTATAACAAACGCATAGGTATTTCCTGCAAACTCACCGAGCATCGGGTACGTAACGTAGCCGTTGCCTCCGATATCCAGCGGACTGTAGCCTCCCATTTCGACTCGCTTTCCGGTCACCGGGTCAATCATGAACATAATGCTCAGCGGCGGGATCCCATAGAAATTGACCATAACTTTATCGACGGCGACGGTCCCGAGTTCGATTGTGGGGGCTTTCGCCGTTTTGGCCGTTACGATCGGGCCGGTCTGCACCGGCATCGTCCCGGTCGGAATAACGATATTTACACTCGACGGACGGCTTGTTTGCTGACTATTTCCCCCGTTTTGCGACGGACCCGACGCGCAGACCGCCGCGATACGGGCGCGAGTCTTGCCCCCGACCCCACCAAAGCCGGTCGTCGCCGGAGTTCCCACGCTCACGATGCCCTGTTGTACCTGAAATGCCTGGACGGCCCGCTCGGTCTTGAGTCCGAATATGCCGATCACAAAGGCGCGCTCAAGCACCCCCCAGTCTGCCAGGAACTGCTGGAGTTCGCGCACATCGCTCCCTTCGGCATTACGCGACAGCGATCGATAGAGCGCGGGACATGTCGATGCGGCAGCCGAGAGCGGGGCCGCGAGCGCGACGATCGCACAAACAAGGGCGGCAATACGCGTTTTTTGGTTCATGGGAATATTGTCGCACACCCATACACGACAAAACCCCGCATGCGCGGGGTTTTGTGTAAAGAATCCTTTGAAATTACTTTCGGGATGCGATGATCTCGTCCTGCACATTTCGCGGCACGACGGAGTAGTGCGAGAACTCGAGGTTCGGCACACCGCGGCCTTCCGTAAGGGAGCGAAGCTGCGTCGTGAATCCGAAGAGTTCCGAGAGCGGCACTTTCGAAGTGATGACCTTCGCCTGACCGCGCTCGCCCATCGCTTCGATGGAACCGCGCTTCGAGTTGATCATACCGGTTACGTCGCCCATGAACTTTTCCGGGACAACGACTTCGAGCTTCATGATCGGCTCGAGGATGACCGGCTTTGCCTTCTGGCACGCCTCCTGGAATGCGTTGAGCGCTGCGAGCTTGAACGCGATTTCGGATGAGTCGACATCGTGGTAGCTGCCGTCGTAGAGGTCGACTGACACATCGACAACCGGGAAGCCCGCGAGCACGCCGCGATCCAGGCCTTCTTTGAGACCCTTCTTCACAGCCGGAATGTATTCCTGCGGAATAACACCTCCCTTGATGTTGTTGATGAATTCGAAGTGGTCTTCGCGATCGACATTGTTCTTGATCTTTGCACCCTCTTCGAGCGGAGCAAGCGGCGCCATTTTGATCTTTACGTGACCGTACTGACCGCGACCGCCCGTCTGCTTGATGTGCTTGTATTCCACATCCGAGGTTCCCTGGATCGTTTCGCGGTATGCGACTTGCGGCTTGCCGGTCTTTGCGTTCACCGCGAATTCGCGCTTCATACGATCGACGATGATGTCGAGGTGCAATTCGCCCATGCCCGAGATGATCGTTTCCATCGTCTCCGGGTCCGACTTCACGCGGAAGGTCGGGTCTTCGTCGGAGAGCTTCGAGAGCGCGATGCCCATCTTTTCCTGGTCTGCCTTGGTGTCCGGTTCGATTCGCATCGATACGACCGGCTCCGGGAACACGATGGATTCGAGGATGATCGGGTTGTCCGAGGTGCAGAGCGTGTTACCGATTTTGATCTCCTTGAGACCGACGGCTGCGGCGATTTCGCCGGCGAAGACGGTTTTTACTTCTTCGCGCTTGTCTGCCTGGAGGCGGACGATGCGGCCCAAGCGCTCCTTCTTGTTGTTTGCGGAATTGTAGACAGTGTCACCCGCAGAAATCGAACCCGAGTAGACACGGAAGAACGCGAGGTTACCCACGAACGGGTCGGTCTGGAGCTTGAAGACAAGCGCCGCGAACGGTGCGTTGTCATCTGCCGGACGGGTTTCTTCGGCGCCGGTGTCAGGGTTGGTTCCCTGTGCCTGCGGAAGATCGAGCGGAGACGGGAGGTAGTCGACGACCGCATCGAGCACGCGCTGCACACCCTTGTTCTTGAGTGACGAGCCGGTGAGCACCGGGAAGATCTTGTTGGCGATCACCGCCTTGCGAAGCGTTGCCTTCAAAACAGAGAGCTCCGGCACCTTGCCCTCGAGGAAGTCGTTCATGAGCACGTCGTCGGTCTCGACGATGCGCTCAACGATCTCGTCGTGGTACTTCTTGGCATCTGCCATGTACGCCTCCGGGATCTCGTGAGCGGAAACATTCTTACCCATCTCGCCCTCGAACTTGAACATTTTCATTTCGAGCACGTCGATGACTGCCTCGAAGTCGGCTTCTGCTCCGACAGGAATCTGGAGACGGACCGCCTTGGTCGAGAGTCGATCAAGGATGGATGCGTATGACTTTTCAAACGACGCACCGGTTCGGTCGAGCTTGTTGATGTAGCAGATACGGGGCACCTCGGCCTCTTCTGCGTAACGCCAGTTGGTTTCCGACTGCGGCTCAACGCCTGCAACGCCGTCGAAGACGACGACGGCACCGTCGAGTACGCGCATGGATCGCTTTACTTCAGAGGTGAAGTCGATGTGTCCCGGCGTGTCGATGACGTTGAACCGAACTTTCTGCGAGAGATCGGTTCCCATGTACGACGGGTTCCAGAAGCAGGTGATCGCCGCCGCGGTGATCGTGATGCCGCGTTCTCGCTCCTGTTCCATCCAGTCGGTAACCGTGTTGCCGTCGTGCACTTCGCCGATCTTGTGGCTCTCCCCGGTGTAGTAGAGGATGCGCTCGGATGTGGTCGTTTTGCCCGCATCGACGTGTGCGACGATTCCGAAGTTTCGAACTTTTTCCAATGGGTAATCTCGTGACATATAACAAGTAATTTTTCTAAAAAAGAATCCGCCGGTGGCGGAGCCAAGTTCCCGTAATATAGGCGAATTCACCCCAAAAAGCAAAGGATGCCGCTTTCAATATATAGAAAAGGACCGCGCTCTGACCGCGGTCCCCTTTCTGACTACTTTGTCAGCCACT
>CAZWFX010000104.1:0-4842 GCA_964633425.1 uncultured Candidatus Saccharibacteria bacterium
AACATCTCGCATCAAGGCAAAGCCTCGCCTGAAGCGGCGTTGAACCAAGTGGGCATTTTCGCGGGCTTATGTATCAAGAGCACCAAGGTTCCCACTGCCGCAGCCTAGCGGGTTCCCATAAAATCCGGGGATGCCTGTCAAAGCCTACAACGTCTCTCGCCAGCGTTCGCGCGGCAATGCGATCACCATCAACGGCCTTCTCACATGGCGGGCAAAGCGCCTGCGCGGCATTCGCGTAGAGCCGGACAGGCAAGCCGAGCACCAGGCCGACATAGCCGCCATAGACCGCGTTCTGGTGAACGTCCTTGGCTTCACTGGCGACATAGACGCTCTCACACGCGATTTCCGGCGGGCGGCGCTATTCCGGCGCAACGAGCTACGCCGCATGGTCTGTGACGTGCTGAGAGAGGCAAACGGCCCTCTCACGGCTCGCCAGATCACGGAGCGGGTGATTGCCCGCAAGGGTCGGGAGATGCGGCCCGGAAAACAATCCAAGCAGTGGATCAACCGGGTAAGGAAGATTTGCCAGAAGCTGCCGCTGGAGGCGGTGCAGGTGGATGACGGGTGTCAGGCGTGGCGGGTGCGGCGGGCAACCTAAAGCCACCCGCCGCGTTCTCGGAACGTTAAGCTCCGCTCAGTATGCGAGCAATCTGACGGATAGCTTCCGTCTCGCTGACGCCCTGCCGATTGCAGATAGGATCAAGCCCATGCCGCAAGTCGGTTTCAACCCCAAGGCGATAGGTGTCGTCGTACGTCCGCAGGACGGCGATGTGTGTCGCCCTCTCTCGGATTGCGCGTTTCGCCCCGTCGTGGTCATGAAGCCCGGTATTGAGGCGATCATGGAGGGACTTCGCCTCGCCAACATAAAGGGCTTCATACCGCCCAGGACCGACAAGTCGGCATAGGATGTAGACGCCGGAAACAGGATTGAACTCCTGTCCCCATGCGTACACTTCGAACTGGTATGGGTTGCCGGAAATCCCGGTCCATGAAACGAGAGCTTCCATTAGGCGGCCCTCCTCTTCGAGGCGGCCACTTGTTCGCTGCCAGCGTGCTTCCGTCCTTTCAGGACATCGTTCACGCGACCAGGATTCACCCGGTAATCGGCAGCAATGTGGTGCTGGAATTGCCCTTCCCAATGCCGCAGCCATACATCTACGGCATCTTCGAAGGTCAATTGGTATGGTGGTTCTTCACGCTGGGTCATCGCCCATTGCTCCGTATGCGGGCTTTGGACGGCTTGACAGAAAGCGGGTCGCGAGTATCCTCGCAATGCAAATCACCCGATGACCGCAAGCCGTCCAAAGCTGTTGCGGTTGTCGATAGGAGGCCGGGGTTCCAGCCCCGGCTTTTCCGTATCGAGAATCAGCGACTCACTGATTCAACCTGCGATTTCATGCAGTATTCGGGCCGGGGTCAATAGGGCGTTCACGCTGCGTTCCGCTGCCAATACCCAGCCCACGAGCGGCTCACCGGATGATTGAGCGAACCGCCGAGCAGCGCGAAAGCATTCCCGCCATTTGAACGGCGGCGGTGATCCTCCAGCCATGCGGCATGGTTCGCGTACTGATGGAGGTACTTGTGTGAAACGAAATGGTGCTGGCCCTGCACCATCCGGCGAAGGCGGCTGAAATAGCTCTCGACCCAATTCGTATGCTTGCCGTCCGCGGTGTAGGCTTCGCTGTGGTTGATGCGGCCCGTATCGAACAGCATTTCCAGAACGTCCCAATGGGTAGCTTCATCGGCGAATAGAGCCGAGCCAGGGACGATGCGAGCCTTGGCGATGTCAACGCCATCGGCTTCACGGTGACGGACGAAGGAGAGAGTGCGCCCGTCGCGCTCACGCAGGGCCACCACGACGCGGCGGCGGTCTGACTGGTTCGCCTTCACGCGGCGGTCCTTGCGGTCCTCTACGCGGTTCTCAGGGCGGACGTGGCCCCCGAAGTAGGCGCCATCAATCTCGACTTCACCGTCCAGCATCTCGGAAGCCGTTTCGGCGGCAAGGGCTTCACGCAGTTTGTGCGCCAGGACGAAAGCCGTCTTGTACTGGCAATCCAGATCGCGGGAGAACTGGACCGCCGACATGCCCTTGGAGCCGTTCACGAAGAGGCAGATCGCCGCGAGCAGATCAACGAAAGCCATCTTGCGCGAAGCGAAGATGGTGCCGGACGTGACCGAAAACTGGTGATAGCAGGCCGCGCACTTGAACTTGCGGCGGGTCGGAATGTCGTAGGTATCGCAGCAACCGCACTTCGGGCAAACGGCCTCGCCGTTCGTCTGCGACCAGCGGAGCTTGCGGAACGTGGCGTAAGCGGCTTCCTCGCCACCCTTGTAAATCTCCTTCAGGGAGAGGGTGCGGCTTGCTGCGGAGAGAAGGAAGTGCTGTGCCATTTGTCATCACATCCGATGATGTTACTCACCGTATATGCTGACTTGTATCATCGTTGTCAAGGGTTTATATCATCGGATATGATGATATTTCGGAGTGACAAGGATGGCGGCTAAGTCGGACCCTCAGACCGTCGAGTTTGAGACGCGAGCGAAGAACCTCCTAAAGGCTGAGTTGAAGCGGAAGGGCGTCACATATGCCCAGCTCGCCGAGAAGCTGGCGGCTATGGACATTCACGAGACGGAACGTAATCTGAATAACAAGATCAGCCGAGGGGGGTTTAGTGCGGCGTTCTTGCTCCAGTGCCTAGAGGCGATAGGAGCCAAAGACCTGCGCTTGAACTGAATTGCTATTCGGCAGGGCTAAGGAGAATGTGCAGCCATTCGACGTTGACCGCTGCCGTCCAACTGTCGTTCCCACCTTCCGCCGCCATGCGCCTGATGGTCACGGCATATGGTCGTCCATCGTAGTGGCCGATTGGCTTTGATGGTTCGCTCCAGACCTGCGGGAAGCCCTTCCCTGTGTGATGAATTACGATGGGGATAGAGCATTTGAACCCGCCGTGCGGGTAGCTGATAAGGTCGATTTCAAAAGAGATGGCGTCTCCGGATTCCGCCTTATAGACAGTCTGATCTAGTTGAAATTTTACCCGGCGCCCCATCCACGTTCTCGGAATATGGATAACGGCGGTAGCCGAGCTGTCTTTCCCGTGCGGGAAGCTCAGATAGGTACGGTCAAGTCCGGCTTGACTCGGAGCTTTGAAGACCTTGCAGCCTTCTTTTACGTTCGGCTTGAACTCGTCTGCCCCAACCCAAATGTCATCATATACCTGTTCGTTGGCGGTGGTGTTTAATATTTTGAAGTAATGCTTGAATCCAGAATCCGTTCTAAGAACGTCGATTTCACAAACCGTCACACCGCCTGGGCGATGATCAAATTGTAACACTTGGTTTGCGTACATCTCTAACTCAGCCGCCAAGCTGATAAACTTCGTTCGCCCCGGTCCTTGCACCACATAGATCCGGTAGCTGCCTTCTCGCGGGTTGATGGGAGCGCGAAAAGTGGTTTCTCCGAGAAGAATAATGTGGAAGGCTTTCCCTTGGGTGCAATCGATCCGCAACTCCGGCTGCCACGGGAGCGGGATGAGCGCCGCGTCAGCTGCGGGAGACTGCTGTACATTCACTGTCAGCGGCAATGTACCTACAGGCTGAGCCGGAGCAGATAACAGCAGATGTCTTGGCCACGACACCCACATCAACCAGAGTGTAGCAACCAGCGCAAACCCCCATGGCACCCACCATGGAAGGCCAAGTATCCAGACAAAGAGTTGGTCTAGCCGCGACATGGCCGTATCCACGTCGTCTGGCGCTGTAGACCAACCAACGAGGTCGAGCGTGGTGCGTACGCCGGCAAACAGCCAGCCACCAGCGACGACCACGATGCTCGCGAGCCGTTTGAGAAACACCCCCATGGCATGCAACATGCCTGAAGGCTCTCGCCTTGTGGAGTCGGTCTATTCCACATCAATGCGCGCATAGCGCGGTTCCTTTCTTGGAACCGGCTCTAGGTCGCTCTGCACCGCTTGGTGCTTTTGCTACCTAAGGCCGGTTAAATGCATGACGTTGAGCCGGGATTCGGAAGTGAACTTCGCCATCCGGCAACATGAGGCCTGCCGCCTTCAAAGCATCACAGGGGAGATCACCAAGGACAAGGTGCTTAAATTTTGGGGGCTTCAAGCGTGCGTCTCAGTTCAATTGAACAAATCTATTTGCCAGCTTGGTGGAACGCAACACCCAGCCGCGTTCTCAACATACTGGCTGGGCCTTCATCCAGCCGCCAGTGACTTTGCTCGCGATCCTGCCGGGTTTCTCGCGCGAGCGCCGCTAGTGCCGATCAAGCCCGAGTAATACCGGCCAACCTCGCACCGCCCCGCCATGCCCTCTCCCGGCCCGCCTTGTGCGGGCTTTTTCGTGTGCCTTGATTCGGGCAGGGCGGAGGGGCGGGCAAGAAAATATGCACGCTATTGCGTGAATAACTCTTGTAATGCACGCCAAAGCGTGTATTCTTCTCCCCATCACCGCCGGCAACCGCCGCACCGAAGGGGAGAACCAACGTGGCAGACCTTTCCCGCACACGAGACGGCATCATCGACGCACTGACGTTTGCGCCGGCCGGCCCGACCTTCCTGCGCGATGTCCTGAAGATGAAGCGCGAGCGCGGTGACAACGACTGCGACGCCTTCCGCCGCGTCGCCAAGGAATTCGGCGTCGGTCTCAACGCCACTGTCAGCGGCGCTTCCAATGCGATGCGCCAGTGGATCGCGAAACAGGAAGCCGGGAAGAAGCTGTTCTTCAGCTACTCCACCAAGGACGAGCGCAAGGCCTTCCTCGCTGATCTCGATGCCGTTCGCAACGGCACGTTCGGCGAGCGCCGCGCTGCCTGATCACTTCACC
>CAZWFX010000105.1:0-4557 GCA_964633425.1 uncultured Candidatus Saccharibacteria bacterium
CGGTCGAGGCCTCCGTCGCCGCCTTTCCGGTGTACGCCAACCTGGTGGCCGCCCGCCGCCACTATCTCGGCGTGCTGCCCTGGGTCGCCGCCCGCTACGCCCTGCGCGGCTGGGAAGGGGAGGGGCTGCCACCCTTCCGCCGCGTGTTCGGCGCCGTGCCGGAGGATCTGCTGGAACTCCTCCCGGATGACGACATCGAGGCCATCGGCACCCGCGCTGACCAGCTCGCCCGCGTCGCCGCGAGCGCCGAGGGAAACTCCGCGGGGCTCTCGCCGTCGCCCGAGAGCCCGACGCTTTCCACGGAGGCCTGACGCCCGAGGAGGGCGGCGACTGGATGGTCTGCGGCGAGCCGGTGGCCGGCAACCCCCGCCTCACCGTCCCCCAGCCCTGGCACGACTTCGTCCGCCTCTGGGGCGCCTGCCGCGGCGGCATGGGCGGCACGTCCTGGCCCGATTCCGGCGGCGTCGTCGACCAGGCGGCCTGGATCGTCGACGCCTTCGGCCTGCTCGCCGGCCTCGACGCGAAATTCGACCGCCACCAGCGCGAAATGAGGGGAGCACGATAGTGGCCGGCCGCTTTCTTCACGCCACCATCCAAGGCTCGCTGCTCGACCAGATGAAGGCCGAGGTCCGCGAGGTCTCGGCCGGCCTGCGCCGCGCCGTCGATCGCACCGGCAAGCAGGTTCAAACACTGGTGCGCCAGCAGGCCAAGGCGGCCGGCTTCCGGGATGGCGGGCGCGCCATCGCCAACTCCTGGCGACTGAAAACCTTCCCCCGGCCCGGCACCGCCACCTTCAACCCGGCGGCCGAGGTCGCCAGCAACATGCCCCTGGCGGTCGAGACCTTCGACAAGGGCGCCACGGTGACGGTGAAGCGCCGCGAATGGCTGGTCTGGCCCACCGGCTTCAACGCCACCGCCGGGCGCCGCAACGCGGGCCGCGGCGGCGGCATGCGCGTCACGCCGGAGCAGATGCTGCACGCCAGCCGCGGCGAGGCCTTCGTCATCCGCGCCCGCCACAACCCGCGCATCGCGCTGTGGTGCCTGCGGGTCCGCGCCGCCACCGGCCTGCGTCGCGGCGGCAAGCGCGGCGCCGGCCGCCTGCGCCTGTTCGTCGGCGGCCACAATGTCGAGGTCGCCACCGGCAAGGTGAAGGGGCAGGGCAAGTGGCGCCAGTCGCTCCTCCGGCAGGGGTTCGTCCCGATGTTCTTCATGGCGAAGAAGGTGACACTGCGGAAACGACTGGACCTTGAAGGCGTCCGCCGCTCCGCCGCCGGCCTGCTCGCCACCAACGTGGCGCAGGAGCTGCGGCGATGAGCGGCGCCACCCGCACCGCGAAAATCCGCGTCGAGGCGGAGGAGGTCAACCGCGCCCGCGCGGATCTGGAGCGCCTGGGCGCCGATGGCGACCGGGCGCTCAAGCGCATCGGCACCGCCTCGCTCGCTGCCCAGCCTGGCATGCAGGGTCTCGCCGCCGCGTCGGATGGCGCGGTGCGGGCCTTCGGCAATCTCGGCGTCTCGGCCGGCGGGCTGGAGCGCGTCTTCGCCGGCGTCGGCGGTGGCGCAACCGGCGCCGCCGCCGGCATGGCCGCCCTCGGCGCCGCGGCACTGGCCGCCGGTGTCGGCATCGCCCGCGCCGGCGATGAGTATGTCGGCGTCATGGCCCGCCTCGGCAGCGCCACCGGCTCGCTGCAAGGCGCGCAGCGTGCGTACGAGGGCCTGTTTAAGCTCTCCCAGCAGACCGGCGCGTCGGTCGCGGAATCGGCCGGCGCCTTCTCCCGCCTGGCTGTCGCCGCGAAGGAAATCGGCGCCACCAACGACCAGGTGCTGAAGCTGGTCGCCGGCATCCAGAAGGCCGGCATCGTCGCCGGCACCTCGGCCGAGGAAGCCGGCGCCGCCGTGCAGCAGCTCGGCCAGGCGCTGGCCTCCGGCGTGCTGCAGGGCGATGAGCTGCGCAGCCTGCTGGAGAACATGCCCCAGCTCGCCCAGCTCCTCGCGAAGGAACTGGGCGTCGGCATCGGCCAGCTCCGCCAGATGGGCGCCGAGGGCAAGCTCACCGCCGACCGCGTCTTTCCCGCGCTGCTGTCCGCCAGCGAGAAGATGAATGCCGAGTTCGAGAAGATGCCGCCCACCATGGGCCGCGCCTTCAGCATCCTCGGCGCCTCGATGCAGGACTTCGCTGCCCGCCTTGATGATGCCCTCGGCATCTCGCGGGCTATAGCGGCCACGGTGATCGGGGCCGCGAACGCGGTCAACGCGGTCAAGACCGCGATCGTTCCGAACGCCGAGGAAGCGGCCCGGGCCGCCGTCAACGAAACCTCGCGCAACGTCGATGCCACGCGCCAGCAGCTGGCCGAGCTGGAGCGCAACCGCGGCCTCGGCGTCGGCGTGTTGGGCGATCGCGCGTCGGAGGAAGCGGATCTCCGGCAGACCCTGGAGCGCCGGCTCCAGGCGCAGCAGGATGCCATAGCCAGGCTGTCGGCCATTCAGCGGTCCGCGCGCGATCAGGAGCTGCAGGAGCAGGTCGAGGCGGACGAAAAGCGGCTGGCCAATCAGCGCGTCGCCGACACCAAGTTCACCCACGAATTCCGCATGGAGCACGACAAGCGCTACAAGATCGAGTTCGACGCGAAGAAGGCGATCGAAGCGATCGACGCACGCACCACGCTCACGCTGGCGCAGAAGAACGATCTGGTCGAAGAGGTTTTCCGGAATCGCCAGAAGGCGTTGGATGACCTCGAAAACTCGGCCAAGCACGCCACCGAGGCCGTCAAGGGCCTGATGGAGGTCTGGGACACCCCGCAGCTCAATTTCGGCACTGGCCTGCTGTCCTTCTCCGAGGGCGACAATCGCTTCCAGGAGCAGGTCAAGAAGAACCTCGCCAAGGCCGCCGAGGAAGCCAAGAAGGCGAACGAGCACCGCACCAAGGAAGCCGAGAAAGAGGCCGATCGCGTCGCCGACCGCGCGCAGAAGACCACCGACGACATCGTGCAATACTCGGCCGAGCGGTTCGGCGACCTGTTTTCGGAAACGGGGCGCGGCTGGAACGGCCTGATGGACAGCATGAAGAAGACAGCCATCAGCACCTTCGGCCGCATCGTGGCGGAGGCCGCGCTGCGCCCCATCGTGCAACCCATCGTCGGCGCCTTCCTCGGCATCACCGGCGGTGTCGGCGGTTCCGGCATCGCCGGGGGCAGCTCCGGTGCCGCGGGCGGCGGTGGCATCCTGTCCAGCCTGTCCGGCCTGTCGAGCCTGGGGAACCTCTCCGGCCTGGGCAGCCTGTTCGGCGCCGGCGGCGGCATCAGCAGCTTCCTCTCCACGCCGCTGTGGGGCGGCAGCATCGCCGGCCCGGTCACCGCCGGCGGCCTCGCCGCCAGCGGCGCCCCCACCATCGGCGGGCTGCTCGGCGGCGTCGGCCTCGGCTTCGGCGCCGGCACGCTGCTCAACAGCTTCCTAGGCGGCAACCAGCTCGGCGGCATGGGTGGCGCCGGCCTCGGTGCCCTCGGCGGCTTTCTTATTGGCGGCCCCATCGGCGGCCTGCTCGGCGGCCTGCTCGGCGGCGGCGTCGGCGGCCTGTTCGGCCCGGGCAAGAAACATCACGGCTGGTCTTACACCGTCGACGGCAATACTGCCAACGGGCTGCTGGACATCAAATGGCCGGCAATCGACGACGTGGCGCAGGAGCAGTTTGCCCAAGAAGCGGCGCAGATTGCGCAGGTCAATGCCTGGCTTAAGGCCAACAAGATCTCCACCTCCGGCGTCTACGTCGTCGGCGGCAACAACGATCCCAACATCATCAACGATTATGACAGCTTCGGCGCCGGGTTCAGCAATTTGCGGTTTGCTGCAGCCAATGACGACAGCCTGAATTCCGCCCTGTCCGGCCGCATGTTCGGCGGCGCCGACCAGCTCGCCGATTTCGTCGGCGTGGTGCGGGACCTCATCCCCGCCCTCTCGGCCGCCCCGGTCAGCGAATTCGCCGCCGCGCTGAAGTCCCTGAACGCAACCTACGATGCGGCGATCGCCAAGGCGCAGGAATACGCCCTGGCCGAGGACGGCCTGACCGCCGAGCGCGACCGCCGCCTCGCCGAGCTCACCGCCCGCCGCGATCTCCAGGCCGCCGGCATCACCGCCGGCCTCTCGGCCCGCTTCCTGCGCGCCACCGGCCAGGGCCAGTCCGCCGACCTGCTCGCCTTCGACCAGGCCGCGGCGGAGGAGCGGGTGCAGCTCCGCGCCCAGATCGACGCGCTGGGCATGGCCGGCACCCAATACGCCGCCGATCGCATCGTCCAGATCGAGGAGACCCTCGCGGCCGAGCGGCTCGCCATCGTCGAGCGCTATGCCACCGACACCCGCAGCGCCGGCCAGTCGCTGCTGATGCAGCTCGCCATCGGCAACACCTCGGCCCTGGCGCCGGAACAGCAGTATTTCGCCGGCCTCACTGTGCTCAACAGCGCCCGCGCCCGCCTCGATGCCGGTGGTGCGCTGGCCGACTTCACCAGCGTGGCCAGCCAGATCCTGCCCGTGGCCCGCGACTTCCTCGGCACGTCGGAGCGCTACG
>CAZWFX010000106.1:0-4539 GCA_964633425.1 uncultured Candidatus Saccharibacteria bacterium
CAGGATGTCGTCCCCACATCGGGGGCATCTGGCGGGCGTCACGGCGTCACCTCCCTCGCCAGCACGCGCGCCCACCGCTCGCACCACGCGCGTGCGTCCATGCCTCGTCCAGCCGCTCGACAGCGGACGTCCACTCCTCTGTCCTCTGGTCGGCCAGCGCGGCCCTCGCTGCAGCGTCCGCCGTCACCAGCGCGACCACCGCACCACGCAGCGCGTCGCGCTCCGCGGTCACGCGGGCGAGCTCATCGCGCAGCGCCGCCACGACGTTCATCATGCTGTCCATGTGAATGCTCCCTGTCCCGGCGTCGCACGCCGTGCGAGTTGATCCAGAAGCTCCTCCCGCCACTCCAGCGCGAACTCGATGCAGTTGGCGCAGTTGATGTGCTTCCCCTTGCACTCCGGCCTCGGGGGCTCCCTGCGGGCGTGGTAGCTCCACGCGAGGGAGTCCGCGCTCACGAGGTCGTCCCCGACGAGGGCGAGCCCGGCGCGCTTGAAGCCGAAGCCGTGGAGCCTGAGCCCCTCCAGTCGGAGCGTGCCGATCAGGACGGCGGCGCCGAGGGTGTTCTGGCGGCGGCAGACCGTGCCCACGCCGACCACGGGCTCGGCACGAAGGTCGAGGCCCGCCCGGTCGTACAGCTCGATGCATCGCAGGTAGTCGCCCACCGTCCAGCCCTGGAGCACGGGGATCACCGGGGCCCCGAGGGAGCGCAGCTCCAGCACGCTCGCGACCGAGCGGCGCTGGTGTTCCGCAACCGTAAGCCCGGTGCGCTGGAGCATCTCGGCCTCGCACATCCAGTCCTGCGGCGCGGCCCACGCGAGCCCGCCGATCTCGTCGCGGTATCGCTGGACCTCTCGGGCGTAATCCGCCGCAGGGAGAGTCCACCGGCCGTGGAGCGAGAGTTCGGTGAAGCCGCCCGAGTCGAGCGCCCACGATCCCAGGGCCCGCGGCAGCGCCTTGTAGCGCGCGAGCTGCCGGCGCGAGACGAACAGCGGCACGTCGGCGCAGCGCGGGTCAGCGATCCAGTGCGGGTGATGGGTTCCCAGGTAGAACCTCATCGCACACCTCGCGCGCGGATGCGCCGTGCGATCTCCGTAGCTTGGTCGCGCTGCCACGGAGCCCACTCCGCGGCGACCTCATCCGCGATGCTGGCGCACACCGCCCGCTCGTCCTGGCGCGCGATGTCTGCCGGGTCATGTGGCGGGCAGGTGTAGCCCGCGCTGGTGTAGCCGTGGCCCGTGGGGCCACCGGGCGTGCCGCAGCGGGGACACGGCGGGCGTGCGCCGAGGGCGGCGAGCTGGGCGCGGTCGATGGTGTCAGTCACGGAGCACCTCCCGCACGATCCCCACGGCCTCGGCCAGCACGACGTCGCGCGGCCTCGTGGTGTCCAGCACGGGCCACGACCGCAGCCGCGCGAGCCGCAGCACCTCCGCGCGCTGGGCAGCGTACCGACACGCGGCCTCCCACGGGTCCGCGCCGGACTCGCCGCGGTGGTAGTGGTGCCACGCCCTGAGGGCGTACGCGAGGGCGCGGGCGAGGGTCAGCTCCACGGCCCCTCCACCACGTGCCCGGTGCGGCGGTCACGGACGATGGACTCCGACGGGTCCGCGGGGGCCTCCAGCGGGCGCACGGGGGCGGTCCGCTCCGAGGCCAGCACCCCGAGCATCACCACGGCGACGAGGCCCACCAGGACGGCCCCCAGGGACCACCAGCCGGGGGTGAGCGCGGCGAGCAGGAGGCACACGCTGGCGACGCACACCCACGGGAGGGCGGTCTCGGACACCAGGTCGAGGCGGGGCTCCCCGCGGCGTCGGTTGCGAGGGGCGGTCACGGCGTCACCTCGGCGCATCCCTGCGACTGCACGTTCGCGGGCCAGATCGCGGCCTCGTCGTCGGTCACCGTGACCAGCACCATGCCGGTCGGGAGCAGCGTGAGGACGTCGCGCGCGACCTGGAGGCGACCGATCCGCACCATGAGCTCCGCGACGTCCTTGCGCGTCGCGAGGATGACCATCACCTCGTCGGTGATGCCTCGGGTGAGCTCCACCGGGCGCGGACCGGGCGCCACCGGCATCGCCAGGATCGCGTGCGCCTCGGGGTGCGCGTCGTCCCACGCGGTGGCGATGAACCGACGCGCCGCCATCGCGCGGGCCGCGACGTCGCGGAGCTGGCGCATCGTCGGGTGCGGCTTCGGCGCGGGCTTCACTGCACCACCTCGCGCCCGGCGCGGGCCACGTCAGCGAGTCTCTCCCGCACCACGTCGAGCAGTTCGGGGTCGTCGGGGCCCAGCGTCGCAAGGTCGCGCGCGGCGTCGGCGAGCTCCAGGGCCGCGAGCCACAGCGCCCGCGCGGGGTCGTCGGGCAGGGTCGCCGTCACGGCCTCCAGGTCCACCACCCTTGTGGCCCTCACGGGCCGGTGCCGCAGCGAGCGCACCACGTCGAGCGCGCCCTGCTCGGAGGCGCCCGCGAGCGCCAGCGCGGCCCCGTCGCCTCGCACGATCCGGACGGGCCTCACAGGCTCACCTCGTCGAACAGCGCGGAGAGCTCGTCGCCCTCGTCTTCCTCCTCGTCCCTCGCGCGGCGACCCCTGCGCGTGGTCCCCGCGAACAGCGCCGCCAGCTTCTCCTGCTCGCGCTTTTGCCAGCGCCTGTGACCGGCCTCGATCATCGCGAGCCGCGTCTCCGTGGTGAGCTCCATCGTCTCCTCCGTGCGCCCCGTGGGCGCGTCGATCCTGGTGGGCTGAGCGGGAGTTGCACCCGCGTCGCTGGTCAGCCCGGGTGGCCCCCGAAGGGGCCGGGTGGTCACGGCGTCGCAGCGGGCGGATCGGGCGGCGGGCCGTCGTCGCCGTCCTCGTGGCCCGCGTTGGCCGAGGGCTCGGGAGGCAGCACGGCGATGGTCGCACCGGGCGCCTGGTAGACGACCCTCTCCTCCCCGTTCGTCACCACGGAGATGGATCCTCCGTGGGCGCTCATCATGTTCCGAAGGTCCTGCGCTGCGGCCTTGGCGGCGGCCATCCGGTCGGTGTTGGTGCCCGCCGTGCGGCTCCCTGGGATCTCGGTCTGCCGCCCGTCGTCGTGGTAGAGGTCGCGCCCGTCCTCAGCGATCACCGCGCGCGCCAGGGTGTCTCCCGCGATCGTGCTGCAGAGGTCCACCCACTCGATCCCGTCGGCGCTCTGCCAACTCCTTGCGATGGCCTCGGGCACTGCACGCGCCTTGCGGGCCTTCCCCGCGTCCATCCGGAGGGGGACGAGGCTCTGTACGCGGTCGTCCTTCGACGGCGGCTGCCAGCGATCCACGATCACCCGCGTGCCGAGGTTGACCACCACCTCGGGCTGGGCCGGGTCGTGTCGGATCGTGGCGTGCCCCTCGGCGTCCACCCGCACCATGCTGGCGACGGGCAGCCCGTCGAGCAGTTTGACGAAGCGCACCGACTCCTTGCGGGGCACCGCGATGTCGCATTCCCACACGGCCTTCTCGGGCAGGTAGAACGTGAAGCTGGCGGTGTCGTCGTGGCCCGAGACCACCGGCCGGCCCTCCTTGTCGTGGGTGTAGAAGACGTCGCCGCCCTCTTTCGGCACCACCGCGTGGACGTACTTCAGCGCGCGCACGAGCGTCGGGCCGGGGATCGGCTCGCGGCCGTCGGCGTCACGCTCTACCGGCGCGGACTGCGAGGTAGCGGCCTCGGGCTCGGGCGTCGAGGGCGTGTCGATCGTCGGGGTGACGTACTCCGTCGTGCGCCCCTTGCGGCCAGAGCCGCCCTTCCTGGTGGCCTTCGTCTTGGTGTCCTTCCTCGAGGTCTTGGGCGCGGAGGTCTTCTTGCTCTTCGGCTTGGGCTTCACGGTCGTCTCCAAGGTGCCGTCAGGGGCGGGTCGCGCGAGGCACCGCAGCGCGACTCTGGTGGGCCGGCGAGGACTCGAACCCCGCTCCGACGGGGCGCGGGGGTTCCTGGTCCCTGCCCTGTCGTGTCCTGCTGCGCGCCGAGAGGTGAGCGGCGCGCCCGCCCGGAAGGGCCCCGTAGGGCCCGGGGGTCACGCGGCCTTCTGCCTCCGGCCGATCACGCCCGCGAGGAGCGCGTCCGGCTCCATGCACCCTCGAACGCGCAGCTCCGCGCGCAGGATGTCGAGCGCCTCGTCGGAGATCCCGGCAGCCTGGAACGCCTCGCGGCGCTTGAGGTAGCCGCTCGCGAGCTCGGCGTACTCCGAGGTCCGCCCGCGGGCGTTGGCGGGGTCGAGCACGTGCGGCTTGCGCCTGAGGTGCGCTTCCCACGCCTGCGGGAGCGAGCAGACCTCCTCCTCGGTCCACGCCCGTGCGCGGGGGCTCGAGCCGGTGGAGCCCACGGCGCTCGACCCGGTGCCGTTGGCCGCGGTGTTCTTCGGGGTGCTCTTTCCCGGGCCGGTGCCCGTGGGAGGGGGCTCGTCGTCCTCGGGGCGCGCGACCGTGAGGCCAGGGCCACGGGCATCCTCCTCCTGGATGGCGCGCTTGAGCCAGGTGTGGGCGTTCTTCATCTTGCCCACCTTCTCGACCCTCTTGCAGAGGGCCTTCC
>CAZWFX010000107.1:0-1169 GCA_964633425.1 uncultured Candidatus Saccharibacteria bacterium
GCTTGATCCTGCTGGCACTGCTCTGGCCGGCGCTCTCCGGCGCCCAGGTGCTCGAGCTGACTCCCGACACGGCTTGCGGCGCCCCCGGCGTCGGAACCGTGCGCGTGATCCGCGACGGCGCCGAGCGCTGGGTGGCAGAGGCCCGCCCCGGCACGCCGGGGCAGCGCGTCGGGCGCGATGGGCGCTGGCACACCGGCTGCCAGATGCCGCCGGCTTGTGCGACGCGGCGCACGTACCAGTGGGCCGATCAGCAGACCGGCGCGCTGTGCACGCCATCCACGCCCGAGCTGCGCGCTGTGCCCGAGGTCGGCCGCATCCGCCAGGTGCACGCCATCGGCCGCGGCGGGGCGATCGTCGGCCGCGCGACCTACGAGTGCACGGCCGAAGGCTGGCGGCTGGTGCCGGCCGATACCTACTGCCGGGGCAGGTGAGTGATGGCTGAGCTGCCCATTCCGAGCGACGAGCAGCTCAGCAGCTGGGCGCGCTTCATGCGCGCGCTGTCTCCGCAGGGCGTCATGCTCCTGCTGTGCCTGGGCGTCGGCCTGGTGGCCGTCTATGGCCTGTACGAGACCCGCACCGAGTGGGTGCCGCTGCTGTGGCGCAGCCAGCCGATGCAGATCGCCACCATGCTGGCGTTGGCGGCGCTGGCCGTGGGCGCTGCGATGCACTCGCTGCACCGGCGCCTGTCGGTGAAGCTCGAACGCACCGAGCACATGCTGCGCGACCAGAGCGAGCGCGAGATCGCACTGCTGCGCACCCAGGTGCAGGCATGCGACGCCGAGCGCGACAAGCTGCGCGTCGAGATCGCCTCGGTGAGGGCGAGCAGCGACGCGAAGATCGAGATGCTGCAGCGCGAGGTCGACTCGCTTCGGCAGCGGGCAGGGTAAGCCGTGCGGCACGCGCTCGGAGTCGTCGAAGGCATCAGCGCGACGCTGGTGGGCATCGGCGTGATGCTCGTGGTCGGCCTGGTGCTCGTGGTGCGCGCGCCGGCGATCGAGGCTCGGCTGCTGCCGGTGTGGTCGCAGATGTCGATCGAGTGGGAGCCTGCAGATGGCGACGACCTGCTCGGCGCGCTGTACGGCTACAAGGACCGCGGCGAGTGCCGCCTCGTGGAGATCGTGGCCGAGGTGGCGTCGCGCGGCTACTGGCTGCCGGCCGAGATCACGATC
>CAZWFX010000107.1:1269-4439 GCA_964633425.1 uncultured Candidatus Saccharibacteria bacterium
CACTCGCGCGACGGGATGGCAGTCGCTCGGGCTGTGGCGCTTCCACCTGCGCGAGCAGGACCGGCGCACGCCGCAGGTGCTAGAGCGGCTGCGCCTGTCCGCGCACTACCAGTGTCACGACTGGTGGCTGACGCCGGCGCGTCTCGGCGAGTGGCCGACGCCGACGCTGCTCGTATCCGAGGGGTGACATGGACTTCGACACCGCTTTCGAGCGCCTGATCGGCCACGAGGGCGGCTTCCAGGCCAGCCCGAGGGACAAGGGCAATTGGACCGGCGGGCAGATCGGATCCGGGCGCCTCGTCGGCACGAAGTACGGCATCTCGGCCGCGAGCTACCCGGGCGAGGACATCGAGCATCTGACGCCGGAGCGTGCGCGCGAGCTCTACCGCCGCGACTTCTGGGGGCCTGCCGGATGCGACATCGTGCCCGACGTGCTGCGCTTCCCGCTGTTCAGCGTGGCCGTGCACACCTCCGCGCCGCGTCGGCCGGTGACGGCAATCAAGATGCTGCAGCGCGCGGCCGGCGTGAAGGACGACGGCGTGATCGGCCGCGACACGATCATGGCGGTGCAGGCGATGGACCGCTGGCGGCTGCGTGGCCGCTTCTGCGGGCACTGGCTCGACTACCTCAACGATGGCGGCGCTTGGGTGGACTTCGGGCGCGGCTGGGCTCAACGGATCGCCGAGATCCTGCAGGAGAAAGCATGACCCGCCTCCTCATCCTCGCCGCCGCTGCGGCCCTTGCTGGCTGCAGCACGCTCGATCGCGTGATGGAGAACCGCGTCGCCTGCAGCCTCGATCGCACGCAGGGGGCCTTCATCTCGTGGTACGGTCCGCTGGGCATCAGCGCCAAGATCGCCGAGGCCGACGCCAAGGTGATGTGCGAAGCGGTGCCGGTGATCCTGCAGGTCGCGCCGCGCACGGGGACGGGCACGTGAGCCCGCGGGCTAGGATGTGACGGGTAACTTCCTGCCCACCTGGGCGCCAATCCCGCCGCCAGCGCCAGGGGCGCACGAGAGGCGGCGCGGGTTGTCCAATACTCAGCGCCGATACTGGGCGCAAACCCGCCGAGAACCACGGCAATCCAGCCCAAGAGAATTGGACGTGCGCATCCGATACTGCGCAGTGAATCAACAGCTTAGCGCGATTCCTCGCTGTACTGCTGCATCATCGGGGTATGTTCCATGGCCTTGAATTCGCTCACGAATTTCCGGCCTGTCTATTGGACCGTCCAAAACTCGGCCCCTGAATTACCGGCGTCTCGTGCAGCCGGATGTACCGCGCGGTCATCTGCGCGGTGGTGTGGCCGCCGATGGCCTGCGGGTCCAGGCCCTGCCGGCTCGCGTCGGTCAACGCCTTCGCGCGCAGGTCGTGGAGCGTCACGTCCTCCACCTTCGCGGCCTCGGCTGCCTTCGTGAACTGCAGCGCGACAGTGCGGTAGTCGACGGGCTTGCCGCCGCGGCCGTGCAGGAGCGTCATGCTGCGGATGTTGGCGTTCAGCGTCGAGCATTGCTCCACCGCTGCGCGAAGCTCCGGCGTCCACGCCAGCACCATACCCACGCCAGTGCTGCCGGCCACCTTCTTCGGGCGGAATGTGATGCCTTCCGGGCCGATGTCCTTCCGGTGGATCGCCAGCACGTCGCCGATGCGCTGGCCCGTGAGGTAGCACAGACGCATGATGACCTGCAGCCGCGCCGGCGCATGCTCGAGGATGGCCGAGAACTCGTCGTCGGTCAGGTAGCGGCTGCGCTTCTTCTCTTCGTGACGCCTGATGCCGATGCACGGGTTCGACTCGACGAGTTGCCACTCCAGCGCGTAGCCGAACACCACGCGCAGGAACGACATCACGCGGTTGCTCATGTTCGGGTGCGCCGCGGTGGCGACCTTCAACGCCGCGACGTGCTTCGGCTTCACCTGGTCCGGGTTGAACTCGGCGAACGCCTTCTTCAGCTTGTCGGCCGCCACGCGGTACTGCTCCCGGGTGCTGGCCGCCACAGTGCGGCAGTGCACGTCGAACGCGCGCTCGATCAGCGCCGGCATCGTGCCGGTTGGCGTCGACAGCTTGCGCGCGTAGGCCGCCAGTGCCTCGCCGAGCTCGGAGCCCAAGCTCTCCCACTTCCCGCCCTTGACGTACCAGTACGCCCCGTGCCGGTGGTAGACGCAGGGCGGTAGGTGGCGGTCCTTCTTCCGGGGGCGGTTCACAGGCGCAGCTGCGGCTCGGGGGTGCGCATTGTGCCGCCGAGGGCCGCCTCAACCGTTGAGCGCAGCACGACTGGCTTGCCGCTTGGGAGCGTGCGGTAGTGGATGCCGAGCGCGTCGAGCACCGCGCGCTGCGCGTCGGCGTGCTTGCGCTTGGTCAGCTCGCGCAACTCTTCGGCGGTGAGGGTCAGCATCAGTGCGAGACCTTCGTGCCGATCTTGTTGAGCGCTTCGCGCATCTGGTCGATGGTGACGGCGCCCTCTGCCAGCTTGGCGGCCCAGTGACGGTAGAGCGCGGTCTTCATGGCTGATTGTCTGTTTGGCTCCGGCGCCGCAGCGCCTGCCGCCTCGGCTGCGGCCCGCGCGCCGGCCATGCCCCCGTGGTCGGCCGCGTTGAAGAACCGCGACACGTACCGCGGCGCCGCCCAATACGCCCGCACCTGCCACCCTCGCGTGGTGCTGCCGGCGCGCTGGCGCTGGATGCGGACGAGGTAGGACATCGTCACCTCACTCGCAGGTACTTCTCAGTGACGCGCCGCCGCTCGTCGTCGGTGCACTCGCGCCGGGCGATGCGAGTGATGCGGCCGTCCTCCACGCGATCAGGCCCATGCCCGCAGCCCTCCAGCACGCGCGAGATGACGCGATCGGCCAGCCGTACCACGTCCGGCGTCCACGTCGAGCGCGGCCAGCCGTTGACGCTGACGCTCACCATCCAGAGGGCACGCCCCATGAAGAAGGTGGTTCACTCTTCGCCCACGTTGATCGTGAGGTTCACACCGCACTGCACGCCCTGAGCGGGGCGCACGGTGAACATGAAGCCAGGGTTCGCGCACTGCTCGGGCAGTTCGCACGGATGCGACAGCGCACGCATGCGCTGCATCGCCACGACTTCCTTGAAGCTCATCACTGCACCGTCGCCGGAGCCTGCGCCCGGGTGCCGCGGCCGGGCTTCTTCGGCGGCTTCGGGCTGCCG
>CAZWFX010000108.1:0-2853 GCA_964633425.1 uncultured Candidatus Saccharibacteria bacterium
TTTGGGCTCATCACCCCAACGGGTCGTTTCCTGATCCGTGCTCCCTGCTATCGGTGGCGGGGGGCAAAATCAGGGTATGACATTGAAAGAATTTTTGGAAGGCAACCCGTTCGGCGGGGGAATGAACTACGTGAAGGTGGTTCCCGACGGGCACACGTATATGGAACTGGTGCTGGCGAAGTTCGTCCGGCACATCAGCGTGGACCGGGTGCGCGTGAGCGTGCCTGGGTTCTGCGATTACGAAGGAAGGGAGATTGTTGACGCATGGAAAAACTGATCAAGTCGGGCTGGATCGAGACTGCCATGGTGGTGGTCCCGGTGCTGGCGTTCACCCACATGGTTTTCGACATCATTCTTGCGCTATGAGACGCATCATCGCGGCATCGACTGAGATGCTAAAGGCCGATCAGGAGGCGGCGCCGAATCGGTACGCCTGGGCGCGCGAGGAGCTGGCGAAGGCGATTGGTGAGGCGGTGGAGCTGGAGCAGAGCTTGGATTTCCACCTGTCGTACATCATCTCGACGATCAAGACGGCGAATTCGGCGGGGAATCCATTCCTGCAGCACTGGGTAACGGAGGCGGAGGTGTTGCTGGCGAAGATTCGGAGGGCTGGGCCGTGAAACTCAAACCCGGATGGTGGCGAGCCCGTAACGGCACACGATGGGAAGTGGACTGGGTTGGAAAGACGCGTGCAACGGCGCACAACGAAGATGATGAAACGTTGCTGCTTACCGACGAAGGAAAGTACAGGTTGTCCAATGGTGAACCCAACGCCTTTGACTTGGTCGAACCATGGACCGAGCCCAAACTCAGGCCGTGGAAGGCTGAGGAGGTTCCGGTGGGTGCAATCCTTCGAAACGTGGGTGCCAGAGATCCGTACAAGTGGATGATCGTAGCTGTTTGCTCGGATGGTATAACAACCTGCGGAGGAAACGAAGTGCTCACAAGAGATGCCAAATTTTTCTTGGGAAAGTGCGAGCACTCTATCGACGGCGGCCGCACTTGGCTCCCATGCGGAGTCTTGGAGGAGGAGAAATGAGCGAAAACACCAAGATCGAGTGGTGCGACCATTCGTGGTCGCCGTGGCGGGGATGCACCAAGGTTTCGTCGGGCTGCGCGCACTGCTACGCCGAGGGATTGTCGCGGCGTTTCGGAGACAAGTGGGGCGGGTGGGGCAAAGGTAATCCGCGGGTGCTGGCGAAGGACTGGCGGTCGCCGGTACGGTGGAACGAAGAGGCGGAATGGAATAACAAATTAGCCTCAATCCGGATCGAAAACTTTCCGAGCGCGAGCGCCAATGATTGGGACGTGTCACGCCCCCGCGTCTTCCCATCCCTTTGCGACCCGTTCGATGAGGAAGTTCCCATCGAATGGCTGGCGCGGTTCCTCCAACTGATCCACGACACGCCAAACCTCGACTGGCTGCTACTCACAAAGCGTCCTGAGTTGTGGCATAACCGGCTTCTAGCAGCGATCCGTTACAATGAGGATTCTGGTGGAGGCTTGGATGTCCACCGATGGATGGTTGATTGGATTGCGCCCGGTAATAACGGCCCGTCCAACGTCCGGATCGGCACCAGCGTGGAGGACCAGCCCCGGGCGGACGAGCGTATCCCGGCGCTTCTCAAGATTCCGGCTCGTCGCCGGTTCCTCAGCGTTGAGCCGATGCTGGAGCCGGTGGATTTGTCGATGTGGCTTCCCAACGGCGAGGCGGACGGCGACACGACCGCTAAACACAATTACGAACACCCTGAGGATTCAATTCACTGGGTCATCGTCGGCGGCGAGTCCGGCCCGGGCTCCCGGCCGTGCAACGTGGACTGGGTCAGAAGCATCGTCGCGCAGTGCGCGGCGTCCGGCGTGCCGTGCTTCGTGAAGCAGCTCGGAGCGCATCCCATCGGCCGATGGACGGAATCGCCCGACAAATCAGGGCTCGGAGAGGGATGGCCAGCCGGATTGAAGATCAACCACCCCAAAGGCGGCGACCCGGCCGAGTGGCCCGAGGACCTCCGCGTCCGCCAGTTCCCGGAGGTGCAGCCATGACCACCCAACAACCCGTCAACATAGGCCCCATTCCCCGCGTCGTGCGGTTGCACGACTCGGGCACAACGCTGGCGCTGCTGATCGCGCTGGTGTGCGTCGTGGCGGTGAACGTCATGAGGAGGAAACGATGAAAGAGATAGGACTCATCTGCTATGCTTGGGAAGTCCGAGCGATCCTTGAAGGCCGGAAGACGCAGACGCGGAGGGTGGTGAAGCTTCCAGTGAAAGATCCATCCACTGGTTGTGAGCTAGCCGGTTGCGAGTTGAACGGGATTTTGCGCAATGATGAGCGCGTGTGCCCCTATGGCGCCCCCGGCCACCGCCTGTGGGTGAGGGAGACTTGGGTGGAGTTGCTTCACACCTCTCCAGCTACGGACGAGCCCCTACTGTGCGAAGGGGATAAGCTGGTTGAGCACGCAACCAAGCGAGATGACGGGCGGTGGAACTATGACGGGCGAGTTATTTCATATCGTGCGACTAGCAACGTAGAGTTTTGCGATGGCGACGGATGTTCGTCTCCTGATTTTGCAAACAAGAATGATATGCCGAAATGGCGCCCATCCATCCACATGCCCCGATGGGCGTCTCGAATCACGCTGGAGATCGAGGCCGTCCGCGTGGAGAGGTTGCAGGATATCAGCGAGGAGGATGCGAGAGCGGAGGGATGTGAAGAATCAATAGACAGTTCTGGTGACTGGATTTCGATGAGTGACGTTTACGCGGACCTTTGGACATCCATCAACGGCGCCGGCTCATGGGACGCCAACCCGTGGGTGTGGGTGATTCAGTTCAGGAGGGTGAAGCCATGAAA
>CAZWFX010000108.1:2953-4400 GCA_964633425.1 uncultured Candidatus Saccharibacteria bacterium
GGCGCCGAGATTGCCATTGTCCGGGCCGATACCGATGGCGATGGAGCTTTTCGAGTATGACCAAGGAAGAAGCCCGCCAACTGGTTGAACGGATGAAGCGGTCGGGGTTGGTGGTGCAACCCACGATCGTCCAAGCCGACAAGTTCCCTACCCGCTTCCCTCAGAAGATCGACGACGCCAACACGATTGACATCCGCCGCCGGCGTCTGGCCGGAGAAACCACGGTCGCACTGGCGAAGGCCTACGGCATCACGCCCGCCTACGTGTCGCAGATTGCCCAGGGAAAACGCCGGAAGCGGTCCCTCAAGGTTCAAATCAGGAAATTCGAGGTCCGATTCTTGGTCGACGTCGGCGTGATGCAGCGGACGATCGAATCCGATTTCGCCGGCAACCACTCAGACGCCCGGGCCAAGCGCCAGGAGATACTTGCTTCCATCCGAGGAGATTGCTGGCTCGAGATGTGGGTAATCGACGGTGCCCACGCATTCACCCGCGTTGGAGAAAAGTGGTTCGACGACAACGGCAAACGCACAAACCCATTCGTGAAATGAAAATTGCAATCCTCATTGCCGCCTTGGCACTCGCTCTGTGGTGCCTGTACTGCTACCTGCAGCAACCCGAGAAGCTTCCCATCGTCATGTGGGAACTGGTCCGAGGAATCCGGATCAACGACGTGAGTCTGGATCGGAACCAGGCTGTCACGGTCGAGGAGTTTAATGCGCTGGCCCGCGAACACGGCGTCGTCGAGGAATGATCACTCCTTTTTCAATCCTCTGTTACTGCGAGTTCAGTCGCGACAATGGAGCGACGTGGACAACAATGCCGCAACTGCTTGTCATGGTGGAAAACGGCATCATCCAAATACCACCACCTTCGTCATATCAGGTCTACGTGCTCGAAACCTTGGTGTTCGTAGACGAAATGCCCCGCAACGACATAATCGAAGCGGGGATGACGGTGGTTGATCCAGATACCGGTGAGGCGCTGCTGATCACCCGGCAATTGTGACGCCTCCACGGCGGACAGGAATGATCCTCTGACGCCGCTTGCCGGGAACCAAGATGACGGGATCCGGTTGCTTGGCAGTGCGTTTGCGACCCACCGCTTGGACTGAACGCTGTTCGCGGGCCAGCTTAACTCGCTCGGCCCTGGCCGCCTTTTCCTCGTCACTCAGGCGGGGGCGCCCCGCACGCTTGGGGGTGGAAGGTTGACTTGGGGGAATTGGATTTTCGTCGGTCATTCGCGAGAGGTATCACGACGACGACGTTTCCGCAACTGGTTCGCAGCGATGGCCAGCAACCCAATTGCCAGCAACAGGAAGGTGGATCCATTGTCTCCAACGAAGGCGGAGCGAGGCATGGGTCCAATCGGATGGGGGGTCTGCGTGATCATAATGGGAGGCCTGGCGTAACCGATGCGATTCGGCGTCTGGCGATTTCGACGTACT
>CAZWFX010000109.1:0-2480 GCA_964633425.1 uncultured Candidatus Saccharibacteria bacterium
CTCCGCCGCGCGTCTCCTATTCAGTCGCCGCCGCAAATGGGCCCGACGGCTCCGGCTCCGGTGCGAACACCTCGGGTATCGCGAGCCTTTCCGCGATTGCGTGCGCGCCGCTCGACGGCAAAGCAACCACGAGCAAATAATCGGGAAGCCAGCCGTCGGGGATGGCAGCGATTGCCACTTTGCGGCAATGCTGCTCCAGGGCTCCGCGCCCCATCGCACGGAACCGCGCCGCTTCGTTGACGGCGTTCTGCTGGTCGAGGCAGACGCCAAGCATTGCGTCGGCACCTGGGCCACGGGCGAAAATCAAATGGGCGTCAATCATCGCGATTCCTTTCGTGTATTTGCCCCGCCGTGGATTGGCCGCTCTGGGGCTTGAGCGATTCGCAATCCAGTCAAATTGCCGGGCTCTCACGGCTTGCCCTCGGTCGCCGCTACTGCGGTCCGGTCACTCGCCGGACACGGCTCGCGGACGGTTGATTTGCAGTAGGTCGAGCTTGGGCACTTTGACGACGAACAGTTCGACAAACTCTGAGTGTTTGTACTGACCCGCCTGTTCCCATGCGTTCGCAATGACTTTGACTTGCTGTTTTGCTGGCATCTTCAGCAACGTCTCGAACACATCGCACGCCTCGTCCTCTGAGCCGAACGCCGCTACTGGCACGGTTTCAAGGCTAAAATGAGCCATCAAGAGCCAAACGTCGCGTTGCATCGCTCGCCCTTTCGGTTGGTCGCAACAAAGCCCCTCGTTTCGGTCGTCGCCTCGCCGCCGTACCGCTGCCGCGCCCGCTCGACGCTCCACAACGTGGCACGCCGAACTAGCCGGCCGTCGCCGTGTACGTCGTCGAACACGCCGCGAGCCACGAGCACGATGGGACGTTGCACGGCTATCGCTCCAGCCACGACGTCACAAGCGCGACGATGACGCGCACGACGAGGCGCAAGAGTTCTTCGGTGTCCATGTCGGTCCTCGGTGCAGACGCACCGACCGGCGGAAGAGGCCGCTAGAGGGTGCTACGGCGTTTCAGTCAAGGCGCGGTGCTAATCGCGACACTTGACTTATCGACAACCAACACGGGAAACCTTAGCGGGTACGCTAGGCTTTGTCAACTAGGTCAACCAGATTTCTTTTGCGGGGGCCTTCCGTTGGGTCGCGGAATCCGCGCAAAGCGTTCGACCTTAGTGCGTTCCAGCAACCGCATGCGCCCAATTTCGACACTGGGAAGGTCGCCAGAAACAATCCATTGGCGCACGCGACCGGGAGACACTCCGAGAATTTCGGATGCCTGCGCGACAGAAATCCAGTTGTCGATGATTGCCATTGCCATACCCTAAGTCTAGCATGTTGGGAAGTGTTTTTCCAGCGAGCGGGCAGGTTTAGCACTCTGACCCGTAGCAGTCAGCCGGCTTTCGCCGGCCTGCCCGCCCACTGGAACCGCTTGCAAAGGGGTGGCTGACGGGACTCGAACCCGCGACCCCCAGAACCACAAACTATTGACACGCCGAGCGGTCTAATTACTTTCGACCCGGGGCGGCCCGGTGGTGGGCCGAGATACAACGAGTCACAGCGCGCAACCGAACGGAATCAGCCAGGAGGGGCGTTTCGCGCAGGGGGAAGAAGCCATGCACCTGCGAGATTTCATCGACCAGTACGTTGGGGAACGCGACCTAACGCCACGCACGGCGGAATTTTACCGGGGCCTCGCGGGGCCCTTTGAACGCTGGGCCGGCAGCGTCTTGACGCTCGACCAAGCCGCCGCACGGCTCAACGAATACCTGGCGTACCGTGCCGGGCAGCACCGGATAACGGCCCGGTCGCAGCGTGGCGCCCTGGCGGTCGTGCTCCGCGCCGCAGAGCGTGACGGCCTCTTGTCGCTCGGCCGCGTCCGGCCAATCAAGGTTGCCCAGCACATCCCGCGAGGGCTGACGCCACGCGAGATTCGCGCCCTGGTCGCCCATGCCACCGCAATACAGCGGGCCGCGATATTGCTCGCCTGCGATACTGCTTTACGGCGTGGCGACCTGTTTACCGCGACCTGGCCCGAGGTTCACGGCTCGCGGCTGTGCCACGTCGCCCGCAAGACTGGCCGGCTTGTGGTCCGCCGGCTGCGCCGCTCAACGCTCGATTCGCTGCTCGCCGTGCGGCTGGTCGATGACGAACGGCTAGTGCCCGTGCTGGTCGGCGCCACTGGCTGGAGAAAGCACTGGCGGGCCCTCGGCCAGCGTGCCGGCGTTGACGTTCGGCGGCGAGGGTTGCAGGCGATTCGCCGCACCGCCGCGACCCAGGCCCACAGGGCCGGCCAGAGTGCCAGCGACCTGCTCGGCCACAGCACGCCGGGGTTAGCCAGAACGTGGTACTTGGACCCCAGCCAGCTTGACGACGCACCGCCGCTGCCGCCGTTTATCGCGTCGTAAGTCGTTGCGGCGTGGCGGGTTGGAACTATCTCGAAAATCTTCTGAAATAGTCATTGACGATAACGGTA
>CAZWFX010000109.1:2580-4363 GCA_964633425.1 uncultured Candidatus Saccharibacteria bacterium
TTCGGGCCGCTGTCGGACCTTGGGCCAGAGCACCCTTACCTAGCCGACGCCTGCGCTGCATGGCGCGATGCCGTCATCGACGGGTTGACCGACCTGTTTCCAGACGTTGCGTTGTTCGGCTCGCGTGGCGTTCGCGCCACCTGCCACGGCTGGAACGGCTACAGGAAGTTTGCTCGATTCGGCAGCGGCCTTGGCACGTTCGACCAGTTCACTGATGACGAGTGGGCCAAGGCCACCGCCATTGCGATTGCCACCGGCCAGCGGCTGGTCGAGGAGTATTGCGCTCAACTTGTGTCCGAAGAAGAAGACGCAGCCTCCAGTGAAGACGAAAGGTAGACCATGCCCCCAACCACCCTAGGCCAACGCCTCCGCGCCGCTCGGCTCGCCGCCGACCTAACCCAGGTTGAGCTTGCCGCAGCGGCCGGGCTGGCCCAAGCCACGGTCAGCGACTTTGAGGCCGGCCGGTCGCAGCCCTCGGCCGACTCGCTCTGCCGGCTGTGCCGGGCTCTCGGTGTCAGCGCCGATACGCTGCTTGGGCTCGCCGGCAAGGTGCCTCTAAGCCAGATGAAAAGGGGCTCGCGATGACCGCCTACGACTGGTCCGCCGTGATTGAGGGCGGAATCACCGGCACCGCCTGCCATACAGTAGACAGGCCGCCGAAACCGTTCTCGGACATGACGCCGACCGAGCGGATGTATCGCTCGGAGTGTGGCGAATCGGCTTGGTCGGTTTGTTTGTTGCCAAGGTACGAAGGCAAGCTAACGGCGATGCTGCGCGACAATAAGCCAGTGTTGTGCCGGTTCTCCCAAGAGGGCGGCTACACCATTGTTGAGCGCTGCCTGTTGGTGTCAATCTGGAAATACTCCGAGGGGCCGACCGTGTGCGATTTCGTTGGGGTTGGTGCGCCAATCACCACTCATCAGGCCAAATGCCCTGGGCGTTGAGGATGCCCAACCAGAGCACCGCGCCCAGCGGCCACAGCACGCAGCAGGCGCCGGCGAGCTTCGACCAGTCGGTCAGGGTCAGGGGGTCCATGCCACCAGTATAGCCAGCCGTCTTGGGGTGTTGGGCAACTGTTGGGCAACTGTTGGGCAACTGTTGGGCAACCGGCCTGGTAACCGTTCAGTTTACGTAACCGCTACATCTGCAATGGGTTGCGGCCTACTGTTGGCTCTAGTTTGGCAACCTGCCTGGTAACTGGTTACCACGTTAGCCAACGCTCATTGCCGGTTGCACTTGCCAGGTTCCACGCTTAAGATAGTCCAGCGAAAGGGGGGTTGCCATGCTTACCACGTTACTAATCGCCGCCGTCCTGTCCGCCGAGCCCGAACAGCCGCAGGCCACGCCTGCCCAGCTACGGGACGCCATAGAAGCCGCCGAGGCCCGGCGCGACAAGCTCATAGCGAGCATCAGCCGCGACCTACGCGAGGCCGGGCGGGTCACCGACGCCCGGGACAAGGCCAAGCGCCGCGAGGCCGCCGAGTTCCTGAAGCGGCTCAAGAAACGCGACGATGCGCCATATATCCCCATCACGCACGTATCCGACAGCCTGCCGCCGGGCACAGTCGGGACGCTCTCTTACGGCTATCGTGTGTTTCAGCGGCTCAGCGACACCGAGGCCCTGGTCGAACTGTTGAACACCCACGGCGAACCGCTCGTCTACATTCGCGACCGCGACTTTTCCACGCAGGCCGATGGGGAAATGTATTCGACGCAAGATGTTTTCGTAGTGGTCGGCACCCACACCTACACCACGGCCAACGGAACCTCGCGCGTGGTCAAG
>CAZWFX010000110.1:0-2806 GCA_964633425.1 uncultured Candidatus Saccharibacteria bacterium
GAATAAAAGAGGCGCGCACAATGCAGCGCCAGTTGCCAGCGCCGGGGTTCTGGGGGCGCCGGGGGAATGCATCAGGCGGCTCCCTTCTGCAGGGACGCATACCAGTCGGCGGGCTTGACCTTGCCGCCGGTCGCTTGGGCGATGCGCACGGCTGTTGCCGGCGACGGGAAAGACACGCCGCGCTTCAACCGCGAGATTTGGGATTGCGACACGCCGACTTTCGCGCCAAATTCCGCGTCGGTCAGGTCGGCTTCGCGTAGGTATTGTGCGAGGGTCATGGCCGGAAAGTGCGCCCGGTGCTGGCGACTGTCAAGCGAAAAAATATGCGTGAGGCGCAATTTTCCTATTGACGCATGGCGGCACCGGATGCATATTCGCAGCAACACAGGAGGACAAAATGGTTGGCATTCCCTTCACCTATTACCTGGAAGCCCATGGGAAGTGCATTGCCCAGATCGACTGCGAGCTTTTCGCTGAAGTCGATGAAGGGAAGGTCATCGTGACCGGCGTCTATGCCGACCATCTGGGCGGAGACAACTACATCACGATGACCGGCGCCGGTGATCCGCTGCTGGATATGCTGGCGGAGCGCATCTCGACGGCCGCCGAGAAGTCCGAAGCCTTCAAGGCCGAGGTGTATGAGCGCGAAGGCATCTACTACGTCGGCGGCGCCAACAACCCGTCCGGCCATTTCAAGAGGTATGGGTGAGGCGGCAATGGAAGACGCTGTGAAGAATGCTGTAATGGCCGAGCGGAAGCGCTGCGCCGAGATCGCGCTGCGCTGGATGCGAGAAGCCGACACGATGCTTGGCTTTGGGTGGCGGGCCAGCCGCGATATTGCCCTCGCCGAGGTCGTCGCCGAGGGCATCGCTGACGAAATCATCTCCACCACCGAGGACAAATCCGATGAATGACCATGAACGCCACGCCCGCGACGCATTCGGCTATGAGCCGGACGACGACAGCGACCTCATTGCCGACTGGCTGATCGACGTGATCAAGCTGCTGCTCGTCACCGCCTCGAGCGCCGGCATCGTGCTGGGCATCATGGCGATTTCGGAGGCGTTCCGGTGATCGACGACTACGCATGGTGGCGCGCTGCGCTTGCCGGCCAGAAACCGCCAATCCACGAAGGCGAGCCGAAATGCGGTTACTTCAAGGTGCGTGACTGGCGCGGCGTGAATTCCAATCTGGCGCCGATCACGCGGCCATGGGTGGCCGGCGCGATCTGGCGTGATGGCGACCGCCTGGTGGCCGACTTTGCCGGCAGCCCGGCAGACGCGGAAGCCATGTGGCTGTCCTTCGCCAAGCACCCGATTGCCTATGAAGATTACGCCTATTGGCACCGCACCGAACGGTGGCCTGAGCAGGAGGAAAGCCAATGAATGCGATTGCCGAAATCAAGCGGCCTTCGATGATTGCCGAGATGGCCGGCCGTTATGGCATCGAGCCGGAGAAGTTCGCGGCGACCGTCAAGGCGACGTGCCTGCCTGCGAACGTTTCGGTCGAGGAGTTCGCGGCATTCCTGATGGTCGCCAAGGAATATGACCTCAACCCGATCCTGAAGGAAATCTACGCTTTCCCGAAGAAGGGCGGCGGCATCCAGCCGATTGTTTCCATCGACGGCTGGATGAACCTGATCAACTCGCACCCCGCCATGGATGGCATCGAATTTTCCGACAACGCCGACAAGGCCGGCAAGCTGGTGTCGATCACCTGCAGCATTTACCGGAAGGATCGCGCGCGACCCGTCACCGTGACCGAATACATGGCCGAATGCCATCGGTCGACCGAACCTTGGCAGAAATGGCCGGCCCGGATGCTTCGCCACAAGGCGGTCATCCAGTGCGCTCGCTATGCCTTCGGCTTTGCCGGCATCATTGACCAGGACGAGGCCGAGCGGTCGCCTGACGTGATCACGGGCTCTGTGGTGGCCCCGCCACCGCCGCCGCAGGTGGCGCATTCTCAGGAGCCGGCCGAAGCCGCTGTCGAAGAAGCGGAAGCGGGCGAGATGCCAGCTGCTTTCCTCGAGGATATCGAGGCCGCACTCGCCGTCGCCTTCGATGAGGAGACGATTGAGGAGGCATGGGTTGCGCTGGATGTCGAGGCGACGCTGCAAGGCAACGATGCCGCCCGCGCCATTGCTGACCGCATCAAGGCCCGGCACCTGACCCGCGTCCTTCCCGACGCGGCCAAGAACATGATGGCAGGCTGAAATGATGCCCGTTTACATGCGATGGAATGGCGAGGCTTTTGAGCCGGCAACGGCGCGGCAAGCGACCGAGTGCAATCGCCGTTTCGTCGTTGGTGAGGTCTATCCAATGGACGAGCATCACCAGCGATCCGGCGAGACGCACCGGCACGAATTCGCGTTCATCCGCGAAGCCTGGATGAACATGCCAGAGCGCTATGCTGAAGCGCCCTTTGCACTGTCGCCGGAGCACCTGCGAAAGTTCGCGCTGATCCAGACCGGATGGTGCGACACGCAGACGCTGGTTTGCTCATCGCGGGCTGAGGCAATGCGGGTGGCATCGTTCATCCGTCCGCTGGATGAGTTTTCGGTGGTTGCTGTTACGGGACCGACCGTCACCCGCATGACCGCCAAATCGCAGTCCATGAAGGCCATGGGCAAGCGGGATTTTCAGGCGTCGAAGAAAGCGATCCTCGATTACGTCGAGGATCTGATTGGCGCCGAACGAGGCAGCCTTACCAAGCATGGTGAGGCGGCATGACTGCATGGCACGGCCGGTCCTGGCTCGGCGTGGCAGGGCATAGCGTGGCAGGGCGAGGCACGGCGCGGCAAGGC
>CAZWFX010000110.1:2906-4276 GCA_964633425.1 uncultured Candidatus Saccharibacteria bacterium
GGCGCGGCAAGGCAAGGCTATCATGACGAATACAGCAGACCAGCGGCCCGAAATGACCATGGACGAGGTGACGTTTGCCGCGCTCAATGCGTCTATTGAGGCGTGGGAACTGAAGTTGGTCACTAAAGACCCACGAAAAATCAAAATGGGGCGGGCGTGGTGCCCGCTGTGTTTGCTGTTCAACACGCGAGGAATGTCAGATGACGATACGTGTTACGGGTGCCCGGTTTCCTCTGCCCGTAACGCGTGGCGCGCCGCCGCTCAGGCAGAGATCGATTTCCTTCGCAGCCTGCTGCCAAAAGAGGACGGCCAATGACCATCGTCGCCATGATCCGCAGCCTATTCCGTCGCCGCCCTGTCGTGGTGACGGCGCACCAGAGGCGCACCCGCTCGGTGCGCGCGTTTGAAGCCAAGACCGCACAGCTTGCCGCAGAACTCGGCAGGCGCAACCCGTTGGAGGCGAAATGACCCGCGCCAGCATCCCGGCAAGGCAGCAGACCATGAAATGCGAAGTCTGCGAAGGCTCAGGATTATACCCTGTCCACGATGTGTATGGGACACAGCTGTATTCAATCGATTGTCCGGAATGCGGGGGCGATGGACTGTCGCTCGAGGGGAAGGCCGTAAAACTGGCGAAAGACGAGAAAGCGGCTGCCGTTGCCAGATTGGCGGACCGCTACCGCGACGCGATGATCAATTGCGGGAAATGGAGCGAAGATCACCCGTGAAACGGTCCAGCATCTCCGCCCGGCAGCGCGTCGCCATTTTCGAGGCCGCAAACGGCGTCTGTCACATCTGCTGCGGCAAGATCCATGTCGGCGACAAATGGGACGTTGAACACGTCTCCCCGCTGTCCATGGGCGGCGAGGATGGCGGCGACAACCTGAAGCCAGCGCACAAGTCCTGCCATGCCGGCAAGACGGCTGCGGAAGCGCCAATTCGTGCTAAGGTCATGCGGGTCAGGGCAAAACACCTGGGCATCAAAAAGCCGAGCAAGTTCTCGGCTTCACGCGATGGCCAATGGAAGCAGAAGATCGGAGGCGGCGTCGTGCGCCGTCAGAAGGTGGAGGACTGAGATGAACAAAATCATTCGCACGCCGACAAAGGCCGCCGGCGGCATCACCGAGGCCGAACGCGCCGCGATGGCGGAGCACGTCAAGTTGTGGATCGCCCGCGCGTTTCGCACCGACCCAATCGACCCGGCCAAGATCGTGCCGGCCATCAAGGGCCTGTACGCCGCCGCCGGCCTCAAGGAGCCGCGCGTCGTGATTGCGCCGTCGCCGCTGGTGATGGCGTTCGCCTACGGCGCCGCTTCAGCGATCTGGTATCGGCGCAAGAATCGCGACTCAGCGACCCGCGATGCGACCCGC
>CAZWFX010000111.1:0-4207 GCA_964633425.1 uncultured Candidatus Saccharibacteria bacterium
CACATCTCCCGCCGCGAGCATCCTCTCCCATCTGCGCCACCACCCCGCCCGCGACGAGAGTACATGGCTACCAGCCTCACGCGCTTCACCGACTGGCTAGTCGAGAAGGCCTTCCCGTCACTCCTCAAGCCGAGGTGGGGGGCCCGCCGCGCCCTGGCCGAGTTCATCGGCGGGGGCTCCTCCGTCGGCCAGTGGACGAACCAGTGGACGGAGAGCCGCTACCACCAGGTGCGGCACTTCAAGCACTGGGTCTACGTCGCCGTCGACCGCATAGCCACCGAGGTGGCGATGCACATGCCCAACGTCTCCATCCTCCACGAGGAGGGGGGCGACGCCGCCGACCAGGCGAGGAAGTTCCTCAGCCGCGCCGTCACCAACAAGGCCATCACCCCGCTGCAGTCGCACGAGCGGCTGGAGCCCGCCCGCAGCAACCACCCCCTCTGCCGACTCCTCCGCGACCCCAACGAGCCTGACACCTCGTACGACCTGTGGTACGAGACGACGATGTTCCTGCTGCTCACCGGCAGCGCCTACTGGTGGGTTCCCCGCAACCCCCTGACGCAGAAGCCCGGCGCCATCTGGGTGATGCCGTCACACTGGGTGTACTCCCAGGCCAACGACGAGGGGTGGGTGGACGAGTACGAAATCCGGCCGGTGGAGGGCAACTACGTCCGCATGACGATCCCGGCTGGGGACATGATACACTTCCGCAAGAAGTCCCCCGTCTCCAAGCTGGACGGCTTCTCCCCCCTCAACGCTGGGGCGCAGTGGGTGGACACCATCGAATCCATCGACCGCACGCGCTGGTTCTCCTTCAAGAACGGCATCTTCCCCGGCGTCTCCGTCGAGTTCGACCCCAACGTCAAGCTGCCCGATGAGAGCGAACTCAACCGCATCGAGGCGCGCCTGATGTCGCGCTACGGCAGCGAGCACAACGCCAACAAGCCCATGATGGTGCCGCCGGGGGCCAAGCTGCGCAAGCTGCAGCTCTCCGCCGACGAGCTGGGGTTCTTCGACAGTGCCAACCAGCTGCGCGACAACGTGCTCGCCGTCTTCCACGTCCCCGGCCCCTGCGTCGGCGTCGTCAGCGACATGACGTTCGGCAGCCTGCGCGCCGCCTCCGCCGGCCTGTACACCGGGGCCATCAACCCCCTCTTCCACTTCTACGGCCAGAACGTGACGGAGAAGCTGGCCCAGCCGCGCTACGACCGCCGGCTGCGCGTGTGGTGGGAGGACAGGACGCCCGCCGACCCCGAGTTGCGCGAGACGTCCCTCATGACGGATTTGGCGTACGGGGCGAAGACGATGAACGAGGTTCGCGCCCTGCGCGGCGACGAGCCCTACCCGCACGCTTGGGCGAACGAGCCCTGGATGCCCATGAACACGGTGCCCGTGTCGATGGTGCTTTCGGGGCTTTCAGGCAACGGCGGCGGCAGCCCCGGCGCCAACCGCCAGACGGTGACGGAGCCCTCCAACCAGCCACGCCGAGAGGACGACTGACGAAGTGAGTGAAGTGAAAGCCTACAAGGCCGGCGACCTCTACGGGGTAATCTCCCGCCGCTTCGACGCCACCGTGAACCACCGCGGGGAGCCCGTCGGCGGCGACTCGCTGCGCCGCAGGGCCATGCCCCTGGGCGACGGCAAGAGCGTCGCCCTCAGCAACCCCTCCGACGTTGGGGCAGTCTCCCCGGGCGACGGGCTGCTGGCCGTCGACACCCAGACGATGTCGGCCGGCTTCGTCGTCTCCTCCACCCGGCGCGACCGGCACGGCGACGTGGTGGTGCCGGCGGGGTGCAAGGAGTGGTTCGGCGACTACGAGAAGAATCCCGTCGTCTTCTTCGCCCACAAGAGCGACTGCCTCCCCATCGCCAGCGCCCGCACCCCGCAGGGGGAGGTGGCCGTGTGGTTCGGCGAGGAGTCGATCACCTCCCGCGCCTACTTCCACGGCAAGACCCGCGAGAGCGAGGAAGTCTTCGACCTGGTGGCCTCCGGGCACCTGCGCGCCGCCTCCATCGGCTTCATCCCCGTCGAGGGCAAACTCATCCCCCCGGCGTCCGAGGAACAGGTGGATGAAGAAGGCAACGTCGACTTCGACTCCGGCGGCCTCGTCTTCACGCGCTGGCAGCTGCTGGAGTGGTCGGTGGTGCCCGTGCCCGCCAACGCCGACGCCCTCCGCGCCCGTCTTCAGTCCTCGAAGTCCCTCTCCCCCGTCCTGAGGAAGTCCCTCGAACCCTTCGCCGCCCCGCTGCGCAACGACCGGCCGCGATTCACCATGCCGAAGGAAGCCGGCCTCGTGGCCGAGGGCAGGCGATGGAACCGCGCCCTCAGCAAGGCGTTCGACATCTCCCAGCAGAAGCTGAAGCCGGCCACCGCCTTCTACGGCCTGGCCGCGAAGTACATCGGCTGCGAGGTGAAGCAAATCTCCTGCCGCTCCGGCGTCATCCCATCGGCGAAGATGGGCAGCGTGTTGTCGGGGTGGGAGGAGGCCGCTGCCGCCGAGCACAAGTCGGTGGACGTGCGCAACATCACCCACGGCGGCACCGAGTGCCCGCCCTACTACGAGCACATCAAGCTCAACTCCACGGCGTCCAAGGAATTCCTCGTCGAGGGCGCCGCCTTCTACGACGGCAAGTCGAAGTTCATTGTGGCCTTCCAGCCCTGCTGGTACGGGCTGCAGGTGACCCTCTACTCGAAGCAGTCGGAGTCGCGGCACTCCTCCGCCGTGCTCGACAAGGCCTGGGAACTCGCCGCGTCGAAGTACAACTACCTGAAGGGGGAGGCCTTCGCCCTCTCCGGCGACTTCATTAAGAAGACGGGCGAGGACTGGGGCGACCTCTTCCTGGAGGACAAGAACGTCCAGTCGGTGAAGCGCACCCTGCGGCTCCTCAACGAGAAGCAGGCCGACTTCGCCAACCGCGGCGCCATCTTCCTGGGCCCTCCGGGCACGGGCAAGACGCTCTCCGGCCGTATCATCCGCAACCAGGCCGACGCCACCTTCATCTGGGTCTCCGCTAGAGACTTCTACCGGGCCGGCGCCTTCGGCGGCATGTCGTACGCCTTCGAGCTCGCCAAGGAGCTGGCGCCCAGCGTCATCTTCTTCGAGGACGTGGACAACTGGCTCGACAGCCACTCCATCGACTTACTCAAAAGCGAGATGGACGGCATCGCCAGGTACTCGGGCGTGTGGACGGTGCTGACCACGAACTACCCCGAGCGACTGCCGAAGGCACTCATCGACCGGCCCGGCCGCTTCCACGACGTCCTCTACTTCAAGTTGCCGGACGAGGCGTCTCGCAAGGGCATGCTTGCCAAGTGGCTGCCCGAGTTGAAGGGTGCCCAGCTGGCGGACGCGCTGAAGGCCACCAAGGGCTATAGCGGCGCCCACGTCTACGAGCTCTGCAAGTTCGTCAAGACACTCCTGGAGCAGGAGGAGAAGTCGCTGGACGCGGCCGTCGCCTCCGCCCTCAAAAAAATCGAAGAGCAGCGCGAGCTCATCACCAGGCCGCCCCGCTTCGACAAGTCCCTCAGCCCTATGGTGGCCTCCTACGCCGGCCGCCGCAGTTTCAACCTCACCCGGAAGACAATGTCCACCGATACTGTTGCCGACGCCTTCGCCTCGGATTTCGAGAAACTCCTGGCCGACGACCTCACCAAGCCGCCCGCCCAGCCGGAGGCGCCCGCCGAGGCGGAGGAGAACGCCGTCGAGCCCCAGGCCGTCGTCTTCCACCCCGACCGCTTCCACGAGGAGGCGGACGTCAAGCAGTGGCTGGCCGACAACGGCTACGAGGGCGTCGAGGTGATGCCCGGCGGCGAGGGCGACGAGCCCTGGGTGGCCGTCCTCTTCCCGGCGGAGGAGTGCGAGGCGGACAGCGCCGAGCGCAAGGAAATCGAGGACGGCGTCGAGCTGGTGACGTGCAAGCGCGGCAAGGGCGCCGGCGAAGAAGAGAAACCCGAATCCGGCGGGGGCGGCGTCCCCGACGCCGGGGGAGAGGCCATGAGCGGAAGCAAGGCGATGGGCGACGCGGAAGAAGTGACGGACGGCGTCGTGAAGCCGGAGGGGGGCGAAGAAGAGGCCATGAAGCCCTACGGCTGCCAGGTGCTGTGCCAGGTGAAGAGTCACCTCGAAGCGACGGCGAAGTACGTCGCCGACAGCGTGGGCCAGCTGGAGCAGGAGAAGGTGAAGAAGTGGCTCGGCAAGTACGCCGAG
>CAZWFX010000112.1:0-4152 GCA_964633425.1 uncultured Candidatus Saccharibacteria bacterium
AGCAGGAAAAAGTGATGAAGTCGAATCTCGGAACACTGGTGCTGAAGTTTGTCGGGGACGTTTCCGGCCTTCAGAAAGCATTTAATCAAGCAAACGGCATGGTGAGCGGAGCCGGCAGTCTCGGGTTTGGCGGCATGTCCAGCGCAATGGCTGTTGGCAATCTTGGCGCTCAGGCAATCACAAAGTCTCTGGAGCTTGGCTGGGAAGCTGCCAAAGGCATCGCCTCTGCGATGTACGACACGGCAAAGTACGTTGCCGTCGTCGGTGCTGAGTTTGAGCGGGCAGAAACGGCTTTCCAGACGCTGACTGGATCAACCTCTGGCGGAAGCAGACTCTTTGGCGAAGTTCAGAAACTTGCCACTGAAACGCCGTTCAAGTCGCAAGAACTGATTGAGAATGCAAAACTCTTGCTCGGCTACGGCATACCGGCGAAAGATCTGCTGCGGGTGATGCGAGAAATCGGCAACGTGGCATCGGGGACAGGCGCTCCGATTCACAACATCGCGCTGGCTTACGGGCAAGTGCTGGCTAAGGGGAAACTGACCGCTGAAGAACTGAACCGGCAGCTTGGAAACGCCGGGATTGGTGCCGAGACAATTGCTGAAGCAATGGGAATGCCGACACAAAAGCTGTTGGCAATGATGCAGGACGGCCAAGTCAGCGCGAAGATGTTCCAAGATGCGTTTACAAAATTGTCCGCGACCGGAGGCCGTTTTGCTGGGGCGATGGAGAGAGATTTGCAGACGGTCGGTGGCCGCTGGGATCAGTTGATCGAAACATTTCAACTCGGGGCCGGAAAACTCGGAACTGCGATCTTTCAGCGATTGCCGATCGGCAAGATGCTGGAGCAACTGACAAACGGACTGAACACGGTGAGTATCGACAAACTCGTCGATGGTGTTCAGATGCTGTGGCAGGCGATTCAGCCGGTCGTTGTCGAAGTCGGAAAGTTCGGCCTCGGCGTCGCGTATGTGGCGGAGCAATTCATTGGCAAGCTATACCCGGCTGCGAGCGATATGGGCAAGGGTGTATCGGGAACGATCGGCTCGCTTGGGCCAATGCTCGTTTCATTTGCAGCCGGTGCTGCTCAGTTTATCGCCGTGATGGTGGAAGGCTTCACTGCTGTTGGTGGCGTTATCGTTGACATGCTCGTGCGTCCAATGTCAATCGCCTACGACATCTGGCGAAAGATGAATGGAGAAAAGGTCACTGTTGGCGAAACGGCCGATAGATTTGCGAAGTCGATGGACGCGATGTACAACTCGGCCCGCGGCATTCAACTCGCAATCGGCCAACTAAATACACGCAAGGCGTTCGGCGATGCCGACAAGGACTTCATTGCTTTCACGAATCGGATTTCCGGCCGTGGTGGCGTTTCGCCGGTTTCGAAAGAGCAAGAACGGGCGATGGCGGCGGCAGCAGAAGTCAAGGCACGAAACGCCGCGTTCATGGACGCGATGGATGCGGCCATGCCTGGCTTCAGAACGGGGATCAGTGATCTGCTCAAAGACGCCACGGACCCCACAAAATCGCAATCCGCTTTCTCTTTGTTCGAACGCAATTGGAAGTACCTGCAAGGTGCGAAGACGAATCCCGATTTGTTTGGCGGGATGGATGCAATCAACCGCGCAATCTTCCAGCAATGGTCATCTGTCTCCGGTTCGCTGAACAGTCTGCCTGATCCTGTAGCGAAAACAATCCGCGCAGGGTCGCAAGAGGCGTATTCGGCGATCAACCAAGCCCGCGCCGACGCGAACTACAACGTGGAAGCGGACATCCGCATGAAACTGGACGTGCTTCGGGAAGTCAATGAACGGCAAGCGGAATATCAGAAGCAAGCGGTTGACGCGCTGAATCGCATCGCAGACGAACGGCGCGTCGGCGTCGGCATCGGTGGGGGTCGCTGATGCCACTCTATTACGCCAAGAAAATAAGCCGACTTCCCGAAGAATCTTTTGAGTTCGGCGAAGGACTCGACCGCTCCTACATGGAGTCGTATGAGGTTATCCTTGATACCGAGAACAGCACCACGCTGGACGTCTCGGGCCTGCAACTTTACGAAGCCCTGCTGCTCTCGCCTCCTTCTGATGCCGATAGGCTTCCTCAGTATGGCGACAGGTGGGTTAGCCGCGATGGTATCCGAATCGACAATCTCGCCATCATGCGGCGCGTCAGCGGCCGGCGTGATCGCAACGACAAGGCCAAGTTTACTTTCAACTTCACTTATAGCCCAAGGGGCCGCGATGATACGCCTCTTCCCGACAAGCGTGATCTTGCAGGCGGAACTGACAATCTCGCCAATCTAACACCGAACTGGAGTTTGACTGGTGAAGATCGGATGGAAACGCCGGAAGATGGCAAGGACTTGGACGGCAAGAGAGTCTTAAACACTGCCGGAGACCCCTTCGAGCCGGGCATTGAGTTCAACTATCCGATTCGCGTTCTGAACTACTCTTGCATTGAGCCGACGGCGGCGTGGACTTCGGCCTACGATCTGCTCATCAGTGCGGACACGTACTACTACAAAACAAACTCGGACATTTTCCTCTTCACCGATCCTGTGTTCGGCGGGTCCGACATTGGTAAATGGCTCATCACAAAATACGACCTCGAGCCGGAACTGATCGGCGGCACTCGGGTCATTCGCCGATCAATGGTGATCAAATACAACCCTCGCGGGTGGGAAGATCGCTTTCTAAATGCCGGGCTTTATGAATTGAAAAACACCGCATCGACTGTCTATGTTCCCGGCGAAGGCATGGTAGTGAACCCGGCAACTAGCAACAAAAAGCCGATCCTGAATCCGGTTACTCGTCAACCGATCACGAAGCCCTGGCCGCTTGATACTAACGGGCAAGCCATTACAGACCCTGCGACTACGCCTCCATTCTCTCGCACCTTCCGCAGCAAGGGCCGTGTTGCCTTCGCGAATCTGAATGTGAGGCTGATATGATTGGCGTAGGGTTTCAAAACGAAGCCGATGCTGAACGGGCAGCAAGGGCTACTCGCAAGGTTGAGCGCCCGGAATACGCCAAACGTCCCGACGGCATGCTCGGCGGCCTCGTCGTTCGCCCGGGCGATCTCTACTCCGACACCGATTACCGCGAAGCCGTCATCACCTGGCTGGACGCGGCGACTGGAACGTACACGGACGACACTGTAACCGTGCTGGTGGGGAGTCATGAAGGGCTACCACCGCCTGGTCCCGATCAGCCCGTTTTCTGCACGTTCCACGGCTACAAGGACGATTACGCCGTCTATCTCGCCTGCTCGCCTGCTGTCGAAACAGTCGCCCTCATCAAATGCACCAGCAACACCGTCAACGGCGACGGCTATCAGCCCGGCGTCATCCGTGTGAAAGACGACGCGGGCGGCCGGAGCGATGGTGCAACGGTGTGGATGAAGGCCACGACAGGCGATCAGTTCCGCAACAACATTGAATACATCCTGTTCCTCAATGGCACGGTCACGAGCGCTTCATCGACGCGGGCGTTGTATGACGGGCCGGCATCGTCTGGATTCGAGTTTGAAGTCTGCGTTGACTCCGTGGTTCAGACTAATCGCCTGTGGGTGGTTGGCGGCATCGAACTGGAGGAAAACGTTTGATTTCCATGACCGGCTACATGGGTGAGTGTGGATGCTGCGACGGGGCAGACCCGGCGTGCTGCGGGGATGGCACTCGGCTTGCCGGCGCGACCGCTGGCGGCGCGAACAGCGTTGCCTGTCTCGTGATGTTCGGCAACGACGATTACGACCTCGCGGGTGGCACGGCTGGAACAGCGACAAACGGCACGGGCATCAGCATCAGCGGCACGACGGGAAGCTATCAGCTTGGCATCACCTTGTCGGCTGACATGGGCTACCTCGGTGAATATGTGCTGGGTGCGACTGGCGGCGGACCTGTCACAATCTCATTCACGGCCCCGACTGGTAAGCGGGTGTGTGCGGTTCAGTTCGGCGTGACCGGCGAAGACCCCGGAACCAATTCGACTTGGAGTGCAACGGTTACGGATACCGGAGGAAACACGACGGCATCAAGTTTGTCTGTCCTGACCGCGACTTACTCCGCGTGCGGTCTCAGCAACAGTGGCATTCTTGCACAGGCCGCCGCTGGCGAAAGCATCACCAGCGTCGAAGTCTCCCACGGTACGC
>CAZWFX010000113.1:0-4078 GCA_964633425.1 uncultured Candidatus Saccharibacteria bacterium
CTCCGCGGGATCGGCCTCGAGCCCGCGATCGCTCGGCGCCTCGCCGTCCTCCCCCACGAGCGGCGCGCCTCGTCCGCGACCCTCTCGGCGTGGGGCCTCCGCGAGTTCGAGCGGTGGGCCTACAAGTGGTTCAGGGTCCCGGGCGGGGCCGAGTCGGCCTCGGACAAGCTCCCGATCCTCGACGCCAGGGGCTCGGCCGGGAGCGCGGGCGAGCTCCTCCCGCTCCGCGCGTGGTCGCAGACGTTCACGGTCGTCTCGATCCTGGGGGCGACGCTCGCCAAGCTCGAGGCGAACGCCCTCCTCGGGGTCGCGAACAAGGCCCAGCGGTCGGTCACGAACCAGACACTCAAGGCGCTCGAGGGCCTCGGCGGGGCGGCGTTCCGCCAGGTCTCGAACCTCCCCTTCGCCGAGGCCGCCTCGGGCGACACGGCGAGCGGCAACGGGGTCGGGTTCGAGGTCGACCGCGCCCGCGGCGTCGTGAAGTTCGCCTCGGTCCAGGGGCACGTCGCGACCGAGGGCGTCACGCTCGAGGAGGCCGAGCTCGCGATCAACGGAGCACGCGTCGAGCTCGAGTTCGCCTACCAGCGCAAGGCGCCGGCGACGGGGGCCCCGGGGACGACCGACCGCTACGTCTCCGTGTGGACGCGCGAGGGGTCGGGTCCTGACGCGAAGCTCTCGCTCTCCCGCGTCCCCGGCGTGGGCGACCCGCCTCACGTGATCGAGCGGCCCGACCTCCAGCTCGTCGAGGGCGCGGCCGGGACGAACCTGGAGAGCCTCGACCGGCTCGCCCGAGAGGCGGCCAAGGCCGTCCTGACGAAGCCTTTCTCGGCCGAGGGCGCGGTCGTCACGTTCGCGCGGTTCGTGCCCCTCGTCACGACTGGCCGCGTCCGCGGCGTCACGTGGGAGACCGAGGGCCAGCTCCCGCGCGTGACGGCTCACGTCGGGCTCTCCGCCCCGCTCGCCCCACTGCCGAAGCTCGAGACCCGCGGCGGCCTCTCGGGCGGGGCGCTCCTCGCCGCCTCCGAGGTCGTCTCGAAAGGGCTCGCCCCGTGAGCGAATTCCAGCCGAGCGGCTCGGGCGACTCCGTCCGGCAGATCACCCTCCGCGACTCCTCGCGCCAGGCCGAGGGCGACAAGGGCGAGCTCGGCCGGTTCGGCGCGTCCGTCTTCGGGATCCTGCGGGCGACCGACCCCTCGGGCCTCCCCGAGGTCGGCGGCGTCGTCCAGGGCCTCCCGCAGCCCCGGAACTGGCACCTCGGCGTGATCGACGAGCCGGCCCTCCCCGAGGCCCCCGACGTCCTCGACGCGCGGGTCTCGGTCGCTCTGATCTCGGACCACGCCCACGCCTTCCGCGACCCCTTCCTGACCGAGCCCGTCACGGCGCCGGCCCAGGCCCCGGGGGCGAAGGGAGGCGGCGGAGCGGGCGGCGGCGGTTCCCTCCCGCCGTCGCGCGGCGCCCCGCAGGGCGGAGGGGTCGACACGTTCCTCTCGCCGCCCCAGCCCGGGTCGCTCCCCGTCGGGATCTTCGAGGAGGTCGCCGCCGCGCTCGCGCAGGCGAAGGCCCTCGGGGCGCTTGCCGCGGCGAAGGGGCCCGCCCCCGTGGCGGCGAAGGGGAAGCTCCGGCCGGACCCGAGCAACCCGTTCCGCAACGACTGGGACGCCCGGAACCGCTCGACGAGGATCGTCGACGGGCGCTCGCCGAAGGGGCGCACGGGGCTTCTCTCGCAGCTCGTCCGCGTGATCGACGAGCCCTCGGGCGGCTACGTCGCGGGGATCGTCCTCGGGCCGGACACGACGGCCGAGGACCCCTCGAGCGACGCGGTCGCCGCGGGTCTCCTCGTCGACGAGTCGGGGCACGACGCCCAGGGCGGCTACCTCGCGTCCGTGTTCCGGGCGACGAACCCGGCCGACGTCACGGGGTTCGGGCCCGAGGGGACCCCGAGCGGGATCCTCGGCGTTCGCCACGACGCCCACTTCGAGTACGAGGACGACAAGCACGGGCGGATCCTGTTCGACCCGTCCGACGTCTCGTCTTACAAGTCGCCAAACTGGCCTTTGAAGCTCAAGTCCACGCTCGGATTCGACCCGTCTCGCGCGAACGAGGACACCGACAATCGCCACGAATCGGGCCAATGGCGGCCGCACTATCAGGCCATCTTCTTCGTCGAGGAGAGCCCGACAGACGGCGCGATCGTCACGGCCCCGGGCGAGGATCACGACGGGATCGTCTGCGACGACGGGGGGTGTCACGGGATCCTCCTGACGATCCCGCTCGCGTGCGACACGCCCTCGGAGGAGAACCTGATCGACGAGTGCTTCGGCTACTTCGCCCTCCACGAGGAGGGCGGCCACGTCGTCATCAAGACGGGCAAGGGCGGCGGGTCCTGGGGCTTCGCCCTGCCCGAGAACACGATCACGAGCGGCGGTGGCGTCGTCGTCGACGGGAACGGGGCCCTCTCGCACCCGCCCGGGTTCATTGAGGGGGGCTGAGTCATGCGGGTCACCGGGTCCCAGACTCTCGAGGTCCTGCCGATCGGCGTCCGCGACGACTCGGACGCCGAGAACCTCTCGATCGCCTCGCCCTCGACGGTCTCCCTCGCGAATCACAACGCCGCGCTCGCGGTCGACGACTACCAGATCGCCGGGACCGTCGGCGTCTCGATCGGCTCGCCGACGGTCGCGGGGGTGCTCACCGACTTCATCAACTGTTTCGGGCGGCGGAACGTCGGGATCGGCGGCGCCGCGGTCTCGGCCGTGTTCTCGAACGCCGTCACGACGGTCACAGCCGCAGCGGCCGGGACGACGCTCTGGCTCACCGGGCGGCCCTACGAGACCCTCAAGGTCGGCGACCTGATCGGCAACCCGACGACCGGCTGGCGCAAGGTCGTCTCGGTCGACTCCGACGTCCAGGTCACGGTCTCGGCCGTGTTTCTCGCCTCGGGCACGGGCGGGGCTACGGCGATCGAGAACCCCACCCTCTACGTCGCCGACGCGATCGGCACGGACGCGACGAGGGGCGTGATCGAGATCGACTCGGGAAACATCCTCCGGTGCGACTCGAACTTCACCGTGAACAACGCAGGGACGGCCCTCGCGCGGGCCGGGCGAGACCCCTACCGCGTCGCCCTCACCCGCTGGTATCACCTCTGGCTCTGCAAGGGGACGACGGGAACAAGCCTCTTCATCTCGACGCAGCGGTCGACGCCCTACCTCAACGCCGCCTTCGCCTCGGGGACCCCCCCGGTCTCGGGCTACGGGGACCGGTTCCGGCGGCTCGGTGCCGTCCGCCTCGAGCTCGACGGGGCGGGCCCCGGGTCGAGGTTCACGCCCTTCTCGGAGTCGGGGACCAGGAACAGGCGCGAGCGGTCGTGGGAGTGGGACGTCGCCAACGTGCTCACGGCCTTCGGGGGCGGGGCGTGGGCCCAGACCGACCTTTCCCTATTCGTGCCGCCGACGGCGACGCTCGCCCGCGTCGGCCTCGACCTCGACGCGCCGACGGCGGCTCGCCGTCTGTCCGTCCGGGCCTCGGGCCACGGCGACGCCGCCCTCTCGCGCCCGACGTGCGTGGTCGCCGCCGCCGGCGGGCGGGTGAGCGCCGAGGTCGTGGCGCTCACCGACGGGGCCCAGCGCGTGGATTTCACCCTCGACGCCGCGGACGGGGCGAACCCGGGGGCGGCGCGGGTCGCCGGCTACGCCGAGGAGGTGTGACGCCCCCTCCGTAGCCTGGGCGTTGCGCCCGGACCGTACGGTGACCCCATGAGCGACACCCTCACGCCCGTCGGCCTCCGCCTCGCGCGCCTCGAGCGCGAGGTTCTCGTCGAGTCGGCGAAGGCCAGGACCGCGGCCTTCGCGGCGGCGCAGCGGAAGCACGACGACCTCGTGCGGCGCGTCCTCGACGACGCGAGGGAGCGGGCCGGGCTCGTCGCGGGCGCCGAGTACTCCTTCGCCTTCGAGACCGACTTCTCGGCGATCACGTTCACGCCGACGGGGGCTCAGGCGAAGGCCCCCGAGCCTGAGGCCGAGGCCGCCCTCCCCGTGCCCCCCTCGCTCAAGGGCGCGGCGAAGGCCCGGGCGCACGC
>CAZWFX010000114.1:0-4061 GCA_964633425.1 uncultured Candidatus Saccharibacteria bacterium
AAGCGAGCCGCGGCAACCCGGAAGGGGAGGCGCTGGCCCGGAACCGCTACCTGTCGTACATGGGAAGCATTCCGGATGACCGGGCGCGGCGCCAGCAGGTCAAGACGCCGATGGCGATGCAGTTCCTGCGCGAGGACCGCTGATGCCGTGGACGAGCGGGGCCAGTGTCGCGGGGACGGTTTGGGGCATCGCCCGCCCCCAGCGGGGGAGTGACGACCCGTTCGGGGTGGATTTCGAGTTCCAGTTCCGCGAGGCCGGGTATGGCGTATTCTCGGAGGACCGCCCCCTGCTGTTCCTGTCCAGCCTGAGTGAGGGGTCGCCGTGACGCTTTCCAACATCACCACCCTCTCCTCGTTCACCGACAAGGCCCCGGCCTCGCCGGAGTATTTCAACGCGAAGTTCGCGGAGGTGGATGCCAACTTCCAGCGGATTGCGGCGGTGGGGCAGAGCCTTTCGGACGTGACCCTATCAGCCCTCTCCTCCTCGCTCTCCATGCCGGGCCGCTGGCACGTCGATGCGTTCGGGGACTTCCAGAGTGCCATCAGTCACGCCTACACGGCAGGTGGTGGCACGGTCACGGCGAGCGGCGGCACATACGCCGTGCTGGCCCTTCGCCCCCTGCCCGGTGTCATCCTCGACCTGAACGGCGCCACCCTCATCAAGAATGGCGGCGGGGCGTCCACGCACGTCCTTGATTGCTCGGGGTCCACCACGGCGGGTCCGTCGAGCCTGCTCTCGTCGGTTCTCGCCAGCAACACGACGCAGGTGCCGATCCTCGCCAGCGGATTCGCGGTGGGCGATGTGGTCCTGCTGTCGGACCTCTCCTACGCCTTCACGAGCGGGGCTAGCAGTCTCGGCCAGAACCTCGAACTGAACGTGATCGTGGAGGCCAGTGGCGCCACGGTCGGGCTGCGGGCTCCCACGCTTCATTCCTATCTGACGACCGCCTCGGCGTCCATGACCGTGATCTCGCGGAGCACGGGCATCGTGGTGCGGAACGGCACGATCCGGCTGGATAGCGGCACTTCGGGTGGAGCCATCTGGGGGCACCTGCTCTACAATCCGGTGTTCGAGAACGTGAGCGTGCAGGGCGCCTTTGACGACGCGGCGTTCCTGTTCGAGCGGACTGCGGGCGTGATCGTGCGCGGCTGTCGGGTCAACGAGGGGTTCAACCCGACGACCGCCTCGGGGCTCGGGAACGGCATCGAGTTCGAGGAGTCCTCGCACCACGGCCTTGTGACGGGCTGCCTGATCCGTGACGCGGACATCGGCATCACCGCCGGAAGCCGGTCCCGCTACATCACGATGAGTGATAACCACGTCCTCGGCGGACAGACGGCTTATGACGTGCATGGGCAGGGCTGCGCCTTCATCACGATCACGGACAACACGGCCCACGGGCCGGTCGAGGCCGGGGTGGCGGTGGGGCAGTCGAGTGCCCGCAGCGGGGACCGCAACATCCTCGTGGCGAACAACCACCTCGCCTACTGCGGTAGCAATGGCATTTCTGTCGCCGGATCGGCGCTGTCCGAGCCGCTTGGCGTGACCATCGAAGGCAACCGCATCTGGCAAGCCTCGCAGGTCATCGCCAACCGAAGCGGTATCGCTGTCTCGCGTGCCCAGCAGGTCGTGCTGCGCGGCAACGACATCTGGGAGATGCCGACGCAGGGTTCGGCGGGTATCACGATCTCGGCTGCGACGGACGTGCTGGTGCAGGGCAATTCGATTCGCAGCCTGCCCAACCAGTTCGGGATCAACCTGACGGATGGCACTGGCACGAACGGATCGGTGCGTTGCATCGGCAATGACTTCCGCGATGTGTCGGGAGCCAACTTCCGATTCTTTGGTGTCAACACGGATTGTTGGGTCCTTCGCAATACCGCCGACGACGCCACCAATACCTTCGTGTCCGGCGTCACCGTGGAAGGCAACCAGTTCGGGGGCCGTTGGGACTCGTCCATGGCAACGGACGGGCTGGCGGTGAGCCCGGCCTACACGTTCCAGAGCGAGGTGTCGCTCGGCTGGTACCGGAGCGGGGTGAGCACGATGGCGCCGTCCTACGGGACCCTGAACCTTGCCTCGAACAGCGTCCGGCTCTCGATCCGCACGGTTGCCATGGCCTCGCTCACTAGCGCCAACGTGGCGGTGAACGAACTGGTGTTCGCCATCGGGGCCAGCGGGTCAAGCCTCGCCCTCCGCTCGGGCGGGACGATGTGGTATCCCAACTCCAGCCTGAGCACCGTGGGATGACCGACTGGACTTCCAACACGCCGAGCCGGGTGGTATGGGGCCAGGTGAAGCCCCGGCCAGAGGCGGCGGACGGCGGGATCGACTTCGAGTACCAGTTGCGGTCCTCGTACCCCATGCTCCTGTCCTCGACGGGACCGTTCCTGCTTCTCTCGTCCATCAGTGAGGGCCAGCCGTGACACTCTCGAACATCACCACGCTGTCCTCGTTCACGGACAAGGCGCCCGTCTCCCCCTCCTACATGAACGGGAAGTGGGCGGAGGTGGAAGCCAACTTCCGCACGCTGGCTGCATCCGGCTCGACATGGGTCGGGGACAGCCGCACGTCCTACAACATCAAGTCCTACGGGGCGGTCGGGGATGGCTCCACTGATGACACCGCCGCCATCCGGGCGGCCTACGCGGCGGCGGTCGCGGGCGGCAAGGAAACGACCGTGCTCTGGCCGATCACGGCGGGCGAGCGGTACTCGATCACGTCCGACATCCGGGTGAGCGCCACCTTCCCGATCCACTCGCTGATGGACGGCTCGGGCGGGGTGCGCTACAACGCCACCTCCCCGGCGGGTGTGGTCATCTCCAGCGACCTGTCCTATGCCCTCTACTACACCTACCCCACGAGCCGGGGGCTGGCGGGTGGCGGGTCCATCCGGGGGTTCCGGTTCTGGTCCGACACGTTCCGGGGGCGACACGTCCACGCCTGCATCTACGCGAAGGACATGGGCGGCGGGACCATCGAGGACGTGCAGATCAAGGGCATCCGGGGCGGGGGCATCCTGACCGAGATGTTCGTGCAGGCGACCATCAACCGGCCCCAGATTTTCTACTCCGGCACGACCGACCTGCCGCCCATCAAACTGGGCGAGAGTACCAGCAACCAGTGGGTCACCCAGTCGGCGCAGGTCCTAGACGGGCGGTTCGAGGTCAACAGCGGCACGACCTACATCGTCCTGACCACTCCGAACACGGTGGGCGGCAACCAGGGCTCCAACACCATCGCGTTCTGTCAGTTCGAGAGCGACTCCAACGCCTCGACCGAGTGGCCGTACATCGACTGCGATCACCACAAGACGCGGATCGTGAACTGCGGGTTCAACCGGAACAAGCACACGCACGTCCACATCCGGTCGAACAACGGCAACGACGTGCTGTTCACCAACTGCATTTCCGACGCCGATTCATCTGCGAACTCGGCCCGGTGGATCGTGGATGGGCAGCGGGTGGTGATGAGCAATCTGATCTCCCGTGGGGCCACCAGCAATACGTCCGCGCAGGTGTTCGTCACGGGGAACCAGTTCGTCATCAACAACCTCACGCTGGTCAATGGGGGCAACCTCCGCATCACGGGACAGTTGGGTGTGGCCTCCGGGGTGAACATCGGGGAACTGGACACGACCCGACCGGCGGCGGTGGAGCTGGGCACGCTCACGCTTCTGACGGATTCCGTGCTCTGGAACAGCACCCTGACCACCCTGCCATCCATCTCGACGGCGGGCATCTCGTCATGGCACTATGAGGGTGTCTGGGTCTACAATCTGGACAATGTTGCAAATCCACGCCCCGTCCGCAGCACACTCAATCCCGTGGCTGTGGGCTACGGCACGCAGGCAGCCCCATCCCTCACGTTCCGGTCGGAGGAGAGCGTTGGCTTCTATCGGAGCGGCGTCAGCACGATTGCCGTCTCGACCGGCACGTTCAACCTCGCCACCAACGCCGTGCGGTTCTCCACGCGGACGCTGGCCGCCAGCGCGCTCACGACCTCCGCCGCCAACACGAACGTGGCCGTGAACGAGATGGTGTTCACGGTCGGGGGCGCCT
>CAZWFX010000115.1:0-4019 GCA_964633425.1 uncultured Candidatus Saccharibacteria bacterium
AGGTTGCCGTTGCCCTGGCGCACGATGCCCGCCAGCGCCGAGGCGGGAGGGTCCAGCTTCGTGACCTTCGTCGTTGCCGTCAGATTCAGCAGGAACAGCGTTTGCAGCGCGGTGTCGGGGTCGCTAGCGAACTTGTTGAAGTCGGCGCGGACGCACAGGTACTTGTGCCCCTCAAGCCATTTCGCGAGGATGCCGTTCCCGCTGCTGGCGTCGGCCCAGCCCCACGTCGTGCCGGAGACGGTGGCCTGGTTGAAGTAGAAGAGATCCGTCTTCGTGCCACTGGTGCCGACGATCTCGGTCACGTAGGTGTACCCGCCGTAGTTGGCGAGCCCGAGGAGGCTTGTGCGGTGCTGGTTCCAATCGCTGAGGCCCGAGGCTCCGGGCCCCTGCAAGGCGTAGTTCGGCCCCTGCGCCGTCGCCATGCGCATATGGAACTTGCCCTCGGCGAAGTCATAGCCCCACAAGCCCGGCGTGCCGCTGCCCTGCTGGTAAGCGGTGCCGGCGCCTGCCGGGTTGGCGCCCACGGTCGCGCCGTCGCCTTTGGCGTATACGCCCTGGCTCACGTAGCCCCAGGTCGGGTGCCAGCTGTTCTGCGTCCAGGTGTGATGCGCGTAAGGCTGCCACAGCGACGGGTCGGCCAGTGGGGCGCCGTACATCGCATAGACGTAGCCGCCGGAGCCTGATGCGTAGCCGCTATCCGGGCCCTGCGGCGGCACGCGCGGCTGATGGCTGATCGTGGTCGTGACGACCGTACTCGTCAGGTCGCGCAGGTCGATCCGGTCGATCTCGTTGCCCGGGTAGTTGGAGTGCAGCGCCCCGAAGTAGTAGAGCACCCCAGGCTCGCCCATCACCGGGCGGCAGAACGACCGATAGGGGATCGCCTGCACCATCGTCGGCGCGCGAGCGTCGATCGTCGCGGCGATGGCGGGATCGAACGTGCTGCCGATGCTGATGCTCTCGCCGATCACGCGGCGCATGTGCGGCGCGACGGTGAGTTGCTGCCAGACGATGCCGCCGGCAGGAGGCGGCGGCGGGGGAGGCGGTGGCGGAGGCGGCGGCGGTGGCGGTGGCGGAGGCGGCGGCGGCGGCGGCGGCGGTGGCGGGGGCGGAGGCGGCGGCGGCGGCGGTGGCGGTGGCGGGGGCACGAGCAGCCCATCCAGCGCCAGCCGCTGCGCGTGCAGGTCGATCGCCTGCTGCGTCTGCGCCTTGGCGATGGCGTCGATCGCGTCTCGGATCGCGCGCAACTTGGTCGGGTCGACTTCGATCATAGCAGCGCAAGAGCTGCGAGGATGGTGCGGATCATGGGCGTGCTCATATCACTAGTTCAGAGGATGCGTCTCGATCACCCTCGCCTCGCCGTCGTCGTCGCGCTCGGTGATGACCTGGCGCGTGGCGCCTCGCTGCTGCTGCAGGACGACGGTCTGCGGCTGCATGTCGACGCGGGTGTCGCCAGCGCGGAACTCCACCGGCACGGTGACCGGCGGCATGGTGGCCTGCACGGTGTTGCTGACCATGCCCTCGGCCATGTGCACATGCGTGTCGCCGCCGCGGACTTCGGGTGTGGTCACGTGGTTGTGGATGGCGGTCGGCTCGCGGTTGGCGAGTGCCGCCGCCATGCTGGCGAAGGCGCTGACCACAGCCTGCGTGTTCGCGTCTGGAGAGGTGGCCGGCTCGGGCGCCGGCGGTGGTGCGGCCGGTGGCGGTGGCGCCTCGCCGGGCATGGCGAACCCTGCCGCCTTGCGCGCCGCGGCCTCCTCGACGAGCCTCGCGTGCTTGGTTTCCCAGTCGACGCCGTCGTGCAGGATGCTCTCGGCCTCGCCGGTGCTGATGCCCAGCGCGATGCGCTTCTCGGCGGCCTCGACCTCCTTCGTCGGGTCGATGCTGCCGGGGCCATCGCCGACCCACATGCAGGAGCTCCACGCGTGCCGCAGCAGCGGGCTGACGAAGAACCCAGGCGCGCGGATTCGACCCGCCGCGACCTCGTGCGAGAGCCAGATGAGGTAGACCTCCTGGCACAGGTCCACGCTCAGCCAGTCGCGCCACCCGAGGAAGAAGCGCCAGGCCTGCAGCAGGGCGCCCTTCGCCGCGGTGTAGCTGCTCTGGAAGCGCTGCGTCAGCACCTCAAACGGGATGCCGAGCGCCATGCCGATCTGCACAAGGATGGACTGCACGAACGGGTCGAACTGCGCGTTCGGCCGCCCGGGGTTGCTCGTGATCGGCTCCTCGCCTGGCAAAAGGTTGATCGCCTTGCCGCTTTCGATCTCGCCAGACCACTTCATCGACCGTTGGACGAAGTCGTTCTGATCGTCATCGCTGAAGAGGTCCTGAAAGGCCTGCGGGTCCATCTTCATGAAGACCGCGAAGAGCCCCGAGGTGACCGCGGCATTGAGCTCGGCCTCGGTGTAGCGCCCGAGTTGCTTCAGCGGCTCGATGATCGGAGCCAGCAGCGGCGCGCCGCGGCGCTGGCCGGCGCGCGTCGGGCGGAATAGGTGGATGACGGCTTTCCGCCCGGATGCGCCTCGCACCGGCACCGGCCGCCAGGTCATCGGCTCGCGTCGCAGGTCGCCCGGGTGGCGGTTTGCGACGTGGACGATCTTCGGCTCGCCCGTGGTCGGGTCGTGCTCGATGCCCTCGGTGAGGGTCGCCGAGTCGGACATCCCGCGCGGGTTGCAGACGAGGTCGCCCTCGATGACTTGCAGCGCCAGCGTGGGGCCGCCGATCTCGCGCGTGACCATCGGCGTCAGCACGAAGGCGTCGCCGGACTCGACGGTGGTGCGGAACGCGAGCGACTGCAGCCCGTAGAAGGTCATCTGCCGCGAGAGGTCGCAGTCTTTGCTGCTCGCCCAAGCGTTGAACCGGAGCTTGACGTCGGCATTCCACGCCGCTGCCTGCTCTTTGCTGAGGCCGACGAGCGAGGCGACGGCCTGCGGGTTGCACGACAGGCCCGTGCCGACAACGTGCGACACGGTGGTCCCGATAGCGCCCGTGGCGACGGCCTCGTTGCGCGCCAGGTCGCGGGACCTCTGGCGCAGCGCCGGCAGGTCTGGGATCAGGTCGCTGTCAGGGGAACCGCCACCGGGGTTCCATCGGCTAAGTTGAGCCTTGTCCTTGCGCGCGCCGGTGTAGCCGCCGGCAAGCGCCATGACAGCGCGCGCGCGCATCCGCTCGAGGCCCGCCTTTGGCCAGAGGTAGCTGATCGCGCGGTCGAAGAAGTTCGGCTGCGGAATGTCGACCCGCGGCGGGTTGGCCGACATCACCTCACCCCGCCGGAACGATTGTGACGGCCCGCGACCCGCGCGATGCAGTCGCCGCAAGCGCCGTGCAGCGCTGCTGCCACGCGTTGATGCCTGCCTGGATCGCCTCGAGGTCGGCAAGGGTCAGCGCCCGCCCGTTGATCGAGTAGGACTGTTTCGCGAGAACGGCCGTTTCCGCCGCGAGGTACTCGGCGAGCTTGGCTTCGGCCTGCGCAAGAGTGATGCCAGCCATGACCGCGGCACGATAGGCAACGCGGCGTGCCACGAACAGGCAAACGGTGGCACAAGGGGCCCAGGTCAGCCCTCCCCGCGGGCGAATCGCTTCACGAGGCGGTAGACGGTCGAGCGGCTGACGCCGTGGCGGCGTTCCACCTCTTCGGTGGGCATCGGCGACATGGCGTCGGCGACGATCCGCCGGCGGCGGTCGTCCTCTGGCGCCAGGGCCGGCGGCGTCGCGGGAATGTAGTACCGGTCATTCCCGAGCGCCGAACGCAGGCCCGGCAGGATTCGCGCAGCCTCGCTCTCGATGTTCTGCGGGGTGTCGCGCAAGGCGCTGCGCAGCGTCTCGACGACGATGAACTCGAGCACGTCGATTCGGCGCTTCACGCACTGGCCCCGAACCGGCGCATCCCGGATAGGCTGATCTTCGGCTGCATGCCGGCGCGGACGACGGCCGGCGGCGCCTTCTTCTCCTCGACCTCAACCTGCAGCGCCTTCTCGCGGCGTTCCCAGTCGCCATCCTTCCAGCGGTCCAGGCCGACCCAG
>CAZWFX010000116.1:0-3925 GCA_964633425.1 uncultured Candidatus Saccharibacteria bacterium
GCCACCACACTCCTGGCCGCCGGGCTCGACGTGGCCGCGGTCGCTGCCCGCCTCGGCCACCGGGACGCCACCACGACGCTGCGCGTGTACGCGCATGGCACCCGCGGCGGCGACACACGCGCCGCCGAGATCGTCGCCACCGCCCTCGGCTGAGGCAACGCGCTCGCAAACCTGCGATGCTTTGCACACGGCTGCGCAGGGCTTCCGCCGGGCCCGCCAGCAACAGTGCCTGCCCCGCTTCCCGCCGAGCGGGGCAGGTGCGCGTTCCGGCGAAACTCAGGCGGCTTGCCGCTGTCGGCGGGCGAGCGCGATCGCGGCGTACTCGGCCGTGACCCGCCACCGGCGGGCCACGTCATCGACCGTGACCGGGTCCTCCCTCGCCGCCAGCCACGCCTGCAGTTCGTCCTCCGGCACCAGGCGGTCAGCGACGATCCGGTCCACCCACCGTTCCTCACGCCGGCGCACGACCGGGTCCGGGTGCTCCGACCCGCCGCCCCGCTCCACGTGCACGAGCTCGTGGGCGAGCGTGCAGCGGCGCTCGACCCGGGTGAGGCCGTCCCTGAGCATGATCGTCGCACCGTCCGGGTGCGGCCAGGATGCCCCGTTCGTAGCGGTGAACGGGGCCCGCCACTCGACTTCGATCGACCGGTCGGCGCGCAGCGCATCCCAGGGGGTCCACGGAGTATCCACCACCACACGGTACAGATCGGCTATGACAAACCGCCCTCACCGGCAGGGCACCGACCCGGTGATCAGATCAGACCACGTACTCCTCACCGGGGATCGCCGACCGGCAGTCCCTCGCCAGCAGCGACTCGCACGGACTGTCCGACACCCCGCAGCCCGCGATCTCGAAGAAGTAGTCCTCCTGGCGCACGGCGACCACGAACGACGCGCACGGCCCGGCCGCCGGCGAGAAGTACAGCTTGTCCGGGACCGTGTACCCCTGGATTGTCACGCGCATCTCGGTGACGCCCACCTTCGCGTCGGTGTAGCTGCGTCCGTCGCGGCTCACGCCGAACGGGGTGATCGTCGTGCACTGGACCGCATCCTTCACGGTCCGGTCGTGGGCCACGGCCCGGCACTCCGTGGTCGCCTTCCCTTCCACGTAGCGCTTCTTCGGTGCCCGCACGATCCACGCAGCCACCACCCAGCCCCGCTGGCCGTCGACCGTGGCGCGCACGAACTGCTTGCTGCGCGCCGCGTTCGACGCCACGAACACACCGCAGTCGCCCTCCGCGAGGGTGAGGAGCGCCCGGGCGTTCACGTCCGGCGTCGGCCGCAGCGCGAGCAGCCCCGACGGCGACCCTTGGGCGCAGTACTCCACCGTCGTCACCGCAGCTCGCGCGCCGGTCGGGACCAGGGCGAGGAGAACCAGCAGGGCCAGCAAGGTGGTGCGCCGTCGTTCCATCAACGGATGGTACGGCCCGCGACCTTCCGCCCGCCAGCAGGACGGCCGGACGGCGGTGCTACGACCCTTCGCGCTGCTGGCGGAGCCGCTCCACCATCGCCGTGACGATGGCCTGGTCGGACGCTGGAAGATCCGAGATGTCGAGAGACAGCTTCGCTGCGAAGCCGGCGGGCAGTTTGGCCACCATCGGCTCATCGCCGCGGAGCGTTCGATCGAGCGAGTCGGGCGTCCACCCCAGCGCGACGGCAATCTTCCGTTTGACGTCGACCCGGTAGCCGACCTCTTCCCCGGCCATCATCTTCCGGACGGTGTACGCGGAAACGCCCGACTGGCGGACCAATTCGGCTTGGTTCCAACCGAGTTCGGCCAAGCGGCGAGCGATTGAGTCGGCAAGGTCCTGAACGCCCACAACGGCCAGCGTACGTGTCATGTCGCGATGATAGTGCAATGTCGACGCAACCAGCAAGACCCTTCTTTAAGTTGCGCTTGACTTAGGCGGAGACATTGCGCCAACATGGCTCCATGCCCGCTCCCACCCTCCCCCTGAACACGAGGGCGACCGAAACGAGACGAGCGCTGAAGGGGCTGACCCAGGTCGAACTGGCGGAATTGACGTCCGTCCACGTCAACCACCTGAACCAGGTGCTGAGGGGCGCACGGCGACCGTCCGCTCCCCTCGTACGTCGCCTCGCCCAAGCGCTCGGCTGCGAGATGTCGGACCTCATCGACAACGAACTGGCCGCATCATGACCCGGCCCTACCCCGCAACCCGGAAGCCGCGCACCCGGAAACCATCCCGGCGCCCCGTCAACGGGCCCGTCATCACCACCCTCGAAGCCGCCGCCATCCTCGGCAAACGCACCACCACCACGGTGTCCACCCGCTCCCCGACCTCGGCCGAAACCTCCGCTGGTCCCGCGAAGCGATCAACCAGGCCATCCTCCGCGCCGCAGGCGTCCTCCCCCCAAGGCCCTGGCTATGAACCGGGGGGACATCTGCATGCAGGTGTACCGGACCATGAAGGGCCGCGTGCGCCAGGTGCGCAAGGTCCAGGTCGTCTCGGTGATGTCGTTCGGCGGGATGGTGATGGTACGGCCGCTGTACGGGCCGCTACGCCACGACACCTACCCGATCCATGAGACCGACCTCGTGGCAGACCGGGCGGTGGCGTGATGAGGGCTGTTCCGTGGCTCGTGCTGGCGCTGGCGCAAGCATGGTTCGCCGGACGGCACATCGAAAACCGTCGGTACAGCGACGCCGGCCTGAGCATCGGCGTTGCGGTGCTGGACTTCATCATGTTCGGCCTCACGGTTGGGCGGGTGATCTGATGACCCCGCCCCCGCCGCCGAAGGCCCGCCGGCCCGAACTGCTCCCGCTCCCGCCCGAGTTCGGTCCGGCCGTCCACGTCAACCCGTGGCGCATCACCCTGATCCAGTCCGTGCCCGGGCCCACCGGCAACCGGGTGCGCATCCACACCCGGGAAACCGTCATCGAATCGCAGATGCTCACCGCCTCTACGGCCGCCGCGGTCATCGCCCGCATCCTCGCGGCCATCGCCAAGGGCGGCGATTCGTGAAGCGCGCGCTGCTCATCACCGCAGCCCTCGCGCTCGGCGCGGTCCTCGGCATCGTCGGCCTGGTCATCTGGCTCGCCGCCACCTACGAGGGCTGGGGCGAATCGTGATGGCTGTCACCCGCCAGACCACCATCACCACAGCGGACGGCCCGATCACCGTCGCCCGCATCGACGGCTCATGGATCCGGCTCACCGTCAACGGCCACCCGCTCGAGCTCACCGCCGACGAAGCCCACACCCTCGCGACCGCACTCACCCGAGCTGTGACGTGACCTGGCGCACCGCCCCACCACCGGCCCTCCACTAACCGCAGGGTCGCCCGCCACGGCGAAGGGAAGCGCCGACGGCGGGGGCGCGATGCGCCAGCTGACGCCACACGCGTCACCGCCCCCACCCGGGACAACGGGCAGGGGCGGCACCAGGAACCGAGAACGACTCCGATCACCAGAAAGGTTACCAATGATTCTGAAGCAACTCACCCTCACCGACGAAGACGGGGCTGCGCTCGCCGCCGTCGCCACGTTCCTGCCGAAACTCATCGACGCGTACGACCAGAACCGTGCATGCCTGCTCGGAGCCCCGAAGGGGGGCGACACCGCGGACCGGGCACACCCCGCCAAGCGCGCCGGGAAGCACGCGCCCGGCACCAAGCGGGCGTTGCTCGCCGCGGTCCGCAAGTCCCGGCGCACCGGCCACCGCCACCCGGTCGCCGACGCGGCCAACCAGCTCGGGCTGCCGCACAAGACCGCGATGCGCTGGGCCCGTGACGCCGGGCTGGTGGCGTGATGGCGACCAAGATCGTCGACTGCACAACCCAGCAGCAGGTCGACGCCGCGATTGCCGCCGGCCACATCGCGAAGGTCTCGACCGGCCACTATGTCGTCTCGGGCTCGGCCACCGTCCGGGCGTCGGGCTCGGCCACCGTCCGGGCGTCGGGCT
>CAZWFX010000117.1:116-3880 GCA_964633425.1 uncultured Candidatus Saccharibacteria bacterium
GGCGACGCGCAGGTGTACGGCGACGCGCAGGTGTACGGCAACGCGTGGGTGTCCGACAACGCGCGGGTGTACGGCGACGCGCAGGTGTCCGGCGACGCGTGGGTGTCCGGCGACGCGCAGGTGTACGGCGACGCGCAGGTGTACGGCAACGCGTGGGTGTCCGGCAACGCGCAGGTGTCCGGCAACGGCTTGATTTTTTGGGCGTCCAAGGTAGGAACCGAGAACGGAACGTTGACCGTTTACAACACAAAGGACAGCACTCTTCAGGTAACGCGTGGTTGCTTCATCGGCACTGTTGATGAGTTCCTGGCAGCTTCCGAGCGTAGGCAAGACGACGACACGCACTTCGAGTACCGGCTGCTGATCGAAGTCGCTCATTCGCGCATCGCACGGGCGCGTGCGAAGTTGGAGGGCGGGCAGTGAATCCCACCACCCGCACCTACCCCCGTACCAGCGGCCAAGCCTTCAAAGGCGCCGACTACGGCCAGGCCATTTGGCCGCACGAGCCGGTACGCATCAACTGGTGTGATCGGCTCATGCGAGCCGCGAGCGTTGTGCTGTTCGCGGCTGTCGCGGCGATGGCTTGCACCGGCCCGGATGACGTGCAAGCCGAAGCCGACACCGCAGCCGCCCTGCAAGACGCCCTGCGCGAGCAGCAGCGCCTGCGGCCTGACCTGTGGACACCTGCCGATCAGGCCATGGCCGAGCAAGCCGCGCGGATCGCGGCCGCGCACCAGCAGCAACCCAAGGAACCCCAATGACCACCGCCACCCGCCCCTACATCGTCACGCACACCGCGAGCGGCCAGCGCCGCCTCGTGACCGCCACCACCGCAGCCGCTGCCCGTGGGCACGTCACGCGGGGCGACTACACCGTCAAAGCCGCCAGCGCCAGCGAGACGCTTGAGCTTGTCAGCCAGGGCGTGCAGCCCGAGCAGGCGGGGCGCGAGGTGGAGGGGGAGAAGTGAACGCCATCACCACCACCGAGTCCACCGCGCTCACCACCATCGCGCCGGAGCAGCACGAGCGCCACAAGCTGCTTGGCGGCTCTGACATTGCCGCCGTTCTGGGCATCAGCCCCTGGAAAACCCCGCTCGACCTGTGGAACGACAAGATCAAGCCCCGCGCCGAAGGCCCGGCGCGCAAATTCTTCTCGCGCGGCATCCGCTGGGAAGGCGTCGTGGCCGAAATGCTCACGGAGTCGCTCAAGGCGGACGGCCACGACGTGGAAATCGTCAGCCACAACACCCGCTACCGCGACCCCGAGCATGACTTCATGGCCTCGGAAATCGACTTTGAGGTTCGGCTCGACGGCGCTAGCGACATCACCAACGTCGAACTCAAAACCGTGCACCCCTTCCGTATGAGGGAATGGGGTGACAGCGGTAGCGACGTGCTGCCCACGCACTACACGGCGCAAGTCATGTGGGGCCTCGGTGTCACGCGCCGCGCCAACGGCATCCTTGCGGCCCTCTTTGGCGCTGACGAACTGCGCGCCTACCCTGTCGCGGCGGACGCCGACACCATCGCCGCCCTGCGAGCGCATGCGCTGCGCTTTTGGTGTGACCACGTGCTCACCCGCACCGCGCCCGCGCCCATCAGCCTCAACGACCTGGACACCCTGTTCAGTAAGGACGGCAAACAGCCGCCCCTGCTCGCCGACGAAGAACTCACGGCCGACCTGCTGCGCATGCGCGCCATCCGCGCCGAAGTCAAGGCCAGGGAAGCCGAAGCCGAGGCCATCGAGTTTCGCCTCAAGCGCGCCATGCAGCACTGCACGCAAATCGTCCTGCCCAACGGCAAAGCCGCCGTGGAATGGGCCGAGCGAAGCGGCAAGTGGCTCGACGAAACAGCGCTCAAGCAAGCCCATCCCAAACTCGCGCGCGAGTTCATGCGCACCTGGGATAAGCGCGTTTTCACCCTCAAGAACTTTGACACGAAAGGACTGTGATCCATGAGCACCCAAGCCCTCAAGGCCGTAGCCACCGGCCAAGTCGCCGAGCAAAAGAAGCCGCAGACCATCGCGGGCCTGCTGTCCGATCCCAAGGTCAAAAGCCAGATGGCGCTGGCATTGCCCAAGCACATGACCGCCGACCGCCTCGCGCGCATCGCCATCACCGAAATCCGCAAGGTGCCCAAGCTCGCGCAGTGCGACCAGGCCAGCTTTCTTGGCGCCATCATGCAGTGCGCGCAGCTTGGCCTTGAGCCTGGTGGAGCGCTAGGACACGCCTACCTGATCCCGTTCGAAAACCGCCGCAAGAACATCACCGAGGTTCAGTTCATCGTCGGCTACCGGGGCATGCTCGACCTGGCGCGCCGCAGCGGGCAGATCGTCAGCATCGAGGCGCGCCCTGTCTACGAGCGCGACCATTTCCACGTCGCCTTTGGTTTGGAGCCCAGCCTCAAGCATGAGCCGAACTGGGACGCGGCGGATCGCGGCGAGTTGAAGTTCGTCTACGCCGTCGCCAAGCTCAAGGACGGCGGCACGCAGTTCGAGGTGATGAGTCGCTCCGAGGTGATCCAGGTGCGCGACGCCTCGCAGGGCTACAAGACCGCCGCCAAGTTCGCCCGCGATGGCGTCATCAATTCGCCGTGGTCCACGCACTTCGATGAAATGGCGAAAAAGACGGTGCTTCGCCGCCTGTTCAAGTGGCTGCCCATGAGCATCGAGCAGGCCCGCGCCATCGACAACGATGAACGCGCCGACATCGGCCTGGCGCAAGAAAACCCGCTGACCATCGATTCGGAGACCGGAGAAATCACACCGCCCGGGGATGCCCGCGATGGCGACCCCATGGCCGAGATGGATCGTGTAGGCGACCAAGGCGGAGGCTCATCCCTATGAGTCGCCGCAAACGCACCCGCCGGAACAAGCGGGAACCATGGCCAGAGGACGATCAATGACTGAAGATTGCTTCTGCGAAGACTATGAGCCGCACGAGTTCTACCACTTAGATACCGACACAGCATTAGATTGGGTCATCTGCGGCGGCGAATCCGGCCCCAATGCGCGCTCCATGCACTCCGACTGGGTGCGCAGCATCCGCGACCAGTGCGAGGAGGCCGGCGTAGCGCTTTTCGTGAAGCAGATGGGGGGCAGTCGTGACAAGCGCGGCGAGTTGTTCGACCTGCCGGATGATCTGCGCATCAGGGAGGTTCCGCATGCCAACTCGTGAACGACGCGCGAAATCGCTTGGTGTTCCTGTTGATGAACTGCCGGACGGTCGCGGGAAGGGCCTCAAGGCATCCGGGCCTGCGCACTATCGCTGGAACAAAAGCAGAATTCTGAGCGAGCATGGATACGTGAAGGTCAGGGTCGACAAACGCGACCCTCTTTCCGACCCCAATGGTTATGCATACGAGCATCACGTTGTGTGGCGATCCGCTGGCCGCCAGTTGCCGTCAACTAGTGAAATCCTGCACCACAAGAACGAGGACAAGACTGACAACAGGCTGTCTAATCTCGAACTTCTGACGCGCCGCGAACACGCTGCGAAGCATCACATGATGGTGAGCGACGCCAACGTGCGCGAGATTCGAGTGAGGTACGCCGCTGGCGAAGCTGCAACCGCGTTGGCGCGCGAATTTGGCATCCCTCCACAGCGCGCATATGCCTTCATTCGCGGCAAGACTCGCATGGGGGCCGGCGGCCCCATCCAAGTCGGGTCGCTTCGCAATAACGCGAACAGGAGCCGCGTCGGCAAGAAATCCGCCGGCCGCCTGCTCGATGGCCGTGAGTGGAATGAGGTGCCGACATGACTTTTC
>CAZWFX010000118.1:0-3873 GCA_964633425.1 uncultured Candidatus Saccharibacteria bacterium
AAGCACAGATGCATGCCGTCCCATCCGCCTTCGCGGTCGCGCACCAGCAGTCTTTCGGTCAACTTGTCTGCTTCCATCTCACTCATGCCCTCTTTTTGCAGTCGCTTTGTTCTGCGGTCGAATGTTTCGATTTCTTCATCGGTCCAATCGCCCAGGACACCATCCCGGTAGACAGGCTGTCTTTCACCCATAGGCCCCCCTACCCCCAATGGGTGGAGAGGTTTCACCCCCCTTTCGGGTCACGACCAGTTGCAGCCGGGTATTTCGGTCGGCTCTGCAACCCCCAGGTGTCGCGTCAATAGGCCCCTGGCGGATTCGGCGGGAATTGCACCCTTGCCTGTTCGGCTTACCGCTACCGTTTTTTGCCGGGGATCGGTGCCCCTGTGTTTCTTGCCCTGCCAGCCCATTCAGGCCCATACCTTTGCGCGAGGCGAACGCTTGCGGTATCACGATGGGGCCTCGCGTATCTGCGATTGAATCAACCGCTCGATCCGTCGATACGGCGGCAACGCGGGCTTGCGCGACCTTGAATCTGGATCGGGAGCCCACTCGATCAATGCGTCGGCCCAATCGGTCCCTTCAATGCCTTCTGGATAGGCGACACCGCACCCGATCAATGCAGCGGCCTCTTGCGCCTTGGACAGCCCTGGATTGACACCAATCCGTATCTGCGTCTCGTGATCGTTGTCGGCGGCGATCACCACAGTCCCGGCCGGCCGCATGCGCTCGATAACCGGGCGCAAGTTGCCGGCGTCAAAGCAAACAACAACGCGCGCCGACCTCATGGACTGATACACAGCAAGTCCCGTCGCCAGCCCTTCGGCAAAGACGGTCATTGCTGCGCCTGCGCGCTCAATCACATAGCAGCCGGCCTTGACTGGCGCACCAGGCCAGAATCGCTTGTCGCCCAACTGGCTAATGGTCTGGACGCTGACAACCCACTCGCCGTGCCAGACGGGAACCACAAGCAAGTCACCGCTAACCCGCAAGCCAGAGCACCCAAGCGATGTCAGGCGCTTTGCACTCAGGTAGGGGTGCAACGCACCCATTGGTCGAGCCTTGGACCAGAAATCGCGGGCACCTCGCATGGCTGCAATGCGCTTTGCCCTTTCTCGCTCGCGCGCTGCGCGAATGGCATCGTGATCGACCACACGCGGCGCAGCGCCCTCACCGGCCCGCCATGTCTGAACTCCGGCCCCGTCCGCCCAATCGCGGAACCATCCGATGGCGCCATCGCTGGAAAGACGGTAGGCGCCATTGCGCTTGCGCGGCTTGGATTCAGTTGGACACCGATGCCAACGGTCATCGGCGACCACAGTGCGCGGCATCAGACCGGCAATTCGCAAGGCGTCATCAAACTGCAAGTTGCGCCTCCGATTGCTTGCGACGATGCGCCCAGCGAATGAACGTCGATCTGATCTTTCCGGCGACCTCGCGCGACGGCGGGATACGGTCGGTGTTCTCTACCCGTGCGCGGCAGAATTCGCCCGTGATGTCGTGATAAATCGCCTGCGCCTTGCGCTGTGCCCGCTCCATGTCACCGTTGCAGGACTCAACCGCATGAAAAGCGATCTGAGGCCACAGTTCGCGTCGCAATAGGCTGGCATCACCAGTTGCTACCAATTCTTTAAGCGTCCCAGGCACATGCTGCACAGCGGCCTTCTTTGGGTACTGGTGGCCGCACGCCGGACAAAACGGCATCGGCTTGTGCAGCGCCGAACATTGCGGACACTTCACAGGCTCAAGCTCTGGTTTGGGCTGCTCTGCTTTTTTCTTCTTAGGCGTTCCGTCGTCCAACTCGTCAATGCCGAAGTCGAAGAACCCTTCGCATTCCTGCCAAAACCGGGCCATATTCCCGGAGTGGTCAAGCACCAAGCAGTTTTCCTTGTCGGGCGCGATGCGCAGGCCACGCCCGAACAGTTGAATGTGTTCAGCAAGGCTCTTGCGCAACGGGCGGGCCATGATCACACAGGACACATCGGCAACGTCGAAGCCACGCGATGCCGCTGTAACGGTGATCAGGCCGCGAATGTTGGAATCCGGCTTGCGGAACTCGCCTACCGTGTCATTGCGATCTTCCTCGCCATCCTTGTAGGTGTAGGTCGCAACATTGATTCCAGCAGCCAGGAACTGGCGTTGCAATTCTTCGACGTGTGCAACATCAACACCCGAGCAAATGAACTTGCGCGAACCGCCATGCTTGAGGTATTCGGCAACGACATCGCCGACAACCTCAAGTGCTTTGCCACTTGCCTCTCGCTCGTCCCATTCGCCAGTGCTCTTGACAGAAACGCCTTCCATGTTGGGCTGCGCGCAGGAGAAGACCCGATAGGGCGAAAGCCATCCGGCGTCTATCAATTTGCGCGTCGTCGTGACATTCACGACAGCATCGAACCATTGCGCAAGTCCCTTGGTAAATGGCGTCGCGGTCAGGCCAATCACAACTCCACCAATCTCGCGGCGGCGTTGCTGAATACGTCCTTTGTGCGCACGATGCAGAACGTGCGCCTCGTCGAACACATCCATGTGTGCGTGCTCATCGTCCGAGGCAATCGACCATCCTCGCCGCGCCACGGTTTGAACACTGCACACCTGAAGCGGTAGGCTGGGCCGGTATCGTGGGTGCAATCCCTGCACGACACCGTGATCTAAGCCATACCGATCAAAAGTTTCTGATGTCTGGTTGATCAGCGAAAGCCGGTCAACAACAAAGTTGGCTCGCCTGCCCTTGCTCGCGGCCATCTCCATGATGGCGCTGGCGATTACGGTCTTGCCAGATCCGGTCGGCGCGTTGATCAGCACCGATGTCGCTCCGGCGCGAATGTGTTCGCGCGCCTGCTCGAAAGCGGCAAGTTGGTAGTCGCGCAAGTCCAGCTTCATGCAGCGGCCCTCTCTTGCGCCATTGCCTCGACAGCGGCGGCGATCTTCTTTGGGTCATCAACACCGACGGCCTTGCCGCATCGCCGCAACTGCTTCATCGTCCAAGCTTCTCGGTCGGTGGCTTGCTTTGCCCGGTCCATCGCTTCGGACTGCTGGCGCTGGGCGTGGTCGTAAGACCGTCTCCACTTCATCGCTTCGGCTTTGAGATCGGACGCTTCTGCCGCCTGGATTTCGGCCGTCAGTTTTTCAATGTCGGCGTGTGCCTTCGCCAGTTCTTCTGCAGGGTCAAAATCGTCAATGGGTGGCGGTTCCTCGACGGTCTTGCGCGGCTCTGGCTTCTTGTTGGCCGGTTTGTCCTTGCCACGCACCACCTGGGCGGCTTCGTGTGCCGTCATGGCACCATCTTTCACCGCTGGGCCAAGCCCAGCCTTGTGGGCCACCTTGGCATCACGAATGGTTCGATCCGACGTACCGGCAACCTTCGCCATGTCCTTTTCGCGTAAACCGGAAACCATTTCCGGTTTAGCGGCCGGCTTGCCACGAGGAGCCCATTCGCTGCAAGCCACAACAGCCGCTGCACGCTGGCTTGCTGTCAAATGCCTGCGGTGCAGGTTGTGGCTCAGAACAAACGCCACCGGGTCTTTGTCGGACGGAAATGTGAACGTCTGCGCCTTGATGCCCAATTGCTCGCACGCGCTATAGCGGTGCCAGCCATCGAGCACCATGCCATCTAGCACCATGATTGGCTCGCGCTGGCCGTTGATCCTGATGTCCTCGACCAGCGCAGAAAAATCCTCGGCGCTCATCGCCGGGAAAGCAGCCGACAGTGGGTGTTGATTCAGCATCTTAGGATTCCTGGCAGGCCAGCAGCGCGAGCCAGGTAGTCGCGCTGCTCGTCGATCCGCTCTTTGGTGTAGATCACGCCACGCTCCGCAGTACAGGCCCGATGCGCTCAAGGCGGGTAATGCAGGTTTCGTAATTCATGTAATTCAT
>CAZWFX010000119.1:0-3872 GCA_964633425.1 uncultured Candidatus Saccharibacteria bacterium
ATGGTGTCGGGATGGGCGTATCAATACTTACCGCTTTACCGCCCCCGGCCGCGCCGCCGTACAACACAAACCGCGCCGGGCAGGTATGGAACAACTGCTGCTTCGGCGAGGGTTCGTAGACGACGCGCCCGTTGATGCCCAGTCGCACCTAATCCACCCGGAGCAGGAACCAGTCGAGGGCTTCGCGTCGGGTCATCGCTTACCCCACGATGCAGGTCGAGGTGCGACGAACGGCGCCGCCACCACCCGCGGGCTTGAAGGCGGCCAGAATCATAGCCCACCACCCTGCGGTCCCCGCCGTGGAACTCGTCGAGTACGTGCCGACACTTTGGTTAAGCAGATAGGCCCCGCGCCCATCCATGATGCCCGCGTGTGTCCACGCCGACGTGTATCCGGATGGCAGGGACGGAGCTGAAAAGGCACCCGCCGACGTTGCACACAGGGCATACAGCATTTCGCCGGCTTCCGCCGTCGTGCCTGTCGTGCCCGTGCTCATCGCAGATGTAGACCCATTCGTCGCGGTATTGCTGCTATACACGTCGAACGGGGCAGACGCATGGGCCCCGGAGAACTCCGTTACCCCGGCCGCCCAGTAATTGCTGGCACTGATGGTCAGGGAGATTGTGTTCGCGCCACTGCTTGACGGAATTCCCCACCACATAGCGGCGCGGATGTAGCCCGTGACGCCCCCAATGTCGCCGGTGTCCCGAATCAGGGTGTACGTGGTGCCCAGCGTGTCAGTGGGCGTACCTGGCGTTGCCGTGTCGTCGGCCCAATACGCCGTGAACACCAACAGGTTGCCCGCGGTAGGACTGGGAGAACACACCACGGAGATGCTTGCGCTGTTCCCGTTGTTCTTCTGCCCGCTGCTTGCGACAACCGCGATCGCCATCCTAGGTCACCGTGAAAAAGTGAATCGTTGGCCGTGACGAATCTACGGTTTCGGCGTAGACCCAGATCAGTTCTTCTGCGATTGGGTCCCAGTACGCCGTATTTCCGCCGAGGTTCGACGAGATGGACCGAGCCACGCTCCCGCCCTCCTGCGGGATCGGCAGGGGCATGTTCGACCAGGCAGAGGGCCACGCATGCGTAGCTGGGCCGATGCCGGACTTCCCGCCGTAGGTGTCCGCCCACGGGACACGCGTCCCGTCCGCGACCTCATACACGACGCTCGGATCGAAAATCCGCACGACGCGCGAGAACACGTCCCCGGAGTAGTGATTGCCGGTGTCCACAACCAGTGTTTCGTCGGTCGCGTCTCCGAGGTGGTCCCACCCGTCGGGCGGCACCCAGTACTCGCTATTGGAAAAGGGGTTGCCGTTGTACCACGTTGACCCTGTGACTTGGCGTCCAAAGGACACGACGCCATGCTTTGAGCCGTTGTCCACCCATGCGAGCGAGTTGACTTGGTCGAGCGTCATCTGCCAGTAGCCCGTGCCGCCCGTGGGGCGATACAGCCCTGTGATGCCCTCGTTGAACACGCGCGCCGCATAGTTCGTGTCGCGGCGGCAATGGGCCAGCGTCAGCGGGGAATCGACCGAAGAATAGTTTGCGAGACGTGTTCCCTCGGCAATCACGGAGTTGGCCGCGAGGGACGGGGAGGGCAAATCGAAGCCCGCGAACCCGACGCCGAGATAGCCCTCGCCGCCGACGGCCGTCGTCCAGCCGCCGAGGATGTGGGTCGTGCCAATCGCGGCCTGTGCAGCCGCAGGTAGTTCGTGCAGGATATGGCAGGCCTGTTTCCAGTACGGCGTCGATGACGAGGTCCGATAATACCAGGGGCCGTATTTCGTGCCGACCTGGTAGTAGCCGCCCCCGAGTGACGTATCGAGTAGTTGCGTGCAGGCCAGCGATGGGTACTGATCCGTGCGGTAGTACGCCGTGAACGAGTACCACAAGAGCCCGTTTGTTTCGTCCCACCACATGCCACCAGGACGAATCGGGTTGCTGTGCCACACACTGCTGTTGTCGTCGATGCACGTCCAATCCGCCCACCGACGCTGTTCGCGCATCGGCTGAGCATTCGTCGCGGTAGACCCCGTATAGAGCGTCGGGTCAGCAGGGGCACCCCACTCGACGAGATCCTCAAATTGCTGCGCCGTCGTCCCGTCCTGATTACAAAACATCGGTATCAGTAAACGGCGTTGCCCCCCGACGTACCGCACCGCGAGCGAGCCGCACATATAGGCGGTATGCCCACCCGCCCCAGGTGTAGTCGAGTACGCCTGCTTACCTGACTCGGCGCTTGTAGGAAGTTTCCAATAGCCCTGCCACGCGAGATCGTCTGCCGTCAGTAGCGTGCGGTCGCCGCCGCCTCCTCCCCCACCTACCGCCGCGCGAGACGCGACCCCACCCCCGATCGTGAGCACCTTCCCGCCGACAGAGATGATCCCCATGTGGCGGCCTTAGCCTCGCGTGCCGTTGATCGTGGCGCGCAGGCCGACCGGCGTGCTGGCCGACGAGAACGCCAGCGCGATCACGTCGCCGACCGCGACCGTGTTCGCGGCCGTGCCGTTCGTGGTGGCTTTCGTGCTCGACGCCGAAACTGCCGACAGTCCGGTCACGTTCGTCCCGTTGATCTTTACGGCAATCGTGACGGTGCCCGAGTCGAGATCGACAGTGAACGAGTCAATCGTGAACGCGAACGGCGCGCGCACGAGCACCTCGACGGTCCCATCGACCGGGGCCGAGTCGGTATAGGCGATTGCGACCTTATCGACGCCCAGCAACGCTTGCATCTGCGCGACCGTCTTCGCCACCGGGGGCTGTCCGACGCCGACGCCACACAGGAACTCGTTCGCGTCGAGTTCTGTCAGGGCGTTGGCAGAGTTCGTGACGCCTGCGCCGCCTGGCCCCACAACGATCAGGTCGCCCTCGGCTGGGGTCGTAGGGCTGTAGTCGAGCAGGTCGTCGAAGTTTGAAGCCCCACTGCCCCCTGTGCCCCCTTCGACATAGGTCACGCCGATGACGTGGCCCGCCGTCATGCCTCCCAGGCCCTGCGTCTCATAGGCAAACTGGTAGGACGTGGCCCCCGTCTTGGTGTACCGCTCAACACTGGACCCCCCGACGACGAGGACATAGTCGCAATCGTCGCTGCCGGTGGTCAGGGTCGGGGTGCTGGTCCCGCCATATCGGTTGGTGAGCGTGACAGCCATCGCTTACTCCTTGGGGGCCTGCGGGCCCGACGCCTTCTCCGCAATGTGGTCCACGGCCTCGACGATCTCCTCGACGACGGCCTTGTTCTTGGGGTCTACCTTCTTGACCGTCAGAGCCACGGCAGCCCCGATCTTTACGGCGGTCCAGATCCGCCGCCACTTCCCCATTACCGTCGCTCCCAGACACTGGGGTGGTCGTACTTGGCAAGGGACCGCACCAGGGACTCGGGGGTGTAGTTGGGCATCTCGAGCGCCTTGAGGAAGTGCAACCGCTCGCGGTACTTCACCCAGAGCACCCAGATCACATTGAGGAGCACACCCACGAGCGCCGTGAGCGCCACCTCCGTGTTTCCGGCGTCAATCCCCCCGCGTAAAGCCACCCATGTCAGCACCGGCCCGATCAGGGCCCGCAACAGGGCCCCCAGCCACAGACTTACCATGGGATTCATGGCCTACCTCCGACTCGCAATGGCCGCCAACAGCCCTGCGACCTGACTCTGGACCATCTGGTGGATCTCGGCGTTGATGTCCTCGATGCGGGCCGCGAGATTCAGCACATCCTGCCTGGTATCCTGCACCCCCGCCCGCGTGGCCAACACGTCCACCACTAGGGCCTTCAGTTCCTCGCGTACCACAGCCCGAAAGGGCTCCACGTCCACGGACTGCCACTTGCACGCGGCCGGTTGGGGCGTGGGCGTCGGAGTGGGCGTCGGATTC
>CAZWFX010000120.1:0-3815 GCA_964633425.1 uncultured Candidatus Saccharibacteria bacterium
TGCCGGTGATGTCGGTCTGCGCGTCGACGTAGTCGTACAGGGTCGTCCCTGCCGCCCCCGCCGCGCCCGTCGCTCCGGTGGCCCCCGTCGCACCCGTGGCTCCGGTCGCGCCCGTCGATCCCGTGGCGCCGAGGTCACCGGCAAGGCCCACGTTCCAGGCCGAGAACGTGCCCGACCCGACGACGCGGTCCACGGTCACGGTGAGGACGCCGGCCGCGTACGTGGCGACCGGGCCCTCCATGTAGTGCGTCGAGTCGTTCGACGCCCGCACGCGGTCGCCCGCCTGGTAGGCCTTCCCGGTGCCGATCGTGAAGGCCTTGGAGCCCGTGCCGATCGTCAGGGAGTCGGACGCCGTGCCGCCGTAGCCCGCACCCGCAGCGCCCGTGGATCCCGTGGGGCCGGTCGCTCCGGTAGCCCCGGTGGCGCCCGTTGCGCCGGTTGCGCCCGTGGCCCCGGTGGAGCCCTTCGACGCGAGGAGATCCCAGTACGTCGCGTTCGGCGGCACCTGGTTCGTATGGTTCGAGATGCACACGTACGACGACCCGCCGCTTTCGACGGCATCCCCAACCACGTACGCCGTCGCGCCCGACCACGCCCCGAGCCACACCAGGGCGCCCCCCGCCGCGGCGCTCACGATCTCAGCGCCCACGCGCTTGAGGAACTCGCCGTCGGTGATCGTCCCGACACGGAGAACGTCGCCGTCCTCCGTGTCGATGATCGTGCGCGCGTCGCCGCAGGCCATGGCTAGGCCAGCACGTCGGTCAGGTCGATCGGGAGCTCGACCGTGTACGGGTCGCCCGCGTCCTTCGTGAACGGGCTGACCAGCGCCCGCGCGAGCAGCGTGCCCGCGTCGTCGGTCGAGTTGTCGAACAGCCCGACCTCGGCCACGTCGCCCGTCCCCACGCCCGCCGCGAAGGTGGCCGAGAGCTTGAACGAGCCCACGCCGACGTCGGTGTAGGAGAGGTCCTCGCGCGCCGTCTCCGCGATGAGCGCCGTGTCGGCCGGAGACGGCGTGGTCGCCCCCGACCCGATCGCGATGGCGAGCGCCGTCGCCGCCGCCGTCGCCGGGTTGAACGCCCGATCCTTGAGCCAGTCGAGCCCATCCTCAGTCCAGACCAGGTTCGCCACGATGCCTCCTTAGATGAGCCGGGCGAGCACGCGCCCGGTGATGCCGATGCTTCCCGCGCACTCGTCGGTGTCGGGCAGGCGCGTCGCCGTGCCTGCGATCCCGAGCGACCCGTAGACCACCGCGTACGTCGGATCCGCGTCGAGGGTCGCCCCGCGCAGCCCGATCTCTCCGGGGATGACGCTCGTGACGTGCGAGACGAGCAGGCCGCGGGACAGCGCCAGCGCGCCCCGTGCGATCCCGCGCGAGCCCGACGCCGTCGCCCCCACCCCGAGCGAGCCGGCGCACCGATGGAGGTAGGTGCGCTCCGCGACCGGGATCTCGAGGCCCAGCCCCGTGAGCACCGCCCCGGCCGTCATGGTCCCGCTCGACCCGTTGCGACGCACGCTGACCGACAGGTCGAAGGGCACGCGCAGGCCCGCCGGCACCGCGCCGCCGGGGACCATGAACGTCGCGATCGCCATGCCTTCGCCCGCCCCGTCGGTGATCACCGGGGTCTGCGACGAGGTCGACGTCGGGCCGCTCCACGCCGAGGCCTTGACCGAGTAGGACAGCGCGAGGCTCGCCGTGCGCCCCGTCGCCTCGGGGCCGCCGCTCGCGATCTCCTTCAAGTGCGCCGTCACCGCGATGTCCCCCACCGCGCCGGGCGGCATGGGGAGGATGCCGCCCGCCCCGCTCACGACGCCCACGCCGGGGAGCAGCACCCGCCCGGCCGCGCCCGTGAAGCAGTGCGGGGAGTCCGCGGCCGCGCGCGGCGCGTCGTCGGTGATCCCGGTCCCCCCGTCGGGGACCAGCGCGGGAGCGTCGATCTGCTTGTGGTCCGTGCCGGCGGTCTGGAGCAGGGTCATCGTGTCGCCCGGCCCCGACTCGTCGACCGCCCACCGGCCCCCGTTGAAGCCGCTCCCGGGGCTCACCTCGGTCACGAGGACGAGCCCGCGGCCGGGAGGGAGGACCATCCAATCGAGCCCCGCGTCGGCCCCCTCGGGCCCCACAGGGCCGTGGAAGATCGGGCCCGACTCCTCCCCCACCGTCTCGGGACGGAGCCGCAGGGCGCCGCCCGTGGCCGCCGCAGCCGCCAGCGCCGTGAAGAGGTCCGCCGGCACCCCGTCCGGGTAGGCGGCCGTCACGGCGCCCGGGGTGAGCACGCGCCCCTCGGCGTCGGTGCGGATCCCCATGCGCCGCATCACGGCGGCGTCGCGCGCCACGAGCTGCGCCGGGTAGGACCCCGCCGCGGCGTGCGCGAGGGGGAGCCCGGCCCCGCCCAGGTCGAGCAGGCTGTCCAGCGGCTGCCAGTCGCCCGTCGGGACGCCCTGCCGGTCGATGGGGCTCCACTGCACCGCCTCGCCCCCCGCGGGGTCGCCCGAGGCGTCCGGGGCCTTCCTGAGCGCCCCCCACGGGTAGGTCGCGATCAGGTCGGGAGGCGACCCGGCGAGGGCCCGGTCGGTCACGCGCGGCCCGCCGTAGGGGCTGCGGTCGCCGCCCGGCGAGTCGATGGGGCCGGGCAGGAACGTCCGGGGGAGCGACCGCGCGATCGACCCGCCGTCCGCCGTGAACGAGCGCGCGCTCGCCCCGTCGTACCCGGGCATCGCCGGGTCGACGCCGGGGAACCGCGCCGGCCGCAGCCCCGCCGCCTCCCGCCCGAACTCCCCGGCCAGGTTGACGTGCTGGATCCCGCTCTTCTTGTTCTCGTCGTCGGTCGAAACGTCCGTGACCGTGCGGCGGACCCTGTCGATCACCTCGACCTTGTCCCCGCAGATGGGGCCGCCGGGCTGCGCGCCGACCGTGGACTCCGACTGCCCCACGACGCACGCGACCTGCTGGCGCAGCGTCCCGACCTGCTGGCGCAGCTTGTTCTGCTCGGGCTTGTCGAGGAACGCGGCGGCGATCGCGGCTGCGTCGAGGTTGAGCCAGCCCGCCGCGGTCCCGCACTCGATCGTGGTCGTCCCCTTGAGCAGGGACCACTTGACCGAGTAGACGACGAGGTTCACGCCCGTCTCGAGCCCCGTCGTGCGCTTGCGCGAGGTGAGCAGGACGCGCTTCCCCAGCCCCGCCCACTGCGAGGTGGGATAGCCGTCGGGGTAGCGCGGGAAGTTCGGGTGCGCCTTCCACGGCGTCGAGATCTCCGCGGTCAGGAGGATCGGCTTCTCCCCGGTCACGTCGAGGATGCCCTGCAGCGCGTCCCCGATCCCGTCGGCCTGGTCGGCGCTCGTGAAGTCGGGGATCTGGATGCGCCCCGTCCGCACCGTCCCCCACTCCTCGTAGGCCCGGCCCTCGTAGGTGTCGTCCTCGGCGGGACGACGCACGCGGGGCAGGTCGCCCAGGGTCTTGAGGTTGAGGCTGATCTGCGTCTGCGGCATCTGGACCGCGGGCGACGAGCACTGCGCGAGCGGCGGCGATCCGCCGGGCATCGGGAGGATCCGGTTCACCTCCCACAGCGGCCGCTCGGGGGGACGCGCGAGCATCACGACGGGGTCGCAGAAGCCCGCGCTGATCGCCGGGCCGCTCGGCATGTAGACGTTGAAATCGACGGCTTCCCACGTCGTGACACCCGTGTCGGGGTCGACCTGGCCGATGCGAGCCGTCCCGCACGCCGCGCCCGCCTGGACGCCGTTCGAGTAGAGGCCGGGCGCCGCCACGCCGCAGATGTTGGGGATGCCGAACGCGCGGAAGGCGCGGCCCACGCCCTTGC
>CAZWFX010000121.1:0-3745 GCA_964633425.1 uncultured Candidatus Saccharibacteria bacterium
GCGCAGCTCGCTGTTAACGAGTTGGTTGTAGGTTCGAATCCTACCCGCGGAGCAAATGATGATCGGCGTTCCTTATGAGGAACGCTGATCATTTGCGACGCGGTAGCAGCAGCGTGATCGCCACACAGCAAGCTCGGATCAAAGAACTCGGGGGCTAGACTCCCCTACGTTCTCAACAAAAAGCCCTCGACCAGCTCACGTGCTGGCCGAGGGCTCTTTCTATAAAAAACAAATTGCGATGCCGACAAACGAGTGCGTGACCAAATCCCACCCGCGACAGCAACCAACAAAATAAAAACGAGGGCGACTAGGGTCGCCCTCGTTGATCTCAACCCCATACGGGTTAGTGATAGAACAGCATGAAGACAGCCATCACTGCCATCAGCATGTTCTCGGCCACCGTCACCTTCGTGAGCGGGACCGAGAAGAATCCGCCGAGACAGGCGCACGTTTGCACGCCGCCGCGTTCGAGTTTACGCACGATGCCGATCGCGCCGAATGTCATGAGTGCTGCAGTCACGACATTGGTCTGAAACGCATATGCGTCCAGCGTGTACAGTACGCCGAGCGCCACTTCGACAAACGGATACACGTATCCCCACACGGGAGCTCGAGCCGCAAGCAGGTCGTACCCCCGATACATCGCCGCGAAGTTGTTCAGATTTACAACCTTCAATCCGCCAAACAGCAGGAAGAATCCCCCCATGAAGTGCCGCATCCAATCGTGCAGCGGATGATGCGAGAGCGGAAACATCAGCACAATGGACCACGCAAGCACGATGCCGAACATCGCGATCAGCGGCATGAACGTCTGCAGTGACGCAAGCACCGATACACGGCCTTCGCGCACGCTGTACGTGCCGACTGCACTGAGCACGCGCTCATATTCGGACACATCGATACGCGCGGCGCAGTCAATGATCCCGCTGTTGGGCAGGTAGATACTTGCGTTCGTCACGCCGGGGATCGCTTCGATTGTTCGCTTTACTTTGGCGACACAGCCGCCGCAGTGCATACCGTCGATTATGAGTTCTTGCTTCATGGCTTTTTCCTCTCAACTGAGTTGTTAAAGGTTTCCCGGGGAGCGCTCGCTCCCCGGATGTCACTATCGGTTCCTCATTGCCAACCGTCGCTCGATGATCTCGAGGGCAGGTAGTAACACGTAGTCATCCCTCCCCGCTCGCCGCAGGAGCGGCAAAAGGGCCACATCTGCCGCGATAATGAGACACATGTTGTCGTACATGGGGTGGATCACCGTCCGGCGCACAAACATCGCACTGGCAAAGGCAAGCAAGTACGGCACGCACACCAGCAAGAAGCCGTCGCGCCCGATACCAAGCCCAAGTACCAGCACAAGATTTGAACTGAGCGTGACCCAGAGACCCATGATCATCGACACGTACCAAAGCACTTGTGCGGTGACCATACCGTCTCTGAGTGAGCGCAGCCGAATTCCACGCTCCCACTCGCACGTTGCCACCAGCTCATCGAACGCAAACCAGCGTTCGTGACCGGGTGGCATGACGCCTCTTGTCTCATCGCGGATGGGCATGTACATGTGCGACTCCTCCAGTTGTCGGACCACAGATTAGGCCGCTCACGCGCGCTGTTTGTTCGGGCCACTGCATCATCACGAGCATCATGATCATGGCAACCGCCATCGCATGATGTCCCGCGTCTGACAAGAGACCCGCGAATCGCGGTCGCCACGCGGCGATTCGTGCATGCTCGCGCATGTAGTAGACATAGATCACGATGATCGCCGCGTAGTAGCTCAGGAACACGAGCGTAAACCAGGGCGACCAGCGGGACATATCAATGAACATGTACGCCATCGATGCGCTACCCACGACGTGCAGCACATCCCACCACCAGATGTAGTACCACCCGAAGATGAGTCGCAGCACGAACACCGCTGTGCATGCCGCAAAAAACACGGCAAGCCAGTCGAACGGCACGAACGCCGGGAGTGCGCCGAGCATGACGTACGACATGTACGTCATACCAATACCGTGGAATCCGTGGCCGACCCACTCAGAAACCCCGTCGTAGCGAACATCGTTACGAAACCAGATCCGGATTGAGTACGCCGCGGTGACGAACAGCGACAAAATCAGGCACAAGACGGTCATACGGACCGACAGTGTGTCAAAGAACATAACAGAGTCCTCCTTGTGGGTGTCTGAAACCTGTGCACCACAGTGGCGCACAGGCCACAAACACCGACCATTGCTGGTCTTAGCGTTTTGTGGACATGTTGAACTTCGGCGACGACGAGTGCGTAAGTAACTCCGCCGCTGCAGGGCTCGCGTAAAAGCACATGCCTCCCCCGTCGCTGTTCACGCGCACGGGCACTGCACCCATGTTTTCAATTTCAAGCTTCGTGAGTACGGTTGCAGAGATTTTTCCCGATCCATCGAGCTGTAGATACGCGGTGCCGTGCCACGGCTGCACACGGCTCAGTGTTTCGCGTACTGAATGAATACCGAGATAGGACGATCCGGGTTTCGGATTGATCGTGGTGCGAATCGCAGACGGACTCACGAGCGCCGCCACATCGATACCGGCATCCGCGTCGCCTTTGATTCGGGCATTGTGTTCGATGGCGGCGTCCCACGAGGCCCGAAGAATACGCACGCGAAGCGACTCGATAGCAGGATCATCGTGCGGCTCCATGAGCTGACTGCATACCTGTTTATAGAGTGTCTCGTACGCAACCCCGCGGTATCGCGCCTCTTCTTCCAGGAATGGATACGGAATCGAATGCTTGATCGAGTCCCACAGCGGAACGAAGTTGTTGCGCGCGTTGCCGTGATCGACTATCGGATCTGCAGCAATTGCATTTCCGACTGTTGCCTCCATATCGTCTACGTGCAGATGCTTCCCGATCACATCGCGGTACAGCGCAAGCGCAGCGGCATACGAATCAGCACGCTCACGTTGTTCATGCGCTCCCAGAGCGCCGCCCAGAAATTCCTCGTAATCGAGAAACCGCAGGTGCGACAACTCAAGTCGGGCGATCCACTCGCGCATTCGGGTTTGATACAGATGTACCATACCCACATCGAGGTGAAATGCCTTGAGGAAACGCGTACCCTCACTAAGGATCGTGAATCGCGCACCATACGGATGCAAGCCCGCAACCAGCGAAGCAAACGAATTGAGATGAATGAGCGAGATGATCTCGGCGAGATCGACGGTGGATTCATCGCCAGGACCACGCTTGAGCGGATTTACATTCTTGCGCGTAAACATAAGCGCAACGAACTCGATCGGCTCCCGGCGACTGAGCGCCGTAGACACCATCTGACGGAGCGATTCTCTTGAGGGTCCGAAATTCCTCTGCTTACGGAAGTGCGGGTCGTTCAGCGCTTCAACTACAGTGTCGATGAGGTGGCGGTCGTTTCCGACCATACTCATGAATACTGCTCAATCTTCTGTTCGATAACATCCCGACGCGACTGCGCATGGTCGTCGGCGGCAACCTGGATGGCAGGGAGAATCGTGTGCACGAACTGTTGCTCGCTGATCTCTACAGTCTTTGCTGCACGCTCCTCGCTCGTGTAAGGCTGCACGTCCGGTGAATCGATCAGTGTCTGGAACTTGTTCGCCGATGCCGGGGCGCTTGCCCCGGCATTGTGTTTACAGGTGTTACACATACGATCTTATTTGACGACAACCGTTGCAGCCGACTCGATCGGCGCACCGTTTAGTTCGAGATCGCTGTGATCATTGGCATTGAGCG
>CAZWFX010000122.1:0-3715 GCA_964633425.1 uncultured Candidatus Saccharibacteria bacterium
GCGCCGATCTCGTCGCCGCTGTAGGCCGCGCGGACCTTCGCCTTGATCTCGTCGGCCGTGGCCTTGTCGATGGGAGCCGTGTCCTTGTCAAAGACGACCGAGAGGCCTGGCGCCGCGAAGTTCGCGAGAAGACGGTCGGCGTAGCGCGTGGCCTGATCGTCGCTCGACACCTCGCGGGCCAGCCGCTTGAGCGGGGCACAGCCGAGCCGATGGTCCTTATCGTCGAGGCCCATCCGGAAGTGCATGATCTGCTCTGGTGCGAAATCCTCGTAGACACCAGGGCGAACGTAGTAGCGGTAGTAGCTGATGAAGTCGCCACTTCCACGATTGGTGCGCGGCTCGATGCGACTCGGGCTGATCGGCCACAACTCGACCACGTTGCCCGTCTCGGGGTTGCCGGCCCGCAGCTTGCGCCAGTAGGCGTTGCCGTCGATGTGCAGGCAGTTCGCCAGATACGCCAGCAGCGTCGAGAGCGTCATGTGCGGGTTCGGTCGAGCCAGCAGATCCCCGAGCGGCGTGCCGTCCATGACGACGCGCTCGCCGGCCTTGACGCGGTGCACGCGCAGCGGCGGCTCAGCGACGGCCGTCGCGATAACCTGGAGGCAAGCGTAGACGGCCGAGTTGGCGTCGCTCGCCGACTGCTGGTACGAACCAGGGCCGTGCACCAACGGGCTGACGACGATGGCCCGTTGATCGGTGATCGTCCACGAGTTCTGCTTCCGTTCGGTCGGCACGGGCAGCGCGTCCCAGCCGCGCCGCTTGCTCAGGCTTGTGGGGCCGATCCAGTCGAACAGTCCCAAGGTCTCACCCCCTCTCAGTACACGTAGGCCGTGCGCTGGACACCCAGCAGCACATCCGTCAGCGCCCAGACGAGTGCGTCCAGGCGGTCAGGCGACCGGCCGCTCTCAGGCGTCCAGGTCGTCAACTGGTCTTCAAGCTCGGCAAAGGTCTCGACGTGCGAGACCCGGCCCTGCTCGTACAGCGCGGCGACGGGCTGCGCTCTGGTCTGCTTCCCGCGGCTCGCGTGCACCTTGCGGTACGGGATGCTCTTGCGGACGGTGCGGATGGTGTTCTCGACAAGGTCGCCGCCGTTGTTCGCCTCGGCTATGACAGCATCAGCCGCGTAATCATCGAACGCCTGCACCGCGCGTCGTGCCCAGCCATCAGGCGAGAGCCGGCACGAGCGATCAGCCAGCACGTAGCCGCGACCATCAACGCCAATGCCAGCCACCACGATGCCCGTCTCATCGCTGTCCTCTCCGCTCGTCACCGCCGGGTCAATGGCCACAACGGCCCGTGTCAGGTCTGGCGCCTGCCTGCGATCTTCGAGCATGGCCCACGTCCACAGCGCACCCGGCACGTCGTCTAGGATCTCGGCGTCAAGCTCCTGACGCCCGAGCCGCGTGCCCTGGTAGCGCTTGACGATCTGGTCAAGGAACTGCGGCGCCAGGTTGGCCGCGTTCTCCAGAGTGCGCCCCTTCGTCAGCGCCGTCAGCGGATCGCTGATCAACTGGCGCAGCAGCTTCGTCGGCCTGGGCGTCGTCGTAACGACGTTCTGCGGATCGGCGCCCAGGCGCAAGCACATCTGCAGCATGTCCCACGCTGGAGGCCACTGCCGCTCCTCAGCGTTCCGCCCCCACGCGCCGACCTCGTCAGACCACGCACGGTGAAACTGCGGACCACGGAGACGCTCAGGCTCCTCTGCAGAGAACAGCTGATAGCGCGTGCCGTTCGTGAGCACCAGCTGGCCCATCGAGCGATTCCAACTCACGATGGCGCCCTTCGGCAGGCAGGAGAGTAGCCCTGACTCGCCCTCTACGCAGGTGTCTCGCGCGTCGGAGATAGTGCGCGCCACGATGGCAAGTCGGCTGAACGGATGGGCCATGCCATAGCTGGCCATGTCATTCGCGCCGGCCAGCGTCTTGCCCCAACCGCGCCCAGCCAGCGCAAGCCATGTGCGCCAGTCCCCGCCTGGGGCAACCTGCTCGGGCCGCAACTCTCGGCGTGCTGCCACCGTGGACGCTCGGCGGCGGGTGTCCTCCCACTCGGCGGCGGCGTAGGGCAGGGCTTCGAGCACGGCGGCGCTAAGACGCGGCACTCGTGGCCTCCGCTGCGATCTCCTGCGCCCGCTTGATCAGCCAGTCAGGATCGGCGCCCGTCTGCGCGGCGATCTTCTCGGCGGCGCGGCGCACCTCCAGGTCGATAGGCTGGACGGGGAGGCCATCGGTGTAGGCGAGGATCAGCTTCATGGCCGCGAGAGACTCCGCACGCTTGCCCGTGAGGGCGATGCCGAGAAGACGGTCAACGAGCGCCTGGCGCTTGGTCTTGCCCGACTTGCCCACGGCCTGGTCGAGCGCATCCTTGAGCGAGTCGGCGATGGGGCGACGCTTTGGACGGCCGCCTGGATTCCCACTCTGCCCCGGCTCCCACGGCATTGATGTGACCCTGTTCTGAAACGACGAAAGCCCGCCACGACCGAGATGGCCGGGCGGGCTTCCCCACCTGCTGACGGAGCGGGCTTGCCCCACTCCCGATGCGGTTGTGCTTGCAGTATACGACGGGCTTCACGCCCTGGCGCGTTCTCGCTCCCAGACGACGGCAAACCCGCAGACGCACTTGCCGTGCACGTTGCCGTCGCGATCGACCTTCAGGATCTCCGACTTGCCCACAGCGGAAACCTCGCCTCGGTAGGCTGAGAGCACCTCCCGCTGGCAGAGACGGCAGCGCTTGAAAACGACGCCGCCCTGACCAGTGCGCTGCCTCACCGTCGCCGCCCAGCTGCAAGCGGTCTGTGCCGCCTGCCTGCCGTGACTGGCTTGACCGGTGGCAGGTCGATGACCGGCTCGTCGGAGAGCGTGACGAGCAGCGAGCCTGTCGAAAGCCTGACCACGTCCACCACGGCGCCAGGACCGTAGCCCGCAGCGTGCGCCTGATCGCCCAGGTCGAGCAGCCCGTGAGCGTTGATGGTGGTGCGCCTCACAGCAGCAGCTCCATGCGGTTCTCGCCGCAGACGCAGGCGTCGGCCCCCTCCTGCACCCGATGAACCGTCTCGGTGCAGGCAACATCCTGCCCCTCATCCCCGCCGCCGCCCTGGCTGCCGGCGAGCGCGGCGCGTGCCTCCCGCAGCCCACAATCGCACTCGCGAGCCATGCCCCATATAGCACCACAGTTCCCCGGATGACTGGCGAGTTTTGATAGTGTGGTTGCCGCCGCCTCCAGAGCCGCGATCCGCTCCTGCGCGGCGAAGTTCGATAAATCCAAAGCGTCAAGCACAAGGCCGATCTCCCACGACACCACGTCAGACTTGACCGCGATGCTCCGTCGGATCTCCTCAATTCGATCTCTTGTTACTGGCGTTCCTAGTGCGTCAATCACTCCTCACCCCCGTGCTGCCGCTGCTCGCGGCGGTCGAATGCCGCTAGTAATCTAGCGTCGGCAAGATCTCGGTGTGGCTGGCAGTAGCCCCACATCTCGCGGACACGCTTGCCACACCGCCATAGCTCCGTGATGCCCCCTGTACGCAGCGCAACCACGCGCTGACAACGCCACTCAGGCGGCGGTTCGTAGAACGTACTGCCAGCCCTTGGCGCCATTACTCCACCTCCCCCGCCGCAGGGGTCGCGGCCAGGGCGGCGCCAGGAGCAGTCTCCCTCAGCGGACATCCGTCGTGGTGGTCTGCCGCCGTCTCCCCGTCCTCGCGCAGCCACGTCCCGTG
>CAZWFX010000123.1:0-3673 GCA_964633425.1 uncultured Candidatus Saccharibacteria bacterium
GCACAGGCGAGGCGTTCGCGCGCGCGCGAAGTGGCTTCTTGGTGGTCATACCGTGGTCATACCAGCAGTCCGGCTCTCACCCTCTCGACCGCCACATCTCGCGCCTCTGACTCGCCGTCGAGACGCACCAGCACCGTCTCCAGCCACGGGTTGACCTGCACCACGTCATGCCCCTCGTACTGCCGCACCTGACGCCCGCAGTAGCGCGACCGAATGCCGCCAGCGACGACACCGCGCACCCACCGCTCGCGCCCGCGCTCGTCATGCACGCACGCCCAGCACGGCCGCCCCTCGATGACATCAGGCAGCCCCGACGCCTCGACCGCCGCACGCTCGCCGTCCGTCAGCGCGCCACCCTCGCGGCACGTCCGCACGAGCGGCCCGATGGGATGCGCCAGCAGCTCCCGCGGCTCGCACCGCGACACGGATGTCATAGCGATTGCCGCCCCGACGTTGCCCTCAGACGCCCGTCCGTCACCCGGACGCGCGGACATAGCCGCCGACCCGTCTCCGGGCCGCCTACCCGCCTCCGCGCTCACGCGTCCCACCTCGTGACGTGCGTCCACTCGACGCGCCCATCGCTGCGACGGCGCTTGACGTACGCCGCCCTGACGTTGCGCCGCGCCCTCAGCACGTGCTCGGCGTCGAGGTCGCGTAGCAGCGCCTCGTCGCGCACCATCGTCGGCTCCTCGGTCTCGCTCATCGGGTCACCTCAGCCGTGACGGGCGAACGCCGACGACGCCGCGCGGGCACAGCCGGACGAGCCGCCAGTTGAAGACCTCGTCGCGTCCGATCGAGCCCACGTCGCACGGCTCGCCGAGCTCCATGACGTCGCACGACGCGGCCATGACGCGCTCGTCAACCGGCATGAGCCACCAGACGACGACCGGAATCCCGGTCGTCTCCGCAACGCGCCTGTAGTGCTCGAGGTGCACGCGCTTGAGCCTCACCGAAGGATCGCCGCAGACGTCCCACACACGCCGCTGCCACTTCACCTCGACGAACATTTTGGCCCCGCCGCGCGTAGCCCTGATGTCCGGCAGGATGAGAGAGCCGTTGCGCGACACCAGCATCGGCGCGCGACCATCCGCGCGACGCGCACCGCTGCGCTCAACGGTCCACCCGCCTCTGACCAGCACATCGCACACAAGCTGCTCCGAGTCATCCGACTCGGACAGATGCACCTCGTCAACGGTCATCACTCGTGACCTCCGCCCAACTCTGGCGAACGCTCTTCGCCGGTCTGCGCCCAATGCTCCATGTCGATCCGCGCAGCCACGATCTCCGCAGCCACGTCCGCGCACAAACGCTTCGTGGCCTTCTCGAACTCGCCAACGAGTCCTGCGTCGGGGCATGTGCTTCGCAGCTCGTTCAGCGCGCTCACCGCCTGAGCGATCTTGTCGACACTCTCGTGGAGGACCGAGAACCGTCTCTCGGAGTACGAGTACGACCGACGACCCGTGTCCGGTGGGAGCGTCTGCGCCCCGACCACGCGTCCGCGCTCTGCCCACATACTCCGCAGCCTGTCGTACCGCTCTTCGCTGGACTCGCCCTCGTGCAGTTGCGACATCCACTTGTGATGTTCTTCCGAGATTCCTCCCGGCCACGTCCTCTCAACGCGTCTCGGGTCTGCGTCCGCGTCAATCTTCGCCTGAGCCACCGACCGTGCTGCGCGCGGGTTGTCGCTCTTCCACTTCTCGAGCGCATCCTGTCCGGACGCTGACGCCATGCCGGCGTGACAGAGATCGGCAATCGCCTGCTTGACGTCCACGCTTCCGCTGGTCTTCGCCGGTCGCCGGGCGCGGCTCTCTCGCTCGATGTACCTGAGCACTTCGCGCGGCGTCTTGCCATGAGGGATCGTCACTGCGCACCAACCGATGAGCGCGTGGAGCCGCGCAGCGACTCGCCCTTGCACTCGGTGATGATGCCGACCTCGAGCATGCGGTCGTGCAGTCGCGCATCGTACCGCGCACTGAACTCCTGACGGCTCAGGTTGCCGATCATCAGAGTGCGCCCGACGGCCAATCGATCGTCGACCACCTCGAGAATGGCCGACCGCGCCTCGTCGACACTCTTCGTTTCGGTGCCGAGCTCGTCGATGATGAGCAGTCCAGCACACATCGCGCGGCCCATGTGCTCGTCGAGCGAGACGTACTTGCGCCATCGCACGAGCGTGGGCTCTTTGACATAGACCACAGACTCGCCTCGAGCGAGAGCGCGAACCGCCGCGGCCATCGCCGCAGTGGTCTTGCCTGTTCCCATCTTGCCGATGAGTGCGCAGACGGTGCGCCCGCGCGAGTCGCAGAGAGACTCCCACTCACGCACGCTCACCAAAGGATCTGTCCTGCGGAGAACCGGCGACGTCGTCTGAGGGTGGTAGTGGCGAATGACGAGGTCTTGCGTGGCCCTCGGAATCGGGATGAGCTTCCGCGCGTCCTTGGCGGCACGGTCGTACGCCTCCAGTCGCTCTCGGTCGACAGACTGCTTGAGGCTCCGCTCGTACTTGGCAATCGCCTCCGGCTTCGCTGCGGACGCTGCGCCTGCCATGCACAGCTCGATGATGCGTTGCTTCGAGTCAGAGATGCTCTCGAGGTTGCCCTGTGTCCCGCGCGTCCTGTTCACCATGACTCACCCTCCCTCGCTTCAAGTGACACCGTTGGAATGCGCGAAACCAGATCCTCGGCCGCTGCCTCGGCTGTCGCGTGGTCGCCCATGAACCCGACCGGCTTCGTCGAGCGTGCCGCGGTGCGGCCCGGATTCTCCGCAAGCCACTTCCACGGGTAGCGCTCTCGCTTCCAAGAGGGCGAAACGCTCGGACCGAACGCGCCATCGAGGAAGCGCTCGACGGCCTCGGCGGGTCGCTCCTGCGTCCGCGCCCAGCTTGCGGCCCGCTTGATCCACTGGTCGTCGCTGACGTGGGTCAGCCACGCGTCGCCGACGGTCCGGTGGTAGCGCCGCTGGTAGCCCTGCCGGAGCGAGGTCTCGATGCCGTCTCCGGAATCGTCCGGACACGGACCAGCGATCGTGAGCGCGCGATCTGCCTCTCTTGTCTTCTCTCTCTCTTCTCTTGTCTTCTCTTCTCTTCTCTTCTCTACCGGACCACTTTTGAATGATTCCGGAGAGTTAGGTGCTTTCTCATGTTCGGTTCGTGTGTGGTTCGCGTCGGACTCGTGTGTGGTTCGCGTCGAACTCGCGTTAGGTTCGTGCTCAGTTCGTGTGTGGTTCGCGTCGAGTTCGCGTTCGGTTCGCGTCGAGTTCGCGTCGGACTCGTGCACGGTTCGCGCGCGCCGACGACCACCCTTCTCGTCGCCAGACACGGACGCGTCGATGCGCAGCTGGCCTCGCTCGATCGCGATGTAGCCGGCCGCCGTCAGCTCCGAAAGCGCGCGGTCCAGCATGCGCCTGTCGCCCGTTGTCGCTCCGCACAGACGCGCGATGGCCTGCGCCGGCTCGAGGCCGCCGAGGTCGATCGCGTCGTCGTCGTCAGAGAACCTTCGGAGCTCCGTGCCGAGCGCGCGAGTGAACAGCGGGAGCATGCTCCACGCCGTCGTCGATCGCCGGTAGAGCTTTCGCCAGGACAGACTCATCTCGCCTCCCACGTCACGACATCCACCCACACGGCGCGCACCACCTCGCAGCCCTGCGCCTCGAGCTGCGCGACCACCTCGTCCGC
>CAZWFX010000124.1:0-3468 GCA_964633425.1 uncultured Candidatus Saccharibacteria bacterium
GTGCACCAGGCCGCGAGCGCCTACGGCGTCGCGCTCGGTCGCGGACCGAGCGACCCGTGGCACCTCACCGACCCGGTCGACCGGGAGGGGGCGCGCCGCGTCGGTGTGGCCGTCGCGACCTCCGTCGGGATCACGTCCGGTGCCGCGAAGCCCGAGGGCGTGCGCTACCGTCGCGTGTCGCTCTACGGGCACGTGAGCCTCGGCGTGTGCCGCATCGAGGACATCGAGGTCGCGGGCGTGAAGATGATCCGCGCGACGACGCTCTGCGACGCCGTGGCGCGCGCCGAGGAGTTCCCCGGCACGAGCGTCCACAGCCTCGGGGTGCTCACGCCCGAGGAAGCGATGGACGCCGCCGCCAAGGTCGCCACGGCGCGCGCCGAGCAGGCCCGTCGGGACGCCGAGTACGCGGCCCGGGACGCGCGCGAGCAGGAGGCCCGCCGCGTCGCCCGCGCGAGCGCTCTCGCGACCGTGACGGTGGTCGGCGCGAACGTCGAGCTGAGGGTGTTCGTGGAGGCCACCCGGCGACCCGACCTCCTGCGCCGCGACGACGCCGAGGTGTCGCAGGCCCTCCGCGCGGCGCTGTTCGACCTCTACAACGCCCGCGCGCTCTACGACGACAACCACCACGCGGGCCTGGAGGTCGCGCGCGAGGCCGACCACGTCGAGGACCTCGTCGCGATGCTGCACAGCCTCGGCTTCGGGAACGTGACGCGCCTCCCCGACCAGCCCGCCCGCACGGAGGACGCCGATGTCCCCTTCTGATCCCAGCGCCCCGCGCCACAAGCTCGTCACCGCCGACGAGGCGCAGAAGATCCTCGACACCTGCGACCTCGCCGCGAGGATCGTGCAGGCGGGCGGAACGACGGCCGTGCTGGGGGAGCCGACCCCCTCTCTCCTCGACGCGGTGCCGGACCTCGCTCACACGGTCAAGGCCATGCACGCGGACGTCGCACGCCTCACCCGCGAGCGCGACCGGGCCGTCGCGAAGGCCCAACAGCTCGGGCGGATCATCACCAACGAGGCCACGACGCAGGACGTGGCCGCGCTGATCGACGAGGCCCGACGCGAGCGGGACGAAGCCTGCGCCATCCTCCAAGGCAGCACGGTCGCGCCGACTGACGAGGAGATCGACGCCCATTGGCGTGCGGGCGGGGCGTGGCTGGTTGAGCATCGTGTAATCCGCAGCGCAGACGAGGCGAAGCGGGTCGCCGCACAGTGCCGTGATGTCGGGGTCCCGTGGGTTGCATTGAACAAGCGCGGTCTCCCTTGCGCGTGGCCGGTGGTGACGCCGTGATCGCCGAGGAGCTCACCCCCGAGGCCCTCCGCGCGGCACGAATCGCGGCGCTGAAGGCCGCTGCACCGAAGTACCGCGAAGCCTACGCCAATGCCCGCGCACGCCGTCAGCAGGCGGAGCTCGCCGCGTTCTTCGATGACGGTGCGGACGAGTCGCACGAACTGGGCGCTGTGGTGGAGTTCGAAGACCTGGGAGGAGACGAATGACCCCGCAGAAGGAACCGCTCGCGACCAGGCACGGCGACGTGGTGATCATTCACTACGACGACGACGGGCACCCGTTCGGTGTGCAAACGAGGACTGGCCCGCACGGGCCGAAGCAACACTTCGGTGTGGATCACTTCGACTTCGAATGGTCGAAGCGCGACGCGTGCTCGTACTTCCACAAGTCCGGTGGCGGGCCGTTCAAGGCGGTCACGCTCCTCGCGGTCGAAGGCTCTATCCTGCGGATCTGGGCGGCGGACTGCGTGTCGCTGGTGGACTCCGAAGGGCGCCCTATCACCTACCGTCGCGCGCTGGACCTGGGCTACGAGCGCCTCGACGCGCCCCTCGGCGACCCGTTCGAGGACGGCATCGAAGGGCAGTGCGAATACTGCGCGGTCTGCGACGACTGGTTGCCCGACGATAGCCTGTGCTCGCACCTGTTCGAGGACGTACGTACCGGGGAGGTCGTGGGCCCGGGGAGTGAAGACTCGATCCGGTACGCGAAAGACGACGTGCTCGCGGCGGTCCGTCGGCTGGGATGCGCCCGTACTCTGCGCCGGGCGCTCCCGAAGGGACACGAGGTCTGGGACGACGGGATCTTCGGCGTCACCGTCGGACCCTCGCGCAGCCGTGGGCGGAGCTTCCCCGCAGAGATCGACCGCGACACGCGCGCTGAGGTCGGGCTTCAGTGGCTCTGCGCCCTGAGCTCGAAGACCACGACGGCCAACGCGGCCGTCCTCGCGTGGCTCGATGAGCTCATCGCCGAACAGGACGCGCGGCGTGCCTCGGGTGAGGCGTGCTACGCCGTCTGCGAAAACCGCTTCGCAACCCCGCGCCGCTCGGAACTCCTGTCGTGGTCACGGGCACGGGCGCACCTCCGTCGAATCCCGCCCGAGAAGCGCGAAAGCGTGGGCGGGATGTGGATTGTCCGCATCGTGAAGCGCGCCGCGCGCAAGGAGGCCGCATGAGTGCCATCCGCAAGGGCCTCGTGATGGCCGTGGACGACGCTCGCGCCGAGGGCGACCGGGAGGAGCGCGAGTCGGGCGTCGAGGTGCGGCGCGTGCTCGAACGCGTGCGGGGGCGACGCAGGAAGGTGCGCGTGTCGGCCGTCTATGTGCGACCGCTCGCGCTCGACGGCGACCGCGACTGCGCGCTCGAAGACGACGCGCCGCTCCCCGTGCTTCCGCCCGAGGGTTGCAGTCTGTTCGAGGCGAGGCCGCACCTGTTCGACCCGCGCGAGCAGGCGCGCGACGCCGCCAACGACGTGCTCGACACCTGCACAGCGCTCGCGGGCGCGCGGTCGTTCGCGGACGTGACGCGTGCGGCCCACGAGCTGCGGCAGGCCGCGCAGATCCTCACGGCATCCGCGGCGACGCTGGAGCGGATCTACGCACACGCACGAGGCAAGAAATGATGCGAGAACTCCTCGAAAGCGGTCAATTCCTCATGCCCGCGGCGGTGCTTGCGCACGCGCAACCCGACCGTGCGGTCCTCTTCTGCACGCCCGCGACGGCTGTTGAACACTTTGGTCAGCCCGAGACCGTTCGCCATCGAACGTCGCCGATCGCGGCGTCCGTGGCCCCGGCGTCGCTCGCCGCGACGCTCGAAAAGCTCGGATGTGTGCAGGGGGCTCGTGATCTCTGCACGACCCCGCCTGAAGTCCTGGCGATTTTGATCGAGCTTGGCGCACGCCGATGGATGTGCGTGCGCGTGCCGCGAACGCTGCTCGCTTCACTCGTCGATCCTACGCAGGTGAACACGCTCCTCGGGATCGCGACGTTGCACGCGGATGGGTCGTGCGCTGGGGACGAACTCGCGCGGCACGCGGCATACCGGGCGCCGGGAGGTTCTGCGTGATGGACGGCGGCGGTTCGGTGCGCGAGCACGTCTACACGGTCTTCTTCGCGTTCGCCGGGATCGGCGGCGGCGCGATCGGGTTCCAACAGGCGGCGGCCGCGCTGGAGAAGTTCG
>CAZWFX010000125.1:0-3428 GCA_964633425.1 uncultured Candidatus Saccharibacteria bacterium
CCGCGTGGCCTTTATAGGTCTAGGGCTATAAAGTGCCATGCTACGCCACCTCCTGAGCCAGGGCCGCCGGGGCGAGGGCGGCGGCGGGCACGTCCGGCGCGGGCAGCCAGCCGCGCACCATGTCCAGGACTTGCACGTTGCCCCCAGGCCCCAGGCGGCACAGTCGCCCGCCTACCCAGGCCGACGCAGGCACCGGCGGCGCGTGCCCATTCCCTCTTGGAGGGCTGATAGGGGGGGCAACAAGTGGCGGATTCAAGGTGTTTTCAATCTGTCCCAAGTCAGCATCCCTCTTATTCTTACCGGATTGAAAAGTACCCGAATCCGCCACTTGGCCCCGCCGGGCGTGGTAGACGCCCAGGGCGTCGCGGGCCTCGGCGGCGTTGCCGTGGGGTAGCTCGGCAATCGTCGCCGACGGCGACAGGCCCAAGGCGGCCAGGTCCCACGGCGAGAAAACAAGGAGCGTGGTCGGCGTGGTGCTCAGAATGGGGCGGGCGCGGTGGGCGGCCTGCCTCAGCTCCTCCGCCCCGGCCAGGTCGGCGAAGGCCTGGAGGCGCGGGTCAGCGTATCGGAAGGCGGCCACGCCCACGCGCTCGCGGTTTGTGTCCAGGCGGGGCGCGTCGCTCCAAAGGGCCAGGGCCTTGCGGAGCATGGCGTCAGGGCGAGGCGTGGGGCTGGCGACGATTGCCAGGACCTGGGCGCCCTCGAGGGCGTTGGTGCCCCGCTGGCCCCCGTAGTGAAGCCAGGTCCCGCCCAGCCGCTCGGCGAGTTGGTCTGTCGCGCCTTTGTAGCAGAGGCCCCCGTCAAGGGTCACGCCCAGGGCGTTGCACGTCATGGCGATGGACCGGGCCACGGAATCGACGCGGGTGGCGTCGCCATAGGATCGGCGGGTACTGGCTACGGTGGGGACTTGGACGACTCGCACCGTCGGCGAGGGCGGGGCGTCCACCTGGACGAATTCGACCGGCCACGGCGCGTACAACTGGCGGGCGATGGCCTCAGAAGCCGACCCGTCCAGCACGATCACGGCGGGCGCGTCCAGCCGTCGGCACGACTCCAGCACGCGGCGGCGTTCATACCACGTCAGGCGCCACGCCTCGCCGTCGCTTCCCCAGCCCGTCAAGGGATTGTCGTCGGGCTGGGCGGCGTCGTGGGCAAGGGCCAACAGAAAACGGCCCCACCATTGCCGGGGCAACGTCGCCGGGGCCTTCTCCTCGGCTGCCGGTGGTAGCGGGTGAGGATTGCCAAAGGGTGAGGAGCGGGCGGCCTTGACGGCGGCCCGCACGTTGCCGACCTGGGCGGCCAGGGCCTTGACCAGCTCGCCCCCGTCAAGCGGCTTGTGATAGTGAGCGTTTAGAACCTTCGACAGGGCGACGGCCAGCGTCGCCCCCGGGTCCCCAAAGTTGCCCAGGGTCACGGCGAGGCGGCCCACGTCGCCGGCGTCAGCGTGCCCCGGCTCTAGCAACACGTCCAAGGGGCTTTCGTCGATGATGACCAGATCGGCCCCTTCTATCAGCCTCCCGTCGTCAAGGGCCAGGTGCGGATACTGGTAAATGGTCACGTGGCCGACGCGCTCCGCCTTCTGGCGTTCGTAGGGGCACCACGGCTCGCACTTGGGCAGGGTGTAGCCCTTGGCGGCCCAGGCTTTCAGGGCGGCGCGGTCCTGGCACTCGCAGGCGCGGGCGCGGGCTTGCCAGACGTAGGGGGCATGGAGTCGGCGCGTCCATTCCTCGGCGAAGTCCAGGCGGCCGACCACGACGGCGACAGTCAGGCCCTTGGCGTGGGCGGCGTTGGCCAGGTCGGCGGCCATGTGTGTCTTGCCCAGGCCGGGGGTAGCGCGTAGCACCGTCGCCTTGCCCCGTCGGTCCTTCGCTGCCTCCAGGAGCTGGGCCACGGCGCGGCGGGCCTCGCCGACGTGGGCGGCGTGTTGGGCGAGGGCGTCCGGTGCCGGAGGCGTCGGGGCGACGTGCTCCACGTGGCGCAGCTCGCGGCGCTTGCCCAGGTTGTATTTGTCGGCGATGTAGTGCACGGCCTCGCTGACCGTCATCCCGGCCAGCTCCATACCGGGGAGCTGGCCCAGGTTGAAACTATCCAAATAGGGCACGTCGGCGGCGGGGCAGCCGGAATGTTTGGAGTAGCAGCGGCACACCGTCCGGCCCGTTCGGTTGTGACGCCAGACGACGAGCGAGGGCGATTTGTCGTCATGCCACTTGCACGTGTAGGCCCCCAGCCGGTCGGCGTCAACGCCGACGCTTGAAAGTAGGTCCTTTAGCGTCACGTTATCGTTGTACCAGGCGATCACAGAGTCGGGATTCGCCGGGTTCACTTTGGAGGCGTGATACTTCTGGCGGTTGTGCGTGCTCAGCGAGGGCAGGGCGCGGTCAGCGTTGGCGAGCTGGGCCGGCGTGTTGGGCCGCCACTCGGCGTGCAACCGGGCGAGGGCCGCCTTGGGGTCGTCGGCGTCGATCAGTTCGCCAGACTGTAGCAGCAGGGGAAAACGGCGGGGGCCGTCCGGCGCGTGTAAGTGCGTCATGGCCGGTAGGCGGAGGAGCTGGCCAGTAGGCCACGCCTCGCCCTCTACCCCGGCGGCGGCCTGTAGGCGCTTGGCCAGATTCAACAGGTCGGCGGCCGGCAGAGGGCGGTCAAAGGGTATCCAGACGTGCCCGCCCGCGTGTTGGTCGCTTTCCGATAGCTGGGCAAAGGCCCATAGTCCGGCTCGCTCGCAGGTCTCCAGGACCTGGCCCACGGCGGCGGCGCCCCCGTCGTCAACGTCAACAGCGGCGGCGAGGGCCTGCCCGTCGGCGTTGCGGAGCACACCGGCGAGACTGACGGGGCACGTCTGGCGGCGGCCTTCCACTTCGGGGCGGCGCGTTGCCCCGCTCAGTGCCCCCGCTATCAGCTCAGCAGTAAGGGGACGGTGTACGACCATGTACTTACCACCGGCGGCGCCGGGTGGGTTCATCACGCCGTGACTGGTCACGCCGGGGGGAATGAGTGCGGATAGAAGCCAGGCGGCCAGATCGTCGCGGGTCATGGGGCGCTCACTCGCTGCCCGGCCAGACGGCGGGCTTGCTCGTTGACCAGGCGGGAGGCCTCCGCCTGGGTGCTGGGCGCGGGGCCGGTGTAGCCCATGCGGCGCAGCTCGGCGACGTGGGCAGGCGTCGGCGGCCCGGCCAGGCGGGCCAGGTACTCGCGTTCGTGGTGGTCAGAGGAGGGAAGCATGGCGACTCCGTATGGCGTCGCCGGTGGGGGAGGCTTGCGGGGATTGACAGGGCATGATATAATTCAAAGTGCGAGCCTTGAATACTGCCCCTTGCCCGCCCGCCTGGCTCCCCGCCCGGCGGCGCGTGCTTTTATGCGGCCGTGTCTCGCCGGTCCTGGCGCAGGGCGGCCCGCTTGCTCCGATAGTCGATGATAGCGGCGCGGATCAC
>CAZWFX010000126.1:0-3427 GCA_964633425.1 uncultured Candidatus Saccharibacteria bacterium
CAACTTCGCAAGCTCTGCGTAGGAAAGCGTCAACGCTTCCTTCGCGCTCGTCCCTTCTGCTGCGTCGGTCATGTCTCGGCTCCCATCGCTTCGATGGGCAAACTTATAGCACCACTAACAATTAGCCGCAAGCGAAAATGTTAGGGAAACTAAAAATAATGTGAGTAGGACTAAATTCTGCCGAATCACCAGATACTTAGGCGGCTTCGTCCTTGAGGGCTTTCAGCAGGCGAACGGCCTGTTTGCGCTGTTCGGGCTTCAAATTGTCCCAGATCGACCACGGCGCATCGGGATCGTCCGGCCGGCGCATGATGAGGTCGCCGGGCGAACATTGCAAGGCGTCAGCTAATGCCTCCAGCGTCGGCTGTGTATAGTTCACCTCGGCATTCTCAAGCTGGCTGATTGCGCCGTGGGTTAGGTCTGCGCGCTCCGCCAGTTGTGCCTGGGTGAGGTGTCGGAACTTCCGCCATTCGCGGATGAAGTGCCGGGGCTTCGTTTTGAAGCGGGGGGTTACTTTTGCCATCCCCGGATTGTCGCTGCACCGCAAAACGACTCCACACAGTGAGGCTAACATTCCGCTTGCGGCTAAATGTTAGTGGTGCTATAGGCAGGGCATGGTCAACGTCAAACCCCTGTTTGCGGAGCGCGGCGTCAAAGCCTCGCATCTGGCGAAAGCCCTCAACATCACCCACGGCGCTATCAGCCAATGGGACCGGGTTCCCGCCGAGCGGGTTCTCGACGTGGAGCGCGAGACGGGCATCCCGCGCGGCGAACTGCGCCCCGACCTGTATCCGGCCGACCGCGAAGCCCCGCCCACCCCCGCCACGGACGCCGCCGCATGAGCGACTACACTCTGTCCGGCACCGCCACGGGCCAGTTTCAGGCAATCTCGTCGGTGCATATTGCGGGCGCTCGCCCGCGCCGTTGGCATGATGAGGCGCGTGAGTTGCGCGCACAAGGACTGACATATCGGGAAATCGGGCAACGTGTCGGGAAATCGACGGCTGGGGTTCATCGCTATCTCAACCGAGACCCTAACGCCGAGACTGTTTCTCACGTTCGAGCGAAAGCTTCGTGGCGCGCAGCGGCGATGGATATGCTGCGCGCTGGCTACACGTTGCAGGAAACCGGCGATAAGTTTGGTGTGACGCGGGAACGCGTCCGGCAGATCGCTGCCGAAGAAGGCGTTGAATCTATCCGTTGTCGCGCAGTCGCAAATCGCGAAGCCGCTGCAATTGCCGACTTGATCGACGAAGGCATGACAGTTGCCGAGATCGCGGCACATACTGGCCGCGCCGCTGGGAAAGTTCGCCGTATTGGATCGAGCCGTCGTCCCGACAGGCTGGTCGCTAATGCGTTTCGGCGTCGGCTTGACGAGCTTGAGTCGTATCTTGAGCGAGTGCGTGGCGGCGAGTCCTATCGCTCCGCTGCGGGCCGCAATCATTCGATTGCCGCGAAGATTCATCACGTCATGAAAAAGCAAGGCGTGAGCCGTCCCATCGGACGATGGTTTCCAGAAGAATTGCGACAAAAGCGTCTCGCCTTCATTCGCGCGGGGCGTCGGGATGGCGATTCATGGGCCGTCATCGCGAAGAAAATCAGCACAGCGGAAGGGAAGCGCGTAACCGTCGCTAGCGCGACGGCCTACGCCAAAAAGCATTGCCCCGAAGTGTTCACGTTGGCTCGTCGCTGACATGTTCACGCTGGGGGACAATCACTATTCAGCTTTGCGCGCATCGCCTCCCCCCGCTTTGCGAGCAAGCGCGTCCGCCGGGCCGCGCGTTAAACTGGCCCGGCTTCTATCATTCGCAGGCGCGTCGATGAACACGAGTTCAACGATGTCGGGATTCCCGAGCCGGCTCCTGCGTTCTTTCGTCTCTCGGCTTCTCAGTTCGCGCGCCAGCCTGCCAGCAATCCGCGCGGCTTCGTCTCCGAGGGTTCGCATCATGGTGATTGGTGTTCCCTGCTGCTCCATCCAATGGAGCAGCACTCATGTCCGGAAACACGGAATCCTCATCCAGAGAGGTCGTCGTCATGCGTAACGCGCCCTTGCGCGAAGAATTGGCTCTTGTCGCCGGCCCCAGGGCTTGGAGCGACACGCGCGAGTCCTGGTTAGCAAGAGCCGCCCGTCGCTGTGGCATCAACTATCGCACGGCGAAGGCTGTTTTCTACGGGGAGACGACAGACCCCCGCGCTTATGTCGAGAGGAAGATTCGAGAAGCCGCCGCATTAGCGGAGGCGCAGCAGTCGAGACGTGCGGACGCCGACAAGCTGCTTTCTATGGCCGCTGCATTGGAATCGAAAGATGCGGATTTTCACTGCCAGGATATTGCGTCGCTTAGGCATCTTGCTGGTCGATTGGTCGATACGGATTGAGGGCCAAGCATGAAGCCCTCGCCGACAGAATGGACAGCCGCCAGCGTCCCGCTCCCGCCGAGCGTGAACCGGCTTTACTACAAATCGTCATGTCGCATGACGACAGAGTATCGCAACTGGCGGAAGGCGTTCTCTTGGCTTCTATTCCAGCAGAAAGCGCCGCAGTTTGAAGGCCCGTTCAAGGTGGAAGTCGTGTTGCCCGCCAAAATGCGTGGCGATGCGGACAATCGGCTAAAGGGAATTTTGGACGGGTTAGTCGAAAACCATATCACGCCCGACGACAAGCATTGCGTCGAGGCTACAGCGCGAAAGTCTGCCACGCGCCCTCTCGACATCGGCTGCATGATTATCGTGAGGGCGGCATGAGCACCATCGGCCTCGGCTTCGCCATCCTCGCTTCTCCGCTCGCTCTGCTGGCGATGATTTCATTCTCGCAAGCAGCGGAACTCATCTGGCGTCGTCGCGGACAGGAAGCATGGGCCTATGGGTTCAGCGGTGTTTACTTCGGCGTCGTCTATTCCGGCTCATTCTGGATTTGCGCATGAGCGACAAACTCTGTGCCATCCCGCTTGAATTGGCAGAAGCCAACGCTTTCGTTGCCGAACACCATCGGCATCATCGCCCCGTCGTCGGCCACAAGTTCAGCATTGGCGCGACGCAGGGAGACAAGGTTGTCGGCGTCTGCATCGTGGGCCGTCCGGTGGCTCGAATGCGCGACGACGGCCTGACGCTTGAAGTTACCCGCCTTTGCACGGACGGGACGCGGAACGCTTGCTCTTTCCTCTACGGCGCAGCTGCGCGGGCGGCGTTCGCCCTCGGCTACAAGCGCATCGGAACCTACATTCTCGCATCAGAAAGCGGCGCGTCTGTGACGGCGGCTAATTGGCGACGGATTGGCGAGCGCGGCGGCGGTTCATGGAGCGTCCCGTCTCGCCCCCGCATCGATAAGCATCCTTTGCAGGCCAAGATTCTATTTGAGGCGACCGCATGACACCCTCGCTCAAATACTCCGACACAAAGCTAGGGCCGGAATACGTCTGCGAGCCTCCGG
>CAZWFX010000127.1:0-3424 GCA_964633425.1 uncultured Candidatus Saccharibacteria bacterium
GCTCGTTCTGGTCGGCCTTCGCGCCAGCCATCCGGGCCATCGTCCCGCGGTCTGCACCACGGAGGACACCGGAGCGACGCTGGCTCATCTCGGCGTCGATCTCGCGATCCCGAAGCGACTGCCCCACGTTTTCGGCGAGCCCTCGCGCCCTGGCGATGATGCGCCCGAGCAGGCCGTCCGCTGCGCGCGAGAGCGCGTCCTGGCCCGAGGCGACTGCCCGGGACGCTCCTCCACCGCCGCCACCCGATCCCCCCGCACGTCGCCCTCGCGCGCCGCCGCGCCGAGGGGTGCCGTCGGGGTTGAAGCCAGCCTCCGCGAGCGTCTCCGCGCCGATCCTGTCCGCGGTCTCCTGGTCGCGCCGGGCCTGCGCGCGTGCGGCATCGCGCTCCCTGGCTTGATCTTGGGTCGTCCCGTCCATGACGTCAGTCACGGCCCCGGCAGACCGAAGCGTGAACCCCTCGATCTGATCTCGGATATCGAGTCCCTCTCGCTCGCCCTGCACGAACGCAGCCCTCATGTCAGCGAGCGAGCCGCCCTCACGGAACCGGGTGACGGCGCTGTAGAGCCCGTTGATGCTCGCGTAGGCGGACGCAGCGAGGTAGGCGATGCCTCCAATGACCGTCCCGATCGTCCCCGCGATGGCCTGCACGGTGTCGGCCCCGAGGCGCCCGAGCGCGCGGAGCTTGTCGGACGCATCGTCCGCGCCCTGCTCAGTCTGCCCGAGCGCTCGGTTGAGCAGCCCCGCGGCGCTGATCTGCTCCGCAAAGGCCGCAGCCGCGGCGCGCTTCATGTCGTCGAAGCTGTCCTGCGCCCGCTCCATCGCGGTTGCCGCGTCGTCCGTGGCGGCTTCGACGTCGTTGGCGTCGGTCACCAGGGCCTGGAGGCGCTCGCCCAGGGTGGAGCCTCCCTCGGCCGCGCGCGCCAGCTCCCCGCCGAACCTGTTCAGGCCCTCCTGCGAGCCCGCCATCAAGGCCTCGGTGAGCCGCTGCGTCGAGGCGGTCATGTCCTGCCCGGTGGCCTGGGCGTACTGGCCCGCCCTCCTCATGAAGGCGTCCAGCTCCGTCTGCGTCATGCGGAGCCCGGACTCCGCCGCCGTGGTCGCGACGCGCATGGCGTCGGTCTCGTCGGCGAACCGTCCCGCTGCCGCCGCAGCCTGGTCGAAGTCGAGGTTGAGCCTTGCGCTCTGCGTGTCGAGGCGCCGCTGTTCCGCGGTGAGGGTCGCGATGGCGGACGCTGCCCCGGTGATCGTTTCGATGGCCGTGGAGATGGCCCCGGTCACCAGCTCAATCTTCGACTTGAGTTCCGTCCAGCCGCCCTCGGCAGACTCCTTGGCGTCCTCGCCCGCTTCCTTCGTGGCCTTGCCGGCGTTGGCCACGGCGTACTGGATATCCCTGAGCGCCTGCATGGCGCCGGGGTCGAGCGAGACCGTGAGGGGTGAGCCGAAAAGGTCCATGGTTCAGCGCGTGGTGAGAGCTTCGAAGGCCAGGAGGGCGCCCTGCCCATCGCCCGAGGCGAGGGCCTGGAGCAGCCGTGCCACGGTGGTCTGGCGGGCCAGGAGCGACGCCACGTCCCCGAGGTCACCCGGGAGGTACTGAGCCTGCGCGACGCCCCAGGAGGCGTGCGGGGCGCCCTCGACCGCGACCGAGGCGAGCCCGAGGAGGTGCTCTCGCACGCGCTCTGCGACCCCGCCAAGGCCCGCCTGGTCCTCCCCTGCGACCGCCGCGGCGGCATCGGGCGATAGGTCGCCAGGGACGTCCTGGTGGACGGGGAGGAGCACGACGAGGGTGGCCTGGACGCGGGTGCTCATGGCTTCGGTGGGGTACGCGCCTTGCGCTCGCGTTCCAAGAGCTCGTCGTCACTGGCGCGCGCCCGTCGCCGGGCGATCACCAGGAGCTGGTAGGCCTCCAGGTCCACCCTGGTGGGACCCCACTCCCGGTCGGGGAGGGCCTCTGCGAAGCTCACCCCGCCCTGGCTCTCGTCCATCGCAGCCGCGGCACGGGAGACGTCGAGGAGCAGGGGAGGGGCGGACTCGAGGACGGCGCGGGGACAGGTCCCCGAGGGAGGAGCGCCCGTCACCCGAGCGTGGTGGGCCGCGAGGCCCACGAGGTCGAAGATCGGGTCAGGGTCGATGCCGGGCGGCATCCCCGCCGCGGTACACCCCCACCGGCGTTGGAGGTCTGCGGCAAGCTCCAGCTCGTCGCGCTGCGTCTGCGCGGCGTCGTCGTCCCCGGGCTCTACCACCATCGCCAGGGCCTTCGCGCGGCGAGCGCAGCCGCACCGAGCGGTCAGCCCGTCGAGCGCGCGAGCCCCGTCCCAGCCGGCAGAGAGAAAGGGCCGACGTCACGCAGCCTCGCCCGCTGCACAGCGAGGGCGCCGAGCTCGGTGATGCCGCTTGCTCCGAGGAGCGCCCAGCACTCCTCCATCCAGCTCTCGGGCGCCAGCAAGAGCCGCCCGGTCTGCACCGGGGTGCAGGAGGCGGCGCCGTCGGGACCGATCCGCTGGTGGACGCTCGCCTGGAACGCCGCCTCACAGCGGGCGTAGTCGAGGGTGTCCTCGGGGGCCGTGCTCTGGCGCATCACCCAGGCGTACTCCGCGCCGCTCAGGGGCCGCAGGGTCCAGAGGGTGAGCTGAGCGCCCGGGTGCAGGGGGATCGCCTGGAGGGTCTCCTGGGTGCGCTTGCGGGCGTGCTCCGCGAGGCGCTGGAGGGCGTCTGGCGCCGAGAGGTCCACCGCCGGGTCTCCGGGGTGAGAGCACTGGATCGTGACGAGGGGCTTCGAGGGGTTGGTCATGGCTCAGAGCATCGCGAAGCGGAAGGGAGCGAGCGCGTGGTCACCGGACCCGCCCGAGATCGAGTTGTCCCGCAGGCCCTCCAGGGAGAGATCCAGCCCGCCGCGCCCCTCGCCGAGGGTGATCGGCTTGGGCATCGCGGCCAGGGTGCAGCGCGGGAGGTCGAAGATCAGGAAGCTGGCGGTGAGCCCGCTCCCGATCTGGAGCACCAGCACCACGGAGCGCTCGGTGCGGTAGGTGAAGGCGGTGTACTCGTCCGCGTCGAAGGGCACCTTGAGCGTCGCCGTCACGGCCTGGGGGCGCCCCGCCGTCTGCATCGCACCGGCCCGAGCCTGCGTCGCGTTCCCGTCTGGGATGGGGTCCCACTTGCTGGGCATCTGGATGTCGATGCCTTCGTACCTGCGCGTCGTGGTGCGGGAGAGCGCGGCCCTCGCGTCGACCAGCAAGGTGGCCTGGTGGAAGACGGCCTTCGTGCCCATGTCGTCCGTGACCACGGTCGTCGGGAAGCTGCGCGCCGAGGGCACGTCCCAGTCGGTCACCATGAGGTCTGCGGCGACCGAGAGGAGCTCCCCGAACTTCTGTGGGAACTTGAAATTCACCGCGCCGAAGCACCCGCGGAGTTGGTACTGGAGCTCGC
>CAZWFX010000128.1:0-3378 GCA_964633425.1 uncultured Candidatus Saccharibacteria bacterium
AACGGCACGGCCGAATCCTGGGCCACCGTGGCCTCTGGCGTCTCCTGCCGCGTCTCGCCGCTGGCGAGCGGGGCCAACGAAGCGCTGGGCGGGGGGCAGTCCGTGCGGGCTGTGGCTGACTGGACGGTCTGGCTGCCCTACGGCCAGGACGTGCGCGTCACCGACCGCATCGTCTTCGGCTCGCGGACATTCGAGGTTGCGCGCGTCGGCGCTCGGTCCTACGAGACGGCGCGCGAGTGCATCTGTCGGGAGATCACGTGATGCCGCTGAGGTTCGATCCGCCAGCAGCCGTCGGCGCAGTGGCCGGCATGGTCATGAGTCTGTGGCTGGGGTTGACGGTGTTCATACAGGCCCTCCTGGTGGTCATGGTCGCCGACGTGGTGACCGGATTGATCGCGGCCGGCGTCGAGGGCAGAGTGAGCAGCCACGCGAGCATGCGCGGGCTGGCCAAGAAGTCGATGCAGATGATCCTGGTCATGCTCGTGGCGTGGCTCTCGGCCAACCTTCGCGGCTACCTGGGGGACGGCTTCCCTGGTGCGGACGCTGTCGCTGGCGCGTTCATCGTCACCGAGCTGATCAGCATCCTGGAGAACGCCAAGCGGGTCGGCATCAACCTTGGGCCGCTAGAGCGCATCCTGGCGGTTGCACGGCAGACCCAGCCGCCGCCGGAGCAGCGACAGCCAGCAACGGAGCCGCCTCGTGGCTAGCACCGGCGTCACCGTCCGCATCGTGTCGAACCGCCTGCCGCAGATGCCGGCCCAGGTGCGAACGCTCTGCGCCCAGGAGGTCGAACGCTCGGCTCGGCTGATCGAGGCTGACAGCAAGGCGAAAGTCCCTGTTCGGACGGGCACGCTGCGCCGCTCGATCCACACGCTGCTGGAGAACGGCGGGCTGCGGGCGCTGGTGGGGCCTTCGGTGCTCTACGGCAAGTTCGTGGAGTTCGGAACGCGGCGGATGGGCGCCAGGCCGTACATGCGGCCGGCGGCGGCAAAGCACCTGCCTGAGTTCGCCAACCGCCTCAAGATGGCGTTGCGGGGCCTGAAGTGATCGAGGCGCAGCGCGTCGTGAAGTACGTCTACGACACCCTCGTTGCCGACAACGGCGCGGGCGGCGTTCACACGCTGCTCTCGGGCCGAATCTACCGCGATCAGGTGCCACGGACGGTCCAGACCTGGCCGGCCCTTGTGGTCTCGATGGTGTCGTCGGTCAACACCAACACGACGGGCGGGCGGCGGGTCTTCCTGACCGTCGCCGTGGACGTCCACTTCATCGCCCAGGGTGGCGACTTCACGGCGATCAACGCGGCCGCCGACCGCGCGGACACGGTGCTCCAGAACACGTCGGGCGCGGCCAACAGCGTGAGCGTGGTCGAGCTGGTGCAGGACGACGTTCGCGCTTACCTGGAGAACGACGAGGGGCAGACGTGGGCGCATCTCGTCGCCACCTACAGCACGCCAGCCTACGCGACCTGAAAGGGGTGAGACATGGCTGATCGGTTCGTAGTCTCTGAGGTCCAGCAGATCGGCGTGGAGTCGACGGCTGGCACGGGCGTCACGCCCACCATCCAGTTCGCCGGGCTGAACATCGACCTGGGCACGGAGATCGAGTTCGACGAGTTCAAGCCGTCTGGCCAGTTGCCGCAGGCCATCGTCGCGCCACGGCAGGAGTGGTCCGCAGGCGCGCTCTCGGGCTTCCCGACCTACACGGAGATCGCCTACCCGCTGTCGAACATCTTCGGCGCGGCCACGATCACCACACCGTCTGGGGCGACCAACGCCCGCAAGTGGGTGTGGACGCCCGACGAGTCCACGCCGTGGACGCCGAAGACCTGGACGATCCGGCGCGGCGTGCCCTCTGGCACCGCTGAGGAAGCGAACTACGCGCTGCTCAGCGGGCTGAGCCTGATGTTCTCGCGGACGGCGGCGCCCGAGATCGGCGGCGATCTGTTCGCCCGTCGGCTCGACTACGCGGCCACGCTGGCCACCACCGGCATCACCACGCGGAACAACGTGCCGATCCTGCCGACGCAGGTTGACCTGTACCTGGACAGCGCCAGCGGCAGCCTGGGAGGCACGCAGCTCACGCGGGATTTCATGTTCTCGTGGTCGATCAGCGATCTGTTCGACATGATCTGGCCGCTCAACAGCTCGCTGACGTCGTTCGCGGCGCACTCGGTCAAGGCGCCGGCCATCGAGGCGAAGCTCCAGATGGGGAACGACGCGACGGGCGCGAGCGGCATGGTCACCACCATGCGGGCGGGCTCGACGGTCTGGGTCCGTCTGCTAGCGCAGGCGGCGGCCAGCAGCATCGAGTCAGGCCAGCGCTACAGCCTGACCATTGACCTGCCGCTGAAGGTGGTCAGCGCGCCCAGCCGTGGCGACGTGAACGGCCTCAGCACGCTCGAATGGACGTTCCGCAACGTCTACGACTCGTCGTGGGGGAAGTGGATCAACATCGAGCTGATCACCGACTTCGCCGCGCTCTGATTCACAGCAGCGGCCGGGCGGCAGGAGTCGCCCGGCCCGAGGGGGCTTTGTGCCGATCTCCATCGCCGCGCTCACTGCCAACCGCCGCACGATCAAGGTCAGCTTCGGGGACGACTTCCTGAGCGTGATCTACAAGCCGAGCGCCATCAACGCCCGGCAGGAGGCCCGCGAGAACGAAGAGCGGGCCGAGGGCAAGCACATCCTCTCGGCAGCGCGCTCGCTGGCCGAGATCATCCACGGATGGGATCTGGTGGACGACGCCGGCAAGCCCGTCCCACCGTCTGAGGAGGTGCTGTCCTCGCTCGGCCTGGACGTGCTGCAGACGATCACCCGCGAGATCATCACCGACGCACTCCCAAACCGGACGACAGCGTCCAGCTCCAACGGTACCTCGCCTCAGACGGGAAGCTCGGCGCCGTCCCGGACTGGTACCTGATCTTGCGCGCCGCCGACCGCTTCCACTGCCCGCCGTGGGAACTGCTCGACAAGGGCAGGCCGTGGGTAGAGATGGCCCTGGCCGCCGTCTCGGCTGAGAACGGCGCAGCGAACGAGCGGCAGCGGATGGCCGAGTCGCGGGCGCGCGCACACCGCAAATTCGGGAGTCGCTGAGCATGGCTACCACCGTCTCCGAGCTCCAGGTTGTCGTCAGCGCTGATACCAGCAAGGCCGAGAGCGGGCTAGGCGCGCTCGGGTCGAAGCTGGGCAGCGTCGGCGCTGGCATCGCCACGGCGTTTGGAGGCGCGGCCATCGCGGGGATCGTTGGCGTGGGCGCTGCGCTCGTCACCTCGACGACCAAGTTCGCCGGCTTCCAGGCCCAGATGAACATCCTGAAGGTCACCGCAGGGGCGACCGACGATCAGATGAGCATGCTCAGCCAGCGCGCCAGAGAACT
>CAZWFX010000129.1:0-3366 GCA_964633425.1 uncultured Candidatus Saccharibacteria bacterium
ACAAAAAAGTCCGTGCCGCATAAGTATATACTGCGGTGATGATGTTTGTGTATCGTGCGGTAATCAACGCCATTCCCTATTTGCTTACGCCCGTATGGATGCGTCCCGGGTTTACATATTCCAAAGACGACCTCCGTGCAGATGCGATTGCGGGACTCACCGTGGCGATCATTCAGATCCCGCAAGCGATGGCATTCGCACTCATTGCAGGCCTACCGGCGGTCTACGGGTTGTATGCATCACTCCCCGGCGCTATCGCATCCCTTTGGGGTTCGTCGCGGCTCATGTCGACCGGACCGGTGGCAATGGTCAGCCTTCTTACGTTTACCTCGCTTGTATCACTTGCAGAACCCGGCAGTGCGCAGTTCATATGGCTAGCAGCAACGCTCGCACTTTTAACCGGCGTCATGTACACCCTCCTCGGATTCTTCCGCATGGGTCAGATGATCCACCTTGTTCCCCATTCAGTGATCGCAGGATTCTCGAGTGCCGCTGCAGTTCTGATCGTCGTGTCCCAGCTGCCGAACCTATTCGGTGTGACCGTCCCGCAATCAGATGTTGCACTGGTGAACATCCTCAATTTCGTTACATCTCTTTCGCACACCCATGTGCTCACGGTTCTGGTTGGTGCTGCTGCCATTGCATTACTGTATTTTACGAAGTCACTTCCGCGCTCATTCCCGAGCGCCTTGTCTGTACTTCTGATCGGGCTCCTTACGACGTACGTGTTCAATCTGCACACCCACGGTGTCGCGATTGTCGGCGCAGTACCGTCGGGACTGCCCGGTTTTTTGTTCCCTTCACTTGATATCGCTTCGGTGACCCAGCTGTTGCCGAAAGCAGCGGTGCTCGCGGTCGTAGCATTCGTCGCCACGCACGCAAATGCAGCTACGCTTGCCCGTCGGACCCGCGAAACACTGGATACCGATCAGGAACTAGTCGGGCAAGGCCTGGCAAACATCGTCGCAGGGTTCTTTCAGGGGTATCCGATCGCCGGTTCGTTCACACGAAGCGCCATTAACAGTGAGGCCGGCGCACGATCCGGTTTTTCGTCGGTCGTCAGCATGGCGGTAACGGTCATTGCCGTGCTCTTTTTCACACCGATTCTCTTTTATTTGCCGAAGGCAGCGCTCGCGGCGATTGTCGTGGTGTCCGCGGTATCACTCGTGGATTACAAACGTATTCTTGCGATCTACCACGTGTCACAATCCGACGGCATCGTCGCATTCTTTACGTTCGGGCTCGTATTCGTCGTAAAGCCGGAAATGGCGCTGTTGACGGGCATGGTGGTTGCGCTCGTACTATTCGTGCGCCAGACCGTGTGGGGGGCTCATATTGCGGAAGTGGGTATCGACCTTGATCGAAAGGTGCTGCTCACGGGTTCCGACGACCACCCGGTGCACTATTTCTCGGGTGTAGCGATCATCCGTGTATCGATCTCACTCTACTATGCCAATGCCGACCACGTACTGCGCCAAGTCGACGCCCTCATTCAATCGCACGAACTACGCATGAATCATCGCGTACGCGATGTCGTGCTCGACATGTCGGGCGTCAATTTTATCGACATCAGCGGCATGGAGGTCCTGGATGAATATATTCACCGACTCGAGCGCCGCAATGTCCGTGTGTCCATGATCTACGTTCGCACAAAAGTCTACGATATCCTCAAAAATACGGAGTATTTCGACCACCGCACGATCTTTTACGACACCACCGAGATGCGACGGCACCTGCAGCTCGTGTAGTCACTCCTCTACGCACCCCTCCAAGGGTATACAAGCGCGGCATGGGCTGTATGATACGGATATTGCTAGAACAATAATTATGCTCATCAGAAATGAACATCCGAAGTGCGAAGCCGCGGACTCGTGAGGTAGCTCACACCGTTTCTTCCAAACAGCGTAGCGTGCGCCGCAGTCAGCCGAAAAAGATTTCGGCTCCGTCAACGGTGAAGATAAATACGTTTATCAGCAAACACTCCCCCTCTACCCCGTTTCTCGTCGTCGATCTTGATGTGGTCGCGGCGAAGTACGCGGATATGCGCCGCACCATGCCAAGCGGCGATATTTTTTATGCGGTAAAGGCAAATCCCGCTCCGGAGGTCCTGCAACTGCTCGTGGGGCTGGGCTCGAACTTCGACGTCGCAAGTCCCGGAGAGATCGACCTGGTCCTAGCGGCAGGCGCCACCGCGAAACAAATCTCGTACGGGAACACCATCAAAAAAGAGTCTGATATCGCGTACGCGTTCGAAAAGGGCGTCCGGCTGTTTGCCTTTGATTCCGAAAACGAACTCCATAAACTCGCCCGTTCTGCTCCGGGTGCACAGGTATTCTGCAGGATCCTCACGACCTGTGACGGCGCTGACTGGCCGCTTTCCCGCAAATTCGGATGCGAAGTCGAAATGGCGAGCACGCTTTTGAAAATGGCGCACGATCTGAAATTGCAGCCACGAGGCGTGTCATTCCACGTGGGGTCGCAGCAAACCCGACTTGATCAATGGGATCGCCCTCTCGAGCAGGCGGCGCAACTCTTTCGCGAGCTCGCCGAGACCGGCATCACACTCGATCTGGTCAACATCGGTGGCGGTTTACCCGCTCAGTACCGTGACAAAATAGAATCCATCGATTCATACGCAGCCGCTATCCGAGCCGCATTCTCCAAACATTTCGGCAACGGCTCCCCTCGCATCATCATCGAGCCGGGCCGATCGCTCGTCGGCGACAGCGGCGTGATCGAGGCCGAGGTCGTGTTGGTATCCAAGAAATCATTCGGCGAAGATGTGCGCTGGATCTACCTGGATGTGGGCAAATTTGGAGGTCTCGCTGAAACTCTCGACGAAGCTATCAAATACCGGATCGAGGTGCCTGGTCGCAAAGGCGCGACGGGTCCGGTCATCATTGCGGGACCTTCCTGTGATTCCGCAGACATCCTCTACGAAAAGTTCCGCTACGAATTGCCGCTTTCGCTCAAAGCCGGTGATCGTGTCCGCATCCACACAACAGGCGCATACACGACGAGCTACTCATCCGTCGGCTTCAACGGCTTCGAGCCGCTTAAGACGTATTGCATCTAATATGTGTACGAAAAAACGCCGGCTTACGCCGACGTTTTTTACTCGGACATTTGAATAGACAAAGCGTTTTTGAACACACTCGCAAGAACAAAACCAAAGAAGTGATACACACTCTTTTGTTTCGTCCAAACCATCCGCTTTCCGGATGAGTCATGTATCAGTTAAGGATGAATACAATTTCCTGTTGAGTTGCTCTTATCGAGCAATCAAATCGACTATCAGCGTACTAGGTCCGAAGACCGTTCCACGTCCAATTTTGGAATGAATCCACGAGCAGCTTCCGCTACCCG
>CAZWFX010000130.1:0-3271 GCA_964633425.1 uncultured Candidatus Saccharibacteria bacterium
ACACTGTTCTTTTGCCCGGTGCGTTTGAGTCGGCCAACGGACTGGTGAAAGTCCCGAGGTGTAACCGGCAGCTCGGCGAAGAATGCGTCGGAGCAAACGTCTTGCAAACCATCAACGCCGTAACCACCCGACACCGGCTGCAGGATCAGCACCCGGCACTTCGGGTCGGTTATGAACCGCTCGATGTTGGCTTGTTGTTGTGAATCAGACACTTGACCATTGACCGCGACGGCACCGTACTTCGCCAAGTGCGTCAGCAACGTTGCAATGCTGCGCTGATAATTGGCGAAGATCAAGAGCTTCCTTTCACCAAGTTCCTCAAGCACTTCATCGATCAGCTGCAGGCACGCTACCTGCGGCACCTTGCCGGCGTCGCAGTAAGCCTCTGGCGACAGGATCACTTGCTGCAGGGAATGCAGCAGGCGTTGCGGAGTCGTCGCGTCGATCTTGCGACCGTCTTCCAGTAGCAACAGTTGCTCCGTGGCGATCTTGTGGTACAGCTTCCAGTGGGCGTCTTCCAGATCGTAGAAGATCGGGTCGTAGACCTCGGCCGGCATCTGCGGGTTCGCATCTTCCTTCAGCACCCGGAAAGAGTTCAGCAGGAAGTTCTGCTGCAGCAGATCGAGCTGCTGGTACTCCAACACTTGCCCGAAGTGGTCACGTTCCAGAATGTGCATCTGCTCGAACACCGTCTGATTCTGGTAGACCCCGCTGACCAGTTTAGTGTAGCCGTAGGCGTCCTCCGGACTTGTCAGCGGTGTACCGGTCAGCAGAATCAGGTTGCGATCCTGGCAGTCGTTAAGGTGCCGATGGCTGCGCAGGTTGAACTTGCGCACCAGCTTGTGGTTCTGCGACGAGATGTTCTTTACGCTGGTCGCTTCGTCGACGATCATCGTCACCGCGAATGGCTCGTACTCGGCGTACAGCCGCTCGAAGTCCTGCTTGAACATCTGGATCGACATCACCACCACACTGTAGTTCGTCGGCTTCAATGCCTTGCGCTTCGCCGTCGTACCTGCGTAGATCAACACCGACAGCCGGGTAAACTGGCGCAGCCAGCGTGCCCACTGTCGGCACAGGATCGGCGGCCCTACGACAATGATCTTGTGGCCCCGCTCCATGCGGTGGAACATGGCGGCGAAAGTCGCCATACCTGTCTTGCCGGTGCCGACCTCCGCATAATAGCCGGCGCGCTGACGCCATCCGTACAACTCGACAGCCTCTGCCTGGAACGGCTTCGGTTGCCACGGAAGTTTGAAGCTGCGGCGCACGCGATTCATCACACCAAAATCAACCGGCTGTGTGCCGGTTTCGAGTGCGCTGCGCTTCAGGATCGACAACGGTGGGAAGTTCAGGTCGGTCATGGCAGCTCCGAAGCTGTCAGCTTGTCAGTCATCGGCACCAATCCTTCCTGAAACGTCTGCAAGTGTTGAGCCGCTACACGTGGAACACCGTGCCCATACCCTTCAAGCATCTCGTAGCCTCCCACGCTGCTGAACCACTTGGCGAACTCCTTCGGTGGCAAATGCAGAACTTGGTGACGTACAGAGACACCGTCCAGCATCACATTGATCGTTTGATAGTTCATTCTCAACAGGGCCGCTGCCGACTTGGCGTCCTCGTTGTTTGGCATGGCGGACACGCCGTGCCACTTATTGAACAGGCTGCTGCACCCGATGTAACTGAAGTTCCAGGTAGCTTGGTCCTTGCGGGCCAGCGTGTCCATTGAGTCGTCCCAGGGTTGTGCCCGGTAGATGCCATACTCGCTGATCGGGTGCGGCAAATAGTTGTATCGTTTCTGAGTCATACATTCTCCTATGCCGCAGGTATTGCCCACGGCGCATAAATTGTTTGGGCTGGCAGTTTCTCCCGGCGTACAGCCGCCAGAGGGATCACGCCGCCAACTGTTAACTCTGCATCGACGGTGCTCTTGATTCGCTCCGGCAGATACAGAAAGCTGGCACTCTTATTGTAGCCCCGCTGGTACAACTGACGCGGCCCCAGCACCCTGCCCTTGTTGTCGAGAATCAACTGATTCAGCAAGGAAAGCGCGGCAGGGCTGCTCAAGTCGTGGATGTACACCTGTTGCAGCACCTTCTTCTTCGCACCGCCGATTGTCTCAACTTCGCGCTCTACAGCGATGCGCACTTCGTTCCGATCTGAAACGTAGGCCAAGTCTTCAGGTAACAGCATCTTGGCGAGCAGTGCGCGCGCTTTGTCCTCCACTTCCAGCGGTCGGTTGACGACGATGACGTGCGGTTCATTGTCACTCGCGGGCTGTGCAAGTTCTTCCGCCACCCGCTTGACCTGGGCATAGATCGAATCTACCAGATGAACCTTGAAATGCCGCAGCAACTCGGGGTCTTTGCTGCGGCCCTCGGCCAGCGTGTCAAGGAAAGCCTGCAGAGTTCGTAACGCCACGCACAGCTGCTTGCGCTGCTGTTTGTCGGACGGTGCGACGACACTTTTGGCGTCCCAGTTCTTGGGGTCGTCAGCCATCTTCGACTGGACCTTGAGAAACTGCCGTGTCCAGGCCAACCCAAGCGCATCTGTGACAGGTTTCAACGGCACCATCTGCTCAAGCAAAGGTAATATGAGCTTTCCCGCTTCCTGCTGCGGTGTGCCCATATGCCTGACGTATGGAAACTCGACCTCTATTGCGACCTGCATGGTAGCCCCCGGATCAGAAAGAAATCTCGATCCCAGGCTTGCCTGGTGACTCCTTGATAGCCGGCGCGATGCGTGCCGCGACTTCGGGATTCTCTTTCTGCAGCTTTTTCCAGGCCGATTCGTCAAGCGAATCTTTGACCGGGCGCAGATCGGGGTTGAAGTTGTTCTTGATCTGGTTCCAAACGTCGCGGTCGAGGCTGCGGTTCAAGCGGCCAGTGACCTTGACCTTCATGTTTTCGACCTTGTGGGTCTTGCTACCATCGGCCGGGTGTTCCAACTGGTCAGCCAGCTGACGATTGACCTCGTCCAGCTCAGCCTGCATTGCGGAAATCTGCACCTTCAACTGCACATGCTTCGAAGCCAGATCAATCACGGATTCAGCCGTCTCCATTACTGCAATCTCAATGTGTCCCATCATCGTCTCCATTTGTAACAAAAGGTTGCCAATGACAACCGAAAAGACAGATTAATGCCGGCGAGCGCCGGCAGTCAACCTGCAACTGGATTTGGATTTTTGCGGAGCAGAGATGTTTTTGCGGAGCAAAAGAAACGGGCCTTACATCGCTGTAAGGCCCGTCTGTATTGGTGCCGCCTGTCGGAT
>CAZWFX010000131.1:0-3245 GCA_964633425.1 uncultured Candidatus Saccharibacteria bacterium
CAAGAGCTGCTAGCAAAGAAGGTGAAATAATGGTTGTAACATATTTGTTAATACTTACGGTTGTCGTGGCATATCTCGGTCTACGGCTCTGGAGCGCGGAACAATACCTTGACCAAATCCCCAAGACAATCGCCTCATTCGCTAATGACCTAACACGGGTTGAACTTGAACAGACCAAGGCCAAGGGTTACGCGGAGATAACGCGCGACCTGGCATACGGAACAAGCGACAGAGTGATAGCCATGGGACCGCTTCTGGAGAAGCTGAGGCTGTCAGCGTATAGTGTAACGCTTGACCCCTATGAGACGGCTGCTAAAATCGGAAGCCTAGATGGCAGGCTCGACAAGCTGGAGAGGGCTACCAAAAAACCGCGAGGTAAGAAATGAGCACGCCAAAAGACCGGCTGGAATCTCCATACAAGGCGACCAGCGCCGAGACTGTAGACCTGTTGACCGGCGTCGCGCAGCGCATGGTGAATAGTGACGGACCGCTGCTGGCATGGTCGCAGGTGGCAGATGTCACAGCGAACGGGGCGAGTAAATATGCGCGGGGTGACTGGCGGACGCGGAGCGAGGAGTACTTCCTCCCTAAAGTGCTAAGGCATCTCGTGCAGCACTACGGGGCAAAAACATTCATCGCCGCGCTGCATGAGGCGGGGGCGTGGGTGACCTGCTATGAAGACATAGATTTCGGCAATGGTGTAAGGTTTGTTAACGGAGCACATGAGCTGGACGCCTGCGCGCCGTCCTATGACGAGCCGCAACTTATCGACGCCGAGTCCGGACAGCCGCACCTAGCCCGCGCTGCCACAAACATTCTTATGGCACTGGAGAACTGCGGCAACCAAGAGGACGCGCCAGCCATCGAGCCAGTGACGGCCGAGGAGCTTGGCATGGTGTACCTGGCGTCGCCATACACGGTCAACCCAGAACTGTCCTATGTCATCGCCCGCGAGATCGTGGAGTCGTGTGTCAAGGACGGCGTGGCTGTATATGCGCCAACCCTGTACGGCCATGTCGCGGCGAAGAATGGGAGCTATGACTACTGGGTTAACCATGGCATCAAGCTACTGGAGGCGTGCGACAGCGTGGTGTTTGTGGAGGCCGCCGAGCTGGGGCCATGGCGTGACAGCAAGGGCTGCCAGCTGGAGCTGGCCAGCGCAAACGCCAGTCTATCAGGCAAGAAGCTGTATCAGTTCAACTACGATACAAAGCAGATGGTGCGCCTATGAGGATACTGCTGCTAGATATCGAGACTGCGCCGAACGTTGCCTACACATGGGGGTTGTGGCAGCAGGACATTCACCTGCCGATGCTTGACGCCCCGGGCTACGTGCTGTGCTGGGCGGCACAATGGCTCGGCGAGAAGGGTGTGATGTTCGACAGTGTGGCGCGCTCTGGTAAAAAGAATATGCTCAAGGGTATCCATGCCCTGCTGTGCGAGGCCGACGCCGTGGTCACCTATAACGGCATCCGCTTTGACATCCCGCATCTTAATGGCCAGTTCATTCTGGCTGGCATGAAGCCGCCATCGCCGGCTGCCCAGATTGACCTGATGCGCACAGTGAAGTCGCGCTTCAAGTTCCCGTCTAACAAGCTGGAGTACGTGTGCAACGCCCTTAACATCGGCAACAAGGTGAAGCACCCAGGCTTTGAGCTCTGGCTGGGCTGCTTGCGCAACGATGCCAAGTCATGGCGGACGATGGAGAAGTACAATAAGATGGACGTGACGCTGCTGGTCGGGCTGTACGAATACCTGAAGCCGTGGATTAAGAATCACCCTAACCGCAACCTGCACGGCGACACCAACGGCTGCATTAACTGTGGGGCAGACAAGCTACAGCGGCGTGGCTCGAGCCGGACGGCGACCGGAGTGTTCGACCGATTCCAGTGCCAAGCCTGCGGCAAGTGGCAGCGCGGAGAGAAGCAGCGGGCGGCAAGTAACCTGATGAGGGAGGTACCGTGAACTTGAAGGCCTTTATATATATTGACGACGACGCAATGGGCGCCACCATGACCATCGCCGACTACCCTTGTAGTGCACCGAACTGCGTCCACGCAGACGTGCGGTTGTCGGCTGGTACGCTGGCATGTATGCTGGAATACATCGAGCGCGGCATAGCATACGCGGGGAGTAATGTAAACTGGGTGGCAGTTCGCAGGCAGGAAGATGGAGGAGCTGGGATGACGTTCATGCCAAGCCGTGTTGACGTGTCATTGTATGACGCGCCGGGCGGCTTCAAGCCTGGGCTTGGCCTGCAATGCACATTCTACGTCCAACGTGAGAACATCCTAGTCGACATGTCCAACGAGTGGACGGGGTGGGAGGATAACCCAGGCGACGCAGACGCCAGGGCCGCCATCGAGGAGATAGAATGAGGTTCCAGAGCACGGAAAGCTCTTGCGGGGCCCAGGCTCTATGTAATGCCGTGCGGCTACTGCGCACCGAGGAGCTGCTGGAGGACTGGGTTATCGACGTGGCTGGCACTGACGGCGTGGATGGCACCAGCCCCAAGGGGCTTATCAGGGCGGCACGCATCGCAGGGCTGGCCATGCGCAAGCTGCGCAAGTCACAGTTTCCATCTGGGGTCACGAGCCCCATGGTTATCGCCGTGGACAATGACACCCACTGGCTGGTGTGCCAGCGTATGGCAAGCGGACGTTACTTAGTCGTGGATTCTGCCGCTGTTAAGAACGTGGGCTTTACCATGACCGAGGGAGAGCTGTCGGCGCGGGCGTGCTGCGGCAAGAATAAGAAGCCGTTTACCTGTTTGGTAATCACCGAAGCCACCGATGGGCCCAAGCCGCGCGTGGTATATAAACTGGAAGTTCCGAAGGAGGTATAGATGTGGTTCGCAGCGGTAACGGCATTATTTATTATGGTAGTTATTCTTGTGATGGACGGCTTTAGGTGCCGCCGTGAGATAGAGATGCAGCAGAAAATGCTTGCAGACTTCGAATGTAGGTTACACAAAGCCCTGATGGTTAAACCGGAAGTCATCGCAAGTGATGGCTGCCCAGATAACAGAATGTACATGGTGACAGGGTTTAGAAAGGAGGGGGTATAATGCCAACAATCAAAGATAAAATCTCACAGCACTTCTACATGAACGAGGTCGCATGCCGTGACCGCAACCGGACACTGCCAACAGGCGCAGCCCTGGCCAGCGCCGAGCGGGTGGCCGAGCTGATGGAGCGCATCCGCCAGTTCTTCGGCAACCTGCCCATCACGGTGAACAGTTGGTA
>CAZWFX010000132.1:0-3150 GCA_964633425.1 uncultured Candidatus Saccharibacteria bacterium
ACCGCCGCCGCAATCACCAGGGCCGACAGGTAGACGAATCGCTTCATGATGCCCCTCACGACGCCACCGCCATCCGCGGCACACCCGCATGCGTCAACGCTTCCACCAACACGCCCGCGCGCTGGTGGATCTGTCGCAGCTCGAGCCGCGACGTCGGCCCTTGCAGCCACTGCGTCAACAGCTTCAGTTCCGCGAGCAGCGGTTCGGGCGTGTCGATGGTTGCTATCATCGTTGCCACGTCTAGGCGCTCTTCGGTGGCGGCAAACAATGCCGCCTCCGCTTCGGCTTCGGTGCAAATGTCATGCATGGTGGTGCTCCTTTCGTTCCTGGTAGCGCTGGCGTTCGCAGTCGCGGCAGCGTCGGTAGGTGCCGCCCGTGCCTGAGACGCAGATGTAGGCGGCAGCGAGATCGTGGCCGCGATGGCACGTTACGCGACGTCGCTGTCCGCCGTTCGCGACGCGACCGCCGATCCGATTTCCGCGGACATCCGCCGCATCAGATCGGGTCAGAAATCGGTCGAGCGCGATGGACGACGGGAGGGCGGATCGGGTACGGTTTCCGACCACTACGTCCGCACGGAGATCCGCATGCGCGCACTGTTGGTGATCCTGGTCGCGACTTTGGCCACTCCCGTCTCTGCTGAAATCTGCGGCGACATCGACGGAAACGGCGCCGTAACCGTCACCGACGGCGTGCTGGCGCTGCGCCTCGCGGCCGGTCTGCCAGTCGACGGCGCCTGTGGCGCGCCGGTCTCCACCGCAACTCCCCACGTCACCCCGACGCCCATGCCGACGCCGATCACTGATTCGCTCGTCGACATGCTTGGCGTCTGGCAGTTCACGACCGAGAACGTCGACTTCCAGGCGCTGCGCCAGTACCACCTGACGACCGTCGCCGTGGAAGACGGTATCCTCACCGTGCGCGGCACCGACCAGGACGGCGATCCTGTGCGCGTCCGACATACGAGCGGCACCGCCGACGGGCTCGTGCTTGAGCACTCCTACTGTCGCACGCAATCCTTCGCGCACACGATCGGGACCGACAGCATCTACGGCGGGCGAACGTACTTCGGGCACCCCGAGGACGGGCTGTGCGCCTTTACGCAAGTCCGGAACATGACCGGCGTGCGTATCTCGCGCTGACTCCGTAATCGGCGCGCGTCGAAGAAGTAGGGCGCTCACTTCGCGGCCCCACCTTCATCCGTAAGAGGTACGAATCGTGGCTCGCGCGTTATCCCGCGTTTGCGCACCCGACCCCGGCAAACAGATGTGCAATAAACTTGGGTATGGTGCGCTTTTACAAACGACGACGCACACGATGGGCAAATGAGACGTGTTCCAATCGGCTCCGGCGCTGGATTGTGTACAGGCCGGTAGCGCCGAATTAACGACTGCTCGAGCGCGAAAAGCTCTCGATCATAGTCGCCCACCGGCGACCAGAAATCGAAGACGTCATCCTCGTGGACCGGGGAGACTATGCCGATAACCGGGTGCCCACCGAAAATGCGAGACATGCCGGTGCGTGCGATCCCGATGTAGAGGTATCGGCCACGGCGCTTCCATCCGTATGCAAACGGGCGCCAGAACCGAATCAAATCGCGCCCGCGCATAGACTCATCCGGGGGTGGCGCCAATGGGGTAACGAGCTTCATCGCTTCCCCTATGTGCCACGCGCACGATCGCGCGTCAAGAAAAATTCCGGTCGACCGGTGAAAATTCTCGACGGCGGTAGATTGCTCTTGACACCAGAACGTGTCTGGGTGTACTGAGCGAGTCAGCTATGGACTCATTTTTGATCCCCGTTGGGAACGGCATCGAGCGGCGCATTCAGACCCCACTGCAAGAGGCGGTGTACGCAGTTGGGGGTGGCCCGACTCGCTTCGTTGACGCCGCGGATATTCCGGCTCACAAGCTCGAGTATCTGCTGAAGCTGGATCGGGGTGTTCGGGCTGATAGCAAGGGGCGGATCCGTTCCTTGACCGATGTCGAGGATGCGGAGCTGATTGCAGCCACGACCGCAAAGCTTGGGCGTGAGGTTCCGATTTTGGAATTGATGGGGCTTGCTCCCTGGCGGGGACCCAAACGCAGTGGAACCGATCCGATCGTGCGGACGAAGAAGCGACAGCAACGCGAGGAGGGCCGTACAAGTAGTCGATGTAGAGGCGCCGACGCCGCGCTCGTCGCGGCTCCCACCAACCAACTCTACGTCGTCCGCGACCGTATGGTCGGGACGCGACGCGCCTAGAAGATCCGGTCGAGGAGCGGGGACCGGGGCAGGCGATGGTGGCGGCCGTACACGTTACTGGTGAGAGCGATGCTCGCGTGCCGGGCCTGTCGCTTCACGTACTCGAGTTCGGCGCCGGCCGCGATCAGGGCGCTGATGTAGTAGTGGCGGAGCGAGTGCATGCCAGCGGGTCGCAAGCCGGCGGCGACAACAACGCCCTCCATCGCCTTCTGTGCGGTCGCGTAGGCGAGGAAGCCGCGGATGCCCGGAAAGAGCCATGCACCGTGCTCGGCGCGGCGGACGAGCACGCGGGTGAGCTTCTCGGGAATGTCGATGGTCTCGACGCTTCCGCCCTTCGGCAGATTGGTGGCGCCGTTCGGCAAGCAGGTGCGTGCGATGGTCAGCAGATTGCGGCGCTCGTCGAGGTCGGTCGCGCGCAGCGTGACGGCCTCTCCGGGGCGAAGCCCCGCCCAGGCGCAGGCGCGGTAGACATCCGCGATCGACGGCGTCTCGATGTCGGCGGCGCGCAGCAGCGCGCGGACCTCGGCGTGCGAGTAGACGACGCGGGGATCACGGCCGTCGCCGCGAATCCGCATGGAGGCGCACGGGTTGCGGTAGATGATTTCACTCTCCATCGCATCGCTACAGATGGCGGAGAGCACGGTCACGACCTGGCGCTGCACGGCCGCACCGAGTCCGCGCTCGGCCAGCACGTTCAGGATGCCGCGCACCGTGCGCCTGGTGATCTGCGCGAGCGGAAGTTGGAGAACTTCAAACGGCACGTATCGCCGGAGCGTGTACGCGTAGGTATTCCGCGTCCGCTCCTTGAGCGTCGGGCCGACGCGCCAGAGCCACTCGGCGGCATAGTCGCGGAGCAGCGGCGCATCGATATCGGCAAAAGGCGAACGGATCGGATCGGCGGACGGT
>CAZWFX010000133.1:0-3120 GCA_964633425.1 uncultured Candidatus Saccharibacteria bacterium
ATGCGCAACGCTGGCGCTGCCTTCGGGAACAATGCTTCTCCTACCGTATCGAGAATGCTGGCGAGCGGCGCCGACACATCCTTGATCTTGGTAACGATCGACTCGTTACCTGTCGCCGCGTCGAGAATGCTCTTTACCGTAGGGGCAAGACCTGCTGCGAGTTGAATGATGGCGAGAACGTCCATGTTCTTAGTCTCCTATTGGTGGCCTATTGGTGGGGCCTATGCCCCATCTGCGATGAGTAATTCAGTCGTCGCCGGGCCGACTTCGCTGTCGACGATCTGCATGTTTTTCGCCCGCTGGAAGGCCGCCACGGCTTCGTCAGTGAGTTTTCCGGGGAGTCCGTCCACTTGCCCCCTGTACAAGCCAATGCGCTTCAGGTGGGCTTGGTAACGCGCCCTTGTCCATGGCTCGGCGCCCTCGCTACCGAGAACGCGCTTGTCAAGGCGTTCCCACAGGACGATGATTTCATCAAGCCGCGGCATAAGGGTTTCCATGACCGCGGCGTTGATGCGGAGCGTCGCGAAAATCGGGTCCTCGCCGACGCGATCCTTGCGCTCTTTGTCGAGAGCTGCTCCAGCTGGACGAAGCAGATCGACCAAGCGCATGATGTCGTCGCGATGTGAAAACGCTCTGACTGCGATCGGCGCGAGGCTCAGGGGGCTACTTGCCATCTGGCGTCGCCTCCCAGGATTCGATTATCTTCCCCTGCGAATCTCCAGCCGGGTCAAGCTGACCTCCCCATCCGACGATTAACCGCGCCGGCGGGAACGTCTTGCCGCCGCGGGGGTGCGTCTTGATTTCGATCATGTCACCGACGCGCGCATTCATCATCGCGCTTTGAATTTCCGGCCAATGCACATCGAGGAAACGTTTCATTTCGGCGGCTCCACCCAATACGCTTGGACGAGTTTCGAGTGCGTGAGCCATTTCTGAAGCGCAGACCAGCCAAACCCGATCGCACCGAGGGCGATTCCAGACCCAATAGCGATAAAGGCGTTTGCCGACGCCGGGTCGAGCCACCCGAACGAAATCAGCGCTCCGCTCGCAGCAACCATTGCGGAGCGGACGACGCCACCGGCAATGGCCGTAACCAGTTCCGTATTGCTTGGTGCCGTGACTGCATCAGACATTTTGTGAATCCTTAGATTTCGACACTACTCCGACAAGCTCGTTTATTTTTTCCCGCACATCATCAACCGTCCCGACAACGATATAGACGCGCGAGGTAATGGGAACGCCAGGCTGCGGATTGCTTTTGACATACCACCCCGCATCGATCTTAGGCAAAAACCCGGCAATTACTCCGCCGCGGTATTGCATACCTTTTCCGTCTTCACGATGCGCAATTCCAATAGCGATCCCGTCCGGGCGCGACACGATGATCGGTCCAGACTCTTGTACGATATTTTGACTTGCCGCCTTCGGTCCGACGCCGCTTACTTCCCACTTGGTGAAGACACTCTGCAGGTAAGCTGTCAGGCTCTCAACGATGATAACGCTTGCAGGCGACGCCATCGTAACGGAAACATCAAACGAGAGAACATTGCCCCTCAACTCGACGATTTTTCGCAATGTATGTGGAGAAGTCAGCTTACCGTTGTATTTATACCAATAAGCTGGGTGCGTTATCGTCTCACGTCTCGCGCCGGAAAGAGTTGCCGACACAATTTGCGTCGACGAACACGCATCATCCTCCGTTGAGCCCGCCTCTGTCGGGTTGTTTTGCTCGCCCGTATTGCCAATTTGCCACGCCGTCTGACACATGCGCCCGCGATCGTGAGCGTCGATAAATTCTACCGATCCCCACTTAATTGAGTGGATGCACCCGCCGTTACGGCTTGACATACTCACAACGATCGGAAGACTGCGCCATGAGCCGACGAGACTCCATTGCTTCTCCGGTTGGAGAATCCGGCACAGGAAGTTTTGCCACCAGCTAGCCATTTAAAACCCTTTTTATCCGCGCGAGCCATGTGCGCCGACTCGCCAGACCATTGAGCCCGCCGTTGATCTTGCGGGTGATCGCCACGATATCGTCTCTTCCTGCCGCTTCGTTTAGGTTGCCCTCAGTCCATTCGACGAGTGCAGGCTTGAGCGCGTATTCCGGCGACAGAACCAATTCCGGATGCGCCTCAAAATCGACGCCGCACTTCTGCCCAATGCGGCGGTAGTTAGCGCGGCCGGTCGTCTGCAGGATGCCCCGCCCGCGGTAGCGATACCCGTCGCCTGGCTCGGTATTGCCCAGCTCGCGCGCCAGGATGCGAGGATTGCCGGCGCCCTCGATGCCATAGACGCGGTTGAAGATATCTTCCGGATGATGCTCAAGACGCAGCGATTCAGCCGCGGTCACGCGATGCCGCGGGCCTCCGAATACTTCGATCAGGCGCGCTGCGCTGTAATTTCCGTTTTCTTCTTCGATCGTCAGCGCACCGGTCTCATGCATGACCTGAGCGAGAAAATGCGCGAGGCGCAGCGGCGTCGTGACCTCATGTTTGGCAAGGATTGCATCTCCCGCATCGAAAGCCGCCAAATAGTTTTGCCTGGCGTGTGGAGCGACAAGCCGCACAATCGTCGCGGCGCGCATATTTGTCACTTTGCGCGCCGTAAGCGCGCTCATACCGCCGTTGGCGGGGGTTCCGGGATCGATGTCAGACATCAGAGCCGAGCTGCCTGCACGTGTTGCCAATCGAAATCGCGAGCCCGGCCGAGCGAGACCCAGCCCTCAGACTCCCATGCGTCGAGCCATTCCTTGTATTCGGGACGGGCGAAGCGCGCGGTGCGATGATCTTCGCGAAACTGATTGCGTCCGGCGTCCCAATCAATCGCGCAGCCGTAGGCGTGCATAGACCACGCACTTCCGCCACGCATCCTCCTGGGATTGTAACAGCCATCATAGCGGTCGAGGCCGAGATCATGGATGCGGTCGCCGTAGATTTTCCTGACCGCCGTGAGCACGCGAAGCGCCGAGTCGTGGCACTTCGGGTGGATGTAGAAAAAGCTTATCGGCTTAGCATCATAGAAAAGCTGATACGGCGGGACGAGCTTTACAAGTTCGACGCGCCCCGGCTGACCGTAAAACTCCGGGCATTCTGATTGGCGGGGCCATTCATTCATAGC
>CAZWFX010000134.1:0-3114 GCA_964633425.1 uncultured Candidatus Saccharibacteria bacterium
GCCGACACGGCGTACCGGCGCCGGCAGGAAGAGGCGGCGCGCATGGAGCAGCAGCGGCAGGAGCGCATGCAGGCCTGGCGGGACTACCAAGATGCCAACACGGCGGCTCGGCGCGCTCGCACGGTGGCGCAAGGGCGCGCCGCGCAGTCTGGCCAGTACGGCACCGTCCGCACGCCCGAGGATGCCCGGGCCGAGGCGGCGCGGCGGCGATTCGAAGCGTTGGGAGGCAAGTGATGGAACCGGTAATCATGGGAGTCGGCGCGGGCGTGGCAGCCATCGCCGCGCTGATTGGCGAGTTGGTGGCGTCGGGGCGCGAGGCTGAGGCGCAGCAGGTGCGCGAGCGCATTGCGGCGCAGTACGGCCCCGAGCTGCTGGCTCAGGTGGACGCCATCCAGCCGCAGACGGTTGGCGGTACTGCCTTCGCCGGCGTGCGCGAAGACGAGGGCCTGCGACGCCGGCAGTTGTCGGCCGCCGACGTCATGGCGGAGATGTTCCAGTCGGGCGGCCAGACGCCGGCCGACATGGCGGCGCTGGAGTCCGCGCGCAACGCAGCCGCGTCGCAGGCGTCGAGCGACTACCAGTCCATCGCCGCCTCCATGGCGCGAAGAGGCATGGCCAACAGCGGGCTTCAGACGGCGCTGCAGGCGCAGACGGGGCAAGACACGGCCAACGCGCTCGCGGAGATGGGACGCCGCAGCCAGGCCGACGCCCGACAGCGTGCATTCCAGGCGCTGCAGTCGTCGGCGGGACTGGCCGGCGGCGTGCGCGGGCAGGACTATGGCGTGTCGCGAGACCGAGCGAGCGCCGTTGACGCGATGAACGTCTTCAATGCGCGCGCGAAGGCGCAGGCGGACCAGCAACGCTTCAGCAACCGCATGGACGTCCTCAACGCCCGCGGCAACGCGATGGCGGGCCAGACGCAGGGCTACCAGCAGCAGGCGGACAACGCGCGCCGACTGGCCGGCGGCGTCGGCAATGCGGCGCTGGACGTCGCGTCGGTGTTGGCCGAGGACGAGCGGAAGAAGAAGGGAGGCGGGTGATGGAAATCGACGAGGATGACCTGCAGAAGGCGATTCGCCGCGCGCAGGAGGGCTTCGACATGGCCATGGGCATGGAACTGCCCAAGGTCGGCGCCGAGCGCGTGATGCAACTGCCCGAGATGGACTTCACCGAGCCATCCCGGCCGCAGGTGGCGGAGTCCGTGGCCCAGGCGGCGGCGATGCCGGCGCGCAAGCCGCTGGCTCCGCCGCCTGCGCAGCAGTCCGCGCCGCAGGGGATGCCGCCGCGCGCACGGCCGACGGCAACCGCTTCGCCGTTCAGCGACGAGGAGTTGGCCGCCGCGGTGGAGGCCGACATGCGGACGCGCCAGGCCATGGGGCTCGAGCGCGCCGGGCGCAATCTCGTGGGCGCATTCTCGAAGCAGGCGCCGCAGGCGTTGCTGACGCAGGCGCCGAGCGCCGAGCGGCAGTTGTTGGAGCGCCGCCGGCAGGCGAAGGCGGCTGAGGTGGCGGCGCAGAACGCGGCGGCGCGGCAGATGACGGCCGACAACTACGCGAAGCAGGTGGAGGGCAACCTGAAGATGCTGCCGCAGAAGCAAGAGCTTCTGGATGCGGCCGAGCAGCGCAAGATGGATGCGCTCGACTTCGAGCGCGACAAGAACGAAGCGGCGCTGGGGCTGAAAGAGGAGGAGCTGGCGCTCAAGCGCGAGGAGTTGGGCCTCAAGAAGAAGAAGGCCGGCGGCAAGAAGAAGGGCAAGGACCTCCCCGCTAGCACCATCGAAGGACTGGCAGATCTCCCCTCCGCCATTCAGGCCGTCGAGAACCTGTCCGGCAAGTTCGGAGAGTTGGGCATGGACACCACCTCAGCCAAGCTGGGAGCGCTGGCGACCAACGCACTGGGACTCCAGGGCACGGACGCGGCCGAATACAACGCCGCGGCCATGCTGGCCATGCAAGGCGTCGGCAAAATCATGGAGGGCGGCAAGCTCGCTGCCGGCGATGAACTGAAGTACCGCCGCATGCTGCCGCAGCCTGGTGATTCGAAAGAGGTTGCCGCGCAGAAGGTGAAGGGTGCCGCCGCTTTTCTGGATGGCCTCGTGCGCAATCGCGTGAACGCCCTCAAGGAGGGCGGCTACAACGTGCCCGAGAAGGCCATCACTGGCGCGCCGCCGGCCGCGCAGGCGACTCCGTCAACGGCCGGCACGGTGCGAGTCGTCGACGCTGACGGTGATGTGCTCGAACTGACTCCCAAGGCGGCCGAGGCGTACGTCAAGAGCGGCCGCGGAAGGCTGGCGCAATGAGCGACGGGTTGACGGAAGAGCAGGAGTTGGAAGTCGAGATTGCCAAGGCGAAGGCCGTGGCCGTCCGCAAGCGAAAGCAGGCAGAGGCTGCCGCGGCGCCCCAGCAGCAAGCCTCGGCACCGGAGCAGCCTGCAGCGCAGTCGCCGTCCCAAGGCACCGCGGCGCTGCTCGGATTCGGCCGAGGCGCCTCGTTCGGCGCGTTGCCGGCGCTGGAGGGCGGCATGAAGGCGGCACAGGCCGCCATCCTCAAGGCCGGCGCTCCCCTCGCTCGCCCGGTCGCAAGAGTCATGGCTCCAGGCATGTCGGACGCCGACGTGGATGCGGTGGTGCGCGACGCAGCGCGCGAGGTGCTGGGCATCGACTTGGGCGACTCCGTGGCACAGACGTACGCGGGCGCCCGCGACGCCAAGCGCGGAGACCTCGACGCGGCTGCCAAGGCGTGGCCCAAGACGACGCTCGCTTCCACCGTCGCGGGCGGCATGGCCGTGCCCCTGCCCGGCTCGCAGGCGCTTCAGGGCGCAGGCTGGGCGACCAAGGCGGCCATTCGCGGCGCGCAAGGCACCGGCGCTGGCGCGCTCAACGCGTTCAACGAGTCCAGGGCCAACCTCATCGGCCCGAGCGGCACCAATGCCGACGGCTCGGCGCCGTCGCTCGTGGGCGACACGGTCAAGGGCGGCGTCATCGGCGGCGTCGCTGCGCCGGTGCTGGGTGGGGCGTTCGACAAGGCCGGCGCGGTGGCCGGCGGCTGGCTCAAGCGCAACGCCGAGGAGATGGCGCTCAAGGCGATGGGCCTGCGGGCGGGCATCAGCTCGCAG
>CAZWFX010000135.1:0-3113 GCA_964633425.1 uncultured Candidatus Saccharibacteria bacterium
AGCAGCCGCCTTACGTGCCGCCGCCAATAAAAGCGGCCCACCACCGACGGGAGCGCGGAGTGCCAGCGACGACAGCTACGCTCACCGCCCAGCCCGCCCTCAGGCTGTAGCAGTGTTCAGTGGTCCTGGTCCTGTCGTGGTTCGGCCTGCGAAACTGGCCCACCGGCCCGAGTGGCCCAACTGCCCGGGCCAGTTTCGCGGCCGGTTTCGGCCGCAACGGGCTCCCGTCGGTGGGCCGTTCGGGCCGGTTTCGGGCCAGTTTCCGGCGTGCTGCACCGCCAGATAATCTGGCCTGCGCACAGCGACGGGACAGGTTCGCCAAGGGCAGTTGGGCCACTCGGGCCGGTGGCAAGATCAATCACTACAAGGCCACCGGCCCACACACACTGGAAGTGTGTGGGCCGTGGGCCAGTTTGAGGGTCGTGGTCAGGTTGCGCAGGTCGGCGGGCTGGTGGGGCGGCAAGCTGCGTGCTTGTTCAGCCAGGTCAGGCACTGCTGACTCAGCAGCTCCGCGTCCGCTGGATCCGCGTCCAGCGGGGTCGTCCAGCGGATCTCGCGCAGGGGGAAGGTGCGGCCGCAGCTCGTGCAGCTGGCGGTGCTGGTGGGGGCGTCGAAGTGCACGTGCGGGTAGGGGGTCATGGCCGCCGCCCTGCGCGCTTGCCCGGGTGCCTGTGGATCTCGCAGCGCCTCACCATCTGGTCGGCGTGCGTGTTGTCCTTCGGCGTCTTGGTCTCGAAGGCCTCGCCGCAGTCGGCGCAGTGCCCCTCCCAGACCAAGAGCACCGTCTCAACCCCGTCCATCTTCCGCGTGTACGGCTCCTCGCGGAGCAGCTTGTAGCTGTGCGGTCCGTGTTTCAGCGTCACGTCGGTATCTCCTGCTGCTCCCCGGTGGGAGCGTGATCGGGGTGGCGGTACACCCCGCGGTTCTTGCCCGGGTGGCTGTGCCACAGCTCCCCGCGGCGGGCCATCTCGCGCACCACCTGGCGGACCACCGCGTCCCGGTGATCCACCTTCTTCACGAGCTCCGTGATCGACAGCCCGCTGTGGTGCACGGGCTTGGCGAGCACCGCCAGGACGGCGGCCGGCACCGGATCCACCGTCGCGTCCTCGGTGTCGTCGGGGCAGAAGGTGTTGTGCGCACCGTCGAACAGCAGCCGGATCGGCTCGCCGTTGTGCGCGCCGAAGCGCTGCCCGGTGACCTTCAGCGTGGCCCTGGATCGCCGATCAGGCGCAGCCAGCATGCGCCCCTTCCTGAGAAACAGCACCGCGGCCGCGTCGTACTCGACACCGCCGCCCTCCTTGGCCGCGCCGGTGAGCTCGTCGTCCGAGGCCTCGTGCCCCCTGATCTTCTCCGAGTAGTGCAGCCTTGGGATGGCGCTGAGCACGAAGAAGCACGCTCCGAGGTCGCGGGTGGTCTCGGCGAGCTGATCCGAGAGGATCCCCTGGGCCATTCTTGGATCACGCCGGCCGTCGTCCGTGCGGCTAAGGATCCGCTGCAGGTAGTCGAGCACCACGAATGGCCGGCGGCCGGACTGATCCGCCAGCCGCCGCACCTCGTCGAAGATCGCCCGCACGGTCAGCCCCGGGCGGAACTCGAGCACCTCCAGCGTCTGCAGTCCCGCCAGACCCTGCCGCCGTAGCTGCTCGGCCGCCGGGTCCTGGGCCCACAGGTGCAGGTGCAGCCAGTTCCAGGACGGCTGCAGTCGCTGGCTGCAGAGCCGGCTCAGGATCTCCCGCCGCCGCGCCTCCACTGAGACCACCAGCACGGGGTCGCCGGCCTCCGCACGGAAGCGCGCTTCCTGTAGCGCCAGCGACGACTTGCCGTGCTTCGTGGGGCCGTTCACGACCACCAGGCTGTGCGTCAGATAGCCCCCACCGAGGGCTGCGGACAGGGGCTTCAGGGCGCTGGGGATCTGTTCGGGCGGCCGCTCGCCAATCAGGTCGGCGCAGTCCCAGGCCGGCCGGGCCAGGCGCACGATCGCCCCCACCCGCAACTCCCGCTCGCGCGAGGCCGCGAGCTGGGCCGGCAACTGCTCCGCCTCCAGCCCCTGGCGCAGCCGCTGGAGGACCAGTTCACCGATCCGGATCTGCTCGCGGCGCTCGGCCAGGCGCCGCACCTGCTGGGCGTAGTGCACGACGGGCGCGCCTGGTACCGCTCGCCCGGCAAGCTCGACGAAGTAGGCCTCGCCGTTGTAGGCCGCGAGCACCCCCAGGCTGCCAGCGGCGCGCATCTGCTCGGCCAGCGTAACCACGTCGACCGGCTGGCCCTGGTGGTGCAGTTCGACCTCGGCCGCGAAGATCGCCCGCAGCGTGGGGTGGTAGAAATCGGCGGGGGCAACCGCCCCCAAGACGCGCGCCCAGGTCTCGGCGTCGCAGGAGCGCGCCAGCGGCGCCGCGACGATCCCGGCCTCGGCTACGTCGTCCCGTGGGACGTCATTGGGGACGGCTGGTGCTCGCCTCGCCACGTCAGGCCGTCCGCGATCTGCGTGGGGGCGGCAGGGCCGCCGGATCCAGCGCCGCCTTGTCGAGCGCCAGCGACAGCGCCTCGTGCGCCGCCGTGAGGCGATCTACCGCCTGGAGCGCCCGCCACCCGACGAGGAACACGTGCCGCGCGTAGGCGTGCGGGGCGATCCCCAGATCGCGCGCCTTCTCCTTTAAGAGCTCGGCGTCCTTCTCGCCCAATCGAAACCCGAATAACACTTTCATCAGCGCCACTCCTTGCGGTTCCTATTCAGGAATGACAACCGGCGGGTGTGCAAGAAAATAGAGTTGTGTCAATAAAGTTCCGCGCCCAGCAAGGACTTCTTGGGGTCCCGTGAGCAAAATAGGCGGGCCATCGAAAACGTCAGCGACGGCGAAGCCTGCACTCTGTGCGCTGCGCGGGCGTGAGCGAAATAGCCCGTGCCCCACCAGATCGCGAAACATTACTGACAAAATAGCCGTCAGCATCCCCGTCGCTGCCACGCTGCGCACCGACGGGTGAGCGTTACTGACAAATTACGGAGACCTCTTGCGCCCTCTTGCGCTTTCGGCAGATAACCAATGGGTCACGAGCGCAGTGAATCGGCACTGCGCAGAAATAGCGCGATAGCGCTGTGAGGGTATCCGTATGCT
>CAZWFX010000136.1:0-3093 GCA_964633425.1 uncultured Candidatus Saccharibacteria bacterium
CATTCTTGGCGATTTGGTCAATGGCGTTCACGTCGTCCGTGGTGTACCAATTCAAAGGCAGCGAGTCACCGGGCGTTCGTGGTATCCTTCGACGTGAATCCGATGAAGACAGCAACAAGCCCAAGGAGCAACCGACTATTAACCCGCTATCGGGGTTGCCGTTCATCACCGAGGGGGAAACCTATACTAACAAAATTTCAGCCGCCTATTGCCGATTTGGTGACGCGCTGCTGCATCCCGCTTACTCGATTGCCGTGCCCGATGACACAGAGACCACGATACAGGTGATGAGCCGCATACGTGGCAGCAACGGCAAGCGGACGGCGATCAACTCCAAAGACTCGGTACTCGATGAGCTAGGCAAGTCGCCAAACGAGGCGGATGCGCTTGTGATGGCGTTTTGGTATTTGGATGTCGTGATTGGGTTGGGGATTGTGTAAAAATGTTTTGTAGATATAGAAATAGTTTTTATATTTGCGTAATGCTTAAGGTTAGCAGGTAAAAATTGGCACTTATGGCAAGATTTAACATTGAAGTAGAACTCGAATGGGTTGATGAAGACGGAAACATTGACTCAGAGATTCAAGTGCGGGTAATCAAAGATTTGGCCAAGGCCATTTCCGAAAAAGTCAACGGGGACAAGGCTTCACAGATTGCAGAAAAGGTCTCTGATGCCGTTGACGCACTTGTCAATAAAGAGTTCGAGTCTCTTCTGTCGCAAGAGGTCGTGCTTCGGGACAACTATGGCGATGTCAAGACTAAGTACGACTCTGTGCGGGAGATGATCAAGGCTCGGTTCGACAATTACATTTCGCAACCTGTGGACTCCAATGATGGCACCGCATGGAACAATAACGGGTATGGCAGGGGCCAAAAAATCACTCGCTTTGAGTATATCATGGGCAAGGCTTTCGGGTCAGAGCTTGAGAAGAAAATGAAGGACTTGAAAGCGACTGTGGAGAAGGACACAGAGGTAGCAATGCAAGCAATGTTTGCCAAGATGAAAGAAACCCTCGAAAAGAGCATCAAAGGCCACCTTGGAGAAAAGGTCGCAGACTTGATCAAGCTCGACGAGGTATTGAAGCTCAAATCTGGAAAATAGGCGGGTTTCCGCTAATTCCCGCCCCAACAGAAGCCCGCAGCAATGCGGGTTTCTCGTTTCTGCTATCTTTGCCCTATGCCATTAGAAGAATCAGGAAAACGGCTAATCCACACCCACCCCCACAGCGGGCGCGTGTACGTTACGGGCGATACATTCACGATCTTGGACGCTTGGCAAGCCGCCGACGCTTACCAATACGCGCTCGAATCAGGTACGCAGTGGGTAAATGAGGCGGGAGTGGCTACCAATCCGGGTTCGTGGCGCAACGAAGGCAGCGGGCTAACCGATACTTCAATGCACCACGAACCAATTGTGGGCATGTCAGGCGGTGATTCGACAATTGCGAACGGGCAAACTTTGCAGGGATTCAGGTACTTTACCAAGGCTACGCCCTACATTGCCAACTTCGGCGGGGAACTCAATGGGCAGCACGATTCCTTTGCCTTGGCAATGGATTTCCGATTTCTGAGTGAAAAGGAATTCGCATCCGGGCCTCAAACGGGATTGAGCGGCATTGGCGCAAGGGCACAGCGAATCAAGGTAACGTTGATCGAGAAAAGCAACCCAACCGCGACGGTGTTGCAGACTTTGGTGGACATATTCGTTGATAAGGCCTACTACGCCGCCAACGTATCGCCCGTAGTTCCTGCCAACAATGCGCCGGAACTGATCAACTTAGCCGATGGCATTTGGCCATTTGAGCCAAGCAGCCCGAACACCGATGGGGCGATCAATCAGTTGCTGTGGATTGGTCGCATTGGTAATACGCTACGAAAGAACGGAAGCGGCGCGGCTCAGTTGCAGGTAACTTACGAACTGCCGCTAGCCCCTTCAGGCGCATCGTGGTCAACTATCACGGTACTGTCCAACACCTACCGCAACCACGCCGAACCAATTCAGCACCCGTCAACGGGCATTTACATGCAGAATTGGGGCGTTTTGTCCCTCGCGTTCAGCACGTTTCGCGAGCAAGGAGCATTCACGCAGCCCGTTTTGCCCATTGGCTCACACGGGCGCACACAACAGCAATTCCCTGATACAGCCGATTTTGTCCTAGGGCAGAACTTGGGCGCGACGCTTTTTGACGAACTCCGAACCAAAGGCAATGCGGCTAAAAACATATCATGGCCGTCATTCTATGCGGGGTTCCGGGACTTTGGCGGCATTGTACGGCCTGTTCATGGTGACGTGGCGCGATTTCAACAAACCAATGTTTACCGCATAGACCACACGGCAAGCCAGAGCCGGGACATTTGGGTGCAAGTCCCGCACGGTGCTACACGGTTTACGCTTTACACCCTTGTAAGATTTTCAACGGGGTGCGGGCTGCACACCCTGAGCCTGACTCTTAACCGCGATTTTACAACGATTTTGGGCGGCAATGCTGTGGCCACCCAAACGCTCTACACAGCATCATTTGCATCCGGTTTGGCCCCTACGTGGGTTTGGGTCGATCAGGCACTAGGGACAAACATGTCCCCCGACCAAGGCAAGGTGGAGCGAATGAAGCTGACTATCGCGGCCACCAAGGCTACACCGTCGTATTTGGCCGCGTCGAATCAATTTTACTGGGATGGGTTTGGGGCGGTTTACTTGGCGTTTAGGTGATCTGAGGAAAATTTTTTGGATTTTTTCATTCGTCTATTGACAATACGAAAATAACCCGTATCTTTACATCAGAAATTTAAAGCACACGGTTATGAAAAACGCACAAGAAATTAAAGACTTCATCCAAGCGGCAGCCAAAACGGCCCAAGAAAACGGCGTGATCCTCGAAACCGAAGAGCAGCAGCGCGCTTGGTTTGCAGCCAATAAAAGGAAAATTGCATACGCCCTTCTTGCTCAAAAATGATCCACCACTAAGCCCCTCCCAACTGCGGGAGGGGCGCAACCTGAACCCGCCTAGCAAGCGGGTTTTCTTTTTGCTATCTTTGCAGGAATGGCGGCCGACCTGCAACTAATTTTTGGTACCATCGGAGTGTCTCAAATGA
>CAZWFX010000137.1:0-3091 GCA_964633425.1 uncultured Candidatus Saccharibacteria bacterium
AGATCGCACTCGACGAATTGATCGAGACCGCACACACGTTCAGGCCGCGACTCGTGATCGTGGGAAATGAATCGCTGCTGTTCAAACGAGTCTCACCCGAAACACTGATCGCACATCTGCGATACGTAAAGGCGCGTGTTCCCAAAGGCACACTCGTCACGACCGCCGAAGACGCCAAGCTGTTGCTCAAGTACCCGGAGGTCATGCGCGAGTGCGACGTGGTCGGCATGCACTACTACCCGTACTGGCATGGTGTCCCGATTGAGCATGCGCTCAGCGATTTTGACAGCATGTACCGACGGATCAGGGTAGCAAGCGGCTACAAGCCCATTATTATTCTGGAAACGGGATGGCCGTCAGACGGCGGCACACATTCATGGGAAACGCCCGACGGCATTCGGCATTCGTCGGTCGCATCTATGGAAAGTGCTGCGCGCTACTGCAGCGAGATGATCGCGTGGTCACGTCGTAACGGCGTTGTGATCTTCTGGTTCGAAGCGTTCAATGAACTCTGGAAGATTCAGTTCGAAGGCTTACCGGGAGCACACTGGGGCATTCGCGAATGCGCGAATTCCCCGCGCAAGTATTGGCCGATTGAGCTTGCTGTTGCGTAGTACAAGCGCCGATGGAACGGTTTCCATCGGCGCTTTCCTTTTGGGCGCCGCGGGTGTACACATTTGGAGGTTCAATAAGGCAAAAATAGGGGTTTGCCATGGCACTACGAGGCGTACGCACACCGTCGTATACACCGTTTCCGAAAGGTTTTTTGTGGGGAGCGGCGATGGCGGAGTATCAGGTCAGCGGCGGCAAACAAGGCAACTGGCCGGACTGGGAACGTTCAAAGCCGCGCCTGCGGCAATTGCTGCAGGACGGAGTAGAACCGAAACGCCTGCGCGAATTCATCGCCGGCGACGCGTGCAAGTTCAACGAGCACTACAAGCAGGACTTCTCGATGGCGCATGCGTTCGGTCACAACGCCATCCGATTCAGTATCGACTGGCTCCGTATCGAACCCGAACAAGGTGTCTACGACGAAGCCGAACTCAACCGCTATCGCGACATGTGCAACACGGCGCGCTCGATGGGACTCGTCCCGATCATCACGCTGTACCATTGGACGCATCCTCGATGGTTCGAACGTGCCGGCGGCTGGACACAGTCCGATGCGGCGGAGCAATTCGCCCGACTCGTGCAAAAGGTCCTGCCTTATCTCGGCGCGATCAAATACTTCACGGTATTGAACGAGCCCAACGTCTATGCGACGTTCTCGTATCGCTGGGACATGTGGCCGCCACAGATGGCGAGCGAAGGTGCGTACTGGGAAGCGTTCCGACAATTGCAGGGCGCCTACCGCGCGTCGCACGCACTCATCAAGGAGCTCCTGCCGGAGGCGCAGGTCGGCATCGCGATGGCCATCAATTGGAACGCATCGAATGATCCCGCGCAGAAGGCGCAAGAAGACAAGTTCCACACGGACTGGATCGATCCCTTGCATGCGGCGGGGCTCGTCGACTTTGTCGGCATTCAGACCTACATGCATTCGTACTGGGATACCAACGATCCGAGCAAGAACCGGTTCGGATGGGAGGGCCACGATCCGTGCACCGACCATCCGGTCCGATCCGACATGATCGGCGCGAAGCACGAACATTGGGGCATGTGTCCCCAAGCGATCTACCGCACGGTCACGGAGACCTACGCTCGCTACAAGGTTCCTGTGATGGTCACCGAGCACGGGCATGCGATATCCGATATGCTCGATCACCGGCGATGCTGGTATCTCTGGGAATCTGTCGGCTGGCTTGAAAAAGCCGTACGCGAAGGTGTTCCGCTCATCGGGTATTTGCATTGGTCACTGATGGATAACTTCGAATGGAAGTACGGGTTCGGCCCGACATTCGGACTGTTCATGGTCGATCGCACGACCCAAAAGCGTCACCCGCGTTTCTCTGCTGTGCTGTACCGCGACATCATTTATGCCAACGGCCGCACACTTGAGCTCGCGGGCAGGTATGCCAGCGTGATTTCGCGGCCGTTCGTCGCAGTTGCCGTGTAGTTCTTTCACACATTCGGGTCGGCTCGCAAGAGCCGACCCTATCTTTTTTTCGGTTGCATATGCCGTGCTTCAGGGCTATTCTGAGGCAGTTGTCGGGCCGCAAGCCCGATTTTCTGCATTTATAGATGCAAACCCCGGAGGCTCCAATGACTGCACGTGTTCCGGACTTGGTCCTTGATACAGCAATTCGGGAACGCCGCTCGCTGGTGTTCTCCGAGGTCCGCATGGCTACGCGGCACTCAAAGATTCTGCCCAAAAATACCGACGTGCGCACCACATTCGCCGGCGACGTCACGCTCAATATTCCGTTCGTCTCGTCGCCGATGGATACGGTCACCGAACATCGAATGGCAATCGCGATGGCGGAGAACGGCGGCATCGGCGTCCTCCACAAGGGCCGCGGCATGAGCGTGGAAAATCAGGCGCGTGAGGTGGATCGCGTAAAGTTCTACCGCAACGGTCTGATCAAAACGCCGATCACGGTCATGAGTGATTGGACCGTGCAGCAGGTCCTCAACCTGAAAAAGGAAAAGGGCTACCCGTTCGATACATTCGCGTGCGTCGACACAACCGGAGAGCTCGCCGGCCATATGTCGTCGAGCGACTTCCAGTTCTGTCACGATCACTCCACGCTCGTGCGCGACGCAATGACACCGTTCGACCAACTGGTGGTCGCGCCGCAAGGCATCACGCAACGCGAAGCGTACGATCTCATGATCAGGCGCAAGAAAAAGGTCGTGTACCTGCTCGGCGACAATCGCAAAGACGTGCAGATGTATCTGTACTCGAATCTGGAGCGCATCTTTAAACCGGGCAACTTGCCGCTCAATATCGACAAAAACGGGCAGTTGCGCGTTGCGGTCGATATCGGCGCAGGCAACGATGCGATGGATCGCGCTCACGAGGCGGTTCGTAAGCACGCCGATGTGCTCTACATTTCAACGGCACACGGTGACAGTGAAAACGTCATCGAGACGGTCAAGAAGGTTGTCAGTAGGCACCCGAATATTCCCATCGTCGTCGGCAATGTATCCA
>CAZWFX010000138.1:0-3089 GCA_964633425.1 uncultured Candidatus Saccharibacteria bacterium
CGGCGTCTCGGCCGGTGGGCTCGATCGCGTCTTCGCCGGTGTCGGTGCCGGCGCATCGGGTGCTGCCGCCGGCATGGCCGCGCTGGGCGCCGCGGCGCTCGCCGCCGGCGTCGGCATCGCCCGTGCCGGCGACGAGTACACCGGCGTCATCGCCCGCCTCAACAGCGCCACGGGCTCGCTGCAAGGCGCGCAGCGCGCCTACGAGGGTCTGTTCAAGCTGTCGCAGCAGACCGGCGTTTCGGTTGCCGAATCGGCCGGCGCCTTCTCCCGCCTGGCCGTGGCGGCCAAGGAAATCGGCGCCACCAACGACCAGGTGCTGAAGCTGGTCGCCGGCATCCAGAAGGCCGGCATCGTCGCCGGCACCTCGGCCGAGGAAGCCGGCGCCGCCGTGCAGCAGCTCGGCCAGGCGCTGGCCTCCGGCGTGCTGCAGGGCGATGAGCTGCGCAGCCTGCTGGAGAACATGCCCCAGCTCGCCCAGCTCCTCGCGAAGGAACTGGGCGTCGGCATCGGCCAGCTCCGCCAGATGGGCGCCGAGGGCAAGCTCACCGCCGACCGCGTCTTTCCCGCCCTGCTGTCCGCCAGCGAGAAGATGAACGCCGAGTTCGAGAAGATGCCGCCCACCATGGGCCGCGCCTTCAGCATCCTCGGCAACGCCATGCAGGACTTCGCCGCCCGCCTCGATCAGGCGCTCGGCCTCTCGCAGGCGATCGCTGCTGCTGCGATCAAGGCCGCCAACGCGGTCAACGCGGTCAAGCAAGGGGTGGTGCCCAACGAGTGGGAAACGGCCCGCACCGGTGTCGAGCGGGAGAAGTCCGCCATCGCCCGGTTGCAAGCGCGCATCGCCGATGCCGAGGAAAGCATCCAGCAGCAGATGCAGTCGGGTCTGACGCGCGAACAGGCCACCGACCTGATGCTGCCGGTCGGCCCCGGTGAGAAATCCCTGTCGGCCCAGCTCGCCGAGCGGGAAAAGGCGCTCCAGGGCCACTACCGAAACCTGAAAGAACTCAACGAAGACTATCAGCAAAGCGAATTGCTGGAGACGATCGCCGCTGAGAACAAGCGTGCGCAGGTGGCGCGCGACGCGGCGGAGAAGGGCCGCAAGGCGCTCATGGCCGAGCATGACGAGCGCTACAAGATCTTCACGAAGTATCAGGAGGCGGTGAAGGCTGTCGAAGAGAACTTCGCCAAGGGTGGCCTGACGACATCGGAGCGGGACCTGCTGCTGCACAACCTCTCCACCAAGATGGAAGAGGATATCAAGAAGGTCGGCGAGGCCGCCAAGCACGCCACAGAGGCCGTCAAGGGCCTGATGGAGGTCTGGGAAACTCCCCAGCTCAACTTCAAGACTGGCCTGCTCTCCTTCTCCGAGGGTGACAACCGCCTGCAGGAGCAGATCAAGAAGAACCTCGCCAAGGCTGCCGAGGAAGCCTCGAAGGCGAACGAGCACCGCACCAAGGAAGCCGAGAAAGAGGCCGAGCGCGTCGCCGATCGCAGCCAGAAGATCACCGACGACATCGTGCAATACTCGGCCGAGCGGTTCGGCGACCTGTTTTCGGAAACGGGGCGCGGCTGGAACGGCCTGATGGACAGCATGAAGAAGACAGCCATCAGCACCTTCGGCCGCATCGTGGCGGAGGCCGCGCTGCGCCCCATCGTGCAACCCATCGTCGGCGCCTTCCTCGGCATCACCGGCGGTGTCGGCGGTTCCGGCATCGCCGGGGGCAGCTCCGGTGCCGCGGGCGGCGGTGGCATCCTGTCCAGCCTGTCCGGCCTGTCGAGCCTGGGGAACCTCTCCGGCCTGGGCAGCCTGTTCGGCGCCGGCGGCGGCATCAGCAGCTTCCTCTCCACGCCGCTGTGGGGCGGCAGCATCGCCGGCCCGGTCACCGCCGGCGGCCTCGCCGCCAGCGGCGCCCCCACCATCGGCGGGCTGCTCGGCGGCGTCGGCCTCGGCTTCGGCGCCGGCACGCTGCTCAACAGCTTCCTAGGCGGCAACCAGCTCGGCGGCATGGGTGGCGCCGGCCTCGGTGCCCTCGGCGGCTTTCTTATTGGCGGCCCCATCGGCGGCCTGCTCGGCGGCCTGCTCGGCGGCGGCGTCGGCGGCCTGTTCGGCCCGGGCAAGAAACATCACGGCTGGTCTTACACCGTCGACGGGAACACTGCCAACGGGCTGCTGGACATCAAATGGCCGGCGATCGACGACGTGGCGCAGGAGCAGTTTGCCCAAGAAGCGGCGCAGATCGCGCAGGTCAATGCCTGGCTCAAGTCCAACAAGATTTCTACCTCGGGCGTCTATGTCGTCGGCGGCAATAACGATCCCAACATCATCAACGATTATGACAGCTTCGGCGCCGGTTTCAGCAATCTGCGCTTTTCGGCGGCAAATGACGACAGCCTGAATTCCGCGCTGTCCGGCCGCATGTTCGGCGGCGCCGACCAGCTCGCCGATTTCGTCGGCGTGGTGCGGGACCTCATCCCCGCCCTCTCGGCCGCCCCGGTCAGCGAATTCGCCGCCGCGCTGAAGTCCCTGAACGCAACCTACGATGCGGCGATCGCCAAGGCGCAGGAATACGCCCTGGCCGAGGACGGCCTGACCGCCGAGCGCGACCGCCGCCTCGCCGAGCTCACCGCCCGCCGCGATCTCCAGGCCGCCGGCATCACCGCCGGCCTCTCGGCCCGCTTCCTGCGCGCCACCGGCCAGGGCCAGTCCGCCGACCTGCTCGCCTTCGACCAGGCCGCGGCGGAGGAGCGCGTGCAGCTCCGCCAGTCGATCGACGCGCTGGGCATGGCCGGCACGCAATTCGCCGCCGACCGCATCATCCAGATCGAGCAGACCCTCGCGGCCGAGCGCCTGGCCATCGTCGAGAAATACGCGGCCGACAGTCGCACCGCCGGCCAGTCTCTGCTGATGCAGCTCGCCATCGGCAACACCTCGGCGCTGGCGCCGGAGCAGCAGTATTTCGCGGGCCTCACGGTGCTCAACAGCGCCCGCGCCCGCCTCGAAGCCGGCGGCGCGCTGTCCGACTTCACCAGCGTCGCCAGCCAGATCCTGCCCGTGGCCCGCGACTTCCTCGGCACGTCGGAGCGCTACG
>CAZWFX010000139.1:0-3058 GCA_964633425.1 uncultured Candidatus Saccharibacteria bacterium
ATCATCGGCGGTGAAGTTGTTACCGCAACACCAGCGCCAAAGGGCGGATTCTGGATGGCTCGAATCCAAGGCGAGCGCGCCGCGTTCTTTGGCAAGACAGCAACCGAGGCGTTCTACAAAGCCCGCCTGTGGATAGCTAGCAACAGCAGGAAGGTGGCGGTATGAGGATGAGCTACGAGGACGCCTGCGATGCAGGCTATGACGGGCCAGACCCGTTCACTGAGCGCAGCCACCGTAACCGGGTGATGCGCAACAACATGCTCGACTGCCGTGATCCAGACCACGACACAAGACTTTGCCCGCACTGCAACCCAGAGGAACAAGATGATGAGTAACAAGTTAATGACACAAATGGCGCAGCGATTCAATGTGCCAGAACAGGAAATGCTAAAAACCTTAAAAGAAACGGCATTTAAGCTGGAGAGCGGACAGGTTTCTGACGCGCAAATGACAGCCCTGTTAATCGTTGCCAATCAATACGGACTGAACCCGTGGACAAAAGAAATCTACGCATTCCCGCACAAAGGAAGCATTGTTCCGATTGTTGGAGTGGACGGATGGGCGCGAATTATCAACGACCACCCAATGTTTGATGGCATGGATTTTGAGCAAGACGGAGAAAGCTGTACCTGCCGCATATACAGAAAAGATCGAAGCCATCCAGTGCAGGTCACGGAATACATGGGCGAATGCAACAAGCAAACGCAGCCATGGAAAAGCCACCCCAAAAGAATGCTTCGGCACAAGGCTCTTATCCAATGCGCTCGCATGGCGTTTTCTTACTCTGGCATTTACGACGAGGACGAAGCAGAGCGCATCATCGAAAAAGATGTTACGCCAGCAAATCCATCTGAGCCTGTTTTCTACAGCGATGCAGACTTTGAAAAAAACTTCGGTAAATGGTCGGATGTCATTCAATCCGGCAAGAAAACAGCGCAAGAAATTATTGCAATGATCGAAAGCAAAGCGCCGCTTACCGAAAAACAGAAAGCAGAAATCTTAAGTGTGAAAGCGCCAATCGAAGGAGAAATAGTATGAATATTGTAAACCTTGTACAGGGCTCACCGGAATGGCATGCTCACCGCGCCACTCACTTCAACGCATCTGACGCCCCAGCAATGCTCGGATGCTCGCCTTACACCAGCAGGCAGGAGTTGCTGCGCAAGATGGTGCTTGGTGTAGAAAAGGAAATTGACGCATCAACACAAAAGATATTTGACTACGGCCACAAGTACGAAGCACTGGCCCGTCCTCTTGCAGAGCGAATGATTGGCGAAGAGCTATTCCCCGTCACTGGCACAGAAGGGAAATTGTCGGCATCGTTTGACGGCCTGACGATGATGGAAGACGTTGCCTTTGAGCACAAGAGCCTGAACGCAGAGCTTCGCCGGATCATGGCAGATGGATGCCAAGGTAGTGATCTGCCAAAGCATTACCGGGTCCAGATGGAACAGCAGTGCATGGTAAGCGGATGCGAGCGTGTCTTGTTCATGGCAAGCAAGTGGGAAGGCGAATCACTTGTCGAGGAATACCACTGCTGGTATTACCCGTATGAAAACCTGCGCGATGAAATCACTGCAGGCTGGGAGCAGTTTGCCATTGACCTGCTGGAGTACCAGCACTCAGAGGTAAAAGAGCCGCCTGTCGCAAAGGTAACGGAGGATCTTCCTGTCCTGTTCGTCCACGCCAAGGGCGAAATCACAGCAAACAATATGGACGAGTTCGGCAAGGCGCTGGCAGCGAACCTGGCAGAAACGCGGGCCATTGTCCTGATCACCGACCAAGACTTCAGCAACGCAAAGGCAGCGGCAAAGAAGTTCCGGGAAACAGCAAAGGCAATCGCCCAGTCAAAGGAACAGATGCTGGCTCAGACAGAAACGATTGGCGAAGCAGCTCGCAAGATGGATGCCTGGGCAAAAGACCTGAATGCCACCGCGCTGCAGCTGGAAAAGGATGTCGAGCGCGAAGACAGAAACAAGAAGGAAGCCATCATCCTAAGTGGCAAAGAAGCATACGCCGCGCATGTTGCCGAGTTGGAGGTCAGGGTATCGCCTGCCAGACTAAACCTGCCGGTCCCTAACTTTGCCGAGGCGATCAAAGGCAAGCGCAACTATTCAAGCATGCAGGATGCAGTGGCTGATGCACTGGCTGCCGGAAAGATCGCAGCAAATGCGCAGGCTGACCTGATCGAGAAGAATCAAAAGCACTTTAATGTTGCTGCATGTGACAGCAGGACTCTGTTCCCTGACCTTAATGCGCTGGTGCTCAAACAGCATGAAGACTTCGCTGCAGTAGTGAAGCTGCGCATACAGGAACATGCAGCAGCAGAACAAGCAAAAGCGGAAGCAGCAGCGATACCTGCAGAGCCGCAGCATAACCCATCCGCACCTGGCCGGATAACGGCACCGCCACCGCCACCGCAGCAGGCAAAGCAAAAGGATGTCGAGCCAATACGACCAAGCGCAGACTATCTGATTGGCGTCATTGCCAGAGAGTTTGACGTATCAAAACAGACAGCACGCGAATGGCTGGCAACTACTGATTTTTCACAGGAGAAGGCGGCATGAAAGGTATCAACAAGGTCATCCTGGTTGGCAATCTTGGGAAGGATCCCGAAACCCGTTATTCAGCCGATGGCAATGCCATCACCAACATCACGCTGGCCACCAGTGAAAGCTGGAAAGACAAAACCGGAGAGCAGCAAGAGCGCACCGAATGGCATCGCGTGGTGTTTTTCAACAAGCTGGGCGAAATTGCAGGCCAGTACCTGAAGAAAGGTTCACAGGTGTATGTGGAAGGCGCCTTGCGCACCCGCAAATGGCAAGGGCAAGACGGCAAAGACAACTACACCACAGAAATTGTGGCCAGTGAGATGCAAATGCTCGGTGGGCGTGGCGGTAATGCTGGCGAGTTCAGTGCTCCCGTGGGCGGTGGCAGTGCAGTGCAGGGCGGCAACCGGCAGCAGCCGTCACACCCTGAGCCGGAAATGTTCGATGACGATATACCGTTTTGACCAATCCAGTGCCAAGGATGGCGCACCATGAACGCGACACCTAAC
>CAZWFX010000140.1:0-3042 GCA_964633425.1 uncultured Candidatus Saccharibacteria bacterium
TCCCCAGAAGGGGAGGACGATCGGCGGCGCGGGAGCTCAGGGGGCGAGGATGGCGCCCCACTCCTCCTCGGTGAGGTCCCGGACCCGGGACCCGAGCTCGCGGGGCTCCTTGGCGATCTCGGAGCGCCGCCCGTGATGGCGGCGCAGAAGTGTGTGTTGCCGTTGGCGATCGATGCGCGCCCCCGAGGAGGTGACGCTGGGTGTGTCCGGGTCCCCACTCCAATCCTCTGTGGGGAACCCGTAGTATTGGTCCATGCCTACGGAGTTCAGCCACGTCCTCTCGTCCCGAAACAGCCGGATGCGGGCGGGGGTGTACCCCGCAGTGTAGATGGCTGCCCCCGACGTCATCCTCCCTGCCAAAATGGCCTCCGGGCGTTCATAAACTCCAATCATGTTGGCTCCTGATGTGAGGTTCCCGGAATCCGCCGGGTCGGTACGATGCCCGTGAACCGATGGCCGACGCCAGTTCGCGGGAACCCCGTCGGGGGTGAGGCAGACAGATTAGCGGCGACACAGGCGGCGATACTCCGCCGCGTATGCCCTTTGCGCTCCGCCCAAGGTCCAACGACCCGCGGTCAGCGCGCCCTCGATGTCGTCGCCAGCGGCTTTGCCAGCGGCGACCCACAGGGCGATGCCGCGGGTGGACTGGCGGGCCAGGTCAGCGATGGCCTCGTCGCGGCTGTCGGCCAGCGCAAACTGCTGACGGGCAAGATCACGGGCGATACTGCGGGGGTTCTTGGACATGGCGGGCTCCTGTTCAGGGCGGCTCTCATCGCCGCCTCATGCCTACATATACACACGTCCTTTTGCCGCAGTCAACCAAAAAAGAGACACGGCCTCAAAAAAAAATGAGGCCACGTCGAAACGCTGCCTACACCGGCCACTCCAGCTCGGAGCACATCACCTCCCAGGTCGGGGATGGAAGCAGCTCGTAGGGGGCCAGCTCGCGGGCAACCCGGTAGGCTTCGTCGGCGGCGGCGTGGCCCCGCTCGCGCAGACGGGTGGCCGCCTGGAGCACCCGGAAGGCGCAGCCGCCCTCCAGCGCCCGCCTGAGACGCTCCTCGCGCCGCACTGGGCGTCGGCACCAAGGGGGTCCAGCACCCCGAGTACATCGCCGAGTGGCTGAAGGTGCTGCGCGGCGACCGCTACGCCATCTTCACAGCCGCTCGTGAGGCCGAGCGCGCCGCCGGGTGGCTGCTCAGCCGGGCCGGGCTGGGCGAGCCCTCCGAGCCCGTCGAAGGGGAGGTGTAGGATGTCGGTCAACCCGATCGCGGCGCACGAGCTGTACCCGGTGCTCGCGACGATGCTCCCCGAGATGGGCGACCCCGAAGCGGCGAGCATGGTCAATCAGGAGGTGACCGCCTTCCTGGCCGAGAACGCCCGCGCCTTCCGCGAGTGGTACGGGCGCGACTACCCGACCGGGCCGGTCGATTGGATGGTCGTGCTGGAGCTCGCCGCTGCGGGCGGCTCGCGCCGCTGGGCCGACGTGCCCGGCCTGGCCTACAACCTGCCCCCGGATGCCTCCGAGCTGGCCCGGGCCTTCGTCGCGCGGGCCACCCGCGTCACGGGCGGGCAGGTGAGGTAAGAAGCCCGGCAGCGCACCCCCGAAGGGGGAAGACCGTTGCTGCCGGGAACCCCGGGTCATCGGGGTACACGGGCGGAGGGCGAACCCTCCGACCGTTCCACGCTTCGAGGCGTCGATGCGTCCCGAACCGTGATGCCTATACATGGCCCGGCGGACGTGGGATGTGAACAAAAACTTGAGCTCGGGACAAGTTTCTGGGCGGTGCCGAAAATCACTGGCGTTGAAGCTATGTGATTGCGATGGCGCCTAAGCGGTGGGAAGGCGATCGGGGTCGGGCCTCGCGACCGGACTCTGGGCGCGCTGGGAGGTCACGCTGAGGCCGGGCCACGGGCAGAGCCCGCGGCCCGGGGCTCCGCGCTCATTCCCCGGGGGGGGAATGAGCGCTCCGCCAGGACCAGTCAAGAGCGCGATTCCGTCATCCGTTGGAGGCGCATCTCGCCGAACCCAAAGGCCGTGCGGGCGCCCAAGCCGATGCCGTCGGGCACGCGCGCGTTCGTGACCAGGGTTCCGCCGATGGCGGGGATGGTGTCGCAGTTGCCGAAGGTCACCCGCTGGATCACGGGGTTCATGAGACGTGCGTACAGCGGGGCCGCGACCGTCGCCCCCAAGCTCTCCAGCAGCGTCGTCAGCGCGGAGGTGACGTAAGCCTGGGCCCATGCGTCCAGCGCCCACGCGGCACCCTTGCGGGGCATCCGGTCGATGGCGACCCGGGCCGGCATGACCGGGCTGATCAGGGCGTACTCGTGCCAGAAGCGACGATGCACCCCGATGCTCTCCGTGGTGTGCAGAGTCGCCGAAGGTCGAACCGGCAGCACGTCGCCGGTCGGCGTGCGGAGCGCTGTCAGGTGCGTCAGGACGGCCCTGGCGTGCTGGTGCGCCAGCGGGCCGACGATGTGGAGGTGGGGACGCCGACCGCGCACCCGATAGCGCACGACTGGCACGCGATGTAGCGGGACGCCGCCAGCGCCATCACGGCCCCCGAAGTCGGCATGGGCCAGCGGACCCAGCGCGCGCTCCATCTCGGTCGCGACGGAGGCGCACAGGCTGTGCTCGCCGAAGACGTAGCCGTCGCAGTCGAGGGTGATGTCGGCGTGGTCGACCGGGACGCGATGAGGAATGAACGGCTGTGCGCTCGCTGCCATGCTCATGATAGTGCTCGCACCGATGGGTCAATCTCCGCCGCGAGCCGGTACAGGTCGGGCCACCAGCGGCGCAGCCATGCGTAGTGGCTGCCGATGGTCGCCGGGAGTCCACCCACGACCCACCAGGACTTGCGGATCGCGAAGGGGTCGGCATCCCGATCGACGCACAGGTAGCAGGGCAGCAGGGGCACACGCCGCGTGTGGAGGTAGGCGTGGACATCGAGCGCCGTCCACCGTCTGAGGGGCTGGCCCACCGTGAGCCCGTCGTAGCCTCGGGTGTAGATGGCGCCACGAACGGCAGCATTCACGGCGCGC
>CAZWFX010000141.1:0-3037 GCA_964633425.1 uncultured Candidatus Saccharibacteria bacterium
TGAACACTCGAGAATGTGCCGTCTCCGAATTCGACGGACAAATTAAGTGCAGACGTGACGCCTGTGACATTGATTGTGACCGGAAGCGGCGCATTGCCGAAATTCGGTGTGACCGAGATCGCAGGCCCTGTGGGCACGACGACCGGTTTCGCGATCGGCATGATCGTAATGCCGTTACCGACAAGAGGCGCACCGCTGCCTGCGGCACCCTGATACAAGTTAGCAACGTAGTTCCCGCCTGTCTGATAGGTGTGATTGACCTGGTAGGTCACACTCGCGCCCTCGGTATTCGGCAGCGGCACTGCGCCGGTCGTACCGTCTCCGAACACGAGCGTCGCAGCGCAGAAGTTGCCCTTGCAGAAGCCGGCATCCGCACTGGTCACGACGCCGGAAAAGCGGACCACAAGCGGAACAGGACCGGTTGTCGGTGTTGCGGAGAATGTTTCGACAGGAAGCTGGGCGACGGAACACTGCCAGCCGACGGTACACCCGTTGAGCTGGACCGATACTGCGTTTTCGCAGTTAGCAGGCTTTTGAATGACCGGGCACTGATTCGAGACGATGGTCGGCCCTGAGGATGAGTTCGATGTGCCGCCGCAGTTTGCCATCGCAGCACGGGTCGCGGGACCAACGATGCCGAGCGGCGTGATGCCGTGCGAGCCTTGCCATTCTTTGACGGCTGTTTCGGAGAGCGTACCGAAGAACCCGGTCGCGTTCGAATCAAGAAGACCTTCTGCAATGAGGAAGTTCTGCAGATCTTTCACGTCGTCACCCGAATCACCCTTTTGGAGATTGGTATCAAGCTGGACGCAATTTCCGCCGCTTCCCTGCGACGGCGTGGTTGCAGGTGCGTTCGTGCTCCCGCCGGCGGCCGTCGCGATCTGCGCCTGCAATGCTTTGATCTGCGCAAGCAGTGCGCTCACGTCGACCGTTTGTGCGGTTACAACAGCCGGAGAGAGGAGCAGCGCGATTACTGCAATGGTCTTATAGAGATTTCGCATAGATAAAAAGCTTCCTGATTCGAATAAATATACGTTCATCGTCGCACGGGCGACTTGAAACACCCATTTCGTCGATGGGGATAGCACAGCGCCCTTCACGAAGACGTTTTACTGAACGGTAATTTTGCCGGACATGCCGATACCGCCTTTTGCACCGTGGATCGCACAATAATAGGTGTATTCGCCCTTTGCCGTGAACGTGAGGGCATACGTCTGTCCCGGAGACATTGCCCCGCTGTTATAGCTGCCGTTGTCTGCGGTCACGGTGTGCGGCATCGAGTCGGTATTAGTCCAGGTAACCCGCGTACCGCTCGTAACCGTTATGTTGCCGGGCGAGAAAGAGTTACTGCTCATTGAAATAGCGAGTGCGCCCGAGACAACCTGTCCGCCGGTGGACGAACCGCCCGTAGACGATCCTCCTGTCGTCGATCCCCCTGTGGACGCACTACCGCCCGCAAAATTCGTGTCCATCGTGCCCGAGGTCATGATCGATCCGTTACCCGAAACGGTAACCTTTGAAGTCGTTTGATGCTGACCCGAGGAGAGCGTGACGTTGTATTCACCTCCGAGCGTGTAGAGATGCGTGTACGTTTGTGCGACAACATCGCACTTGCCGGCCGGTACCGAGATGGTGAACGGGAGTGAATTATCTCCCCACGAGAGCGAGTACGTAGCGGGCAGGCATGATTTGACGGTATTGATCGTCACCTCCACATTCACCGTAAGCGGGGCGCTTCCTTCGACGGGTGACACTTTAATGAATCCGCCGACGACGGGATCCCCCGATGAGTCGGACGCTCCCCCGCAGGCTGCCGCCATGACCGCAACGGTACGCGGCCCGACAGACCCGTAGCCGGTGGTTGACGGAGTTCCGGATGTAACGATGTTGTTCTTTACCTGAAAGCGCTGCACGGCCTTTTGTGTGAGTGCACCATAGTAGCCGGTCACTTTTGCCTCGGGATACACCGAGGGATCTGCTGCGAGAAATTGTTGCAATGCGGATACGGACGCACCGCTTGCACCCGGCTTGAGCGGACCGCCGCTATAACACGCACCGGCCACTCCGCCCGTTGCACTACCGCCGCCAAGCTGCGCCTGGAGCTGTTGTATCTGTTTCAAAAGCGTTTCTGCCTGAGACGTGAGGTCGCTCGTCGACTGCGCACTCGCGAACACCGGCGCAAGGAGTATCGACGCGATAATGACGCGGACGCCGAATTTCATGGACTCATTGTCGCACGGCCCACGCGAAGGAAATCCGGGAATCCACACTAGGCGTGCCCGAGCGTCTCGAGCGCGAAGATCGCGTAATTCCGGACGTTCGTGCGTAGATCGACAGAGTCGAGCTCTTCGCGTGTGAACCACCGCCACTCGTCGCTTCGGTCCCCTTCGTACTGAATGGTGACCGCATCACTCTCTGCAATCCCTACATAGACAGCCACGACGTGTTCGTGTGAGGGTTTCTCGGCAGTTGCCGACGGATGCCTGCCCATTGAGAGCGGCGGGATCAGTTCTTTGTAGTGTTCGTCGGAATTCTCTGGCCATTTACGGGAGTCCCAGAGCGTAATATCGAGACCCACTTCTTCTTTGACCTCCCGGATAGCCGCCTGATTGAAGTCTTCGTCGAGCTCAACGTGACCGCCGACGGAGAGCCAGATCTTGTGCTTGTCGTGCATGCGCAACAAAACACGCCCGTTGTTCACAATGAACACCTCGACGCAGAAATCGATCTTGTCGTGGATGTGGGCCATGGAGAGAAGATAGCATGGCCACAAAACATGTCGCAAAAAAAACAAAAACCCCGGGCGAACCGGGGTTTTCGAGAACATGTACGGACTGCTAGTAGTCCGTGTGCGGGGATTCGGAGAGCAATTTCAGTGCCCCGGCCATATGTGGCGTAAAGTCCGCACGTCGGCCGTTCGCCTCGAGATACTCTCGGATCGCCGGCGCAAAGCGTCTCTGGAACCGGATCAGATGCAAGAGCGTTGAACGAGGCGTTTTCGGCGAGAGCAAGCGCTCCAGCGCTTCGTCGGCGACTT
>CAZWFX010000142.1:0-3030 GCA_964633425.1 uncultured Candidatus Saccharibacteria bacterium
CTAGCCGCCCGCGACCGCCCCGGCGACATGCGCCAGGATCGCCGCGACCAGCACCCCGCCCACCGCGATCGACACCCCCCTCGAGGAACGACGCGAGGAGGCTCGACCGGGCGGGCGCGGAGGTCACGCGGGCGGCCTCACGGGACGTCCGCCCCGCGCAGCCGCGCGCCCGCGAGGTGGCTCTTGCTGATCCGCAGCGTGTTCGCCGCGCTCATCGCCGTGTCCGCCGCCGCTTCGAGCTGCTGCCACGCGCCGGGGTCGTCCACACCCGCGGCCTCGGCAACGTGCGCCGCCTCGGCGCGGAGGGCGTCCTCGAGGGCCTCGAGCGAGGCGAGCGCCGCGGCGTAGCGGCCGGAGAGGGAGGGCTTGCAGGGGCGGGGCGCGTCGCTCATGCCGCGCTAGTCTCCGCCGTGAAGATGCTGGCCTTGATCTTGCCGTCGCGAATCGCCTCGCGGATCCGGCGCGCGTCTTCCTCGCCGTACGCGATCAGCATGGACGGGGCGGGCGAGGCCGTCCCCTCCGTACCGTCGCGCCGCACGAACTGGACGCGCCCCACGAAAAGGGCGATCAGCGAGGCTCGGCGCGCGATCGACTCGTGGAACCATCGCGTGTCGGTCCGCGCGTAGAGGAGCGCCGTCCCGCGCCCATGCTCCGCGAGCTTGGCGATGAACGGCGCCACGTTCGAGTATGGCGGGTTCAGCCACACTCGCCCCCCCCATTCGGCAGAAAGACCGCAGGACGGGAGGCGGTTTACGCGCCGCGCGCAGTCGTGTGACGAACCCTCGGGAGCGCCGCACGGGTCGAAGTCGAACGGGCCGATGGCCTCGATCAGCCAGCGAGGCGTCAGCCAGATGTCGGTCTGCGAAGGGCGCAGGCGCGCGTTGCTGGCGCTCACAGGTTCGGGGACCTCGGCCCAGGCGCACCCGCCGCGGCCTTCTCAGCCCGCTCCACGATCCCCACCGCGATCGTCGCGATCCCCGCCGCGCCAGGGCCGCCAACAGCACCCGCGATCAGCGGGGCCGCGCCCTTCGCGACCTCGTAGAGCACGCGCGCCGCGGCCATGAGGTGCGGGTTGCTCGCGATCTCGGCCTCGTGGTCTGCGACCGCCGCCTCCGTCCGCGGCGTCTGCGCGTCGAGGAGCGCGTTGAGCATCGCCGGATCCGCCGTCACGTCGCCCATGGGCTACTGGACCTCCTTCTCAAGGCTCGCGGCCGCGCTCGCCGCGGCGTCCTGCCCGCGCTCCCACTTCGCGGGGTCCACGCCCGGCTTGGGCGCGCTCACCGCGCGGTTCACCTCGATCTGCGCGCGCAGCTCGTGCGCGAGGCGCCGGGCCTCGGGCGACGACGCGCAGCCCGTCAGCGTGATCCCGGCGAGGAGGAGCATGAGCGCGAGGAACGCGATCAGCCCGACGGCGGACGCGAGGACGATCACGGGCGTCCGGCTGCCCTTCACGGGGCGCGGCGCGGTGGACGGCCGCGCGACCTCGACCGGCGCGAAGATGTCCCAGGACTGCACCCCCGGGTGCGAGTGCGTGCGCGTGTAGCTCCCCATCGACTATCCCTCCTTCGGCTCGGGCGGCGCGATCGGCTCGCCCTTCTCGTTGAGCTTGGGCACGCGCAGCGCGCCCTTCGTCTCCTTCACGAGCGGCCGCACGATCGGCTCGGTCCCGGCGTCGCTCGAGACGGTCTCGATCCGCTGGGTGGCGCGGTCGTGGAGGCGCTTCGCGATCTTGAGGAGCCGGTCGCGCGGGATGCCGGGGAGCTCGTTCTCAAGCACCTCCTCGAAGTCGCGGCGCGACACCTCGACGCCGGCGATGATCGATCGCGCCGCGCCCATGAGGTCCTGGATCCGCGCGCGGACCTGCTTCGCCACCGTGACGGCGGCCGAGAGGAAGATGAGCGTCAGCCCGATCGCCGCGACCACGCGATCGACGGACTCGATCCCGGTCTTCGGGAGCCCTGCGTCGAGGGAGGCGGTGAACGTCTGTGCGATCGGCACGGGAGGCGCCTCCGGGCACGGGGTTGGTGGTCGTCATCCCATGCGGCGGGTGTCGGCGGGCCGCATCAGAACAGCCCGAACGCGCGCCAGGTGCTCGTCGTCGCGTCGTACACGAAGAACGACCACTCGTCGTCCGAGAGCGTCGCGACTGTCGAACCGCCAAAGTCCTTCACGACCAGATCCGCCCCCGAGGAGCCGACGTTCTTGATCATGTACAGGCGCCCCGAGACAGGAGCGTCTTCGAGCACCACGTCCTGCGCGCTCCCTGTCGAGTACAAGAACAGCGTCGACTGATGCGTCTCCGTGAGCGAGTACGTTCCGCCGCTCGCTTCGTCGGTGAGCGTGGAGAGCCGCAGCGCACCGCCCAGCAGCATCGCGAGGTCGTTTGGCGGCACCTCGACGCGCGTCGTTCCGTCCGCGTCCTTTACGCGCGTCGTGCCCTTCGTTCCGCTCGCGCACGTTCCGGCGCGGATGTCGACGCTGCTGCCATCGTTTGATCCAGCACCGTCACCGCCCTGGATCGTGAGCAGCGCGCTGCCGCCATAGCCGTTCTTGACGGTGACGACCTTTTGCTCGAGCAGGACCGTGTCGCGGCCGAGGATGTTTTTCACGCCGTCGTCCAGAAACGCGCTTGGCGTCTGCGCGCCCGTCGTCCCGCTCCACTTCGGCAAAGCGTCGGCGGTGATCGAGGGGGCGACGGGGATGGTGCCGCCGACGAGCGGCAGCGTCCGCGTCGTCTCCGCTCCGTTCACGCGCCCCTTGACCGTGAGAACGCCCGCCTCGGTCGTCTTGATCTCGTTCTCGCTCGAGTCCTCGGCGACCGTCTCCAGCGAGTCGACGGCCAGCGCCGCCCCCGTCGCGACGAGCCGCTTGCTGGTCCCGTCCCAGCCCATCTTCGGCTGGAGGTCGTAGACCTTGCGGCGGCTCCGGTGCGCCGTCTCCCCCGTCGCGTAGCGGATCAGGATGTCGGCGCCACGCTCGCCCGTGCCGAGGGTGCGCTCGGGGGTCGCGTCGCTGCTGATCTGGTCGAGG
>CAZWFX010000143.1:0-3013 GCA_964633425.1 uncultured Candidatus Saccharibacteria bacterium
GCGCGGGATGACGATGATATGCGGCATGGAGGGTATGCACATGGGATACGCATTCAGTCATGACGGGACGGCCTACACGCCCAAGGGGACCTTGCCGCAGGGCACTGACGCCACGGCCTACAACGCAGCGCTGGAGCGCGCGGAGTTGGCACACATCGCCACGACACCGGATCGCCTCTTCCTCTACGTGAATGAGCGCGAGGGCACCGTAACCACGTGGCCCGGGACCGTCGTCGGCCGCATCGTGGCCCTTGGGACGCATCAGGGCACGTGGCACGGGAGCTATCGCCAGTCGGCCCGTGTCGTCATTCACGGGGTCACGTATCACGGCTACATCACATCTGCGGGTGACTACATCCGTTTGCGCAAGGGGAAGCGGTAGCGAAGGCGCAGTAGGAGGGTTATCAACATGGCACCGATGACATTCGACGAGTGGCGCACGCGCACACAGGCCTTGCAGGCCCGCGCCGACAAGTTGCGTTGGTCGATCTGGGCCCGCGCCAATGACTACGCCCTGCAAGCCGGACTCGGCCAGCAGCGCAATGTCTGGCACAACGCGATGATTGCCCGGAGTGAAGGGAGACCTTGGGCTGAGGTGAACTACTCCCTGCTGCGCCGTGCCATCCGTGAAGACGCGCGCATGTTTGACGCACACCACATCGTGGATCGTTGGTCTCGTCGGGCATGGGCCCTGATATCCCGCTAGCCATGCGCCCCAACAGCCCTGCACTCGCCATTGAATCACGACGACGTGCATTGATGCTCGCACGCAATGTCGCCTATGCCAGACGCGAATGGGCAGAGGTAAACGCCCTCACGCGCAAGCTGGCCAAGCTGCCTATGAAGGGCGACAAGGATTATCCCCGTGCGTAACAGCCCTACGCCCCTGTATCCCCTGCACTTCGCCGACCTGTGCCTCTGGTTGGCCTGTGCGGCCATGTTCGGATTGGCCCTGTTGGGCCTCATTGGAGGGTAGATATCATGACCACGCGCACCTATCTCACGTGGCGCACATTGGGCCACATGTCCCTTGATCGCGTCGATCGCGCCTACCGTGACGGGCTGATCAGGGCTGACGACCTGGACGCCTATCTGTATCTCTGGAACACCACATCGGCGCGATTCACGGAAGCCTATCTGGAACATGGCACGATCCGGCAGCGAGAGAGGGAGTAAGGACATCATGATCCCGATGCGTCTCTGCCACTTCCGCCCGTACCGTAAGGGACACGGGCCCACGTTCACACTGGCCATGTATGAGCCCATGTCGCGCTATCACATCCCCTACCGCCTCACGATGCGCGAGGGACGCACGCGCACGGTGCTCTTTGAGGGGGATGACTTCGGCCCCTCACCCCTACACGCCATTGACTCGGACGCGTCGGTGCGGGCCCTGATGGGCTTCCTAACCTTGCGTCCTGGCGACACGGATGCGGAGTACTTCGACGACTACACGGACACACAGCGGGACTACTGTGCCCAGCACGCCGAATCCCTGTCGTCATGCTACTGGCGCGGGCACATGCTTACGGAGGATGTGCGATGAGTTACCAGCGTGAACGCGACCGTTTTATCGCCCGTGCCGCACAGGCCGGGATGCCCCTTTCGCTGTGCCTCACACTCCTGCGCCACGCGACGACGTTGCAGCGGTTGGCCGTGGCCCAGTGCAATGGCGACTGGCCCGCCGACAACGGCGAACGGAAGACGCGCGTGTGCCCGCAGTGTGACAGCCTGTGGGCCCCGTCCTCGTTCCGTCGTGACCTCTGCCCCGATTGCCGCACGACGGACCTCATCACGCAGGCCCTGCGTGGTACGAGCCTACAGGCCTACACACAGGGCGATCCGCGCGGAGCCGTATTGCAACTGTTCCCTGTGGGCACGCCCCGTGAGTACATGTACTGCGGAAGCGTGGATGGCCTCTATGTGCCAGCGAGGCCCTTGTGACCCGCTGGGCCCTGCTCGCCCTGCTCTGGTGGGCCGTGGCGACCGCCGTCGATTACTGGCTGGATGAGGCCTGAGAGGCCCGCGCCCGCACTACCCCTACAGGCCCTGTGTCCCTAGTCGGATGCAGGGCCTGTGTGCTGTACGTCGATATCCGGCAGGGCCTGCGGGGCCTGTGGAGCCGGGAGTCCTGGGAGGCTCACGCCGATCTGGACAACCATAGACGGCCCTGCAGGGCCCTGAGGCCCATGCGCCACGGCCGCACCGGCCGCATAGACGAAATCCCTGGCCGCCTCATGCTTGCCCCGCACAGCCTGTAGGATGGCCGCATCGCGCCACAAGCCCACCATTTCGGGCACAAAGGCCCGCATGAGATCCTTGGCGTGTGGGATGTGTCTGGCCACAGTCTTAGGATCACGGCCTACGAGCTCCGCAATCTCGGCGATGCTCTTGCCCACCGTGTTCAAGTAGCCAATGGTTGCCACTTCGACAGGACTCACCGGGCCCTTGTGGGCCGCCGACACGACGACCTCATCGGCCTGTGGGCCTGAGGGCTCGAGGGCCTGTGTCAGCGGGGGCGGGGGGAGGCCGGGGAGGTTCATGGCTGGATCTCTAATGGTGCAGTCTGGTTTCACGCGCCTGCGTGTGGATCGCTCATGGTGCTGTCTGGATTGTGGGCCTCAAGGGCATCGCCATGCAACTCCCGCCAATCCTGCCACCGCAGCACCACGAGGGCGTCGGCTCTGGGGTGCCCGGGCTGCATCCACACGAACACGGGGAGTTTGCCGGCCTTGGTGGCGGTGACCCGTTCGACCTTCAGGGCCTGAAGCCACTCACGCAACAGGGCCGGCATCCCCAGCCGCTTCTTGAGTTGGTACCAGCACAGGGCATCCGCGAAATCCGCGCCCCCACGCTCCCCCGTGACCGGGATGCGCTGGGTGCCCACATCCCGGGCCAGGTCGCGCTCGGCGCGTTTCCAGGCCTTGTCACTCATGGCCGGCAGGCCCTAAAGGCTTTGAGGACTTCCGCGCCGACTTGCGGGACAATGGCATTGCCGATGGCGCGCAATGCA
>CAZWFX010000144.1:0-2987 GCA_964633425.1 uncultured Candidatus Saccharibacteria bacterium
GCGGCTCGTCGTCTGACCTCGCCGACGTCAACAGCGCAAAGCAGATGAAGGTGGCTGTCTTTGGCCCGGATGGCGGCTACCTGCCGCTCGCCGACCGCGACGGTCACCTGGCCGAGTTCGCGGATGATGGGCGCGTGGACATCGGGCGCGACACACCCCTGTTCGTCGACCGCTTCACCGGGTCTGCGGTGGCCGCGCACAACAAGTGGGCGCAGTCCATCCTCACTCAGACCGTGACGGTGGGCAGCGGCGCCGCGACGCTCAACGCGAGCGCAATCACCACGGTCAACACGTACAGCATCTTGCTGAGCCAGCAGAAGTTCCGCGGCTGGTTCGACGGCAGCTTGTACGTCCACGCCCGCGTGCGGCCGGTCAACCTGCCACAGACGAACGCCGAGGGTATCGTGGGGGCGTGCAACGTCGCGACGACGGCGGCGCCCACCGACGGTGCCTTCGTGCGGTGGACCTCCTCAGGTGGCTTCGAATGCGTCGTGAACCGCGGCGGCTCCGAGACGAGCACCACGATGACGGCGCCCACCGCGGGCGTGTACTGGAACGTCCACGTCAAGGCGTCGGTCCAGGCAGTCGTGTGCGGCCTCACGCGAGAGGACACCGGAGAGTCGCAGTCCGTCACGATTCCACTGCCGTCCGGGTCGCCAAGCATCTTCAACGAGAGCCCGGGAGCGTGCCTCGCCGTGCGCAACGGTGCGGTGGCGCCGTCGCTGGCGCCGCAACTGGTCGTCGGTGCGGTGGAGGTGATGACCAAGGTGATCGACCTGTCGCGACCGGTCGGCCACCTCAACGCGCTCGGTGGCCACGGCTCCGCGTACACGCCGACGACGGGCGCGCAGAGCAGCAACCACGCCAACAGCACGAGCCCGACGAGCGCGACGCTGAGCAACACCGCCGCGGGCTACACGACGCTGGGCGGTCGCTACCAGTTCGCCGCGCCGGCCGGAGCTGCAACCGACTTCGCCTTGTTCGGCTACCAGGTGCCCACGTCTTTCCGCTTCGTGATGACCGGCATCGCCATCAGCTCGTGCAACACGGGCGCGGCTGTGGCGACGACGGCGACGCTGCTCGACTGGGGCGTAGCCACCGGCTCTACGGCCGTGTCGCTGGCCACGGCAGATGCCATCGCCGCATCGCCTGCCTCCGCGCCGCGGCGTGTGCCGCTCGGGACGCAGGGCTACATCATCGGCGCCGCCATCGGCGCGTGTGCGCCCGACATCGTGCGAGATTTCAGCCAGGCGCCCATCACCGTGGAGTCGGGGCGCTTCCTGCACGTCATCGTCCAGGTGCCGGTGGGCACTGCGACGGCGTCGCAAATCATCCGCGGCGACGTGACCGTCATGGGGTACTTCGAGCAATGACGCCCTGGACGCCGCCCCTCGACCTCGCGCAGGTGGCGGTGCCGCCGCGCGTCTATCCGTCCACGCGCTCGCCCGAGGCGCTGCTCGACGTGGTGGCGCAGCTCGACCCGGCGCGCAGCCTCCGCTACCAGCGCCGCGACGTGGACGGCGATGGGCGGCCCGAGACGTTCTGCAACTTCTTCTTGCGCGACGCGCTCAACGCGCTCGGCGTGAAGACGCCGAAGCTCGTCGCGAACGAACTCGTGCGGTACCTCAACGAGGCCGAGTCGTGGGTGGCGTGCTTCGCCGCAGCGGCGGCCGAGCGTGCGGCGGCCGGCTTTCCCACCGTCGCTGGCTGGGCGAATCCTCGGCCGCGCCTGCCGGGGCACGTCGCACTGGTGGTGCCGTCGCTCGAGCCCGGTGTGCGCATCGCGCAGGCGGGGCGCGTCAGTTTCAACGATGGGCCGGTGACGCAGGGATTTGGCGCGCTGCCGGTGCTGTACTGGACTCACGACTGAATCTCCTGGGGGCGCGCTCGCTCCCAGCCCTGCCGCGGGGTGCGGCGTAGGAGCAGGCATGGCTTCGACCCTTCAGACACATCGCGACCTGATCGCCGGCGTCATCACGCCGCGAGAGGCGCTGCAGCGCATGGTGGACGAAGAGAACGCGCGGCGACGACTGAAACGACGGGTCTTGCTCGCTCTCCTCGGGCTCGTCGTGATGGCGCTGCTGCTCTTCGCCTTGCCCGCCTTCGCTCAGGAGTCCGGCGCCGCCGACGTCGTGACGGGCGGCGAGCTCGCCACCGGAGGCGGCCTGGCCGCACTGCTGGCCGTGCTGTTCCCCCTGGGCCGCCAGCTCTTCGCGTGGCTCCGCGCGCATACGGCCAGCGTCGAGCTGCGCCGCTCGCTCGACACGGTCGAGGCGTACCTGGCCAGCGCCGTCGCTCCGCGCATCCAGGCCGCGTTGGCCAACGACGGGCGCATCGACGAGCGCGAGAAGGCGCAGATCCTCTCGGGCGCCGTCTCCGACCTGCCAGGGCCGCTGATGGCGATTCTCCGCGGCCACTTCGGCGGCGCGTTCACGGTCTGGCTCGAGGGCCTGCTGGTGCGCGTGTTGAGCGACGGCCTGCGCAAGGAGGCGGCGGCGGCCGGCGCCGCTGCGGCGGCGAAGGTGGCGGACGTGTCGGCGGCCGAGCGGGTGCTGAAGGGCGGTGCGCTGTGACGCCGGAGCAAGAGGCCCGCGTGCGTGCCATCTGGAGTGGAGCGCAGAAGCCGCCCGCCCCGCCGCGACCCATCGGCGCGCTACTCCAGGCGATCGCCGATTCCATCGCCGCCCAGCGCGCCGTGAAGGCCCTCGCCCTGCTGCTCACCGTCGCCCTGTCCGCCCCCGCCTGGGCAGACCCGCCGGCCGATGCGCCCGCGCTGACGCCGCGCACCGTGACGCTGACTGAGGCCGAGGCGGTCGCCGCGGCCAAGCGCGTCGTCTCGTGCGAGGCCGAGCGCGACGTGTTGCGCCGAGGCCCGCCCGTGGGTGTCGTGGTGCTCGTCGCGGCAGTGGCCGTCGTCGTGGGCGGGGCCGTGGGCGCCGGCGTCACGTACGCGGCGACGCGACCGCGACCCTGATCCAGTCGTCGGG
>CAZWFX010000145.1:0-2954 GCA_964633425.1 uncultured Candidatus Saccharibacteria bacterium
TGCTCGTTGTCAGCGGGCGCTCGACCAGCTTGGCCATTACCGCGCGTCGGTTGTGCTCTTCGTTGGTCACGCTCCGCCCTCCCTCATGAGAAGCTCGCCCACCGTCTTTTCGCACGTCGTACCGTCTGCCCTGTGCGGGTAGGAATCGGCATGGTCCCTGGGCACGTAGGCGCCTGCAAACAAGAGCCTTGCGTGGACGTTCACGCGGGGTTGCTCGTTGGTGATGTCGAGCGTCTTGACGTAGCGCTCGGCTTCTACGCTGTTTTTGGCTTCAACGTAGACGTCGGCTTCAACTTGTTTTTTGACTCGGTAGAGGGGCATGGCCGGTCACCCCGCCTCGTCCAATTCGAACATCGTTTTTTGTACGGGCGCTTCGCGTCGGATTCCCTTCTCGGCGTCTTGCATGTTGAGCACAGCTTGGTTGTAGTAGGCTTCTTTTAGCTCGATTCCAATGGCCTTGCGCTGGTTGATCACTGGGATATAGGTCTCCGACCCTACACCCATAAACGGTGTGATTACCGTCTCTCCGGGGTTGGACCACAACACCGTTGCGCGTTCGATAACGTCGAGCTGCAACGGATGAACGTGCTTCTCGTCTTCTTCCTCTTTCGCCATCCTGTACGGGAGCACGCGGTCGATGCGTACGTCATCCCAAAACGCAGACGCGTATTGTCGCCAAATCCAATGCGAAAACCGGTTTTTCTTTTGGTCACCTTTCATGCCGCGCAGCCTCAAAAGCTCCGTCGGTATCTTTCGCTCGCCAGCATATTCGAGCAAGCCAACGGGATGCTCGACCGGGACGGGATTCTCGCCAGAACGGCGGAAAATCAAGAGGTAGTCCGCGCTCGCGACGCTACAACGCGTAGAATCTTCCGTGAGTGCGCGGTGACTCAAGCTCTTGATCATCGTCCGGTTTCGAACGGCAAGCGGTTCCTTCCAAACGTGGTAGCGGTGCGTATAGTTCCACCCGCACTTTTCGTGTAACCGAATGATGTCCCCCGGAAAGTCTTTCAGGTGGTCGCACCCGGTATTGCCTGTCGAAATGTCCATGCAGTGCACAGCCGACATTCGGCCCGGCAAAGTCAGCCGGTGAAGCTCATTGACCACATAACCATAGTGCTCAAAGAACTCGTCATAGTTGATGCAGTTCGACAAATCGCGCGGGTCTGAGCTGTAGTTATACATGCCCGCAAACGGCGGCGAGTATATCGACAGGTGCACCGATTCCGATGGTAGCGCTTGCATCACGTCGATGCAGTCGCCGTTGTAGATTGCGTACTTATCCGTGAGAACAGAGTCTTTCACCATGATGGCACCTCGATAACCTTCCCTTGTTGCATTGGCCTTGAATGGGCCACTGCGTCATTCATGTGTTGCACAAGCTCGGCAAACATCTTGTCCGCCTGCTCTGCCTTGCGGCGCATACTGTCGCGAACGCGCACCTCGCCTTCCGTCGAAATGATGGCAACGTTGACTGGGCTCATCTGACCGAACCGCCAGCACCTTCGAACTGCTTGGTAGTATTGCTCGTACGAGTGCGAAGCGAATGTCACCACTTCGGCACAGTGCTGCCAGTTTAAGCCAAAGGCACCGATCTTCGGCTTGATAATCAAGACACGGGCGGAACCACCGCTAAACGCTTCGTAAGCCTCTTCCTTTGCGTCGTCCGACATAGAGCCGGACACTTGAATCGCGTCGGGGATAAGCTGTTCCAGTAAGTCACCCTCCGAATTCATGTGGCACCACACCACAGCGGGGCGACCATGGTTGACAAGCTCGGCGGCCATCTCGCAACGCTCATGCAAGGTACGGCGCCGCTCGTCGCGCTCTTCTTTCAACCCGAACGCGGGCATGTCAAACAACATGCCCGGCGCTTTCGTTCGCGGCTTGACTACGTGCTCCACAACGTTAAGAGGCGGAAGGACAAACCTGGAATCATCGAACGGGCCAAGGTCACTCGGCTTTCGACAAGCGCGCGCCCATGACGCTACCCAGCGCCAGAATGGCGTGTGTGCGTGCCCCTTCATGCGCCAGCCTTGGACCGCCTGCGACACGCGGTAGGACAGCTTTGCAAAGTGGTCACCGCCAAGTTGCCTAGCAGCACCTTCCGCCCATTCGGCCCGGTCCAATTCCGACTTGTTGCGCTTGGCGTCCGTCTGCCGAAAGAACCGCGTCAGCATGTCCGAATGCGTCATGTCGCCCAACGCCTCGGACGACGTGCCAAGCTCGACGTAATCATTCGGCGCCGCGGTTGCAGTCGCCAGCAAACGGTAAGGCATCTTTGCCATGAACCGCGTCACGACCTTGCGCGTTTCGCCTGCGTAGTTTTTCAGGATGCTCGACTCGTCACACACGACGCCCGCGAAGTTGTTTGGGTCAAGGTGATGTAAGCGCTCGTAGTTCGTCACGTACACGTGAGGGCCGGTAATCCCGCCGTCGCCAACACGTTGCGCGCCGATTCCGAACTTCTCGCCCTCACGTACCGTTTGAGCAGACACCGCAAGCGGTGTCAGAATCAACACGGGCTTGTTGGTATGTCGTAGAACGTTCTCCGACCATACCAACTCAACGAACGACTTTCCCATGCCACAGTCCGCAAAGATGGCCTTGCGCCCACCTCGCACGGACCAACGCGCAAGATGCTTTTGGAAGTCAAACAGCTCATCGGGGATAAACGTTGGCTCGAATCCTCCTACCGATTCCGACTGCGACTTACTCTCAACGAATGCTCTGTAATCCACCGCCGTTCACCCTTTCAATTTCACCATTGCAACCTCGCAATGATGTTTACCCGTTTTCTCCGTGCGAATCCTACCAGCGCACTACCTATGCCGCCCCCATGTCAATCACCGTGCCCAGCAACTCGGGCCGCTCAAACACACGGCGCACGAAGGCCGGACCGTAATACTTGGCAAGGTCGGCTTCCGTTTGCCCCGTCGTAACGAACAACGGTT
>CAZWFX010000146.1:0-2929 GCA_964633425.1 uncultured Candidatus Saccharibacteria bacterium
GCAACCTTGGTTCACTTCGCCTCCGGCTTGCTCAGGCGGACGTAGGTCTTGAGCAGATCGAGGAGCGCAGGGGCGTGCTTAATGATATCCTCCGCGCTAACGATGCCGTCTTCCGATTCTGTCGCCTTGACCCACTCGCGAATGGCGATGGCCGCGTTCTCCCTGTCTGCGGCCCGCCTTGTCTCATGCACGCCGCCAGCGTTGTCGAGGTAGCGGCTCACGCGCTTTGCTTTCTCTTTCATCTCTCCTCCGGCCCCCGCTCAAGATTGGCACTTGCTGGGAGGTGTGCAAGGCAAACTGACAATCACGCAGCCACTTTTGCGACACGGCCCAGGTCAACAACGCGCACGCCGTCGCCGCCTGCGAAGTATCGACGGGCCACGCCGTCGCCGTACCAGTTCGCCCATTCCGCCTGTCGGCCGTACGTGGTCACGATTGTCTGCGCGCCGCGGTCGTGCCGCTCGGAGAGCAGATCGGCAATCGCTCGCGCCCTGTCCGAGCCGCGGTATGTGTCTCCAGTGCCGGCCTCCTGGCCCACGTCGTCGACCACGAGCAGGCTCGCGCGAGCCGCGTGGACGCTCGCCGGCAAGTCCTCGCGACCGAGTTTCTCGCCACCGCCGAGGTCCCGCGCGGCGAAGAAGCGAGCGCCGCGGGCGAGCGCGTGGGCCACTTCGCTCGCGGCGTCGAGCACGCGCCGAGGTGCGCTGCGGGCGTCCTGTGTCGGCTCGAGCGTCGTGCGCATGGCGTCGTGACGCCCGCGATCGATCGCCGTCCGGAGCAGCGCGCAGGCGAGCGTGGTCTTGCCGGCGCCGCTCGGCGCGACGAAGACGACAACGCGGGAGCGCAGGAGGTCGGGTAGCCGGCCGAGCGCCGCGGGGTCGCGCTGGATGTACGCCACACGGGCAGCCATCTCCTCGCGGGCGTCCACCGTGGCCCAGCGGAAGCGCTCCGGGATGCTGTCCAGCGCCGGTCTGAGCGCGGCGTCGTGCAGCCGGCGGGCTCGCGCCTCGGCGCAGGCGTCACAGGCTCCGGGACGCTCCACAGTGGCCCCGCAACGGCCGTTGCACGCGTACTGGCCTGGTAGGGTCGCCAAGATGCTCGAAAGGCTCGGGACGGGCCCTTCCTGTGCCAGCATTGCCTCGGCTTCGGCGATGGTCACGGGCGGGGTCATAGGGGCTCCGGGGTCTGCGCGGTCCAGAACGGGTTCGCTTCGGCGGGCTGCTGGACGTGGGAGCGGCCGTTGACCACGCGCTGAGCCTGCGTTGGCCGTCCGGCGTTCAGCCACAGCAGGCACCCGTCCGGGCTGTAGCCCTTCCAAAACTGGCCCGGAACGGCCAGACGGAACGCCCTGGCGGTCTCGCGGAACCAGGCCAGCAGGGCGTCGCCAGTGAGCTTTTCGCCGGGTACCGCGCCGTTTGCGTAGGCCAGGGCCATGTCGATCAGCGCGGCTTTGCCGCGAGGACGCGGAAAATCTGCCCCGCACGCGGCCCTGACGCCGTCGGCGTAGGCTTGGGCGTAGCGCTCGTGGGCCTTCGGCTCGCCGCCGGCTTCGCGGCGGGCGGCGCGACGGGGGGTAGGGGGGATCTTCTGAGTCTGAATCTGTATCTGAATCTGGTTTCCCCTACCCTTTGACATACCCTCATCCAAACCGTTCGGCATACCCTCATCCATACCCTTTGCGAAAGGGTCACCCATACCCTTTGACGCGGGGGCTTGGCACGCTTCGTAGAACGCGTTCTCGTAACTCTCCCCGAGCGACTTCAGTCCGCTGAGCATGACGTTGTAGTAGTACGTCTTGAGCGGGCAGTCGGGAACCTCGATCCACTGGGTCGCCCACCCACGGATGACGTTCGGCGACTCCGGTCCGCCGCGCAGGATCATATTCCGAATGACCTTCGGTGTGACGACCAATCGCGCGGTCCAGTCAGCGATGACCATACCCTGAGTGTACAACTCAAAGAAGGCGTCCCTGAAGCCCTTGATGGGCCACCGCAGGTGCTCCGCGAGTGCCGCCTCGCCCTCGCAGATGAGGCCGGGCATCACGCCAAGTTTCGGCGTGGACAGCAGGTAGAACCAGAGGCCGACGCCGCACGGCTGAATCGGCGACAAGCCGCGGAGGTCGTTCCAGAGCCGGCGCTCGACGAGCGAGTAGCGAGCGTGGAACTTCTCGGTGTCAAGCTTTGCCATTAGTTCACCTCGGCGTTGCCGGCTGCCGCCCGCGACTTGTCGAAAGCGCGCTCGATCGCGTCGATCTCCCTGTCTAGGGCGTCCACTGCGTCACATATCTCATGTGTCGCCCTGCCGACAATCACACCCACCCGAAACGCCTCGTTGCCATGGGCCGCGGCCGAGTCTGAGTCGTTCTCGAGGTCATCGACCACCTGCCTCGCCCGGAGAGCCTCGGAATATGCAGAGGCAATTGCAGATGGTCCATGTAATAGCGCCTGGCTAGCCCTCTCTGAGACGCTCCTGCATCTTGTTGCGACATCGGCAGCAAGCAGATACCCACGCACCTTCTCCAAGACATCCTCGGACATATCGCCAAAGATGGGCGCATCATCGTGGAGGTCTTTCGGCAACGGATGCGTAAAAAGCAGCCCCTCTACGAACGCGAGCAGTTCCGCCGTCGCCTCGAACCATTCCCCACGCATGCGGACGGCCGCGAACCGCTCATGCAGGCGCTTCTCGAGTGCCACATCGCCCGGGATCGCCGCAAGCAGAACAAGGTCGCTCGAATTGCCTGTCTGCATGGCCCTCTGCCGCGTGTGCGGCGAGCCCTGCGTGGTGCCGATCTTGATCGGCCCGTCCTGGCCTTCCCGGATGAAATAGACGTAGCCCTTCGGGTCACCCATTCGAGCCTCCGCCCTTGACACAGCCCACCGCGCGATCCATCTTCCACATCAGCATCGTCCTACCTCCGGTGCTCCTC
>CAZWFX010000147.1:0-2920 GCA_964633425.1 uncultured Candidatus Saccharibacteria bacterium
TCTCTTGGGCCAAGATGGGCCCGAGTCCGCTATTGATCACCGTGTCGAAGTCTTGGAAGGCTTGTTGACCCTTCAAGACCACTTCATCGGCGGTTCGTTGCATTTGCTGCGCGTGTTCGCGTGCTTCGTTTTCAGATCTCTCACGAGCATTGCGTGCTTCGCGTCGCTGGTCGCCATACTCAAGAAGCGCGTCTTCGTACTCCTCTTCGGATTCGAAGTCGGCGCGCTTTGGCCTGATTGGCTCGCCTTGGATTGACTGGCGCTGAACCTGGCGCCCCTGCTCTTGCTGCTGCTTCCAAGCCCGCATTTCTGCCAACTCTTTTTCAGCCGCTTGACGCTTGGTGCGCTCTGCTGCAATACCAGCTTCCAAACCCTTTTTGTGTCGCTCGATGGGGTCTTCTTGCTCTGCATTCTTCTCGTCAGTCGGCGTCACTGACTCATCTACGCCCGTTGTGTCTTGCTGCTCGACTTGCTCACCCACTTGCGTGGTGTCGTTGTCGCTCTGCTCGACGGTTTCAGCGGAAAAGATCGACTCCAATACGGTTTCACCAGTCATTCACACACTCCAAACGCCCGTAACCCGGCGACGGTCATCGCGCCCGAAAGCCCGGCGACGGCCCAATGCAAAAAGCCCGCTCAAGGCGGGCTCTAAACACTGGAAAGATTCTTTACAGCGGTACTTCTGACGCGGTTTGAGCGTCGCTCACCGCATCGCGCACACCTTGTTCTGCGTGCTGCACATCCTTGACTTGCGCACTCAACTGGAGCGCTGCAATCTGCTTGTCTTTCTCGAATAGCTCGCGGTCATGCTGCAACTGCATAGCCTGCAAAGCGATCTCGTTCTTGGCTGCGTCGATCTCTGCCGGGGCTGCGTTCTGCGCTTCCATGGCTTTGATCTGCAATTCAGCTTCCTTGATGGCGATTTCGCGCTCTTTCAGAGCCAACTCAGCTTGTTTAATCTGGATGTCGCCTGACTTGTCCTGCGCAGCCATTTGAGCCTCTTGCAAAGCCTGCTGCATCTCTTGCATCTGCTGCTGCATCTGCATAATCTGCGGGTTCTGCTTGTCGCCTTCACCCTTCAGCTTGGCAAGGATCTTGTCCTTGTTGCGCAGGCTAGATGCCTCAATCAGAGCTTCGAACAACTGCGGCGGCATGGTCGCTGCCTGTGGTGCGATCTGGGCCAATGTCTCGAACTGCTCACCCTGCAACGATGCAGACGCAGGAACATCATCAATCACGATGTCAACATCAAGCTCCCCCACATTGTTCTTTGTGCCGACAACCATTTGCATGCGCGGGTCCATTTGCGCCTGCTGCTCTGCTGCCGCAATCTGCTCTGGCGTCACGCCTGGCTGCTGCTTAAACTCTTCCAGTAATTGCTCACCAAGCGTCAGCGGCTGATTCAAGCCCACAAACTTGATGTTCTTTTCGTCGTCTGTGACGCGAATCCACTTCTCAGCCGTCCAGAACTGGCGAATGCGATTCCACACCTTGCGGTAGACGTCGTGCTGGAACTGCTTGAAGTTGTCGAACACTGGGCCCAACTCGTTCATTCCTGTTTCGCTACGCTGAATCAAAGCGCGCCCGGACATGTTGCGCGTCTCGTTTCCAGCCATAGCCGCGTTGACGCCGACCGCATCAATCTCGCTCTTTGCCTCTTGTAGAAGCTGAAACTGCGCAGCGGCCATGTCCGATGTCGGGATTACTCCGAAATCCTCGCCAAACTTAGCCCCGCCCTCCATCTCGACGTGACCGTCAGGCTTAGCCAGCTCATTGCGGATTTTGTTTTTGTCGCCAGTCAGTGCATTGCCGTATGTCTGGCGAACGTTCATCAAGTGCAGCGCCTTGGAGCGCCGCTTGTTGATCTCGTCTTGCAGGCTGATCCAGCGACGCACAACACCGAAGCGATTCCCGTCACGGTCAATGAAGCAGGAGCCGAACACAAACCCGTCATCTGGCTCGCCGTCCTCATCCATGTAAGGAGACTCGATACGCTCCAACACCCCGGCCTTCGTGAACGCCGTGTAGAAGAACTTGCCGCCCTCCTTTGTCCACATCTCGACAATACGCACACGCTTGCGTTTTGGGTCTGCCCAGCGGGTGCGTGGAATGTCTTCAAATGTGTTGCCTGTTGCGCTTGGCTCGCTGGATAGCGTTTGCTCTAGTGCATCCTCCTTGTCTGGATACTTCTGGGCGGCATCATCGAAGTCCATCCATACAAACTGGCCTTTGAAATTGCCATCAGACCAATTGCGCATCCGGCTATGTGGATCACCGAACAAGCGGTCCCACATGATCGGCAAAACCTCGATGCACATTTCCCCGTTCTTGTCATAAACGCGAACGTCTGCGCCGCATGTGCCCTCAACAATGAAGTTATCGAAGCACTCAGAACTGACGCGATCCCACCGCTGATCCTCCATGACGTAACGAAGCGCATCAGTTGCAGCGCCTGCGGCTTCCTCGTCTTGAGGATTGCGAGGAAACGCCCTTGGATCTGTTCTGTTCTGGGCTTTCATGCCCATCAAAAAATCGCACTTCGGCCCGATGCGATCAATCGTGATGACTGGCTGTTTGCGCTTCTTCAGCGTAGCAATCTCTTGCTCAGTCCACTGGATACCGTTGCGATAGTCGCGGTCGCGCTCGCACTCCTCCCGAGAATCAGCAGTGCTTTGCTCTGCGCTCTCGTACATACGGACGAGCTTTTCCAGCAGCGCGGCGTTATCGTCGGCTACGGTCTTCTGCTCTTGTGCCATTACACGGTTTTCCAGTCTTCGTTATCAGCGTCGTTGTCGCCGAATGCTTTAGCCCACCTATCGGGCTTTTGTTTCTGCTCTTCTCTGCTTGTGATTGCTGGGTGCGCCTCATCAAGTGCGCGTCCAATCATCGAAGCCGTATCGACATCATCGTCGTGCTTACC
>CAZWFX010000148.1:0-2826 GCA_964633425.1 uncultured Candidatus Saccharibacteria bacterium
GCCGCAGAGACCTTGCAGAAGGAAAGCGGCAATCAGTGCGTGATGATCGTGCTGGATACCTACGCGCGCGTGAACCCCGGAGCAGATGAGAATTCCGCCGGAGAGATCATGGCGTTCATAGAGCGCCGCATGGGGGAGATCGCGGCGCGCACGGGCGCTCACGTCCACGTCGTGCACCATAGCGGGAAGAACGGAGACATTCGCGGCAGCTCTGCGTTCAAACCATCTTTTGAGACGCTGTTGCGGATAGATCGCGAAGAGGGCTCGAAGACGCGCACAGTGATTGCAGAGAAGCTGAAGGACAGCGAAGAGCGGCCACTGTTCGATTGCGAGCTTGAGATTGTGGCGCTCGGGCAGAACAGCGAAGGTAAGACGGTTACGAGCTGCGTCGTCAAGCAAGTCCCGTTTAGGTCAGAAGCGATGCGGAAGGAAGAGAAGCTTCGCGGCCTGGCGGATTGGATGCGCCCGCTGATTGCCTCTGCTATCGAAGGGAACGTTGCGCTCTCTACCAGCCCCCGCGCCCCGAACTACCTTGCGACGTGGCTGCATCGCCAGCTAGTGCCGGGCTCAGAGGTAGAGAAGAAAGACATTGAGGCCGCCTACGGGCGCTTCCTGTATGGCGTAGAGTTTGAGCACCGCGAAGAGAAAGACCGGAACGACAGGCCCGTGGTGAGGATTGTACGGAAGAGCTAGACGCTCCTACCGTTTCGATTTGCGGCGCCAACTGGCGCGGATCGTTTTGACGTGTCGGTTGACTGCCATGGCACTCAAGCCCAACGCCTCCGCGCATTCGCGTTGCGTAGCGCAAAGATGGGTTATGAAAAACTCTTTCACGGCCTCTAGGTTGTCTTGCCCTAGTTCTATCTGCTTTTGGTTCATGCTGCCGACCGCCTCTGCGCGTCGGCGCTTTCCAGTGCCGCAGCATGATCAACCAGCGCCTGCGCATCTTCCGCGTGAGCGATGACAGGCGAGCGCTGCCCAGCGCGTACCTGCGCATCTGTTACCCGGCTGGCGTCGCGCAGCACATAGAGGGTGGAGAAGTCCCCCGGCTGACGCGCCACTTGGTAGACTTCCTCAATGCAAAAGCGCGAGCACTGCCCGAGGTAAGCATAAAAGAGCACGTTGCCATTGCGCTGATCGCGCTTCCCCGTGTGCTCCGTGATTTTCCAGTCCAGATCGATGGCGCGCATTGTCCACACTCCCCTTAGAGCGATTTGATTGCAGTGGCGCAGGCCTGCGCAAGGTATGCGCGCAGCGGCTGGTTTTTGATGCACTCTTCAATCATTGCAGCCTCAGTCATGCCGACCTTGCCGGCGGCTACAGTGAGAACCGTGGGCAGCGCCACGGCAACGGCCGGGGTGAGGTTCATGAGGGCGGCGAGGGCGGCGATTGCTTCGATGCGGACCATGGAGCGGGCTCCTTTGAGCGGTTGCGTTGTTCGTAGATTTTTTATACTAGAAGCTGTTTGCCTCGTCAATAAAGAAAATCTACTCGACGCAACTTTGTTTTGTGAGCCTCCTTTTCTAAACGGCCTTGGTCACAAATCCGAGGCCTGATCGTTTCAACGCATGCACCGCACGCTCGCCTGCCGCAAGTAACGCCGTTCCTGTTCCTGGCCACTCGCCACGCGTTCCGTCCGGGCGCTCGAACTTGATCTTCGGCGACACCCAGCAAATAGCAGCGGCGCGCGGGCCGTACTCCTGGAACCATGGCGCCGACGTTCGATCCGGCACAAGCGCGATGCCGTCACCGTGCTCGAAGAATTTGCGCAGCCACTTCCGCTTGGTGGATTGGTGGCCGAACGGCGGGTTCATCCACACGAAGCCAGTCCACGGAAGTTCCAGGCTGTTCGTTGCGATCCAGCGCGATGTCGGGACGTGGCGCGGCCCGTCGTGTGGCGCGGCGACATCAAGGTCAAAGCGCTCGCCAATCGCATCAAAGATGTAGCGCGGCGTGTACCACTCGTCGGTCTCGCCTGCTGCCTCATATGCCGCCACGCTCTTGGCCTCCCGTCATTTCGATTTGCGAAGCGCCTTGGCGCGCTTCCGATAGTCCTTCGCAACCAGCTTGTAACCGGCCGCAGCCTTGTCGCATTCGGCGGCGCGCTCTAGTAGCCACGCGATGGCACCGTCACGCCCCAGCGCCTTCACGGTGTTCTCGTCGGCCTGCCTCGCCAAATCCATCCGCACCTCCTAGTTGTCGGATTTGCGAAGCCGCTCCAGCAGAGCGGCAATCTCATCGCAGTCTTCAATCGTCAAGTGAGCGAAGGTTCCAGCGAACTGCCGCTCGCCCGTCTCGATGTCCAGCGTTGCGCACGCCAGCTTCTCAATCGCTTGAGTGATGGCGATGTCGTCACGGAGCCGCGCAAGCGCGGGGTCGCAGTCGGAGCATCCTTCGTCGGGTAGACAATCGCAGCATCCCATCAAGCGCTCCCCGTTTCACGATTTGCAGCCAAGCGCATTGCGCGCGATGGCGATCAGCATGTCGCGTTCCTCAACCGCAGTTGCATCGGGATCGGGCGAGTTGAAGTTGGCGATCATTTCTAAAGCCAGCCGCAGATCGGCGATCACCTTCATGTCGTTCGCGTCGCAGTACGGCGGCATCGGTAACGGCTGCGCCGGCTCGGATAGAACCAAGCGCGGCTCATACCTCGTTGGATCATTCGGCCGCACGGTTATCACTGATCTCGGATCAGGCGGCGGGGCAGCTCCCGTGAACAGCGGTGTATGCTTTGCGAAGAACGCCTTGTGCACTTCATCGTCCATCGGGGTCTCCTATTTTCTCGGTCGCTTGCCCCACTCGCGGTTCGCCCGCCAGTAGGTAAAT
>CAZWFX010000149.1:0-2799 GCA_964633425.1 uncultured Candidatus Saccharibacteria bacterium
CGGAAAAAAACGGGTTAAAAATCCGTGGAACATCGTATCCGAAATTCGACGCGATGCAAGAAAACGTGATTGGCAGAGCCGGCGTGCCCGGATGCCGGCAGTGGGAAAACGCTATCGGTGCGGAATGGAGCAAGCTACCGGGCCCGTCGCGTCGCTAGGAATGCTCCTGCGGATTCCTCCTTGCGCCGGCTCCGCAGGGGCCCGGACTGCGCCCTTCCGTCTTACCGATTAACGTTTCCCCAATATGGCCGATACCGTCGTCCTCACCTCTCCCGATCAGGCGCGTCCGATCGTTTCCGAATACCTCGCCCTACTCTACCGCCGAACCGAACCGTGGGATGAACTCCACGTCCTTCTGCCCGACGGGCAGTACGCCGAACTCTACCCGGCCTTCGTCGACGACGGGGGCCTCATCCAGGTCGACTTCTTCAGGGACGGTCCCGAAGATCTTATGAACGAATCGCAGAACGTGGACAAGATCCGTGGCAAACGGAATTTCGGCCGCGATTTCGCGAGCCAGGTCGAGTACGTCCTGGAGATTCTCCGGATTAATCCGAGGACTCCCGATTTCGTCCGGAAGGATTCCGTCTGAAGGATCATCGCGTGGGCGGTCGCGAACGCGTACGTGGGCGAACTGTGGCGCGAGGACGGCCCGGGCCCCGTGACGTTCCGCCTGAAGGCGGATGCCGAAGCCTACGCCGATACCGAAATGGCAAGGCTCGATCTCGACCGCCGCGAATCGCTGGTCATCCGATACCTCTACCGCGCGTAGGCGCGACTCGGGACGGGTACGGTCGGTTTGCGTATTGGAGTTATACGGCTTACGTACGCCATCCGTCGGTTACGGTACGATTACCGATACCGGAAGCGCGTCCCTGGGGGAACACGTCTTGCGCCACGAGCCGGTACGCCCGGCGATTACGGCGAACCGGTTGCCGTGCCTCCCGCCCAAGGTCTCCGCGGTCCAACGGAAGGAATGCGCGCCTTGGTCGAAAAACATGCCGCTCCCGCCGTGCCGGAATCCGGAAGCCGACCTCCGGAGCGTGAAAGCCTCCATGGTCTCGAGGCTCCAAGGATCCGTGGAAAACGCGCTTTCGAGGATTTGTGCGGCCGGCAGTTCCGCTCACGCGGCCTCTGTTTCGCGGAGGGCCGCCGCGCAGGTGAAATACTGTTCCCTGCGTCAGCCGGGAAGCCGCGCTTCCCAGACGTCGCCCCTGGGATTGGCCTTCACCGGGGATCCGAAAAGTGTCAGTCCCTCGACGGTCTCCCAGTCAGCGGAATCGACGAGCAGCTTCCTGAATCCCGTAAATGCCAAGTCTTCCGTTTCGAACGCCATGCTTCTTCTGGTCATCGGTTAATGTTCCGGCCATCCTATCCGCGGGGGCCGACGCGTCAAGCCGGGCAGCGTCGGCTCACCGCTCCCGGTCGGCGGCGTCGGGAGGCGGCCGGTCCGGACGCCTCACCTTCCCCTCCCTCTTCGCCTTGAAATACTGCTCTTTGAAAAACCGCTCCTGGTAGAAGCTCTGCACCGGAGGCGGAGGCGCGTTCTTCTGCCGGTTTCCGTCCGCGTGGCCGCGCGAATACGCTTTGACGAACGTCTCCGTATAGCTTTTCGGCCGGACCGCGTGCGCGGCGAGTTCCGGCAGGGATCCCACGGGGACCTTCGGGCGGCCGGCGAGGCCGTCGGCGCGCCCTTTTTCGTACCCCTCCGCCGAACCGTCGAAGAACCCGCGTCCCATGGCCGGGCTACCGGGCGTCGCCGGACGGCCGTTTGCCCAGGAACGCTTCCAACCCCTTTTGGTTCTCCATCAGGAGCTTCAGGTAGAAGATCTGGACCTTTTCGTGCGGCCACGACGCGACCTCGGAAAATACCTTCCGCTTGGCGGCGGTGCCGAGGGATTCGGCGGTGAGTACCTGGTTCACGAACGACGGGCATTCGAACGCGAGCTTTTCGGAAAGTCCGTACTCGGGGAATTTCCTCGAATGGAGGATGCCGGACTGGGCGAGGAGTTCGTCCCACCTCCCCCCGACGCACTGGTCGACGAGGTCCTTCGCGCCCGCGCCGGGTACCGCGAGCACGAGCAGGAGGGCGGCGCACCGCGAGCGGGCGCTCACTTCCGCGCCTCTTCGGTAGGGTCGTGCGGCCGGAGGTCGAACAGCTCCGTCGCGTATCCGAAGACGTCCCGGACGCTGCCGGGATCGTCGGAGTACGGGTAGCGGAGGTCGATCGGGTCCGTCGTGACGAGCAGGGTCAGGAGAGTCCAGGCCCCGGCGGCGAGGACCTTGGGTTTGCCCTGCAGGGTTCCTTCGTACCCGTCCCCCCTTCCCCGGTACAGCTGGTCGGCCAGACGCGCGAAGCGCCCTTTCCATTCGAGATCGACATGGTGGGGAAGCGCCAGGGGTTCGGCGTTCTTCCTCCGGCGCCAAATAGCCGCCGCCGCTTCCGGTATGGCGCGGCGGTCGGGATAGTCGAACGAGTCCCACATGGTCAGTTCCAGCCAGGCGATCAGTTTTTCGAACTCGTCCCACTCCCCTTCCCCCGGGCGCTCCGACGGTTCGAGCCGTGAAATGGCACGGGCGTAACAGTCGGGCGAAGTCTCCGCCGCGCCGACGGCGTGGGCGTAACAAGTCGGGAGCCACGCGGGAAGGGAGTGCATCGCCCTGACCGATTCGACGTCCGTACCGAACGCCTCCGATAGGACCTCGATGAGCGACCAGGATCCCGCGTCGATCGACGCCACGATCTTCGCCGCGATCGAGGGGTCCGGCTTGGCAAGTCCTGAGACCAGGTACGGCAGG
>CAZWFX010000150.1:0-2748 GCA_964633425.1 uncultured Candidatus Saccharibacteria bacterium
AGAAGAGGAGGAGGAATGCGCAATGCACACCGATTCAGTTGGGGCAATCGACCCCACCGACGGGCAAGCTCATGATTTCGGGGAAATGGGTGAATGCTACATCTGCGGGGAAGCCTGTTTAGAGGAGGAAATGGAAATAGGGGGATGTTGCCCGACATGCAGGGGGGACAATGGAAATCCTGACGATATCCAAAACGAGAATGATGAGGACGACGAACCCACCGACCTTGAAGGCAGATTGGAAGAGGCGTTTGCCAAAGCGGATGGTAAGCCATCAAATGGATTGATCGACGCTGTAAATGAATTCTTTGGCGGAAACCTTGAGGCACGACAAGCGGAGCGCATCATTGAGCAGCACCGAACTTTGCCAGAAAACGAATTCCGAACGTGGGTAAACATCGCGCACGAATTGGATGCCGATGACTGCCACTATCTGAGCAAGCTGATCCGAGAGGGCTAGAAATCCCAAACATCGCTATATTTGTCACAACTAAATTTTTCATACATCAATGAAGAAAATCGTTAGCCTGTTCATGTTGTTGCTGTGCTTTACAGCAATGGCAATCGGCGCGAACTTCACCAATACGCCCGCCAAAGAGCGCGACGACGGTGAATTGATCGCCCAACACTATCCAAGTCCCGCAGAAGTGCAACTGCAAGAAATCAGCACCATTGGAACCAATTACCTGCAAGCTGTACCACCTCCCCGATGGGAGTGGACAGCGACGGAAAACAACCCCCAATCTACGGCCAAATCCCGGCAATATTGGCCTTCCGGAAACTCCAAAGCGTATAGATGTGGTTTGGAAAGCATTTCATATACTACCAAATCCATCGCCCCGACCTCGTACAACTCAGAGTGGCCAACTGCTTGCAGCATTGCGCGAACGTGCGGCGGCTTGTTGGAGGTTGCAAAGTACAATCCGGCTCACGTCCCTCTGAATTTGCCGTTAGGTTAATCGGCAAAGCAAGGTGGCCCGTCAAGCCAAGTTTCACAGAACCCGTCAGCAATGGCGGGTTCTTGCTTTTAGGCTGGTTGTTTCTTGAAGGTAATGATCCGCACACAGCGGCAATTGGGGTGAGGTATCAATTGCTGAAGCTCGGGCGCATCGAGCGCGTACAGTTTGCCATTTCGCGGCGCACAGATTTGGCAAGCAGAGCCGCCCGATGTTGACCACTTGATTACCGTTGTCGGCTCGTTCAGATCCTTAGCTTGTGCCATCGTGCCCGCATTAGCCGCCATCGCCATTTCAGAGCGAACGAGCCTTAGCCAATGGTAGGAGGTTTCGCCGTATTGCTTTTTGAGTTCTGCCGTGATTTCGTTGTAGTTTTTCCCTTGGCTCAGTGCCGTGTTGATGCTGCTCATCGCTTGGGGCAGCACGTTTTGGGTAATTTGGCTGCTTACCAAGCTGTACCCGTCCGTGTAGATTTTCTTAATGAAGTCTTCGCCCGCGTTGACCACGAACGGCATCGGCGGCAATTCGTTTGGCCACTTGGGCAACATCGATTGATAGCCCCACGATGCACCCATTTGTATCATCGCCCAATAGGCTGCATTGAACGGCGCGCCCTGATTGGGCAAGTTGCCGGACATCAGGCGGTCAAGCCAAGACGTTGCATAGCTGTTTAGTTGCGCCCATTGAGCGGGATAGTTCTGGGCGAAGGTTTGCTGGATGTTTTGCGCCTGTCCCGGCGTGTAAACAGCCATCTTGGTAACAAGCTGCACCCCACAGCAATGATCAACCTCCCTAACCGCTTCAGGTATTGGTGCCTCTTTTGTTGTGCTTCCAAGTGCCGGGAACAGCGTTTCCAAGAACCTGTAAAAATCCTCGTTTGCTTGCAAGCAGGTCACGGCAAGATGAGAAATAGTGCGCCTAACGTCTTCGCGCTTGACGGTGTAATTCGGATTCTTCGCCCGCTCGGATGCAGTAAACCCTACTCTCAATGCAGCCGCTGCGTCTATTCTTGCCTGATTCATATAGGCAAAGATAGACATTTGAGCAAAGCCAAAGCCGCCCCATTGCTAGGACGGCTTCGCACACTCCGAATTACAATCTAGGTCATGCACAGAAATCATCATCCTTTGCAAACGTTCTCGCAATCGCATCTATCACGCTGCCAATGTCGCCGCTTTTGCCATTCTCCAACAGTTGCCCTAAGCCGTGTTTGACTGAGTGCATCGTTTCGTTTGAGTTCAGCGGCAAATTGGCTGCTAACTTTGCCCTTGCATCCGCCTCAATGTCAAGCAGTGCGTTTCGCATCCGCTTGTTTTCGGCTTTCAATGTTGCGAGTTCGTTGCAGTCGTCGGGGTCGAGGAATTCCATTTCATCCAAGTTCATATCTGAGATCTCCTTGAATGGAATGCTTTCGTCCTTGGTGCTGAAATACACCTTCATTGCAGCACCAAACCAAATTGCGTATAGAAAGTAATAGTATTTACCAGCCATTCTAACTGGAACAAATTTGCTGCCATCTGTTAATTCCCTCAGCCGCTCCATGCCCTCGGCAGTGCATGCGGAAATCCAATTGTAGTTCATTCCCCGCCTCCCTTCTGCGCCTGATCAGCTTTTTTGAACAAATCGCAGCACCCCATTTTTTTGACCTTGAAGCCACCAATGCCGCAGCGCAAGTTCGTTTCTTGCGTCCAAGTCGAGCTTGACCACTCGGTTCTTTTTTCCACGTGGTCGCTTTTGAAATTGGCGCAATTCCCGCAGCTTCTAGGCTTATCGGTGTAGCCTTGTGCATTTT
>CAZWFX010000151.1:0-2734 GCA_964633425.1 uncultured Candidatus Saccharibacteria bacterium
AATGAATCCCGGATCATGACTCGGTTGTCATGGTCGGAGATCGAAGGGAAAACCTCTCGTGTTTGAATTTGCCTTGTTTTCTTGAAATTGACAGTATCGACTGCCCTTGGCACGGCGCGTGCACATAGGGTAGACATCGGAGTCGCGGTTGCGACGGAAGGGTTGGATGCGGCAATGGCGAAGCAAGCAGAGAAGTGCATTGAGGACTTGGCGGTTGGCGAATCCATCTCACACCTCTCGGTTGGTCCCCAAGACGAGGTGTGGTCTGCGTGCGATATGACGTGGGAGAGCCGTTCTGTACGGCTCCCGAAGAGGATCCCACTGTTCGGCTTTGGACCGAACAAATTCTATGGGTACCGAGTGCACGTCAAAAGAGTGGCGTGACTCTCCCAATAGACACTCCGCCCCGGTAGGACGCACGCGCAAGCGTACGAGCCCCGGGGTTGGGTGCGTGAGAGGGTAGGTGGAGCATGGCAAGGTTTTGGGAATGCGGTACCGGTGCGGAGCTTGATTTTGACGATCTCTCGAAAGAACTACGAGAAGCCGTGATCGAGGCCGAAGAGCCCGTCGAAGCCGTCTATGTCGACGGAAACGCACGGTATGAAATCGCGATGGATGATGATCGCAAGGTCCGCGACACGATCAAGATCTACGCGTCGCACGTGGCGTAGGTCGAACAGGCTTGGCCGGGGTATAGCCCCGCGGGGATCGGATCTCCCGCCAAGCCACCGGGAGCGCGACCCTTTCGCGTGAGGAGAATGAGATGTTGAAAACGACCACAATGGCTCAACGTGTTTTTGATCGCGACGGTTTGTGCACCCATCCGGACACGATTGTCGAGCGACGATTGACCAATCCGCGCTCGCGCTACGAGTCACCCATTCCGTATTCCGTGACGGCGTGTTGCCATTGCCAAGCGGTAATTGGCACGACCAACGAAGATCTTGTCGGTTCTGCCGGTACGGCACACTGATTCGCAGAGCAACGGGGTTCGCCCCGGTAATGCGGCTGTATAGTACGTGCTCAGGTAAGCCAAATGTTCGGATCGCCTTCAACGAAACGGAAAACGGAAGCGCCTCGATTTCCGTTGCCGCAACGCCAACCGTCGAGGCAACAGCAGCGCGCGGAAACGCGCAGATTGGACAAACAGCAATGGCATTCAAAACAGCAACAGACCAAAGTTTTGGTGGACGTCGCGTCGGACTTGGGATGTCCGTGCTCACGGTCTCCGATGATAACGTTGGCGGACTGTGCGCTCGTCCGGCCGTGTGCGTCGAATTTAGCGGCGACGCGCCAGTCTTTCGTATTGCCGAGTCCCCTGGCTACCCGACGACGCTGGAATTTGTCGCTTCGATGGACTTGCTCGACCGAGGGAAATGGACCTGGCCGCCCCGCATTTGAGTCCATGAATTTGGACACGTGAGTCCAGCAAATCGGACAGCCCCATTGCCACCTCGGAGCGGAGCAATGGGGACCGGAAACGCGAAATGGTCGCAACCAACCTTCGCCCCGCACTCACGAGCAAACCTCGGGGGCGGGGTTGGCGCATTGGGAGGTCTTACAATGAAAACGATTCTCGCGGCGCTCGTATGCGCCTTCGTCGTGTTCTTTCCTTCGTCATCGTTCGCTGCTTCCTTCACGTGCGAAGGCACGGTCCGAACACTCGTAGCCCTGTCGAACCGGCAGATTTGGTCGAACGTGCCGTACAAGGTCGACAAACCCATCGTCGCCGCCGACAAACTCGAAGCCGTGAAAAGCGCGGAAACGATCGCCATACGAGCGATGAAGGATCGCGAGACGACGGTGGCGGTTGCGCACGCTCGCATGCGTTGTACCGAGATCCCGGACAAACCAAAGGACGCGCCGAAGCCGCTCACGTCGGTGGCTCCGGTCAAGATCACCTACAGGTGGGTTTGCTGGGTCAAAACGACCTGGCATCTCGGAGCACGCAGCGGCAAAATCGAAAAGAGGGACATTCCGGTCGATACCGAAGACCCCAACGCAAAGGGGCTCGCAATGGGCAAGGCAATTTTGCAGGTGCAGGAGCGAGCGAAAGCTCTTCTGTTCGGGAAAAACGATAAGCCCACGTGGGGCCAAACCGACGTCGACTGCGAACACTGAGCGGACGGAAATGATTTCCGTCCGACACGCGAACCATGACACGGATGTCACGGTATCGGATCCGAAGTAAAACCCAAAACGCAATTTCCAAAGGCAAAAACCGAAAAGAGCGGGATCGGCACGAAATGTGCTCGGTCATCACGGACAACGACGCGGACAACGCGTTCGACGATGGGAAGGAACCGGCAATGAATATTTTGGATGAGCTTAAGAAGCAAGATGAAGAAGCCTGCGCACTTTTGTTGGCGGAAGCCAACGCGGTCACGGTCAAGATCGATGAACTGGTTTCGTATCGCAATTCGCTGTATGCCGAGATGAAGCGTCGCGGTCATGTTTTCGATGCCGCCATCATACCCACGGCGAACGAGTCTTCTTCGATCGCCGTCATTCCGACAAAGCCTGGAATCGTCCACGTCTCGAAAGACGAACCGACATTGCCGGAGCGAATCCTCGACTTGCTTTCCGACGGGATTCCTCGTTCGTTCGACGAGGTATTCGGTGCGATTTCGAGCAAACCCGGTCTTCGTCGAAGCACGGTTTGCAACCGACTTCAGGAATTGAAAAACAAGGGCAAAATCGCAACGATGCCGAACTCTCGCGAAGGGGCGCAGCC
>CAZWFX010000152.1:0-2680 GCA_964633425.1 uncultured Candidatus Saccharibacteria bacterium
TCATACAGGCGCTTGAGGTAAATCGCAGGGTGGTTTTCAGTATCACGCGGCGCATCGAGTGCCGCGCCAATCTGAGAGCCGACGTAGAGCCGGTTGGCTTCTGCGCACCACGCATAGGCATCCGACTCTGTGTCAGTTGGGGAGGTATAACCAAGCCCGGTGAGAATCGAATCCAGCACAACGGTGTGCTTGTCGAGCCACTCCTGAATTTGTGCCGTGGTCGGTTCGGTCGCCGTCCCTGGCACAAATGGAATCGCCGCAAACGGGGATGCTGCAATGACTGGAGTCGAATAGCTCACACGGGCCTCGCTTAGCTCACGCTTGCCAGCGGGTTGGCAATGCGCAGATAGAGGGATGAGTCCACGATCTTGCGATCCAGGACGGTTTCCACGACGTCAACGTAGGCGCCGCGGCCCAATTCATCGTCTTTCCACGACCGGACGCGGAACGGATTAGACTCGCTAATGCCCCCGCCCTCCAGGTTCGTCTGGACAAACGTATATCCAAAGGCGCGCGTCCGGCGCGACGGGCGCTCGGGCAGATAGCCCAGGATAATCTCGTTGCCCCAGATGAAATCGAAGGTTGGCGTTGTGTCGCCCAGCGCGTCGGTGTCGTGTACCACTTCAGGAACAAACACGTACTGCAAGTCGAAAAACAACTTGTACTTCTCGCGGTCCATCACGTTGTACACCGCCTGGTAGGTCGGCTGCGTGATATTGGCGAGGAATTTCAGTTTGGCCGCCACCTGCCGAGGGACAACGATAAAGTTTGGCGCCTTCCCGCTCGTCTTGAGCAGGTACGTGCACCAGCCTTCCAGGTCCTGAAGCGGCGTCCCGTCCGTAGTGTCATCCCACTGAACAAACTCGTTTGCCCCAGGGTTGGATGCCACGCCGGTGCGCAGACTGTTCCCGGTAAGCGTTGAGACGAGCAAGCTGCGGGTCTGTACCTCGTGGTATTGCAGCAACGCCTCACGGACGCGCTCAACCTCGTCCTGACGGCTGGTCAAGATGCCATCCGGTTCCGTGCTGTCAATATCCGAGAACGGCAACACTGACTCCAGCGCCTCGTCGTGGACCGAGTAGGTGTCGGTGCTTGCCGACCAGTCCGGCAGTTTTGCCGTTGGTGACTTTGACCCGCGCACAATGTGATTCGCCGGCAGGTCTTTCGCAAACCACCGGTTACGCGTGTAAAATGTTCCGGTCTTGCCGGTCACTCCAACAAAAGGGAGCAACTTGCCGGCAACAAACCCATCATCGCCATACGATTGCATCCGCTCGCTGACGAAGTTGGTCATTACCTTTGACACATATGAATTCGTCGAAAGTGCCATTATTCCCCCCTTATTGGTAGCTACTATTTGCATCGAGGTAGCAGGAAATCAGGCACGGCCCCGTCCCAGACTGGCGGCTGTACCCAAAAACTTTGTCGGTCGAAACAGCGGCTTTCCCGGCGTGGCCACTGCTATTGATTGCTTTGAGCGGGTCACCATTTGCGACCGTTTCGCCTGACGCAAGCATCACCCAGGTGACGCCCTGGACCTGGACAGACTCGGTGATAGGGACGCCTGATGTGGCGCCGCTCACCGTCTTTTGCAGGACGCCAGTCACGCGGACATTCGCGCCACTGGCTTTCTTCATCCCCTTGTTGCGGTCGGTGTCGGTTTCGCACAGGAGGTACTGGTCGCAATCGGAATCAAACACTCCGTCGAGGTACAGCGAGTTCATTACATACCTCCTGATTCCCACCGCTGGAACTTCGCGGGGTAGGCTTTGGCCACTGACAGGTGAATCTGCGAGAGTGGCATTTTGGGATTGCTCTGCTGAAGTTTGGCAATCTCAGCATCAATGAAGGCGACATCGTTCAGGCTAGGGGCTGCACTGACTCCGTGCTCGCGTTCATCCACAATGGCCAGGTCGCCCAGCCGGGACAAAAACGCGCGCGCTTCTTCAGCGCCCCTGGACAGATATTTCTCTTTGACGTCTTCGCGCAGGTTCGGCTTGACGCGCTGAGTCGTGAGGAATGCGTCGGCCTCGGCGCTGAGTCGTAACTCGCGCTCTTTGCCGACCTGGGTTTTCAGTTCAATATTGGCGCGCTCCAGTGCCAGTAGTCGGTCGTTCATTTGCCGACTCGCTGCCACCTGTGCCGCCATTTGAGACTCAGCTTCGGTTTGTTTCCGCTTCATATCCGCCATGTCTTCCATCGGGCCGAAGCCTTCCGGCAGCATTACGGGCATCTCCGTCCCGTCTGGCAGGGTTACAAACAAAGTCTCGGTCTCAGCGTCGTAACGTGAGGTAAGTGGATCCATAGGTTCTCCAGGGATTTCCGCCGCAGTCGCGGCCTGTAGTTCATCCACGGTGGGATAAGCCGATGCCGCGAGGCGTCGGTCAGAGAGCACTATGTTAAAGAATGGGGTATTGGTCAGCGCACCGCCGCACAGGTAGGCCCCGATAGGCTTGCCTTTGCGGTCTTTCGCCTTGAAGTCAATTTCCGCCGAGAACCCACGATACTCTCGCTTGCGCACGTACTCAGCGGCTGCATCGGTCAGTAGCGACGTGCCCCACGCCCAGCCGTCGGCATCAGTATCGGCCTCAACTTCGATGATCAGGCCCGCACTGATGGCGTCGTTAACGTGGTTGTAATTGAGATTTTGGGGTTCGTCTGCGGAGAAATTGGCAACGAT
>CAZWFX010000153.1:0-2669 GCA_964633425.1 uncultured Candidatus Saccharibacteria bacterium
GGAGGTCCCTTTGCCCGATCCGTTCATCACTGAGCAGGACGTTGTCGACATGCTCGGCCGGGGCTCATCTTCGGATCCGGGGATGACGATCGCGGTGGACGCGGCCTGTGACATGGTGCGGACGTTCACGGAGCAGACGATCAACCAGATCAGTGACTCGTGGACGACGAACGGGCATGGTGGCGGCGCGATCCTGCTGCCGGAGCTTCCGGCGACACAGGTGCAGGAGGTGAAGGTCGATGGGACGACGGTCACCGATTACGTGCTGGAGGACAACGGGATCCTGCGCCGGACGGCTGGGACGGCGGACTACGACGTGTACCAGGGCGGGACGTGGCCGGAGGGCATCCAGAACGTGCGCGTCACCTACACGCACGGCTACGCGGGGACGGCGGTGCCTCGGGACTTGAAGATGGTCGCGCTCGCTATCGCGGAGCGGCTCGTCGTGCAGGGTGTCGCGGTGAGTGAGCAGGTCGGGGCGGCGCGCGTCACGTACGCGGGGCCGGCGACGGATCTCACCTCGACCGAGAAGATCATCCTGTCGAAGTACCGCCAGGTGCGCTGATGGGCTACTGCAACCGCGACAAGCGCCTGGTCTATGTCGGCCCGAAGGAGAAGCGCAGCGTGCGCGTTCTTCGGCGCCGCGCGGAGAAGCGGGAACTGCGCGGCGAGCACCAGCGGACCGCGAGGCGCGCTACGCGTCGCGGCTGGTGGTACGCCTGATGGGCCTGGTGTCGTTTCTCTCCGGGACGGCTACGCAGCTGCGCGGCCTGGCGTGGCTCGCGCTCTCGGATACCGGCCAGGTCGGGTCCGGGACGTTCACGGACGACGGCGGGGGCGGAGGGACGCTCGGCTGGTCCTACGGTTCGGACGTGCCCTGCCGGATCGACCCTCTCGATTCCCCGGAGGCGCGCGTGACCGCCGGCCGGATCGATGAGCGGTCTACGCATCTTCTGACGCTGCCGCTCGGGACCGAGCTGGCGCTCACCAACAGGTTTCTGATCGACGGGCGCGGGACGTTCGAGGTCACCGCGCTGAAGGACACCACGGCGTCCCCGCTGACGCTCGCGGAGGTCACGCAGATCACGTAGATGTGCGGGGGCTGGGCTTAGTTGTGGTGGCTCGGCCCGCGCCCCCGTACGCCCTTCTAGGGCCACCACCACGAAGCCACCACACGGAGGAGTCGAAACCCTATGTTCGCATCGCAGACCCCCGACCAAAAGGGGGTGATCTAATGACCACGGCACAGCTGAAGATTCTTTGGCACTCAAACGCGCCGTGGTCTATAGCGTCCCCTACCGGCTACGGCCAGCAGACGGCGCTATTCACCCCGATGCTCTCGGACTACCTAAGCGGCGAGCTGAACATCAGTTCGTTCTACGGGCTCGACGGCGCCCCGCTCCGCTGGAACAACATTCCGGTCCTCCCGGGGATGCCCTCGGAGTTCGGGAACATGAGCCTCGTCCCCCATGCGCGCGAGCTGTGGGGGGAGGCGCGCGGCGGGATGGTCGTCACGCTGATGGACGTGTGGGTCCTCCAGTCGGAGGTTATCCGCCAGCTGAACACGGCCTGCTGGGTCCCGGTCGATCATGAGCCGGTCCCGCCGGCCGTCCGGGATTTCTTCCGTAGCTCCGATGCGGTCCCGATCGCGATGAGCCGGTTCGGCCAGGAGCAGCTCGCGGAGTTCAACCCGCTGTACGTCCCCCACGGCGTCGATACGAAGGTCTACTCCCCGAAGGATCGGGAGCAGGTCCGGGAGCGGTACGGCTTCAAGCCGGATGACTTCCTCGTCGGGATCGTCGCGGCGAACAAGGGCCGCCCGTCCCGCAAGTCGTTCTCGGAGTCTCTGCAGGCGCTCGGGCCGTTCATGCAGGAGCATGAGAACGTCCACCTGTACCTGCATACGGCGCTCGATCCGTCGTTCAGCTCGGGGGAGAACCTGCCGGTGCTGATGGACGAGCTGCGGATCCCCTCGGAGCGCGTCCGGATCGTCGACCAGTACCGGAACGCGTTCAACCCGTTCCCCGCTGATGCGATGGCGATGATCTACAGCGCGATGGACGTGCTGCTGAACCCGTCGTGGGGCGAGGGGTTCGGGATCACGCCGCTGGAGGCGCAGGCGTGCGGGGTCCCGGCGATCGTCGCGGACAACACGGCGCAGCGTGAGGTCGTCGGCGCCGGCTGGCATGTGCGGAATCGTCCGGTCTGGACGGCGCAGAACAGCTGGCAGGGCGCTCCGGACGTGGGGGATATCCGGGAGGCGCTGGAGGAGTGCTACTCGATGGGGGATGCGCAGCGCGCGTCCTTGAAGGCGGCGGCCCGCCAGCACGCGCTTCAGTACGACGCGGAGCGGGTGTTCGAGCGGTTCATGATCCCGGCGCTGGAGGCGGCGTGGTCGCGGATCGAGGCGCGTAGGCCACTGACGATCGCTCCGAAGGCGGTGGCGGCATGACTCGCGTCGGTTGGCTGATCGATGAGGTTCCGTTCCCCGGCGGCGCGGAGATGACCGCCGCTGAGTTCCGCGCGGCGGCCCCGGAGGGCGTCGAGGTTGTGGACTGTCGCCCCGGCGAGGTCACGGAAGGGCTCGACGCCTACGTGATCCACAACTGCCTTTCGTACAGCGTCGATGACCTGGACCGGACGCTGCCTGACCCGACGGAGAAGCACGC
>CAZWFX010000154.1:0-2628 GCA_964633425.1 uncultured Candidatus Saccharibacteria bacterium
GGTTTTCCAGTCCTTCGGCCCCGGAATCCCAGCAGGAAGAGGAAGTCGTTCGCGGGGTCAACGGCGACCCGAAACTGAAGAACAAGACGCGGGGACAGATTCGCGAGTTCCTTCAGAAGATTCTCGACGCGATCGGCTTGGGGGGGATGACAGCCGAAGAAGCAAAGGCGTTGCTCGAGTCGGAGCAGTTCTGGAGTCGCGGTGAGAAGAAGGAGATCGGGAAGAAGGCGAAGAAGCCCGCAGTTCACTACACCGGCATTTCGATCGCCGACGTGCTGGCGAAGACAGGTCTCAGCAAAACGGACCCCGGTCTCACAAACGTCGGTCTTCCGCGCGAGACCGATCCCCAGGTCGGTGACGAGATTGGCGATCGAAGCGTTGTCGCGGTGTGGCGCACCGCAACCGCGAAGGAAGACGACGGGGAACTGCACGTCACGTTACGGGACAAGTCGGGAAAGCGAGAGGGGTTCACCGGACGCGCGGCGGAAAAACTTCGGCAGCAGGAATCCAAACCCGCTTCGAAGAAAAGCATTCGGAAGGACCAGCCGGCCGCACCGGAAGTCGCTTCCGAACCGGCCAAGACCAAACACCACGTCGCAGAGTACGGCGGCAAGTCTGTCGTCATCGATTACGTGGAGAACAAGAAGGATGAGTTCAAACGCGCTGCTCAGAGGGTGCGCGACAACCTGAAGACGGGAGAGGTCGGATACGTCACGGCCCCGGATGGCAAGAGGTATGAGATTTCGACCAGCAGCAAGAAGGCCAAACTGGTCGAACCTGCTTCCCAGCCCACTCCCAAGGCAGAAGCACCGAAGGAAGCAGAGCCGGAGAAACCGACAACTCAGTACAAACGGAATTCTTCCCTGAGCGAAGACGAGAAGAAGCATCATCAGGACATGATGCAGCAGTCGCGCGAACGGGAACTGGAACTGACCAAGAAACGCGACGAGGTTCAGAAGGAGCATGATCGCACTCGCCGAAACGCCTACAAGAAGAAGGGGGCACTTCAGGGTCAGATCAGAGAACTGAATAAGCTGATCGGTGGGCACCAGCGCACGTTCAATGAGCACCAGAACGCGCTTCAGCTGGATGCACTGGAAGACTATCTGGAGAAGGCACCGTCAGAGACGCACCTACACGCTGGTCTCGCAGAACAGGCCGAGTTGCACTACCTGAGATGGGAGAGCACCGGCAAGGATCGCGATCTTGCGAAGAAATTCTATGACGTCCGCGCAGGACACGAACACAACGTCCAAGCCGCTTTCCATCAGGAAGCCCAGAAGCTCTCCGACCAGTTCAACGCCGACGAAATCACAGCCATCGCCGAGCACGCACGCCGCGGCTTCTCAGTCAATTCTCGATCCACTGTTGCGCAGTTGGTCGAGACGTATGCGACGAAGCAGAAGGAAGCCCGGTCTGATTTGCCTCCACCGTTGGGTGCAGAACTCAGTGAGGAACAGAAAGACTCCTTCCATGCCCGCCTGAAGGAAGCAGCCCAAGGGGGAAAAGACTGGCGCAAAGAGTACGACGCCATCGTGAAGGAAGCCCACGAGGCCAATACGGTGGCCAGGCAAGAGAATCAGAAGAAGGCCGCAGCCGATGCCAAAGAACGAGCCGAGGCGGCTATCGCAGCGGCGAGAGAACTGGCCGCAGAACGTCGGGCAAAGCGGAAAGAGCAGGCGTCCCAGGAACGCTACTTCCGACAGGCACGAGAACGCTCGAAGAAGCTCAAGGGAGAAGTCTTCGGGAAGTGGAAGATCGTCGAGAACAAGAATGCCGCCAAGGACGAGCCGAAGTTCACGATCACGCACATTCCCACCGACCTGTCGCTGACCGGAACCGACAAGATCGGCGATGCGAAACTGCTGATTCAGATGATCGACGACGCGGGAATCGAGATTCCCGACGCGGAGCCGAAGGCCGATGATCCCGAAATGAAGCGGCTGAAGGAACTGCTTCAAATCTGGGACACGGAATACTTCGCAGACTCAGACGTTGGAAAGCACCTCGCCGGCATGGTGGAGATTCCCGAAGCGGGGGTAACCGGCGACATCGTCCTCGATGCTTCCGACCTGATTCCGAAGGGGCAGTCTGACATCACCCCGAGACTGAAGCAGTTCATTCGGGAAGTGCAGGAATTCGCCTATAACCCGGTATTCACCGTCAACGATGACCGGAAGCTGGTGTTCAAAGACGGCTTCAAGTTCGAACTCAACCCGGAGTTCGTCGGGCTGGATTCCTCGCTGGTCGAACCGGGGCAGACGGTCGCCCTGAACCTTCCCGACGTCGGGATTCAACGCCCCACTCCCGAAGCACTGGTGAAGGATGTGCTCGGACGCGACTTCGCCGTCAAGAGCGGCGGAAAGAAGGGCGGTCTCCTTCTTCGTCGACTCGGTAAGCCGAACGGCGATGCGATCCAGGTCTCCGGCGGTGGGCAGAACTGGGCGATTACCCGTGGGATGGAAACGATCGACGGGAAGCGGGCCCAGCAACTGCTGGATGGGATTTCGTGGATTCGTTCCGAACAGATCGAGAAGAACCAGGATGCCGCAGGGGTTTCCAAACTCCAGTCAGCCGCCGACGCAGCCCTTCAAGACGCCGTCGACACAGCGAAGGCGCTCAACAAGA
>CAZWFX010000155.1:0-2626 GCA_964633425.1 uncultured Candidatus Saccharibacteria bacterium
GTGGGGCCGCAACTTGTAAGGGAGGCTTACAAGTTCGGGGTGTCGCGCGTCGCGTTCGGGCGCACCCCGGGAGACTTCGCCGACGACGTACAGGTGTGCATCACGAACTACGACAACGTGAAGCACTTCAACGGCGAGGACTACGCAGGCATCGTCGCCGAGGAGGGCAGCGCCATCAAGGCGTTCATGGGGAAGCGTGCCCGTGCGGTGGTCGAACTCGCGCAGACCATCCCGTACCGCCTGATCACCACCGCTACGCCGTCGCCCAACGACTTCACCGAACTCGGGATGCACGCGGACTTCCTCGGGTGGAGCACGCGGTCCGACATGCTGGCGCGGTTCTACATCAACGACCTGTCCGATACCGGCACATGGCGGCTCAAGGGCCACGCCGTCAAGGACTTCTGGTCGTGGGTGGCGACGTGGGCTCGCTCAATCACCAAGCCCAGCGACGTGCATCCCGAGTACGATGACGCCCCCTACGTCCTGCCGCCGCTCCACGAGATGACCCACATCATCGACGTGGACGTGTCGGAGGGCCGGAAGGACGGGATGCTCATGCGGGTGGCGGAGACGAGCGCCACCAAGTACCACGAGGAGCGACGGCTGACCGCGAAGGACCGCGCAAAGAAGGCGGCCGAACTGGTTGCCGAGAAACCGGACGAACAGTGGCTCCTGTGGGCGTCCACGGACTACGACTGCGACGCGGTACGCGAGGCCATCGACGGCATCGTTGAGGTCAAGGGCTCCGATTCGGACCAAAAGAAAGAGGAGCGCCTGTTGGGGTTCGCGGACGGAAAGGTACGTCGTATGCTCACAAAGTCGCGGATCGCCGGGCTCGGCCTTAATTTCCAGTCGTGCGCCAACATGATCTTCGTCGGGCCCGACTACAGCTTCGAGGCGGACTTCCAGTCTGTTCGTCGGTGCTGGCGATTCGGGCAGACGCGGGAGGTCTACGCGCACCGCATCTTCGCTGCGACCGAGGCTGCGATTTGGGCCAACGTGTCGGGGAAGCGCGACCAGCACGACGAGATGCGCCGGGAGATGCTGGAGGCGTCCCGTCGTGAGGCGGCAGAGCGGCGCGGCGACAAGGTCGAGTACGTCCCGAACGTCACGATGGAGAAGCCGGAGTGGATGGTGAGCCGTGGATGACATCGAGGAGTGGCGCCCGTGGCGAGACGGGACCTACGAGGTTTCGTCTCATGGGCGGTTCCGGCGCGCGAAGCCGGGCAGGAAGACATTCCCTGGGAAGATCATCGTCGCGTCAAAGGCGGGCAATGGGTATCTATTCGTCGGCCCGTCAATCAATGGACGAAACGTGCCAACACCGGTTCACTGGATCGTCGCGGAGGTGTTCATCGGCGAGCGGCCTGACGGGATGTGGATCAACCACATCGATCACAACCCGCTCAACAACATGCCGTCAAACCTCGAATACTGCACACCGAGCGAGAACGCACGCGCAGCGGTCGCAGCCGGAAAGATCAAGACTGGCGCTTCGGCTCACGCAGCAAAATACTCGTTCGACACATGCGAGGAGATGCGACAAGATCGGAAGAGTGGAATGTCGTATCAGAAGATCGCAGACAAGTATGGCGTCAGCCTTGGTCACACATGGTTCGTAATCAACAACAAGAGGCGGGTAAACTCGTGAACGTCATCAACCAGTCCATCGGCAAGAACTACGCAATCTGGAACGCTGACACCGTGGAGGTGACGCCGACGCTTCCGGAGAACTCGGTAGACGAGATTGTCTATTCCCCTCCGTTTAAAAGTTTGTACGTTTACAGCGACTCCCCGCGCGACATGGGGAACAACGACACCGACGGCGACTTCATGGAGCACTACAAGATCCTGCTCGCCGGGCTCTACAAGATCCTCCGTCCGGGCCGGGTGTGCGTCGTCCACACGAAGGAGGTCCCGATCTTCAAGTGGAAGGCTGGGTACTCCGGAATCTCCGACTTCCCGGGTGAACTCGTTCGCGCCCACATCGAGGCCGGCTTCATCTACGGCGGGCGCATCACGATCTGGCTGGACCCCGTGACCGAGATGCAGCGCACCAACGCGCACCGGCTGCTCTACCACAACTTCACGGACAGCGCGGAGGTCTGCGCTCCCGGCCTTCCGGACTACCTGCTCATCTTCCGCAAGCCGGGTGAGCGGACCGACAAGGACTACGTGGCTGTGAAGCACGATGAACCGGTCGAGACGTGGCAGCAATGGGCGTCGCCGACGTGGAAGGAGACGCTGACCGAAGAGGACGGCGTGCTCCGTGACGAGGCGCAGGCGTGTTGGCACGAGATCAAGCAGACCGAGACGCTGAACGTGAAGGGCGCGCGGGACGAACGGGACGAGAAGCACGTCTGCCCGATGGCGCTCCCGACGCTGGACCGCATCATCCGTATGTGGTCGAACCCTGGCGAGATCGTCTACGACCCCTTCACCGGCATCGGGTCCACCGGGTACAAGGCGCTCCAACTCGGACGCCGGTTCGCCGGGTGCGAACTGAAACCGGCGTACTTCAAGGCCGCGGACAAGAACCTCCGCCAACTCGACGCGCAGTCCGAGCAGCCCACCCTCTTCTCCTGGAGCAACCAGTGAACCGCTTCATCATCGGCCCCAACCT
>CAZWFX010000156.1:0-2585 GCA_964633425.1 uncultured Candidatus Saccharibacteria bacterium
CGATACCCTTGCCCTCGCGCGAGACGGCGACGTCGTAGCCGACGAACAGGACGTGGTCAGCCCAGCCGAACACGCGGTCACGGATGCTGTTTTCCTTCTTCGGATGCTGGAGGCGCGGCTCGTATCGGAGCCAGTTGTCGCCCGAAGGATTGGGCGCTTCGTTGGTGCAACTGTGCGCGACGAGCACGACGTGCTTGCCGTTGCGGACGAGGCGATCACAGTCTTGCAGCACGAGACTGAAGGCGTCGTAGAGATGCCGGTAGCCCTTGCCGAATCCGTAGGACTCGATACCGGTGATCTTCACGCCCGGCTTCTCGTGCGGCACGGTGGCGACGACGTGCGCCAGCGCCAACTCTTCGAGCTTGGTGCCGGTGTCGATTACCACGGTTCCGAAGACGTCGAGATCGCGACCGGCGAGAACGGCGCGCACGTCGTTGAGCGTGTCAATGCCCTCGATGCGCGCGACGTCGAACGCGCGGCTGCCATTCTCAAGGTCAATGAACACTGGACGTGGCGCTAGCGAGCAAAGCTCACTCTTGCCGACGCCACCAGGTCCGTAGACCACGACGCGCTGCGCGCCGTTGATGCGACCAGACGTGATACCGAACGCCTTGGACTGCGAAGGCGCAGCCGAATAAGGTGCGGCTGAAGGCTGCGGACGGGCCGCAGCAGGAGGAGGAAGTGCCATCTGTCAGACTCCAATGCCGGCTTTCCCCGGCGTGGCCAGTTCGGGGTGGATGTCCGGCAACAGCCGAAATCCACTCGGAACCGAGGATGGGTTGATGACCTGCGAGCAGATCGGCAGGTAGGAACAGCGGTATGGAACGACGCACGCCGAAGGGTTGCGGAACCAGCGGCCGGAGCGTTGCGCCTCGCGGATGGAGAGTTGCTGCGACCAGACTTCGGCGAGCGTGTTTTCAAGATCATTCGTCGTGCGAGCGATCTCGTGGCGGACGAAGTAGCGACCCATGTCGGATCGCATCGCTTCGGCGACGCGGGCGGCAAACTCCTCCGGGGTCTCGTCGGCTAGCCGCGTGTCGGCGTAGGGCGTGCCGTCCTTCTTCAGCTTGATCTTGTCGGGCGGCGTCGCCTTGTAGGGACGCTGCATCGGACGCTTGGTTGCGTCGTAGAGGATGGTCTGGACGTCGTAGCCGAGCGTGCGCGCGGCGAGGACGTAGATCGACATCTGCTGGTCGAGCGACATCCGCAGCCAGTAATCGGAGCCCGGCGCGATGTCCTCCGACGTGGTCTTGTAGTCCTGCACGGCGAGGCGACCATCGGGCAGGCGGTAGATGCGGTCGATCTTGCCGGCAATGTCCCACAGCCTAGACGCGGATCCGGTGTCCGGGTTGACGATGGGAAGCTGAAACTGCAACTCGGTGGCGACGACTTGCAGCGTGTCGCCAGTCCACCGTTCCTGATGGACGGTGAACATCGCCGAGACCATCGCCGTGTCGTGCGCGTCGAGCGTGCCGAGGTCGGTGATTGCCTTCTCCGGGTCGAGTCCGAGGTCGGCGGCTTCGAGCGCGGCGTGAAACGCGGTGCCGACGCGGAGCGCGAGTTCCTCCTCATCGGGCGCAATGCCGATCTCGTAGCGCAACTGGTGCTTGCGCGGGCAGGACCGGAAGCAGGACATGCGCGAGTTGCTGAGCAACTGGCGCGGAGTGGGGATGGGGCTCACTTCGCACCCCCCGCCATCAGGTAGTAGCCGACGCAGCCAGCGACGAGGATGCACGCCATGCCGATCCACAACAGCGCGCCGCCCGCGTCGTGGATGTCGGCGGCGGTGCGACCCTGGCCGCCCTTGATGAGGGGTGCGCTCACTTCTGCGCCTCCCTGCGCGCCTCGTCAGCGCGCTCCTGCTCGTCGTAGGTCTCGACCCATTCGTTGGCACGCTCCAACAGGTCTTGGGAAACTGGCGAGACGTCATCGCGCAAGTGATGCAGGATGTCGCCGAGCAGGTCGCGCGCGTCGCACAGTGCGCAGGCCATGCGGACCTTCTCGTCGAGACGGGCCTCGAACTCGGACGCGAGGATGTCGTTGATGGTCGTCATGGTCAGATCCTCCTCGCGTGACGCATGCACGCGCGTTCGATGTATTTGGTCCACTCCTTCTTGCTCAGCACCTCGCGCGCCTGGTCGAGCGTCGCGACGCGGTAGCCGGTCGCGCACTCGAACTCGTCGGCGTCGGTCAGGTCGATGACGTCCCACCCGTCGAGGGCGAGTTCGTTGACGTCCACGTCGCACGAGCCGCGCCGGGCAAGGTGCGTCTCAACGGTGGTTTCGTAGCCGACGGTGAATCCGTCCAGGTCAAGTTCGTTCGTGTAGGTGGTCGTGGTCATGTGGTTCCTTTGGTTTCTGAGTCGCGGACACTAGCAACATCGGTCGAATCCGTCCAACTATTTAGCGGAATCTTTCGGCAGAAACTTGCCGACCACCGGAACCCCGCTACAGTCCTGACCATGCGCCGAATGGAAACCGTTGACGATCTCATCCTCCGCGTTGGCATCGGACCCACCGAGCTGTCGAAAGTCGCCGGCATCGGCACCGTCACGCTCTACCGCTACCGGAAAGGGCTCGGCAAGC
>CAZWFX010000157.1:0-2577 GCA_964633425.1 uncultured Candidatus Saccharibacteria bacterium
GCATGCCCGCAAAATAGGCGGTCGGGGCAGGGGTCAAGGTGCCGGAGTATGTCGCGTCCTGCGGTGCAGGGGTTTGAACATACCAGCGGCCTTGGAAGTTCTCCGATACTGCCTCGGTGGACGGATACAACGTATCGTTCAGGGTGCCAAAGGTCGTAGCCTTGTTGGTCGTGACTTCGGCCCCTGATTCCAACGTGTCAGCGGTCACCGCTGCGAGGACTGCGGAATAGGTTTCCGATACTTTGAAGGTGTCAGCCCCAATCCCATCAATCACGTACTCGAAGTTAGCAGCCGTTGACAGGTTGCCTTCGGTTGTTGGGCGCAGGTTTTGAATCTGTGCGCCTTGAAACCCACGGCTAACGCTGCCTTGGCTGATGCCGTTTTTGTGTGTAACTGTCAGGGTGATCATGATTGCACCTCCTCTTTCTTCGGCCTACCGGGGCCGCGCTTTTCTTCGGATGCCTCAATCACCGCCACCTGAGCAGATTCGATGTTGCCACTGCGAGCGGCTTGCCATTCAGCGAAGTCGGGGTCGAAAGGCATTTTCACGTTGTTGCGATTCAGTACCGCCTTTGCGCCACTGATACCATTAATGATTGCCATATTGATTTCCTGTTTTTGGATTAGGCGATGGTGAGAACTTGGAATTGGTCATCCTCCGTGATCCAGTTGTAAGCCTCGCGGCCATCAACCTGCATTGCGTTGTTGTCCTGCTTCAGGTAGGACTCGATGCGCGGGTCGTTGAAGATGCCAAAGCGGTTTTTGCGGCTAGGCAGAATCAATGCGCACTTTGTACCACTGATGCCAAGGTCGGCGGCGAGGTTGTAGGTGTAAACACGGCTGATCGGATATTGCACGATGAACGTGCCATTGCTGCTGTTGATGAGGCTGTTCACGGTAATCATGAAGGCAGCTTCAATCAAATCGCGGTGCGCCTCATTGGCAACGAGGATGCAGGGGGTCGTGCCGCTCAATCCATAGCCCTTGTTGAAGTTTCGCTGTATCAAGGCTGTGCGGCCCACGTTGATGGTGCGAACAACACTCGAACCCGTGTAGGCAGTGGTATAGCCGGACGAGTTCGCCGACGTGATGGCGGCTTGCGTTGCGGTATATGCCAACTGCGATTTCTTGACTTCCAGGGCATACCTGATTGCAACAATGATTGCATTGACGGTAGTCATCGGGTCTTTTTGCAAGATTTCGCGGCTGACACGGACGCGCGCGCCCTTATACTCAGGCAGGATGTTTGCCCAAGTTGCAGCCATGAAATCAGATGCCGGAATATCAGACGTGTCGGTGGGCAGGTCGTGAGCCGATACGAGGTTCAGGATGTCGTAAAGGCTGCCCTTCAATCCACCTTGCAGAGGGTCGGTTGCGAACCATTGCCGCCACTGCATGTCGAGATCGGTTTCGTCCGCGTAGTTCACGAACGTTTCGACCGTTTGCCCAAGCATCGGCAGGACGGTGGACGTGACCGCCTTGTGACGGTCAAGCACCAAGTTCCTGCGGCCCATGTCCGCGTCGTTGACGGACTTTGCGGCTTCGAACAAATGGTCGATTGCTTTCCTGCGTTCTTCCTCGTTGCTTCCGCACAGCGCATCAACAATGCTCTTTGCCTTGGTGTGATCCACGACCGATTGAGCATGTACGGCGGCGAATAGCTGCGATTTGCGGGCCTCCCACTGCTTCGCGGCGTAGTCGCTGTGGTGGGTGTGCTGTGATTTATTGACAGTAACCTGATTCATTTTTTTCAATTCAGGGGTAAAGTAGTATGTGTGTGGGGGTTAGAGCATTGGGTGAATGTAGATATGCACCCAAGTTCCAACGGGGAGGCTTCCGAGGGTCGCCGTGGACACCGTTGTGAGGGTTGCACTCATGCATGTTCCCGCCTTTTTGTGGCTGGAAGCCGTGGTGGTCAAGCGGCTGTTGCCCGCATCCCAATAGAGAATGTCGCCGACGGCAGGAGTGTCGCTGCTCAGGATGTTCATGTAGCCCTCCCAGTACATGCGGTATTCGCCCGTTTCGCCGTCAAGCGTATCGGCGGCCAGGACTCCAAGGTGGTTCACAAACAGTCGAGGCATGCCGGAGCAAACGACATTCAACCCGTCGTTTTCCATGTCGGTGTATTTCTGCGCAGCGGCAGCACCTGCATAGCTAACGGCAGCCTTAAAGCCAAGGTGGGGCAGATTCGCCTCGTTGATGGTTTGCCGCTCGAACTTGTATTTTCCGATTTGGGCCGATAGCGGCCTTTGCAATCCGTTGGTATTCATGTCTTATCTCAGTAATTGAGTGTGTCAAATGCTTTTGCGGGGTCGTGCTGCTTGTTGGCTTCGCTGCCGTTGCCGTCGTACTCCTTGCGGAGTGTCTCGGCGGACTTGTAAAGCTCGATGGTTTTCATCTTGCCCAAGTCCTCAATGCTGCGCGGTGCTGTCTTGCCAAGGGCTTTTTCGAGCAGCATCACCTCGGCGGTGAGCGCGTCTTTGACCTCCTTGGTTTCGGCTTCGGCGGCTGTCTTGGCTGCTTCGGCTTCGGTCTTGGCGGTTTCGGCGGCTTTTGTTGCTTTCACCGCGTCCTTGT
>CAZWFX010000158.1:0-2565 GCA_964633425.1 uncultured Candidatus Saccharibacteria bacterium
CGTTCTCCGCGCCTGACGAGTCGATGTAGAAGGCACGGATGGTCGGCTTCACGATGTTTGCCAGGTCGGCCGCGTGTGCGCCGGCTTGGCCCTTGAATCGGACCGTCACCGTGTCGAGCACCTGCCCGTGCGGTAGGCGGTCGAGCATGATCCAGAGCACGCCGCCGGAGCCGGTGTTCTTCCACGCACCAAGCGGCGACGTGTCGAGCCCCCAGTTGCCCGAGACGGTGAACGCCGCCATCGACTGATGCCGGACTACGCTGCGCGACGCTACTTGCAGGTTGAGCGTGCTGAGCAACTTCAGCCCAGAGCCGCCGATGCCGATGACCGTACCCGGCGTGTAGTTGCCGCCGTTCGTCCCGTCGATCGCGCGCGAGATGTAGAGGCCAGCCGTGTTGGTCTCGGTCGCCGTGATCGTCGTCGTGGCGTCCGTCTTCGTCGCGTAGGGGTTCGTGAATGACATGCAGCCTCAGAGGAGCGTTTCGCCCAGGACGCCGACGTTGCAGAGGAAGCCGCCGTCGTTCGAGCCGACGACAGCCGTCATGTAACTGGGCAGCATTCCGTCGAGCGCCTGGAACGTGCGCTCACGAAGCGACGTGAAGTCGACTTCCGACAAGCCATCTCGCTTCAACTCGATGCAGATGACCAGACGGTTTGTGCTGTATTCGCGCCCGGGAGGCCCAGGGTTGATGCCGGGCCAGTAGTTGACCTGGCTGGCCGTCGGCACCTTCAGGACCCGCACGAAGTTACGCCCGCCGATGCTGGCGCACGCGCCCTCGATGTCTTGCAGGCGATTGCCAACGAGCCCGCGAAGCTTCGCGGCGACGCGCTTGCGACGCGTGATGACGCTATCGGTCTGCGACGGGCGCAGCCTGCAAGCCTCTTCCCAGGTCGTGAGCGCCTCGAGCATGCGCTCCGGGATCATCTGGTTGCGAAGGCGTTCGTTCAAGTCCCAGACGATGCCGATGCCGATCGCGAACGCGTACGCCTCAAGATAGGACTCCGTGTCCTCCGTCGGGTCGTAGAGGCTCGAGAGCGCGTCTACGAGCGCCCGGTGCTCCTCGACCTCGGGCTCGGTGCCACCGCCGAACGTGCGCGGGTAAGCGTTGGTGGATCCGTAGGAAGCCACGTCAGATCACGCCGATGAGCACAGACTCAGTGCCGCCGAGATCGGTGTCGGCCGCCGCGAGGTCCACGATCGCGATGCTCACGACGGCGCCGCTCACGGTGCATTGCACATGGCCGAACGCGCTCGCGCTCTGCACATGGCCGAAGGCAGCGAAGTTCGACGTCGCCTCGCTCTCATCGAGGCCGTCGGTGTACGTTGAGGCGAACGTCATTGTGTACCGGCCCGTTGCCGTCTTATCGATCGTAGGCTTCGCCGTCGGCCCGGTGCCGAAGTGCGTGCGCACCAAGACGCCTGACGCCGACAGCGTGTACGGCGCGGCGTTCAGCGTGGGCGTGAACGTGACCCAGAACTTGACCGTCGTGTTGGTCATCTGAGCGACGTCCTCGTGCAGCCTGTTCGCATAGGCAGCGCTCTGCTGCGTCGTCGGATTGCGAACGGGGCTTTCGTCCACGAAGGCGCCGCCGTAGGAGTCGATGTCTCGAGGTGTCGTCATGCCTTCCTGATGGCGAAGTGCTTGAGCACGAAGATGCCTGGCGGGTCTGCCGTCGTGGCGGGCACCGTCGGAGTCGTGATCGTGGTTGTCGTGCCGGTCGTGAACCGCGCCGCATAGGACACGTCCTCAACCTCCTCGTAGCCATTCGTCAGCGCTGACAGGAGCCGCGCTGTCAAATCACTCGGGTTCGACACGTCCACGCCTGGATGCCTGCGCCCGCGCGCGAGAATGTCCGGGTTTGTGGTCTTCTCGCCAGGCCCAAGCGCCTCGACTTGAGCGAGAAACGCCGAGCCGTACGCGTCCAGGTTGACGGCGCCGGTCGAGATGTACGCGCCCTGTGGCGTCGTGAACGTGTCGTCCAGTTTGAAGCCGTCTTTGACCTTGATCGTGTACGCGCCGGAGACGCCGCCGACGGTGGTGATGATGTACGCGTCGAACGCCTGCGCGTTGTAGTTCCAGATCGCAATCTGGTTGCCGACGACTGGCGCCGTCGTCGTGCGGATCGTAGCGACGCCGGTGTTTGGATTGTACGCGGTGACATTGCCGTCGTCGCTGCCGGCCGTGAACGTCCCGCTCGGGAATGGTGAGTTGTCGCGCCAGCCACCGCCCGCGCCGCCCGCGTTCTGTGGAGCCGGGAGCGTCATGTACAGCACGACGTCCACGTAGACAGGCGTCACGCTGGTCGTATTGACGTCGATGCAGCCGCCCGGGATTTGCGCGAGTACGTAGCCGTTGACGATGGCCACGTTCGTGTCGGAGAGCGTTCGGTCGCTACCGGCTGTCGTAACCGCGATGTCCTCGCTCCCAGCGCCACGCAGACCCGGGTAGACGTACGCCTTCTCGACCGCGGCCGAAGCCTCTTCCGCCCATGCCTTCGTCTGCGCGTCGTTGCCTCCGCCGAGCGGAAACGAGAGCCGGTCGAGAAGCCGTTGCCGGATGACCT
>CAZWFX010000159.1:0-2526 GCA_964633425.1 uncultured Candidatus Saccharibacteria bacterium
TCTTCGACAAGGGCTACTTCTTCTCGACAACATCTGCCTCAGCATTCGCTGCAAATGGTCTCGCATTCTCCACCACATCCTCTGACTACTGGCTCACCACCAAGAGCCTCACCGGATTCTCTACAACCTCCGCTGCCTACTTCGCATCCCTCGGTCTTGCATACTCCACCACCTCGACCCTCGCAGATCTCACGACCTACAACAAAGGCTTCTTCTTCTCCACGACATCAGCCTCCGCCTTTGCAGCAAACGGCCTCGCGTTCTCGACAACATCAAATAATTACTGGAGCTCTGTTGGTCTTGGATTCTCGACCACATCGACCGACTACTGGAAGACGCAGAACAACTTCTTCTCGACAACCTCTGCATCTGCCTTTGCAGCAAACGGTCTTGCGTTCTCCACCACCTCCGCGAACTTCTGGAGCTCTGTAGGCCTCGGCCACTCCACGACATCGGTCGCATACCAGCTCACACAAACTCCGGCACTCACCGGCGGCTTCACCGCTTATGCATCTTCTACGATAGGGAACGGTAGCTCGACCGGTGGTCTGACGGTAAACGGAGGAGCCACAACCACGCTAAACGCATACTTTGGCAACTTTGTCGGTATTGGAACCTCGACACCATTCGCGATGCTCTCTATTGTCGGATCGTCTACCAATGTTGCTGGATCGGCTGCGCCGACCGCATTTGCAGTCTTCGGTGGCACAGGATCAACTTCCGGTGCAGGCGGTGCGATTAGCCTCAATGGGGGAGCGCCGGGAAATTCCGGAGTCGGAGGTGCAATCAATCTCAACGCGGGGAGTGGCATAAACACGGGTGGATATGCCGGTGGATCGATAACGCTCGCTGGCGGCGCAGGAAATTCGGGCGGGGCCGCGGGAGGCGTCACCATCGCCGGTGCTACCGGACTCGGAGCGGGCGGTGCGATCACTCTTAACGCGGGATCTATTACCGGAACTGGTTCGACTGCAGGCGGAGTCACCATTAATGCCGGTTCCGGACCGAATAGTTCTAACGGGGGAAATATAAACATCACTTCCGGAAACGCAGCGTTCAATGCGGGTGGTATTAATCTCACGACTGGTTCGGGCGGATTTGGCGGCGGTAGCTTTAACTTTACTGCTGGTTCGGCATCGTCAACGGGCTCAGGAGGCGGATTCGTCTTCATCGGAGGTAATGCCACATCAACCGGGACAGGCGGAGGCTTCTCTTTCACCGGAGGAAATGGTGGTCCAAGTCTGAACTCCACAGGCAATGGAGGATCGGTCACACTCAATGGTGGAGCGGCAGGACTCGGCGGCGGGCTCGTGGGTAATATCGTACTTGCAAACCTTGTCGGTAATGTCGGCGTTGGTACCTCGACCCCGAACGCAAAGCTTTCCATCTTCGCAAACCGTGGGGATACAAACACATCGCTCTTCAACATCTCGTCAACTACAGGAACCGCAACAACCACGCTCTTCACCGTCTCGAATACCGGTTCAACCACGATCGCAAACGGTGTAAACATCACAGCCGGCTGCTTCGCTGTAAACGGTACGTGCCTAAGTGCGGGAGACGGCACGTTCTCTACCACATCAGCTTCGTACTTCTCGTCACTCGGTCTTGCGTTCTCAACCACATCGACCGACTACTGGAAGACGCAGAACAACTTCTTCTCCACGAGCTCCGCATCATTCTTTGCATCCAACGGCCTCGCGTTCTCCACCACCTCCGCGAACTTCTGGAGCTCTGTTGGTCTTGGCTTCAGCACCACCTCCGCAAACTACTTCCTCAACTCCACCACCTCGACCGGATTCTCCACGACCTCCGCCAACTACTTCCTGAGCCAGAACACGGGCAATGCGTTCTCCACCACGTCCTCCGACTTCTGGGCATCGACGGGTCGTGCATACTCCACGACATCCGCGAACTACTGGAGCTCTGTGGGCCTCGGATTCTCGACCACATCATCCAACTACTGGTCATCGCTCGGTCTCGGCCACTCCACGACATCGGTTGCATACCAACTCACACAGCCGGTAATCCTGGGCAGCGCCACCTCGACCAACTTCTTCGCGACCCTCGCATCCTCCACAAACGCCTTCGCCCTCAACGCCACCTCGACCAAGTTCGCCTCGGTCTTCGGCAACATCACCTTCGCCACCAACACCGCACTCTTCGCTACAACTGCAAGCTCCACCAGCCTCTTCTCCAACACCGCGACCGTCGGCTCATCCACCATCGGTGCACTCACACTCGTCGGTACCACCACCTCTGCAAACGGCTTCAGCATCGCCGCCGGCTGCTTCGCAGTGAACGGCACCTGTGTAGGCAATGACGGCACGTTCTCCACCACCTCCGCTGCCTACTTCGCATCCCTCGGTCTTGCATACTCCACCACCTCGACCCTCGCAGATCTCACGACCTACAACAAAGGCTTCTTCTTCTCCACCACCTCTGCCTCCGCATTCGCAGCAAACGGCCTCGCGTTCTCCACCACCTCCGCGAACTTCTGGAGCTCTGTAGGTCTTGGCTTCTCCA